>NZ_JBHUFR010000010.1:0-448200 GCF_042680985.1 Paraburkholderia dipogonis | reverse complement strand
GCGTCCGAATCGGAACCGCTGAAGGTGGGCAGTATCCAGCAGGCCGCATGGGCGTAACGTAGTCGCGAGAAGAAAGTGATGCAGAGAGTTTCTGGAAAAATGGCACCGCAGATGTTCGGACTCGTCGATGGAGCCGCGTCGCCCGGCAAGATTCAACCTTTGCTCGAACAGTCGAAGAGCGCATTCGTCTCGGTATATGAAGGTCTTCCCGAAGAGCAGGCAGGAGCGGCTTCGCTCTTTCTCGTGCGAATCGACAATCCCATGGCGCCGTGGGCGCATGAACTGGATCAGATCGATCTGCACTCGCCGTGCCTCGTCCTCATCTGGAGCGATGTCGAACTGTCCGATCTCGCCGCGCACCTGCGCGCATTTCTGTTCGCGGATATCGGTGACGGAATGACCGCAATGGTCCGCTATTTCGATCCCCGCAACACGGGTGCCGTATTCCGCGTCTGGGGCGAGCAACTACGCAATATGTTCATGGCGCCGATCGAGCAGCTCAAATATCGCGGACGCAGCGAAGAGTGGCTCACTGTCTCGAACCGGTCGGAAGAAGCGCGGCGCGTGAGCAGGTCTGTCGTCGTCCGGTTCGACCAGCAGGATATCGACGCGCTCACGGCGCACACGGAACCGGACCACTTGATGGCGTCGCTTACCGATCTTGGCTATATCGACGAAGCACGCCCTTACCGTGAACGCTTCCTCGATTTCGAACCTCGCTACCAACGAGCGCTCGACTGGGGACTCGTCGAAACCCGGGACCGGTTGGCGTACTGCGACTTCGCCTATCGATACGGCGACGGCTTCGACCGGGAAGCGAGCATCCGCGACGCGCTCGACGCGCGCCGCCGCAATGCCGAATCGTTTGAAAATGCGATGCACCGCGTGCCGGCACGCGTCTGGCGCGCACTCAAGCACGCCCGCCAGGCTGAGGGTCGCGCGGTTGGATCACAAGACGCCGCGCATGAACAGGCCGCGGCATGGCGCTGAAAATTATGCTCGTGGGTGATTCGACCTAGCACGGCGGCCGGGTGATCACCGGCTCTTACTCGCGGCTGGCAATAGCGCGACGCCCATCGGTACCGCCGCCCGCCGCGCCATTATCAACCGTCTGGGAAGACTGATCGCCCCAAACAACCGCATTATTCACCGCATACAACCGGCAAGGCGCCGAACTCTGCTTCTGGCAATTCGCGACCGCGACCGACATCGGATCATCGCCACCTTCAGCCCAGGACCAGGCCCCCGAGTCAGAAACAGCAAACGCCCGGCTAGGAAACTGATGCAAGAAATTCCGATAGCCATTCCGCCCGGCTTCATCGACAAACGGCACGGCGTCGACCGCATCGACAGCGGCAAACCCGCTCGCCTTCGGCATGGACGGATCCGCTACGCGATACTGCACGCCAGTCGGCATGCCGACCTGCGCGAGGAATGCTTCGACCGCCGGCCACCACACGTGCACGCCATCACGATCCCCGACCAGACGATGCGCGTCGTTCTTGTAGTTGCCGAAATCCACCATCTTCGCGCTCGCGCCGTGCGCGCCATAAGCGGCGTACATGCCGGCCACCAACGGCGCGTTCCAGACCGAATCGTTATCGCCGTACATCCACAGCGACGGCACCTTGGTCTTCTCGCCGTAAGCACCGAATGCACGCGTTAGATTGCCTTGCCAGTCGCTGCACGCGTCCTGCCGCAAGCCACCCGAGAAGTTGATCAATGCCCGCACGCCCGGCGCGGCTTCGGTGCCGTACGCCATCGTTGCAAGACCGCCGTGCGAGGTGCCGGCCACGACAATGTGTTTGGCATCGACATAAGGCTGCTTCGACATGAAATCAATCGTCGCGGCGACGTCGCCGGCCTGGCCGATGCCGTTCTTTTCGACGTCGCAGCCATCCTGCTGATACACGCCGTCCGAGTGGCCGAAACCCTGGCGGTTCGGCGCGACCACCACGTAGCCGCGCCGCACGAATTCGCGCGCGAGCGGCAGCGGGTCGCTGCGTTCCTGCGTGTGTGGATCGCCGGGGATCTTGCCGTGGTTGAAAACGATCATCGGAAACGGGCCAGCGCCGTCCGGTTTGTAGATCGTCGTTTCGAGAGTGACCGTACCGGCTGCGTCGACCGGAACGCGGATGATCTGTTCGTTAAGACCTGCGGTGGGCAGATAGACGTCGTCGTCGAGCGCGATGCGCGGCACGTGTGCGCGGGTCAACGGACCCGCCTGGGTGTCCGCGAGCGGGTCGGCGTGCGCGAGTGCGACAGCGCACGTAGCCGCTGCACAGATCACCGCACACTTCGTCAGAACCTTGCTGAACACCATTCACGCACCTGCCTCAAAAACCTGCCCTGAACACCGTGGTGTCTATCTGTCGAAAGTCATTGCTGACATTTGCCTTTCGGGCAGGTTTTCGACAAACAAAAACACACTCGCGTACGGAGTGCGCCAGAGGCGCACGCACGCTAATCGAGATCGCACGGGATGAACCCAAACGGCCGACGCGACCCCACGCGCCGATGATGAGCGTCACGCCTGCTGCCGAAACCGCCGCCGGAACCACACTGTCTGGTGCCCGGCAGGGCCTCCTGCGCATTTTGCGGAGTTGGTATGGACCGGCTCTCGCAACGTGACGTCATGAAGCTACGGCCTCATCCTGGCACGACAATTTTGTTTTGTGCAATCAAGGAGAACCCGCGCCGCAAAAATTGCCGCGTGCTGTTGGGTCGCGTGAGGCCGGTCGAAGAAGACTTCACGAGTGTTTGGCGCACCGAAGCAATCAGGCGTGGCGCGGCTCGTGTGGCATCGCGCCAACAAAAAAATTGGCCCCGCTATCAGGGCCATATGTGAGCGCGGTGTAAGGACGCTGCGTCGGTTTGTAAGGGGCGGAAAGGGACTTTATTCGCTGACGTCGCCGTCGACGTAGCGCCAGCGGCCGTCATCGCCGCGAACGAAGCGGCTCAACTCGTGCAACCGATGCGCGCGGCCGCCCACCTTGTAGCGTGCGACGAATTCGACCGTCGCATGATCGGCGCCCGTTTCAGCGAACGCCTTGATCTGCAGTCCGAGCCAACGCGGCGCGTCGGGCGCGGCCGGGTCTGCGTCGAGATCGGCGGGGCAGGTATGGGGCGCCCACGTGGCGCGCAGATAGTCCGTTGCGCCCAACACATAAGCGCTATAGCGCGAACGCATCAGTTCCAGCGCCCGTGGCGCCGCTTCGCCGCCGTCGATATAGCGGCCGCAGCATTGCGCGAAGCGCGGCGCTTTGGCACCGCTGCGCTGGTCAGGCGCGGCGCCGCCGCACGGACAGTCGGATGGTCGTTGCATCGACAACAGTTGCTTGTTCATCGGACTTCAGCCAAGACCGCGCGCGATCAAAATTTTCTGGATGTCGCTCGTGCCTTCGTAGATCTGGCAGACACGCACGTCGCGGTAAATCCGCTCGACGGGGAAGTCGCTCAGGTAGCCGTAGCCGCCATGAATCTGCAAGGCGGCCGAACAGATGCGCTCGGCGGCTTCGGACGCGAACAGCTTGGCCATCGCGGCTTCGGTCAGGCACGGTTGGCCGGCGTCTTTCAACGAGGCGGCGTGCCAGATCAGTTGGCGCGCGGCTTCGAGTTGCGTCGCCATATCGGCGAGGCGGAATTGCACGGCCTGGTGCGAAAAGAGCGGCGCACCAAAACTCTCACGCTCCTTCGCATAACTCAACGCCGCTTCGAACGCGGCGCGCGCCATGCCGACGCTTTGCGCCGCGATACCGATACGTCCGCCTTCCAGCCCCGACAACGCAATCCGATAGCCTTCGCCTTCTGCGCCGATTAGATTCGCGGCCGGCACGCGGCAGTCCTCGAAAATGATCTGCGCCGTATCCGACGAATGCTGGCCGAGCTTGTCCTCGACTCGCGCGACAACGTAGCCCTTTGTGTCGGTGGGCACGATGAACGCGCTGATGCCGCGCTTGCCCGCCGCTTTGTCGGTCACGGCCATCACGATCGCGACGTTGCCGTTCTTGCCGCTCGTGATGAACTGTTTGACGCCGTTCAGCACGTACGCATCGCCGTCGCGTGTGGCGGTGGTGCGCAACGCGGATGCGTCGGAACCGGCTTGCGGTTCGGTCAGGCAAAACGCGCCGAGCATCTCGCCGCGCGCGAGCGGCGTCAGCCAGTCGCGTTTCTGCGCGTCGTTGCCATAGGTCAGCAGAATGCTGCACACCGGGCAGTTGTTGACCGAGATAGCCGTCGAGGTGCCACCGTCGCCGGCAGCGATTTCTTCCAGAATCAGCGCGAGCGCCAGCGCGTCCATGCCGGCACCGCCATACGCTTCGGGTACCAGCACGCCGTACGCACCGAGCTCCGCGAGTTGCCGATGCACATCCTTCGGAAAAGTGCGCTCGCGGTCCCACACTGCCGCGTGCGGCGTGATCGCTTCGCGCACGAAGGTGCGCAGCGCATCGCGGACCATCAAGTGATCCTGATCAAGCACCATGAGTGTGTCTCCTTGCCGGCACGTTGCTCACCAGTCGAGCAGCGTGCCGTCGTATTGATAGAAGCGGCCATTGAACTCGTCGCGCGCCGCGGCGGCCTGCGCCAGCACTTCACGCATGCCGGTGACGCTGCGTGCCGGATCGATCGCGGCCTGCGCGCCGCCCATGTCGGTGCGCACCCAGCCCGGATGCAACGAAACGCACGCGGCGCGCTTCGCTTCCAGCGAAGCGAGTTTCAGCGCGTCGTTCAACGCCGCCTTGCTCGCGCGATACAGCCACCCAGTCGTGCCGCTGGCGTCGCCGATGCTGCCCATCTTGCTCGAAATCACCGCGAACACGCCGCCGGCTTCTTCGACGAGCGGTAGCAGGATCGGTATCAGTTGCATCGGTCCGCGCACGTTGGTGTGCATGACGTGGTCGAAGTCTTCGGCGGTGATCGTCTCGATGCCTTCCGTGCGCGGGCCGTACACGCCCGACACCAGGATCGCCGCATCGAGCCGTTCACCGTCGAGCTTCCAGCCGAGCGCGGCGATTTCTTCCGGCGCGCTTACATCGAGTGAAAAAGTTTCGGCGCCGAGTGCCTTCAATGCATCGAGCGCGGCGCCGTCGCGCGCGGTGGCGAGCACGCGCCAGCCGCTCTTCTTGTACTGTCGTGCAAACTCCTGGCCGATGCCGCGCGACGCACCGATGATCAACACTGTCTTCATTGGAATACCTCAGCAAGCCGTCAAAACAGCGCGCTTTAAGAACGCGGGTTAAACCAGTTCGACACCCATCGCCGTCGCTTCGCCGCCGCCGATGCACAGCGTCGCGACGCCGCGCTTCAGTCCACGTTTCTTCAGCGCGCCGATCAGCGTGACCAGAATCCGCGCGCCCGACGCGCCGATCGGATGGCCGAGCGCACAGGCGCCGCCATTCACATTGACCTTCTCGTGCGGCAGATGATGTTCCTTCATGGCCGCCATCGTCACGACGGCAAATGCTTCGTTGACCTCATACAGATCGACTTCATCCGCGCGCCAGCCGTTCTTCTCGAACAGCTTGCGAATTGCGCCGACCGGCGCGGTGGTGAACTTCGCCGGTTCCTGTGCGAAGGTCGAGTGGCCCACCACGCGCGCGATCGGCTCGACGCCGAGACGCCTGGCCGTCGATTCGCGCATCATGACGAGCGCGGCCGCGCCGTCGGAAATCGACGACGAGTTCGCCGCCGTCACCGTGCCGGTTTTGCTGAACGCGGGTTTGAGCGTCGGAATTTTTTCGAGGTTCGCCTTGAACGGCTGCTCATCGCGATCGATGGTGACATCGCCCTTGCGGCTTTCCACCTTTACCGGCGCGATTTCCCAGCTGAACGAACCATCTTCGTTGGCGCGTTTCGCACGGTTGAGCGACTCGACGGCGAACGCGTCCTGCGCCTCGCGCGTGAAATCGAACGACGCCGCGCATTCCTCGGCGAAGGTGCCCATCAGACGGCCTTTTTCGTAGGCGTCTTCGAGGCCGTCGTAGAACATGTGGTCGATCACCTGACCGTGGCCCATGCGCATGCCGCTGCGTGCTTTGGGCAGCAGATAGGGCGCGTTCGTCATGCTCTCCATGCCGCCCGCGACGATCACATCGACGGAGCCCGCCGCGAGCATGTCGTGCGCGAACATCGCCGCGCGCATGCCGGAGCCGCACATCTTGTTCACCGTGGTGCTGCCGGTGGCGAGCGGCAAGCCCGCGCCGAGCGCGGCCTGACGCGCGGGCGCCTGACCGAGGCCGGCGGGCAGCACGCAGCCCATTACCACTTCGTCGATCTGCTCGGGCTTCAGGCCCGCGCGTTTCACGGCCGCTTCGATTGCCACCGAGCCCAACTGCGGCGCTGTCAGCGCGGCGAAGTCGCCTTGAAATGCCGCCATCGGCGTGCGGGCCACGCCCACGATGACGACCGGATCACCTTTTGTCTCACTCATGCTCGTCTCACTCATGTTTAAGCTCCTTGATTACGCCTTCGACGATAGCCGGCACGTCGCCGAGCTGAGCCGCATCGGCGGCGACCACGTCGTTCTCTGCCTTGTGCGGGCCACTAGCTGACACCGCCGCGACGCACTTCTGATAGGTGGCATCGAGCGCACCCGGCTCGCTGACCATCATGCCCAAGTTGCGCACCTTGCCGTCATGCACGCCGTACGCCCATGCGTGCACCGTCAACTCCTGACCGCGCGCCCACGCATCGTTGACGATGGTGGTGCGGCATACGTTCATCACCTGTTCGATCGCGTTCAGTTCGACCAGCCGCCGGTGCCGCACCTCGCCGATCGGCCATTCCTCGATCAGCGCCGCGTGCTTGGTGCGCACGTCCTGCACGTGATGCAGCCAGTTGTCCGCGAGACCCACGCGCCGGCCGTGCAGCGCCGCGCCGACGCCCGAGCAGCCGTAGTGGCCGACCACCATGATGTGCTTGACCTTCAGCAGATCGACGGCGAACTGGATCACCGAGAGACAGTTCAGATCGGTATGCACGACCACGTTGGCGATGTTTCTGTGCACGAACACTTCGCCCGGCGGCAGGCCGATGATCTGGTTGGCCGGCACGCGCGAATCCGAGCAGCCGATCCATAGATACTCGGGCGTCTGCTGGTGTGCGAGGCGCGAGAAATACTCGGGGTCTTCGGACAGCATGCGGGCGACCCACGCTTCGTTGTTGTCGAACAGATGCGAGAGCGGATTGTCAGGAGTTGATGCGTTCGTGTTCATGGTGCGTCTTGGCGGTTGCTCGACCGATTCACCGGTCGATGTCGTTACATAAGATTCGGACGAGGCATCCGAAGATGCGAGCGGCGCGTGAGCTTCACGCCACCCGCACGCTGCGCGCGTCGACTGGCGCATCCGGTTCGGGCGATGCGCGGCCGGCGGCATCGGCGAAGCGTTCCGGATAGCAGTTGCAGAAGCGCGCGCTGACGTCGTACGGGAAAAAGTCGGGCAGTTCGCCTTTTAATAGATGATCCTTGTGCCGCTGCCATAGCGCAGGATCGAAGAAGTCCGCGTGATGCTGCATGAAGGAACGGCGCACGCGTGGGTCGCCGAGCAGAAATGTGCCGTACGTTTCCGGGAAGATGTCGTGCGGGCCGACGGAGTACCACGGTTCGCCCGACATTTCGTCCTCCTCGTTACGCGGCGCCGGCACCGCGCGCACGTTGCAGTCAGTCAGATATTCGATTTCGTCGTAGTCGTAGAACACGACGCGGCCGTGACGCGTCACGCCGAAGTTCTTGTAAAGCATGTCGCCTGGAAAGATGTTCGCCTGCATCAGTTCCTTCACCGCGTTGCCGTATTCCTTGATGCCGTGCTCGACGTCCTCGTCGTTGCCGTTTTGCAGGAAGAGATTGAGCGGCACCATGCGGCGCTCGATATACATGTGGCGAATCACGAGGTTCTCGCCCTCGTATTCGAGCAGCGACGGCACTTCCTTTTCGAGCTCACGCACCAGCGCGTCGTCCAGACGTGAGCGGGGCAACGCCACGCTCGAATATTCGAGCGTGTCGGCCATGCGGCCCAGCCGGTCGTGTCGTTTGACGAGCTGATACTTGCTCTGGATCTGCGCGCGCGTGGTTTCCTTCGGCGGCGGGAAGTTGTCCTTGATCAGCTTGAACACGTAGGGAAACGACGGCAGCGTGAACACCAGCATCACGAGCCCCTTGATGCCGGGCGCGATGATGAACTGGTCGCTCGAATGCGAGAGGTGATGCAGCAGGTCACGATAGAACAGATTCTTGCCCTGCTTCTGCAAACCCACCGACGTATAGATTTCCGCCTTCGGCTTGCCCGGCATGATGGTACCGAGAAACTCGACGTAAGCGGACGGTACTTCCATATCCACCAGGAAGTACGAATGCGAAAAACTGAAAATGATCAGCAGCTGTTCACGCTTGAGCAGCACGGTGTCGAGCGCGAGCACGCCCGGCTTGACATGACGCACGGCGACGGCGAACGGCATCAGCAAATCGCCGTTGATGATCCGTCCGACGATATACGCCGACTTGTTCCGGTAGAACAGCGACGAGAGCACGTGAATCTGGAAATTGGGCGCTTCGTCGAACGCACCGAACGCGTCGTGGATTGCTTGCATCACGCAGCCGACGTCGCGCGTCAGGTCTTCGAACTGCGGCTCCAACTGGAAGTTCGTGACGATGCGTTCGAGCGTGGCCGCGAGTCCGTCTTTGCCGGGATAGTACGCGCGGTAAGTCGGTTTCGCGGCCGGTTCGTCGTTCTCGATGTATTCGGTCGAGATGGCCGGGCGTACGAAAATGAAATCGTTATTGAAGTACGAACGGTGCAGGATCTTGCAGCAGACCGAATTGAAGAACGTTTCCGCGCACTCCGGCTGACGGTGCGTGGTCAACAGGCCGATGTAATGCAGCTTGATCTGCTGCCACACTTCGCTGTCGATTTTTTCCGCGTCGTATTCGTCTTCGAGCAACTCGACGCATTCGTCCACGCGCTCGTCGTACGAAGTGATGCGATCGCGCGCGAGCTTCTGCAGCCCGTGCCAGTCGCCTTTTTCGAAGAGCGTCTTGGCGTGGATCGCGGCGTCGCGAAAGATCCGGTAATGCCGGTCGAACCCTTCGAGCATGGTCTGCGCGAGGTCAAAGCCGATCTGCGACGACAGCAGTTTGGGGAAGTGATTCATGTCGACCGCGCATTCGCCTCATGTCGTGAAGACACCCGTGATTGTATCGTTCGGGTGGACCTGCGACGCATCGCGCCGCGCTTGTTCAAGCCGGTTTGGCTTCGCGCGTGCCGCCTTCCAGCAGCGCGCGCGCCTGTGTTTCGTATTGCGCGAGGTCTTCGAGCGTCGCGTTCAGGTCTTCCAGTTGACGCTCGAGCACTTCGCGGTGACGTGCCACCGTGGCGAGGAACGCGTGCAGCTGCGGCACCGTGTCGGTCGGCGACTCGTACACGTCCAGCAGATCGCGAATCTCCGATAGCGTGAAGCCGAGCCGTTTGCCGCGCAACGTGAGCTTCAGACGCGTTCGGTCGCGGCCCGAATAGACGCGCCGTAAGCCACTCGACCCTTCGCGGCTCGGCGAGAGTAAACCCTGGTCTTCGTAGAAGCGGATGGCGCGCGGCGTAACGTCGAATTCCCGCGCGAGCTCGGTGATCGTGTATTGCGTGTTCATCGGGGCATTCCGTGGCCGGGCAGAAAATCGGATTGGACGATAGAATCGACGTTTACGTTATCGTCAACTTGAGTTGAACGCAACCAGGCGCAGTACGGCAGCGATACGTCACTCGCGCGCCGCAACCACGCCGACCGGCATCGCACACCTCGCCATGCCGGACGGCCGACGGAGGAAGACACCCACAATGAATGCACTCGAACATCAACTCGACTACCCGTTCGGCGACACCTTGCCGGAAGCGGGCCGTGCGATGGAGGTCGCGCCAGGCGTGTTCTGGCTGCGCATGCCGCTGCCTTTCGCGCTGGATCACATCAACCTCTGGCTGCTACGCGACGAGATCGACGGACAGCAGGGTTGGACGGTAGTCGACTGCGGCATTACTTCGGACACGATCAAGGAGAACTGGGAGAAAGTGTTCGACTCGGTGCTCGACGGTCTGCCGGTGCTGCGCGTGATCGTCACGCATTGCCATCCCGATCACATCGGCCTCGCGCACTGGATTTGCGCGGGCGGCGACAAAAAGCGCTGGGACGTGCGGCTATGGATGACGCTCGGCGAATACATGCAGGCCCGCGTCATGGCTGCCGGCGACGGTTCGAATGCGGGCGGCGAGGGCGCGGCGCGGCACTTTGCGCGGCACGGCGTGACCGATGAGGAGTCGCTCGAGAAACTGCGCAATCGCAAGAGCTATTACGCGAGCCTTGTGCCGGCGATTCCGGGGCAGTATCGCCGTCTGCGTGAAGCCGACGAAGTGAAGATCGGCGGCAAGACGTGGCATGTGGTGACCGGCTTCGGCCATTCGCCGGAACACTGCGCGTTGTTCTGCGAAGAGACCGGCGTGCTGATTTCCGGCGACATGGTGCTGCCACGTATCTCGACCAACGTGTCGGTGTTCGATATGGAGCCGGAAGGCTCGCCGCTCGCGCTGTATCTGGAGTCGCTCAGCCGTTACGAGACGATGCCTGAGGACACGCTCGTGCTGCCGTCGCATGGCAAGCCGTTTCGCGGCGTGCGCACGCGGATCCGGCAATTGCGCGAGCATCATGACGCGCGGCTTGCCGAAGTGCGCGAGGCGTGCGCGGAGAAGCCGCAGAGCGCCGCGGATATCGTGCCGCTCATGTTCAAACGGCAGCTCGATATCCATCAGATGACGTTCGCGATGGGAGAGGCGCTGGCGCACTTGCATCTGCTGTGGCTTGCGGGTGAATTGAAGCGTAAGCAGGATGCGGATGGAGTGATTCGATTTTCGCCGGTGTGATCGAGGCGGTGTGGCGATAAAAAAAGCCCGGTGCTTTCGCAACCGGGCTTTCTTTCGCATGCAACACGTTCAAACGCGAACGCGATTACTGCACAGACACCGCCCCGAAGTTCTGCCGCCCAAACGGGCTCACGTGATAACCGCTCACATTCGTGCGAGTGATCGCCGCCGCGGTCGGATACCCGAGCGGAATCCACAGCGCCTGATCGTGAATGATCTGTTGGGCCTGCTCATACGCCTTCGCGCGCTTGGCCTGATCCGGCGTTGCCTTGCCATCGGCGATGAGCTTGTCCAGATCCTGATCGCAGAACCGCGCGAAGTTGATCCCCGACTTCACCGCGTTGCAACTGAATAGCGGCGACAGGTAGTTGTCCGGATCGCCGTTGTCGCCGGCCCAGCCCATGAAGAGCGAATCATGCTGGCCCTGCTTGGCCTGCTTGATCAACTCGCCCCATTCGATCACCTTCACGTCGGCCTTCACGCCGATCTTCGCGAAGTCGGCCTGCAGCAATTCGGCACCGGCCTTCGGGTTCGGATTCAGCACGCTGCCGTTCGGCCGCACCCAGATCGTCGTTTCGAAACCGTTCGGATAGCCCGCGTCGGCGAGCAGCTTCTTCGCCTTCGCCGGGTCGTACGGCCATCCCTTCACGGCCTTGTCGTAGCTCCACGTGTTCGGCGGATACGGATTCACAGCCGGCGTCGCCGTGTTGTCGAACACGGTCTTCAGATAGGTGGTGCGGTCGAACGCCATGTTCAGCGCGGCGCGCACCTTCTGGTTGTCGAGCGGCTTCTTCTGCGTGTTCAACGCGACGAACGCCGTCATGAACGCGGGCGTCTGCACAATGGCGAGCGATTTGTCCGTCTTGGCGTCGGCGAGATCCTGCGGCTTCGGCGACAAAGCGATCTGGCATTCGCCGGCCTTCACTTTCTGCGCCCGTACCGTGGCGTCCGGCGTGATCGCGTAGATCAGGCGGTCGATCTTCGGCTTCGGGCCCCAGTAGGTCGGGTTCACGTCGTAGCGAATCACCGCGTCTTTCGTATAGCTCTTCAGCTCGAACGGACCGGTGCCGATCGGCTTCGAGTTCAGATCGGCCTGCTTGCCGGCCTTGAGCAACTGGTCGGCGTATTCGGCCGAATAGATCGAGGCGAAACCCATGGTCAGGATCGACACGAAGGTCGCGTCGGGGGCGTTCAGTTCGAACTTGACGGTGTTGTCGTCGACCTTGCTGATCGACTTGATGAGCTTCGGCAGCCCCATCGACTGCGCATGCGGGAAGCCGCTCGCGCCCGCCACCTTGTGCCACGGATTGCCGTCGTTGAGCATGCGGTCGAATGTGAAGACGACGTCGTCGGCATTCAGCGCGCGAGTGGGCTTGAAGTAGTCGGTGGTCTGGAACTGCACGTTCGGGCGCAGATGGAATGTGTAGGTGAGGCCGTCGGCGCTCACGTCCCACTTGTCGGCCAGCGCCGGCACTATTTTCTTCGCGGCCTCGTCGTACGAGACCAGCGAATTGAAGATGACGTCGGCCGACGCGTTGGTCGTGACGAGTGAATTGAACTGCACGACATCGAAACCGTCGGGGCTCGACTCGGTACAGACGGTCAGCGGTTTGGCGAGCACGAGCGCGGGCGCCGTGAACAGTACGGCGGCTGCGAGCAGTTTGAAGCGCATAGGATCTCCCATAACAAGCGCAGTCAGGCAGTGCGTCTGGTTGTGTGGTTATGTTCCGTTGACGAAGGACGGGCGGCCTTGCGGCGTAGCCGTCGTCTTTATTGTGATACGTTTCCGGCGCCGGCGCATGGGTCGACGAATAGCGCCGACGCGGGCGCGGGCCTTCGCGAAAGCTTATCGAAGGGTGGTTGCGACGACAACAACATAATCCGCATATTCATATGGCGGGTGCCGGCCAGGTTTTAGGTGCGCTGTCCCTGCACGCGCTCAGGGCGCTGCAGCGCGCCGCAGCAGGTAAGCGATGCCTTCGATCGCGCGCACGCCGTACCACGACACCATTTCCCCATCGATCAACTCGATGCGCTTGCCGGCCAATCGCGGATCGCGTTTCAGCGCGTCGCAATGGACCTGCGTGAAACGGTACGGCTCGCTTGAGAGCAGGATCCGGTCGACCTGGGCAAGCCACGGCGCGGTGTCGAAGTCGAGCGTTGGGTAACGCGCGGCGCCTGCCGCGCCGCCTCGCACGTCCGGCAGTGTGCGCCAGTTCACTAGCCGCAGCATGGTCGAGATATAGGTGTCGCGCGCGACGGTCATCCACGGCTCGCGCCAGATGAGATACAGCACGTTTTGCGGAGCGAACGTGTGCGCCGCCGCTTCGTGCAGGCGGCCTTCGAGCGCTTCGCTCAGGCGTTGCGCTTGCTGTGCACGATCGAAGATCGCGCCCAGCAGCGCATAGAGCGCCAGATTATCCCGCGGCGTTTGAGGGTGCGTCACGACGATATGCGGCACGAACGCGCGCAATTGCTCGACGGTATCGCGCTCGTTTTCGTCGATATTGACAATTAGATGAGAGGGGCGCAACGCACGAATGGCGTCGAGATTCACGGCCTTGGTGCCGCCGACCTTGCGGACCTGCTGCACCTTGTCGTGGGGATGCACGCAAAAACCGGTGCGGCCGACTATCTGCCTCTCGAGACCAAGCACAAAGAGCAATTCAGTGATGCTCGGCACCAGCGAAACGATACGCGCCGTGGCGCCTGCTGGTTCGTGCGCGACGCCGGCTGCATCGACCGCACGGGATTGCATGCCTTACTCGGCTTCGGCGGCGGCGCGCGGCTTGCGCGGCGCGCGCTCGAAAGCGCGGTCGTACAGCCAGCGCGGCAGCACGTGCAGCAGCATGGCCACCACGCGCATTTGCCAGGGAAACACCGCGAACGCCGTTTGACGTTCGATCGCCTGCGCCACCTTGACCGCGAAACGGTCGGCGTCCATCAGGAACGGCATGGTGTACGGGTTGTGCTCGGTCATCGGCGTGCGGATGTAGCCGGGCGCAATCGTGACCACGCCGACATCATGCGGCCGCATTTCGACGCGCAACGCTTCCAGATACTTGAGCGCCGCCGATTTCGACGCGCTGTACGCGCCGGAGCCCGGCAAACCGCGCACACTGGCGACGCTCGCAATACCCACCAGCGTGCCGCGTTTCGTGGCGACCATCGCGGCGGCGAACGGCTCGAAGGTGGCGACCATGCCGAAGTAGTTGATGTCCATCACTTCGCGGAAGGTGCGCAGGTCGCCGTGACCGGTGACCGCGCCGCGGCTGATGCCCGCGTTGGCGATCACGACATCCGGCAAACCGTGCCGCGCGATGAACTGCGCGGCCGCGTCGGAGAGCGCTTCGGCGTCGCGTACGTCGACGGAATAGATGGAGACGGTGTTCTGCGGATGAGACTGCTGGAAGGCGGCGAGGGCGTCGCCACGGCGGGCAACCAGGCCGAGAATCGCACCGCGCCGCGCATATTCGGCGGCGAGCGCGAGGCCTATGCCACTCGAGGCGCCGGTAATGAAAACCTTCAGGGGTAAACTCATTCCGGCGCCTCGGCTTTACATCTTCTTGGCGCGGACCTGGGCGACCAGGTAGTCCAGCACCTGGATCGTGCCCGGCAGGCTGTTGGTGGCAGCCGGGCCGGTTTCATACTTGCCCTGCACGGCCAGCGTCGGCACGCCGTCGATCTTGTAGTCGTCCAGCAGCTTCTTGTCCTTCTGCAGCGCGCTTTGCGTCGAGAACGAGTTGTACGCGTCCATGTACTTCTTCGGATCGACACCGTTCTTCGCGAGGAATTTGGCCTGATCTTCCGGCGTCAGCAGGTAGTCCTTGTTGACGTGGATTTCGTTGAAGACTTTCGGCGTGAGCTGCGTGGCGAGGCCGAGCGCGTCGAGCGCGTGATACATCTTGGAATGCGGAATGAAGTCGTCGCGGAAGGCGACCGGCACGCGCTTGAACACCACGTCCGGACCTTGCTTCTTCACCCACGCTTCGAGGTACGGGTTGAATTCATTGCAGTGCGGGCAGCCGTACCAGAAGAATTCGGTGACCTCGATCTTGCCGGCGGGCACGTCGGTGGGCTGCGCGGTGGGTAGCACGGTGAAATCCTTGCCCGACACCGGCGCGGTGGGCGATGCCTGTGCCGAGGCGGCAACGAGGCCCAGCGAGAGGAACAGGATGCTCAGCAGTTTCTTCATGTTGTGTTGACCCAAGTAAGCGTAAAGCGGTGGCGCCACGCAAATGCCCGTCACCGTCTTCAAGATTCGGCGTTGAACGGTTTGAACCGTCCATCGTGCTTGTGACACGCGCCGCACGCCGATAGTTCGGCGGCGGCGCGTTCGGCAAATCACCGTATATTTATTGTTGGATTATTGCTTCGTGAAACGGATCACTGCGGTATCCACGCCTGCGTCCGACAAACGCTGACGGCTCGAATTCATGTCTTCGAACTTCGAGAACGGCCCGATACGCACGCGGTAATACGTAACGCCGCCGGCGTCGCGCTGCGTGACTTTCGATTCGAAGCCCTGGAAGGCGAGACGCGCGCGCTGCTGTTCGGCATCCGCCGAAGTCTTGTACGCGCCCACTTGCAGGAAGTAGCCGGTGTTCGCATCGCCTGGCGCAGGCGCTGCGCCCGAACCGGGCTTGGCGTTGGCGGCCGTGGACGACGTGCTCTTCGGCGCGGAACCTGCCGCGGTAGCGGTCGGCGCGCTGGAGGCTTGCGGCTTCTTCGCCGGCGTGGTGGCCGTGCCGTTGCCGTTATCCTGCGCGGGCTTCGGCGCGACCGCCGTGCCGTTCGCACTGCCGTTGTTGCCGCTGTTTCCGTTAGCCGGCGGCACTTCGACGATCTGCGGTTCTTCCAGCATGCCCGACTGCGTCTGCGAATTGGTCTGGCCCGGCGCGGTGTTCGGCGGCGCGGGTTGCGCGGCTTGCGGCACCGGCTGACCCGGCGTCTTGCCTTGCAGCGGACGGTTCGGATCGTATTGCGGCTGAGTCGCGCCGGAATCCGACGCCGCGGGCGGCGCCACCTTCGAGACAAAGGGCGTAGGCGCACGGGTGATATACAGCGCAACCACTACCGCGATCGCAAGGCCGACAATCAGGCCTAGCACGATGCCGAGAAAAGTCCCCCCGGTTTGTTTCGATTGCTTTGTTGTGCGGCGTGGTTTTGCCATCGTATGAATCACCTGCAAAAAGAATCCTGGAACGGCCATCGATTATAACGACGGCCGCATGCATGTTGCGCTGGAGGACTTACATCTTGACGGGAGCGGAGACGCCGATCGTCGCGAGACCGTTGGCCAGCACTTGACGCGTGGCCGCGAGCAGCGCGACGCGTGCATTGCGCTCGGCCGCATCGTCGACCAGCACGCGTTCGGCACGGTCATTGTAGAACGAGTGGAATTCCCCGGCGAGGTCGCGCAGATAGAACGCGACCGCGTGCGGCGCGAGTTCGTCGGCGGCGTGCTGCAGCATGTCCGGGAATTCGGCGAGCTTGTTGAGCAATGCCATGGCGCGTTCGCTGGTGAGCGGAGAGACGTCCACGTCCGCCAGCGTGCTTTCGTCCGTGCTGTAGCGCGCCTTGCACTCGGCGATGACTGAGCAGATCCGCGCGTGTGCGTACTGCACGTAATGCACCGGATTCTCGTCGTTCTGCTTCAGCGCGAGGTCGATGTCGAACACGAATTCCGTATCCGCCTTACGCGAGATCAGGAAAAAGCGCACGGCGTCGCGGCCACGGCGAATCGTTTCCTCGTCGATCAGATCGACGGCGGCTTCCGAACCCGGCGTCGCGCCGCCCGACCATTCGATCAGGTCGCGCACCGTCACGTAGCTGCCCGCGCGCTTGGAGATTTTCACCTCTTCGCCGTTGCGCATGACTGTGACCATCTTGTGCAGGATGTAGTCGGGATAGCCCTTCGGAATGCCGACGCCGAGACCTTGCAGGCCGGCGCGCACCCGCGCGATCGTGCCGTGGTGGTCCGAACCCTGAACGTTGATGACCTTGGTGAAGCCGCGCTCCCACTTGGCGACGTGATAGGCGACGTCCGGCACGAAGTACGTGTAGGTGCCGTCGGTCTTGCGCATCACGCGGTCTTTGTCGTCGCCGTCGTCGGTGGTGCGCAGCCACAGCGCGCCTTCCTGTTCGTAGGTCTTGCCGGCGGCGATCAACGCCTCGACGGTCTTTTCGACCCGGCCTTCCTTGTACAGCGACGATTCCAGATAGTACTGGTCGAACTTCACGCCGAACGCCTGCAAGTCCATGTCCTGCTCGCGGCGCAGATACGCCACGGCGAAGCGGCGGATCGCTTCGAGGTCTTCGACATCGCGCGCGCCGGTGACCGGCTCGCCGTCGCTCGCGGCCACGGTGACGCCGTTCAGATAGTCTCGCGCGATCTCGGCGATGTACTCGCCGTTGTACGCCGAAGCCGGCCAGCCTGCGTCGCCGGGAGCGAGGCCGCGTGCGCGTGCCTGAGTCGACAGCGCCAGCGTCTGGATCTGCACGCCGGCGTCGTTGTAGTAGAACTCGCGATGCACGTCATAGCCTTGGCTAGCCAGCACGTTCGAGAGCGCATCGCCGAGCGCGGCCTGCCGGCCGTGGCCGACGTGCAGCGGGCCGGTCGGGTTGGCCGAGACGAATTCGATCAGCACATGCTTGCCGGCGTCGCGTTGCGAGCGGCCGAAAGCCTCTTTCTCGGCGAACACGGCGGCGATCACCGCCTGTTTCGCAGCGGCCGCGAGGCGCAGGTTGATGAAGCCGGGGCCGGCCACTTCAGCGGCTTCGACGAGGCCTTGGGCCTGCGGCTGCGCGAGCAGTGCGTCGACAATCTGTTGCGCCAGCTGGCGCGGATTGGCGCGCAGCGGCTTGGCGAGTTGCATCGCCACGTTGCACGCGACGTCGCCGTGCGCGGCGACCTTGGGGCGCTCCAGCGTGATGGTGGGCGACACGAACGCGGCTTCGCTCGCGCCTTGCGAGGCGGTCGCGACCTGCTTCACTGTTTCGGCGAGCAGGGTTTCGAGAGTTTGTTTATGTGCAGGCAGCATGCTTGTTGCGAGTCCAGTGAGGCAATCCGGTGATGCAGGAGAGGCGCCGGCCGCGCGCGAGGCGCAACCGGTTCGTCAGAAGCGTGGAAAGCGGCATGCAGTTTCCAAAGCGCGGCGAGCAATGCGCGCGGTATCGGGCACGTTGCCTGCAACACATTGAATGCGGTGCAGGCGGCCTGCCGTGGCGTTGACTGCTTGCGGCAGGTCGCGGCGGTACGCGGGTTGTGCTCAACCGGCCAGCCACGTTACCCGCCGTCCGCCGCGCGGTGCATTGCGGCACGCTTTTCCGTCCAGACGGATTTTAGCAGGTGCTAATATGTTCAATGAGATGCCCAACAAGGGCCGTGGCCGCTGCGCTTCATCGGCGAGCCAACGTAGTGCGCGTCGGCGGCCACCTTTGAACCGCTCGCGCGCCAATCCAACATAACGAAAAAGGGAACAGTCATGTTGATTACTTTCAAATGCCGCGCCAGCCCGGATGTGATGATGCTGGAAAATCTCGCCCAGTATCTCGTCGGTATCGTCGGCAAGCGGCTGGGTGAACGTGGCGTCATCACTCACGACGAAACGGGCCCGGCTATCGAAAAACTCGAGGCGGCAATTACCTTCGACAAGCAGGAACGCGCCGAGCACGACGGCCATTTCCACGAAGGCGAAGACGGCCACGAGCATCACGAAATTCCGCCGGGGCTCGCGCAGCGCGCGTATCCGTTCCTCGACATGCTGCGCGCGGCGCAGAAGGAAAACGCGGATATCGTCTGGGGTCTGTGATCCCACGTTGAACCGCTGTGCGCGGCGTTTGAAAGAGCCGTGGCAACCAGCGGCGCGAAACCTTGCGCACCAATGAAAAGAGCCCGCTTATGCGGGCTCTTTGTCGTTCAGAGATCCAGCCCAACCGGTGCTGCCTTGCTGCTTACTGGCTCGCGGCGTCCGCCGGCGCGGCTGCGGGAGCCGACGCACCCTTCTTCGCTTTCTGTTTCTTCGGTTTCTTGACGTGTTTCACCGTGGGCGGCGAATACGAACTGACCGAGCTGGAACCGCCAGGTGCGGCGGGCTGGGCCAGCGCCGCGGTGGCGCCGAGGGCAAGCGACAAAGCGGTCAACAACAGCGTCAGCTTCTTCATACGATTTTCTCCGTTGACGATTGCAATTAGTAAGCCGACGCGTTTTGGCCGCGTCTGGCGGGGTCAAGCCGCCTCAGTCTACAAAGCCGAAAATTACGTTGCCGCAAATATTCAGTCTTTCCAGCCCGATATAGTGGGGTTCCCGCCACGCCCGACCGCTTACAGCAAAGGCGCCAAGGCCCGCTCCGCATCCGTTTTCGACAGCGACATGCGCCTTGCGTAGTCTTCCAGCTGGTCCTGGCCGATCTTGCCGACGGAGAAGTAAGTGCTGTCCGGATGCGCCAGATAGAAACCGGAGACGCTCGCCGCCGGCAGCATGGCGAGCGATTCGGTCACGCTCATGCCGATTTCGGTGGCGTGCAGCACGTCGAACATATCGCGCTTGACGAGGTGATCCGGGCAGGCCGGATAGCCGGGCGCCGGTCGGATGCTGTGGTACTTTTCCGCGATCAGGTCGTCGTTGGAAAGCGTTTCGGCGTTCGCGTAGCCCCACAGGTCGCGCCGCACACGCGCATGGAGCGCTTCGGCGAAGGCTTCGGCGAAACGGTCGGCGAGGGCCTTGAGCATGATCGCGCTGTAGTCGTCGTGGTCCTTTTCGAACTGCTTTTCCTTCACGTCGACGCCCAGACCCGCCGTCACCGCGAACATGCCGATGTAGTCGGCCACGCCCGAGTCCTTCGGCGCGATGAAGTCGGCGAGCGACCGGTTCGGCCGCATCACGCCGTCCACCACCGGACGCACGCTCTGCTGGCGCAGATTGCGCCATGTGAGCGCGACTTCCGAGCGCGATTCGTCCGTGTAGATTTCGATGTCGTCGTCGTTCACCGTGTTGGCGGGCAGCAGCGCGATCACGCCGTTCGCCTGCAGCCAGCGGCCCTGGATCAGGCGCGCGAGCATCGATTTGCCGTCCGAGAACACGCGCCGCGCCGATTCGCCGACGATCTCGTCATTCAGGATGGCCGGATACGGGCCGGCCAGGTCCCACGTCTGGAAGAACGGACCCCAGTCGATGTAGTTCGCCAGTTCGCTCAGGTCGAAGTTCTTGAACACGCGGCGGCCGATGAACTTCGGCTTGACCGGCTGATAGCTCGCCCAATCGACCTTGGTCTTGTTGGCGCGGGCTTCGGCCAGCGTGACCATGGGCAGCGCTTTCTTGTTGGCGTGCTGATCGCGGATCCGGTCGTAATCGGACTTGAGTTCGTCGAGGTACTTCGCCGCGCCTTCGTCGGACAGCAGGCTCGACGCCACGGAGACCGAGCGCGACGCGTCCGGCACGTAGACCACGGGCCCTTCGTAATGCGGCGCGATCTTCACGGCGGTATGCACGCGCGAAGTGGTCGCGCCGCCGATCAAGAGCGGAATCTTCTTGACGCGGAAGTAGTCGTCGCGCTGCATTTCCGAGGCGACGTAGGCCATTTCTTCGAGGCTCGGCGTAATCAGACCGGACAGCCCGATGATGTCCGCGCCTTCGACCTTCGCCTTGGCGAGAATGTCGTTGCACGAGACCATCACGCCCATGTTGACCACTTCGAAGTTATTGCACTGAAGCACCACCGAGACGATGTTCTTGCCGATATCGTGCACGTCGCCCTTCACCGTGGCGATGACGATCTTGCCCTTCGCGCGCACGTCGGCGCCGGCATCGGCGAGCTGCTTCTTCTCTTCTTCGATGTAGGGAATCAGATGCGCGACGGCCTGCTTCATCACGCGCGCCGACTTCACCACTTGCGGCAGGAACATCTTGCCCTGGCCGAACAGGTCGCCGACGATGTTCATGCCGTCCATCAGCGGGCCTTCGATCACGTTGATCGGGCGGCCGCCATCAGCGGCGATCCTGGCGCGCACTTCTTCGGTGTCTTCGACAATGAAGTTGGTGATGCCGTGCACGAGCGCGTGCGACAGACGCTTCTCGACCGGCTGGTTGCGCCACTCGAGGTTCTCTTCCTTCTTCGCGGCGCCGGTCTTGAACTTGTCGGCGATTTCGAGCAGCCGGTCGGTGCCGTCTTCACGACGATTCAGCACGACGTCTTCCACGCGTTCGCGCAACTCCGGATCGAGGTCGGCGTACACGCCGAGCTGGCCCGCGTTGACGATGCCCATGTCCATGCCGGCCTGGATCGCGTGATAGAGGAACACGGTGTGAATCGCCTCGCGCACCGGGTCGTTGCCGCGGAACGAGAACGACACGTTCGACACGCCGCCGCTCACTTTCGCGTACGGCAGATTCTCTTTGATCCAGCGCGTGGCGTTGATGAAGTCGACGGCGTAGTTGTTGTGCTCTTCGATACCGGTTGCGATCGCGAAGATGTTCGGATCGAAGATGATGTCTTCCGGCGGGAAGCCGACTTCATTCACGAGAAAATCGTACGAGCGCTTGCAGATCTGCGTCTTGCGCTCGAACGTATCCGCCTGGCCCTGTTCGTCGAAGGCCATCACCACCGCGGCCGCGCCGTAGCGGCGAATCAGGTTCGCGTGGTGACGGAACGCTTCCTCGCCTTCCTTCAGCGAGATCGAGTTGACGATCGCCTTGCCCTGCACGCACTTCAGGCCGGCTTCGATCACTTCCCACTTCGACGAGTCGATCATGATCGGCACGCGCGCGATATCCGGTTCCGACGCGATCAGATTCATGAAGCGCACCATTGCCGCTTTTGAATCGAGCATGGCTTCGTCCATGTTCACGTCGATGACCTGCGCGCCGTTTTCGACCTGCTGGCGGGCGACTGCGATTGCGTCGTCGAACTGGTCGTTCAGGATCATTCGCGCGAACGCCTTCGAGCCGGTCACGTTGGTGCGTTCACCGACGTTGATGAAAAGCGTCCCGGACGTGACGTTGAACGGCTCGAGGCCGGAAAGGCGCATGGTGTGATCGGTCATGGCGTATGTGCTCGATTGCTGCGATTAAGTGCGTCGTGTTCGATGGCGGAGGTGCGGCGGCGCCTGCTCAGTGAGGCGCCGCTCGACTCAGGCTGCGTCGCGGTATTGCGTCGGCCATTGGCGCGGCTTCACTTCGGCCAGCGCCTGGGCGATCGCCGCAATATGTTCCGGCGTCGTGCCGCAGCAGCCGCCGGCAATATTCACCAGTCCAGCCTGCGCGAACTCCTTCAGCAAGCCCGAAGTGTCCGCGGGCAGTTCATCAAAGCCCGTATCGCTCATCGGATTCGGCAAGCCCGCGTTCGGATAGCACGACACATACGTGTCGCACAGCTTGGCCAGTTCGGCGATATACGGCCGCATCAACGCCGCGCCCAACGCGCAATTCAACCCGAACGTGAGCGGCTTTGCATGACGCAGCGAGTTCCAGAATGCTTCAACCGTCTGGCCCGACAGAATGCGGCCGGATGCATCGGTGACGGTGCCCGAGATCATGATCGGCAGACGCTCGCCGGTGTCTTCGAACAGTTCGTCGAGCGCGAACAACGCGGCCTTCGCGTTGAGCGTGTCGAAAATGGTTTCGACGAGAAACAGATCGGCGCCGCCGTCGAGCAAAGCCTTGGCTTGTTCGTAGTAGGCCGCGCGCAACTCGTCGAACGTCACGTTGCGCGCGCCTGGGTCGTTCACATCGGGGGAAATGCTCGCGGTCTTCGGCGTCGGTCCGATCGCGCCGGCCACGAAGCGCGGCTTGTCGGGCGTCGAATACTTGTCGCAGGCGGCACGCGCCAGTTTCGCCGACTCGAGATTCATCTCGATGGCGAGGTCTTCCATGCCGTAGTCCGCCTGCGCGACGGTGGTTGCACCGAACGTGTTGGTTTCGATGATGTCCGCGCCCGCCGCCAGATACTGCTCGTGAATCTCGCTGATGATGCGCGGCTGCGTAATCGACAGCAACTCGTTGTTGCCCTTGATGTCGCGCCCGTAGTCTTTGAAGCGCTCGCCGCGATAGCGGGCTTCGTCGAGCTTGTAGCGCTGGATCATCGTGCCCATTGCGCCGTCCAGGATCAGGATGCGCGACTTGAGCAGCGCGGGCAGCGCCGTGCCGCGCGTGTAGGCGTCGTCGGGGCGGACTGGCGTGGCGGTTTGAGCGGGCTGGTTCATGGCGGACGAGGGCTTGCGCCGACTTTTCGGGAAACCTGTCATTGTAGCCGCTGGCAGACGGATCCGCCCGGCGCGGGATGAGCAGCCACCTCTGGCTGGCGAGGCGCGCCGCATGATCGGGATCGGCAAAGCGGCGTGACAAAGAAAACGGCCCAGCGAGGCAAAAGCCTGCTGGGCCACTTCATATTTGCCGACCGACTTGTAAAAGCCGCCTGCTTGCCCGGTTACGGGGGCGGGCGGCGCGGCCGATGTATGTCGCCAAAAACGCTAAGCCGAACCTCGCGGTTAGTGAAGAATCACCGGTTGATGCATCAGGCTGTCGAACTGGCCGAGGAATTCGTCTACTTCATCCAGCGACGGTTCCTCTTCGATCAGCTTCTGCACGTGCTCGCGAAAACTCGCCGCCATTGCTCCGTCGATATAGATCTCACGCTGCATGTTTTTGTCGACGATCTCGTAGCCGCCCGACTTCATGGCCAGCGGGCCTTCCTGCGGCGGAAACTCGACGACACAATAGTTGGGGCTGTTGTAGATCATTTGCATGGCGACACTCCTTATTTCCGTTGGCTCCTGGCCATTCCTGCGCCATAGGTGGAGCGTATGGTTTGGAATTCAAGGGGTGGGTCCGGATTGACGCTTGTAAAGTCCCGAACCTACCGGTTAGACCGGCCTTTCAAGAAACGTTTCAAGCAGGGCAGCAAAACGGTGAGATTGCTCGATGGGCGCGAGATGAGCGGCATCCAGCAGTTCGAAACGTGCGCCTTCGATGGCGTCTGCTATTGCCTGTGTAGAAGCAGGCGGCGTGCCCGTGTCGTGGCGGCCCGCCACGGTCAATGTTGGGCATCGGATTGCTCCCAGCTTACTGCGTACGTCGAAATCGCGCAGGGCTTCGCATGCCATTGCGTAGCCTTCTGACAACGTGTTGGTCAATACGTCGCGGATCTGCTCGACTGCTTCGGGGTGCGCGGCCTGGAAATCGGGGGTTAGCCAGCGACTCAATGTCGCGGGCACAAGCGAGGCCATCCCGTCGCGGCGGGCCGCCGCCGCACGTTGATCCCACGTGGCGCGGGCTTCTTGCGGCGTGCCGCCGCTGCTGTCGGCGATCGTCAAACTATCGACGCGCGCGCCATGATCGAGCGTGAATTGCTGCGCGATCATGCCGCCCATCGACATGCCGACCAGATGCGTAGTGGGTGCGCCGAGAGCATCGAGCAGCGTGGCGAGATCGTGTGACAGATCGGCGATGCTAAACGGCGCGCCGGACGCCGCAGTCCTGCCGTGACCACGCACGTCGTAGCGCAGCACGGTGTAGTCGTCGCGGAAATAGCCGGCGAGTTGGTCCCACACCGACAAATCGCCGCCGAGTTGGTGGATGAACGTCAGCCAGGGGCCGCCGCCCTCGTTGCTCAGCACATAGCGCGTCTCAATACCGTTGATGTTCACTTGCATGCGGGCTCCTTGGAAGGGGAACGCAGTGGAAGGTCTATTCGCGCGCGGGTTGCTGCCAAGCTTGTTTCGCTTGTTTAACGGGCTGATCTGTATACGCAGCAAAGGCGCGAACGGTTGCAGCAGGTGGTGCGAGTCGGCGCCGGTGCAGAAGTTTCGCCGAACCGATGGAAACTCTCTTCAAGTCTGCGGATTCAGGGCTTGATGATGCCGGACGTGTTGCTGGGGGCGGTCGGGTCGACCGGCGTGGAGGGCGCGACCTCGGGCATAGCTGCCGATGCAGCCGGCGCCGATGGGCTGGTCGAATTGTCAGGAGAAGCCACGGCCGCGTCGCCATTGCTGTCGGGAGCGCTGCCACCCGCATCCGCATTGAGCTTGCCGCGCCACACCAGTTCGAATTGCGTGCCGTTCGGCTCCGTCTGCACGATGCGCGCAGGCAGCCAGCCGAGCGACGGCGCGAGCCATACGTCGATGCGCCGTAAATCGCCGTCATGGCGAGGCAGGCGTTTGAAATGACGCGTGTCGAGGAAACCTTGGGCCGTGCGGATGGTTTCATCGCCGATCGTTTCGACCGGCCAGTTTTCGCCGCTATCGTTATCGACCACGAAGAACTGGCGCGTCACGCCGGGCTTGTAGGCGCCCGGATCGCCACGCACGAGGCTGGCAAGCTGCATCACCATGCTGAAACGGTCCTGCGCGCCGTCGGGCAACGGTAAGGTGGACGGGGTGCGTGTGAAAGCGATCTTCTTGTCGGTGCGGTTAAAGATTGCGATGTCTTCCGCCCGGCGGCCGCGTTTTTCGATGTACTGGTCCGGCGCGAGACCGAAGGCGTCGATACGGCCATGGCTCGAATACATGAAGGTGCCGACAAACGGGAGCGGCACGGAGACGACCATTTCGTAGCTTTGCGCGTTGCTGGTCCAGTGGATCGTGCCCGGCTGGTTCCGCACGCCATTGTAAAACGTGTCGTACTGCAGTTCGCCCGATGGCGGCACGGAGAACTTCACGCCCGGCGACGCTTGCGGCGCGCTCGCGGCAGCGGGCGCGCTGGCCGTGCCGGTGGCGCTCGCGGCGGCATTGGGTGCTGTGTCGGCGCTCGACGCCGCGCCAGGAGCGCTGGCGACGGCGTCCGATGCCGTAACAGGTACCGCCGGCGCGGCCTGCTTTGCCGGCTGCAGGGCAGTCAGCACGTGTTGGCGCGGCTTGCTCGCCGCAGCGTGGCGAGTGGGTGCGGGTTCAGGCGCAGGCGACGCGGCGGCGGCCGGTTTGCGTTCGATACGTTCGGGCGTCAGCAATGCGACTTGCACCGGCACATGCTCATTGTCGGAGGGGTTGAGGTTGGCGCGATTGCGCTCGACCCATTGCGCGGCGATCCAGTGCAAAACGGCCACGATGAACAGCACCACGATCCAGCGCCCCACGCGCAAACCGGTGCGCGGCCCGCTGGGCGGCGTGTGATCGGAACGGCGGGTGGCGGGGGCTGAGGACATCGGTCAGTGAGTGTGCGCGGGCGCGAGGCTTTGGGATTGACGAGCGGAGCGTGCGAGCTGCGGTGAATGCGACAAAGGCGCCGGGCCTGCGTGCCTTGATGCGTTTATGACGGCAGCGAACCGATTCGACCGCGCCGCCGCGAGCGATGTTCCGCACGGTTGAAAAGACGCGCACGTTCAAGACCCGGAACAGTCCCCAGAGCGCGGCGCCGCCATGCTTGCCGACTGAGTTCGCGTGAAACCATTGCAAAGCGCCACGCACTCAACGCGCCGCATCACACCTATTCGTCGCGCGGCGACGCACTATACCCCAGCTCATACGAGAGCTTTTCCGCGCATTCGCGCAATGCCGTATCGATTTCACCGCCCCAGCGAATATCGAACGCGCCTTCATGACCGAGCGCGATGAGGCCGAGCGCCAGTTCGCCGGTCGAGTCGAACACCGGCATGCAAAACGCGTGAATGGTCGGCAGCAACATGCCTTCGACGCGCGCCGCCTGATGCTCGCGCACCTGCGCGAGAACCTGCTCGACTTCATCGCGCGTGCGCGGCGCGCCGATATGCGACGAACGGCGCGAATCGGCCAGTTCGCGTTCGAGCATCGAGGCGGTCTTGCTCGCCGGCAGATACGCGGCGAACAACAGGCCGGTGGCGGAACTGAGCAGCGGCATCACGTCGCCGAGTTTGAGCGATGCTTTTGCCGGATAGCTCGATTCCATCCAATGCACCATGGTCGGCCCCTGATTGCCCCATACCGCGATGCCGACCGTGAGATCGAGCCGGTCGCGCAATTCGGAGAGCGCGATGCGCGCGAGTTTGACGCCGTCGACCCGAGCAAGCCGCGCGAGTCCCAGTTGCAGCGCGAATCCGCCCAGCTCGTAACGGCCCGACAGCGGGTCTTGCGACACCACACCGAGGCGCAGAAAACTCACCAGATAGCGATGCGCTTTCGCGGGGCTCATGCCGGCACGCTGCGCGAGATCGCGCAGCATCATGGCGCGCGGTTCGTGGGTGAGCACATCGAGCAACCTGAAGCCGACTTCGATCGACTGGATGCCCGAGCGCAGCTTTTCCTCGCCGCCATCGACACTTTCGCCGCCTTCCTCGTCGGGTTCGATCGGGTCGAGCGGTTCAGCGGAGTCGGCGTCGGTGCGGATGGCGCCGGAGCGGGCAGTTGGAGGCATGAGCGAGGCGCACGCGGCGCATTCAAAAAGTGACACACGGATGAGGCGGATCGCCGGCACTTGGGCCGGGCCGATTCACCATCGTAGAATAGATTCCTTCTATCGTCACTAACACGGTTCATTCCTCTATGAAACTTGCCACGCTGAAGGACGGCACGCGCGACGGCCAGCTGATCGTCGTGTCCCGCGACCTGCACACCGCGGCTGTCGCCGACGCGATCGCGCCCACGTTGCAGCGCGTGCTCGACGATTGGGCCTTCTACGCGCCGCAATTGCACGATCTGTACGACGCGCTCAATCAGGGCCGCGCGCGCAACACCTTCCAGTTCGACGCCAAGGAGTGCATGGCGCCGCTGCCGCGTGCGTTTCAATGGGCCGACGGCTCGTCGTATGTGAACCATGTCGAACTGGTGCGGCGCGCGCGCGGCGCGGAAATGCCGCCGGAATTCTGGACCGATCCGCTGATGTACCAAGGCGGCAGCGACGACTTCATCGGCCCGAAAGACGACGTGCTGTGCGCGTCCGAAGCATTCGGCATCGACTTCGAGGCGGAGGTCGCCGTGATCACCGGCGATGTGCCAATGGGCGTCACGCCCGAGCAGGCGCTCAGAAGCGTGCGTCTGATCACGCTCGTCAACGACGTGTCGCTGCGCAATCTGATTCCCGCCGAGCTCGCGAAGGGCTTTGGCTTTTTCCAGAGCAAGCCGGCCACGTCGTTCGCGCCTATCGCGGTGACACCCGACGAACTTGGCGAACACTGGCGCGAAGGCCGCGTGCATCGGCCGATGATCGTCCACTGGAACAACAGGAAGGTCGGCCAGCCGGATGCCGGCACGGACATGGTGTTTCACTTCGGCCAGTTGATCGCGCACGCGGCGAAGACACGCAATCTGCGCGCGGGCGCGATCGTCGGCTCGGGCACGGTGTCGAACAAGGACGCCAAGCGTGGCTATTGCTGTATCGCCGAGAAGCGCTGCCTCGAGACCATCGAGCACGGCGCGCCACAGACCGAGTTCATGAAGTACGGCGATACGGTGAAGATCGAAATGTTCGACGAAGCGGGCAAGTCGATCTTCGGTTCGATCGATCAGGGCATCGCGCCGCTGGATTGACGCACCGCTGTTGTGTAGAACGCGGCATGTCGGCCACACGGGTATCCGCGCGCTTCGTTCCGGTTCGAAAGGGTTTCGCCCGATGCCGTGGCGAGTGTGCACCGCTACACTGACTGGCGCGCCGACATGGCCGGGGTGGCTGACTGCGGATTCATCGCAGGACTGTCGCGAAGCTGCGTGAGACGGCACGTGAGCAGGGCATGAGCCGGACATCGGCAGTACATCAAAACGAAAAACCGACGTGAGGAGACAGCATGCCGCGAATCGAATTCCTTGAACCCGAAACCCGGCGCGCTCGCGCGTCCAACCATTCGCGCCAGACACCTTCGCGCAATCGCCTCGCGCGACGTGCCGTTGCGCTATGCGCGGCGTTCGCGGGTGTTTTGCCCGGTATCGCGTTGGCGCAGGTGAAAATCGGCCTGGTGCTGTCGCTCACCGGACCGGCCGCGTCGCTCGGCATTCCCGCGCGCGATACGGTCGCGCTGCTGCCCAAGCAGATCGGCGGTCAGAGCGTCGAATACATCGTGCTCGACGATGCATCCGATACCACGCAGGCCGTACAGGACACCAAGAAACTGATCTCCGAGAATCACGTCGACGCGATCATCGGGTCGTCGATTACGCCGAATTCGCTGGCCATGATCGATGTCGTTGCCGAAGGTCAAACGCCGATGATCTCTCTGGCCTCATCGGCGAAAATCATCGAGCCCGTGGATGCGAAACGTCACTGGGTCTTCAAGACGCCACAAACCGACGCGATGATGGCGTCGGCGATTGCCGAACACGCCAGTCTGCACGGCGTCAAGACCATCGCATTTATCGGCCAGGCCGACGCGCTCGGCGAGACCTTTTACACCGAGGTCGCGAAGTTTGCGCAGTTGCATCACATCGAGATGGTGGCGAGCGAGCGCTTCAATCGCACCGATCCGAGCGTGACGGGCCAGGTCCTCAAGATTCTCGCGACGCATCCCGACGCGGTGGTGGTCGGCGCGGCCGGCACGCCCGCCGCCTTGCCGCCGAAGACACTGAGGGAACGTGGCTACAAAGGGATGATCTATCACAATCACGGCGTCGGGAATAACGACTTCCTGCGCGTTTGCGGCGCCGATTGCAATGGCACCTTCCTGCCCGCGAGTCCGGTGCTGGTCGCCGCGCAATTGCCGGCGGATCATCCGGCCAAGCGGCTTGCGCTCGATTACATCGCGCGCTTCGAAGCGGTGCGCGGCGCGGGCAGTGTCTCGGCATTCGGCTCGTACACGTGGGACGCGGGCATGCTGCTCGGCCATGCCGTACCGATCGCGCTGAAAAGCGGCGCGCCGGGCACGCCGGAATTTCGCCGCGCGCTGCGCGATGCGCTCGAAGCGACACGCGGTCTCGCGGACACCAACGGCGTCGTCAACATGAGCGCCACGGATCACCTCGGGCTCGATCAGCGGGCGCGGGTGATGGTGGAAATCAAGAACGCGAAGTGGGTTTATCAGCCGCGTTGAACGAACGCGGCACGGTTCAAACGAAACACCGATAGACGGATCGCTCATCATGTCTCAGGCACCACACCGTAACGACGCGTTTTACGCGCACTACCAGTCGCTCCAGTTGCATCGCCATCCGCACGGCGTGCTCGAAGTCGTGATGAGCGGCGAGGGCGCCAACAAGAGCGCGCTCGCCACCGCCAACGCGCGCATGCACTTCGAACTCGCGGAGATCTGGCGTGACATCGACCGCGATCCCGACACGCGCGTGGCGATCATTCGCGGCGAAGGCAAAGGCTTTTCGGCTGGCGGCGACCTGCAGCTCGTCGAAGACATGGCCACTGATTTCGACGTGCGCGCGCGAGTGTGGCGAGAGGCGCGCGATCTGGTCTACAACGTGATCAATTGCAGCAAGCCGGTTGTGTCGGCGATGCACGGACCGGCAGTCGGTGCCGGGCTCGTGGCGGGGCTCCTTGCCGACATCTCGATCGCGACCAAGACGGCGCGGATCATCGACGGCCATACGCGTCTGGGCGTGGCCGCCGGCGATCACGCGGCGATCGTCTGGCCGCTGCTGTGCGGGATGGCGAAAGCCAAGTATTACCTGATGCTCTGCGAGCCGGTGAGCGGCGAAGAGGCGGAACGCATCGGCCTCGTCTCGCTCGCCGTCGACGAAAACGATCTGCTGCCCAAAGCATTCGAAGTCGCGCAGAAGCTGGCCAACGGCTCGCAAACGGCGATTCGCTGGACCAAGTACGCGTTGAACAACTGGCTGCGCTCGGCGGGACCGGCGTTCGATACGTCGCTCGCGCTGGAATTCATGGGCTTTGCCGGGCCGGACGTGCGCGAGGGCGTGAACTCGCTGCGCGAGCGGCGCGCGCCGGATTTCGGCGGTGCAGACCCGTGGCGCGGTCAGCCGTCGAACGGCGGCGCGACAGGCGGCGAGCGCTCCTGAGGCTGCCTCCTGCACGGTATGATCGAAGCAAGACGCGCGCGGAACGGCGCTCCTTCCTTAACGCTTCTTTTTCAATTTACGCAGCGAGTCGACAACCATGACCGATTCCTCTAACTCCACGCCGCCCTTTCCCGGCTTTCCCGGTTTCCCGCCCGCTGAAATGCTCGAACGCATGTGGGGCATGATGCGGCTGTCGCCGTTCGGCACGGCTTTTTCGGGCGCGCAGCCGGCCGGTGGCGGCGGCCTCGGACCTTCGCTCTCGATGATGTCCGACATGATGGCGCCGCTTACCAACGTCGAGGAACTCGACAAGCGCATCACCGACATGCGGGCCGTCGAGCAATGGCTCAAGCTGAATCTGAGCATGCTGCAATCCGCGATTCAGGCGCTCGAAGTGCAGCGCGCGACGCTCGCGACCTTGCGCGCGTTCGGCGCGTTCGCGCAGACGTCGATGTCGCAGCCCGCGGCGGAGTCGGCCGCGCCGAGTCCCGCGCCCGCGAGAGGCTGGCCGCATCCGGCGGCGCCTGCCCCGGCGCCGGCTGCTGCGGCGAGCGTCGCTTCGTCGGCCGAGCAGCCGGCGGGTGGGGAAGAGGAGGCGCCGGCCACGCCACCATTCGACGCCTCCGCGTGGTGGAATCTGCTGCAATCGCAGTTCAACCAGATCGCCCAGTTTGCGATGGCGCAACCGCCGGCCGCCGGTGCGGGCGCCGAGCCGTCTGATTTTGCCCCGGACCATGCGGCTGCTCCGGCACCCGGCGGCGAGCCGGCGGGCGGCGCGCCACAGACATCGGCGCGAGAGGCGGACGCCGCGGAGGCAGAGGCCAAACGGCAGGCGGCGAAGCGGACCCCGGCGGCCACGAAACGCACGAGCGGCGCCAGTGCAAGCGCCGGCCCGAAAGCCACGAAAAAGTCCGTTTAAAAGCAGAAATGAAACGCGTGGCGCGGCGCGGTTTTGAAGCGACACAGCAAGGCGAGTTGGCCGTCTGTCATGCTTTTGACCCCGATCGTTCGCCACACTGCGCAAATCGCACGATTTCTTGCGCACGGTCAGTCAGGCACCAGAATTGCGGCTGCTACAGCGCGGGTTCGGTCAAGTCAGCGTGCTATCATTGTGTAAGCTTTATTTTGGCTTTTGGGCGCGCGCTGAAAACTACCAATCCAGCCGCCCTTGCTCCATTCGCCGCCGGTAACACCGGCGCAGGGCTGGACGGTGCGGTTTTCATCGCAAACTGGCTCGACCTCAGGCACGGGGTATCCCTCACCCACGGTTGGCCGCGCAGCGCGTTGCGTAGGGTACACGCGCGGGCGCAAACGCCTGGACTTCTTTGCCGTCAGGTGCATCTAGGCGGCTGATTACCGCGTAAAATTGAATGCTTGGCCGGCAAACGGTGCGCATTTAGGTGCGATCCGTTCGTCGTAAGCAAAAGTACTACACCGTAGTAGTGATAGACACACACAGTATGCGCAGAACAGGGGTGGGACTATGAACACCATGCTTTATCCGGAACTTTATAAATCGCTCGAATCCGTTCGATGGGACATGGAGAAAGACATTCCCTGGGACAAGTTCGATGCATCGCTATTGACCGACGAGCAGGCAGCGACGATCAAGATGAACGCGATCACCGAATGGTCGGCGTTGCCCGCCACGGAAATGTTTCTGCGTGACAACCATCACGACAGCGATTTCTCCGCGTTCATGAGCGTGTGGTTCTTCGAAGAGCAGAAACATTCGCTGGTGCTGATGGAATATCTGCGCCGCTTCAAACCGGAAATGTGCCCGACCGAAGAAGAACTGCACGCCGTGCGCTTCGAATTCGATCCGGCGCCGCCGCTCGAAACGCTGATGCTCCACTTCTGCGGCGAAATCCGCCTGAATCACTGGTATCGCCGGGCAGCCGAATGGCACACCGAGCCGGTCATCAAACACATCTACGAAACCATCTCGCGCGACGAAGCGCGGCATGGCGGCGCGTATCTGCGCTACATGAAGAAGGCCATGGCGCAAACCGGCGACATCGCGCGGGCTGCGTTTGCGAAGATCGGTGTCCTGATGGCATCGGCTCGCCGCACGGAAAAACCGCTGCACCCCACGAACCTGCACGTGAACCAGGCGCTGTTCCCGCGCGACACGATTCAGTCGCGTCTGCCGGATCCGGAATGGCTCGAACGCTGGCTCGACGAACAGATCCGCTTCGACGACGGTTGGGAAAAGAAGGTGGTCGAGCGCATTCTGCACAACCTGTCCATTCTGTTCGAGCGCACGTTCAATACGGCGCAGGAACTGAACCGCTACCGCAAGGAAGTGGTGCTGCGTCTGCAGGCCGATCAGAAGTCGGCTGAACAACCGGCCTGACGGTCGCGAGCATGTGACTCGGTTTGCGCCGCCGCGCGCGCTGCGAACCGGTTTGAAAAAGAACGGCCTGACGCTCTTATGTGCGCCAGGCCGTTTTGTTTCATGCGACCCATCGTGTATGGTGACGACACCTTCCTGTCCTTTCCGATTTCTCCATGGCTGCCATTTTTGAACGCAAGATTCTCGCGCGCGATGCGCTGGTGACGCTGCGTCCCTCGTTGAACGCGCCGGTTGTGTTTACCAACGGCGTGTTCGATATCCTGCATCGCGGGCACGTGACGTATCTCGCCGATGCCAAGGCTTTGGGTGCTTGCCTGATCGTCGGCGTGAATAGCGATGCGTCGGTGCGCATGCTCGGCAAAGGCGATGACCGGCCCATCAACAACGAGGCCGATCGCATGGCCTTGCTGGCGGCGTTGGAGAGCGTCGACTACGTGGTGTGCTTTGGCGAGAAGACGCCCGTCGAATTGATTTCGGCGGTGCGGCCGGACGTGCTCGTAAAAGGCGGCGACTACGACATGGACGTGCTGCCCGAGTCGGCCATCGTGCGAAGCTGGGGCGGTAAGGCTTTGGCCATTCCCTTCGAGCACGACCGCTCGACTACCGCACTACTGAAGAAGGTTCGTACGCAGAGCTAGTGGTGGCTGCGACGTGAGTCACTCATCGGCTTCGCGACTTGCATCGCATACGCCGCAAGATTGCGAGCGACTTACTGCGAAAGCGCGGATGCCGCGATCGGCGCCATCGGCGCCGGACCGCCCACCACGGCCTGATCGGCGGCTTCGGCCGCAGTGACGGGCTGCACCCTCAACCATTCCTGATGAACCTGGCGATTCAGATGGTTGGGCTCGCGTCCGCCGGCTGTGGGCGTCGGGCCGAACACGCCGCGCACCGCGACGAATGCCAGCATATTGGCAAGAAACAGTATGGCGATCAGCCAGCGCAGCATTGTTGGTTTTCCCCGTCGAGAAGTTGAGCCGCCGTTATGCCGTTGGTCGCGATTCAGTTGCCGCGTTCCAAGGCGCGCTCGGCGGCAATCAGCGCAAGACCGGACAGCACGAGCGAATCGTGGCGAGTATGCGGCACTTTCAGTGCGCTCGCCACTTCGTCCACGGCGCCGCCGCTGACCACGAGCCGCACCGGCACCTGCCATTCATCCTGCAGATCGCGCCACATCCGCTCGACCAAGCCCGCTTGCGCCAGCGTGCAACCGGCAGACAACGAACGCGGCGTATCCGTCGCGAAGAACGGGCCGCTACGCGCCGCATCGGTGGTGCTGCCGTCGAGCAGACCGCGAGCCGCGTGGGCGTCGAGCGTCGGCAATTGCGCCGTGTGCTCGCCTAGCGAGCGCATCATCAAGCTCCAGCCCGGCGCGATCAGACCGCCGACAAAGCAGCCGTCCGCGCGCAATGCTTCGAGGGTGGTCGCCGTGCCGAACGTCGCAATCAGCAGATGTTCGCCAGGGAACGCCGCGTGCGCGCCGATCATGCCGGCCCAGCGATCGCTGCCGAGCGCATGCGGCGTGGTGTAGCTGTTGGTCACACCGCATTGCTGCGCGCAAGCGCGAATCGTGGTGAGCGGCAACTGCGGCCAGCGGGCGTCGAGCAAAGCGGCAATCCGCGCCGCGACGTTTTCACCCGCGACATTGGACAACCATGCGCGGCTGGGCGCCGGCAAATTCGACCAGTCCGGCTGATCCGCGCCGCCGTGGGGCAGGGCGCCGGCCGCGATCTGCGAACCGTCCGCCGTTACCAGCGCCCACTTGATACGGCTATTGCCCGCGTCGATCAGCAAATCAGGCGCGCAGCTCGTCATGCGGCACCGTCGGCCAGACGCAGCGAGACGTCGCCGGTCGCGACGGTCTCGCGACCGGTGGCGGTGTCGAGCAGCAACTGGCCGCGCTCGTCGACGCCCGCCGCCACGCCGCGCATCTGTTCCTGGCCTTGTTCCAGCAACACCACTTCGCGGCCTGCGTAGGCGTGCACCGCGTTCCAGCGCGCCTGGAATGGCGCGAAACCTTCAGCGCCGAAGCGCTGCAAGGCCGGTTCGAGTGCGTTCAGCTCGGCGGCGAGCGTGTCGGTGAGGTTGGCGTTGGGCAGCGCGCGCTGCAAGGCGGTCGGCGCGGTGCCGCGCGCCTGCGGCGGCACGCCGGCGTTCAGCGCGCCGACTTTGGCCGCGAGTTCGTCCGCGCCCTTCACGTTGGTGCCGATGCCGATCACCACCGCGCTGGCGTCGTCGGTGCTCCACGCGGTTTCGATCAGGATGCCGGCCAGCTTGTCGCCTTCGAGCAGCACGTCGTTTGGCCACTTCAGCGCGATCTGGCCGGGACCGGCAACCGGCAGCGAACGCAGCCCGTCGACCAAGGCGACGCCCACCGCGAGACTCAGACCCGCGAGCCCTTCGAGCGGGCGCGGCAGCACGCATGCCACCGAAAACAGCAGCGCATTGCCCGGCTCCGCATACCACGGACGGCCACGGCGGCCGCGCCCGGCGGTTTGCAAGTACGCGACGCGCACGATCGGCCGCGGCAGCGCGCCGGGTTTGCGCGGCAGCGCTTTGACGCGCGTCATCAGGTCGGCGTTGGTCGAGCCGGTTTCCTCGACGATTTCGATCGGCCAGTCGTGCGCGTGCGGGCCGAACAGCGCGACGGCGCGCTCGCGGTCGATGCGCCAGTCGCCTTGGGGGGGAGTCTTGGACGTGTTCATGATTCATATTGTAGCGACAGCGAACCCGTTGAGCCCGCGCGCACGGTTCCCGCGCCGCGCCTTCGTTACAATGGCCGCTAATCCGATAACCAGATTCAACGATCCTTGAACTACGACACTCCGCCCGGCCTCGAAGTCGCGGCAGGCAGCCAAGGCAAGATCGTCCGGCTCTCGGGCCAGTGGACGGCGCTCGCGCTCGCGCGCGACAAGGCCACGGGGCATGTGATCCCTCTGTTGGGGTCGCTGGTCGGCGCCGAAGGCATCGGTCAATGGGATCTGTCGCGGATCGACCGGATGGACCACGTCGGCGGCCAGGCGCTGTGGCGCGTGTGGGGCCACAAGATGCCCCCGGACACCACGCTGACCGACACGCAACGCGACATTTTCGAACGCATCGCCTTGCTCGACACCGTGCGCGAAAAGGCCGAGCCGGTGATCAGGTTCGATCCGCTCACGCGGCTCGGACTCGCGATTTTCTCGTTCTTCGAGCATCTGTATGGCGGCGTGGCGATGCTCGGGCGCGTCGTCCTCGACCTGCTGGCGATCGCGCGCAAACCGAAAATCACGCCGTGGACCGAGATCTCCGCGAACATCTATAACGCCGGCACCAAAGCCCTGCCGATCACCGCGCTGGTCGCGTTCCTGATCGGCATCGTGCTCAGCTATCTGTCGGCGCAGCAACTGCGGCTTTTTGGCGCAAACCAGTACATCGTCAATATCCTTGGGCTCTCCGTGATTCGCGAACTCGGGCCGGTGCTCGCCGCGATTCTGGTGGCAGGCCGCTCGGGTTCGGCGATCACCGCGCAGATCGGCGTGATGCGCGTGACCGAGGAACTCGACGCCATGCGCGTGATGGGCATCCCGCACGGCCTGCGGCTGATCTTGCCGCGCGTGGTCGCGCTTGGCGTGGCGATGCCGCTGCTCGTCATGTGGACCAACATCATCGCGCTGACGGGCGGCGCGCTCGCCGCGAAGATCGCGCTCGGCATCGACATGAGCTACTTCGCGCGGGCTTTGCCGGGCGTGGTGCCGGTTGCCAATCTGTGGATCGGCTTGGGCAAGGGCGTCGCGTTCGGCATGCTGATCGCGATCGTCGGCTGTCATTTCGGTTTCCGTATCAAGGCCAATTCGCAGAGTCTCGGCGAAGGCACGACGACCTCGGTGGTGACCTCGATTACCATCGTGATTCTCGCGGACGCCGTGTTCGCGATCCTCTTCCAGAACGTGGGGCTCGGATGATCGCGCCACTCACTCAGGCCGTGCGCGGCCAACCCGTACCCTCGATCGCCGAGCCGGTGATCGAAGTGATCGACGTGACCAAGCGCTACGGGCGCAACATCGTGCATCAGCATCTGAATCTGGACGTGCGGCGCGGCGAGATCGTCTCGATCGTCGGCGGCTCGGGTTCCGGCAAGACCACGCTGGTGCGGCAGATTCTCGGGCTCGAGCGTCCTTCATCGGGCACCATCAAGCTGTTCGGCGAGAATCTCGCGACCATTTCGCCTGAAACCGCGCTGCTGATGCGCAGCCGCTCCGGCATGCTGTTTCAGCGCGGCGCGCTGTTCTCGTCACTGTCGGTGTTCGACAACATCGCACAGCCGGTGCGCGAACTCGGCAAGGTGCCCGAAGATCTGTTGCGCGACATCGTCATGCTCAAGCTGGAGATGGTCGGCCTGCCGTGCAAGCACGCGTCGAAAATGCCGTCGGCGCTGTCGGGCGGCATGATCAAGCGCGTCGGCATTGCGCGCGCGATTGCGCTCGAACCCGAACTGCTGTTTCTCGACGAACCGACCGCCGGGCTCGATCCGCAGGCGTCGGATGAATTCGTCGAGCTGATCTCCGCGCTGCATCGCGCGCTCGGCCTGACGGTGGTGATGGTCACGCACGATCTCGACACGATGATCGCGTTGTCCACCCGCGTCGCCGTGCTGGCGGATCGCAAGGTGCTGGTCGCCGCGCCGGTCGAAGAGGCCGCGGGCGTCGATCATCCTTTCATCCGCGAATATTTCCTCGGCCTGCGCGGGCGCCGCGCGTTGCAGGCGCTGCCGCCGGAGCGCCGCGCAAAGCTGCCGCGGGCGGCGCTCGAGCCGGCATCGTCCGAATTGCCGCTGTGAACCAGGGAACCTGACAATGGAAAACAAATCACATGCCTTCTGGGCCGGGCTCTTCACGATCGTTTTGCTGGTGGCTATCGCGCTGGCGGGGTTTTTGTTCAATGTCGACCGTTCCGTGCGGGTGCCGTACGATCTGATCGCGCGCACCAACGTGACGGGCCTGTTCACCGACGCCGCGGTGCGTTATCGCGGGCTCGACGTAGGCAAGGTGCAGTCCATCAAGTTCGATCCCGCTCATCCGGGGCAAATTCTGATTCGCATCCTCGTCGATACGCACGCGCCGATTACCCATTCGACGTTCGGCAGCCTGGGTTTCCAGGGCGTCACGGGTATCGCCTTCATTCAGCTGGATGACAATGGGCGCGATCCGACGCCGCTGGCGTCGTCGGCCAAACAGGTGGCGCAGTTGCCGATGCGCCCCGGCTTGCTCGATCAATTGCAGCAACGCGGCGACGTGCTGCTGCGCAAACTCGAAAAAGTCGCGGACGACGTCGATCATTTGCTGTCGCCGGAAATGGCCGCGCAGTTGCAAGGAACGGCCGCGAGCCTGCAGCAGGCCGCCGACGGCGTGGCCACGCTGTCACAGAAAATGGCGCCGGCCGCCGGTATGCTGCCCGGCACGATCGACCAGCTGAATCGCACGCTGGCCTCGACCAATCAGTTGATCACCAGCCTGAACCGGCCGAACGGCCCGTTCGAGACCAATCTGAACAAGGTCGGCACGGCCGCGCAACAGGCCGGCGACGCGCTGGTGTCGATCAACGGCGCCGTGCAGGAACTGTCGTCGCGGGTCGGCTACGACACCTTGCCGCGCGTCAATTCGCTCGCTGAAGACGTGCGCTCCGCCGCCCGCTCGGTGGACCGCGCCGCCGACACGTTCAGCACCAGCCCGCGCAGCGTGCTGTTCGGCGCGCCGGGTGCGGCGCCCGGCCCCGGCGAAGCGGGCTTCAAATGGCCCGCCGCGCGCGCTGCTCAGTGAGTTGAAGCAGTGAGGTCGAAGCAATGATTTTGAAGGTTTGAAGAAAGGAAGATTGTCATGTCACGCTCGATTCACCGATTTTTGCCAACGAGCGCCGCGCTGGCGGTGCTGCTCGCATTCGGCGTGCTCGCCGCGGGCTGCGCCGGCACACCGGCTGCTCTGTCGGACATCCGCTATGACTTCGGGCCGCCGAGTCCGGCAGCATCAGCCGGCACGTCGCCGGCCGTGAAGGTGCTCGATGTGAGCGCGCCCGATGTGCTCGAGTCGGACAAGCTGATGTACCGCCTGAGCTACGCCGACGCGCAGCAGACCGCTGCGTACGCGAACAGCCACTGGACCATGACGCCTTCGCAATTGCTGACCCAGCGTCTGCGCGGCGCGCTCAGTTCGCGCGGCACGGTGCTGACGGGCGCCGACGGCGTCGCCGCGCCGGTGCTCAAGGTCGATCTGAGCGAGTTCGAACAGGTCTTCGACAGCCAGTCCGAAAGTCACGCCGCGGTCACCGCGCGCGCCACGCTCACGCAAAGCGGCAAGGTGCTCAGCCAGCGCACCTTCATCGCGCGGGCGCCGTCCAGGTCGGCGGACGCCGCCGGCGGCGCGCAGGCGCTAGCCACCGCCAGCGACGATCTCGTCTCGCAGATCGGCGCGTGGCTCGGCGTGCAGGCGCTGGTCGCCGCGCAATGACCGGCTCGCAGCGCACATCGCGGAGCGCTGCATGAGCGTGAAACCCTGGGTGCGCCGTCCGTCGGTGCTCGCCCGTCAGGCGCTGGTGCTGTATACCGCATTGATCGTCTACGGTTCGTGGTATCCGTTTTCGGGCTGGCGTTCGCTCGGCCTCGGTCCGTTGGCCTATTTGTCCGATCCCATGCCGCAGTACCTGACGGCGTTCGACGTCGTCACGAACGTGCTCGGCTATATGCCGTTCGGCGCGCTGGTGGTGCTCGCGGCCTATCCGCGCTGGCGCGGCACGCTCGCGGTCGCGTTCGCCTTCGTGCTCGGCGGCCTGCTGTCCGGCGTGATGGAAGCCGTGCAAACCTATCTGCCGACGCGCGTTGCCTCCAACCTGGATCTCGCCGCCAACGCGCTCGGTGCGCTGCTGGGCGCGGCGATCATGTCGCCGGCGACGGGCGCGCTGCTCGATCGCGGCTTGCTGCGGCGCATGCGGCTTCTGTGGTTCGAGCGCGATCGGGCCGCGCTCGCGTGTCTGGTCGTGGCGTGGCCGTTCGCGACGATGTACCCGGCGCCGCGCCTGTTCGGTCTCGGCAACTGGCCGCGTGCGCTCTGGCTGCGCTTCGATTCGACCACGCAAGACGCCTTGCTCGCGTGGACGCCGCCTGGCTGGCACGTCGGCGCCTGGCCGGCGCTCGCCGCCGCCTGGATGCCCGACGACGTGTGGGAAGCCGTGATCACCACGCTCAACCTGTTCGCCGCGCTCGCGCTGGCTTCGTTGCCGGTGCGCCGACATGCGCCGCGCGTGCGCCTGCTGCTCCTGTTTATCGTGATGACCTTGTGCGTGAAAGCGGGTGCGACGTTTCTGCAGTCGCAGTCCGGCCTCGCGTTCGACTGGGCGACGCCCGGCGCGTTGGCGGGTCTTGCGTGCGGGACTGCCGCGGCACTGCTCACCTTGCGTCTGCGGCGCCGGTCGCGCGCGGCACTGGCGGGCGTCGCGCTGACTATCGCGCTGGTGTTCGTCAATCTGCTGCCGGTCAACCCGTATTTCGATGCCGTGCTCGCCGACTGGCGGCAAGGGCGTTATCTGCACTTCAACGGATTGGCCCACTGGCTCGCGTGGATCTGGCCGTATGCGGCGCTCGTGTGGCTGGCGTATGTGGTCGAACAGGCGTGGCTCAAGCGGCGCATGAAGCACACGTGAAGATATGCGGCGCGCAGGGCGGGCGTGGACAGCGTCGGCAACCGCCAGCCTCGCTCGTTATAATCGTTCGCACAACAGGCGCGCCGCCGTGCATCCAGCGCCATTCCCCACACCGACAGTCTCGCCCCCGGACATCATGGACTCCTTCTACAAGTACCACGTCTTCTTCTGTCTCAATCAGCGCGACCCCGGCGCCGAGCGCCCAAGCTGCGCGAACTGCAATGCGCAGGAGATGCAGGAGTACGCGAAAAAACGCGTAAAGAAGCTCGGTCTCGCAGGTCCGGGCCAGGTGCGCATCAACAAGGCCGGCTGCCTCGACCGCTGCGAACTCGGCCCGACGCTCGTCGTGTATCCGGAAGGCATCTGGTACACGTACGTCGACGAGAGCGACATCGACGAAATCGTGGACTCGCACCTCGCGAACGGCAAGATCGTGGAGCGTCTGAAAATCGATCAATAAGTCTCGCCATGAACGTACACACCAAAAAATTTCTGATCGACGGCCCGGTCGGCAAGATCGAGGTCGCGCTGGATCTGCCCGACGAAACGCGCGAAAACGGCGCCGCGCCGCGCGGCATCGCGCTGGTCGCGCATCCGCATCCGCTGTTCGGCGGCACGATGGACAACAAGGTCGCGCAGACGCTCGCGCGCACACTCGTGCAGTTGAACTACGTGACGTATCGCTCGAATTTTCGCGGCGTCGGCGAAACGCAAGGCGAGCATGACGCGGGCATCGGCGAGCGCGACGACTTGTGCGCCGTGCTCGATCACATGCGCGCCGAACCGGGGCAAAGCGATCTGCCCCTCGTGCTGGCGGGTTTTTCGTTCGGCACGTTCGTGTTGTCGCACGTGGCCGCGCAACTGCGCGAAGAAGGTCAGGAGATCGAGCGAATGGTGCTGGTCGGCACGGCGGCGAGCCGCTGGGAAGTCGCCCCGGTGCCGGAGAACACGCTGGTGATTCACGGCGAAACCGATGAGACGGTTCCCATTCAATCCGTTTACGACTGGGCGCGGCCGCAGGAATTGCCGGTTGTCGTGATTCCGGGCGCGGAGCATTTTCTGCATCGCAAGCTGCACGTGCTGAAGCGGATCATCGTCGACGCCTGGCGCTAATCGACCCGCGATGTGTGTTTTCCGGGGTACAGGTACGCACAAACGCAAATTAATCGCCGGCCTTTGCGCAAAGTAACGGGGAGAGCGCGCGTATAATGGCGACTCTTTTTTGGGCGCAGCGCCGCCCATCCGGCAGTTCGCGCGACGCGTAGCGTCTTTTTCGCGCGCAGCGGTGGCGGATGCGGGCGTGCTGCGCGAACCGATCGCGTGGCCGGAAGTCCAATGGGCGCCGCGCCGTTTTTACGGCCAGACGCTCGCCGACCGGCTCTTCCAAACTCTGCGCCCTGCGCGCGATGTATTTTTCTGCACGAATCGACCTTATGCGTTTCTCCACCTCCGGCCGCACGTCATTCCCTTCCATTGCTTCCTTCGTTCCTTCTACGCTTAGCCGTGCCGTGACCCTCGGCGTAGTGCTGCCGGCCACGCTCGTCGCCAGCACCGCGTTCGCGCAAGTGCCGCCGCCGGCCGTGAATGCGCGCTCGTGGGTGCTCGTCGACGCGACCAGCAACCAGGTGCTCGCCTCGGGCAATCCGGACGAGCGCGTTGAACCGGCGTCGCTGACCAAGCTGATGACGGCGTACCTCGTCTTCGAAGCACTGCAGACGAAGAAGATCAACATGGACCAGACGGTCATGCCGAGCGAAGCGGTGCGCCGCGTGCGCACGGACGAATCGCGCATGTTCATCGAAGCCAACAAGCCGGTGACCGTGCACGATCTGGTGTACGGCATGATCATCCAGTCGGGTAACGACGCGGCGATCGCGCTGGCCGAACTGGTCGGCGGCAGCGAGTCGCAGTTCGTCAACATGATGAACACGGAAGCGCAGAAGCTCGGCATGAAGAACACGCATTTCGCCGATGTGAACGGCATGCCCGATCCGCAGCACTACACCACGGCGGGCGACCTCGCGGTGCTGTCGGCGCGTCTGATTCGCGACTTCCCTGACTACTACAACATCTTCTCGGTCAAGGAATTCACGTACAACAAGATCAAGCAGCCGAACCGCAACCGTCTGCTGTGGATCGACCCGACCGTCGATGGTCTGAAGACCGGTCACACGCAAGCCGCCGGTTACTGCCTGATCGCGAGCGCGAAGCGTTCGCTGCCGGGCGCGACCGACGCGTCACGCCGTCTCGTCTCGGTCATGATGGGCGAGACCAAGGAACACGACCGCGTGCAGGATAGCCTGAAGATGCTGAACTACGGCTACAGCGCCTACGACACGGTGCGTCTGTACAAGGCGAATCAGGTGGTGGGCACGCCGCGCGTCTACAAGGGTGCGCAGGACACCGTGCAGATCGGCGTGAAGAGCGACCAGTACATCACCGTGCCGAAGGGCATGGGCGACAAGGTGAAGCCGCAGATCGAGCAGATCGATCCGCTGATCGCACCGATCGCGAACGGTCAGCAGGTCGGTACCGCGAAGCTGGTGGCCGACGGCAAGGTGCTCGCACAGTTCCCGATCGTGGCCTTGCAGGCTGTGCCGCAAGCGGGCGTGGTCGGCCGCGTGTGGGATTCGCTGATGCTCATGTTCAACAAGAAGAAGTAAGAGCCTGATTGCAATGACCGCTGTCTCCGACGTTTCGCCTGATCCGATTGTCTATCTGAACGGCGAGTTGGTGCCGTTGTCCGAAGCGCGCGTGCCAGTTCTCGACCGCGGCTTTATTTTCGGCGACGGCATTTACGAAGTTGCGCCGCTCTACGCCCATCCCGCGCATGCGGGCGGCCGTACGCCGTTCCGTTTCCAGCAGCACCTGGCGCGCCTCGCGCGCTCGGTCGACAAGATCGGCATCGTCAATCCTTTCGACGATGTCGGCTGGCGCGCGCTGATCGAGCGCGTGGTCGCGGCGAACGAGGCGGACGGCGGTTTGCGCGCGGATCAGGACGCGATTGCCTATGTTCAGGTCACGCGCGGTGTCGCCAAACGCGGTCATGCGTTTCCGGCCGGCATCCAGCCGACCGTGTTCGTGATGGTCACGCCGTTGAACCTGCCGGACGCGGCGCAGCGCGCTGAAGGCGTGCGTTGCGTGACGGCCGAAGATCGCCGCTGGCTCAATTGCGATATCAAGTCCGTGTCGCTGCTCGGCAACGTGCTGATGGCGCAATATGCCGCGGAGAACGATGCGTTCGAAACGATCCAGTTTCGCGACGGCATGCTGACCGAAGGATCGTCGTCGAATGTGTGGATGGTGAAGGGTGGCGTGTTGGCCGCGCCGCCGCGCAGCCACAAGATTCTCGAAGGAATTCGCTACGGCCTGATCGAGGAACTGACGAGCGAGTGCGGCATTCCTTTCGAAGCACGCGAGATCACCGAGGCCGAACTGCGCGCGGCTGACGAGATCATCGTCAGTTCGGCAACCAAGGAAGTGCTGCCGGTCACGCAACTCGATGGCCGGCCGGTCGGCGAGGGCAAGCCGGGTGCTGTCTTTGCAGCGCTGTACGCGGCGTATCAGCGAGCCAAGGCCCAGCAAGCGCGCGAGGCGCAGCAAGGAGTAGAGAATGAGTTCCGTGAACGAGTCACTGTTTGAGTTTCCTTGCGATTTCCCAATCAAGATCATGGGCAAATCGCACCCCGAGTTCGCCGAGACGATCGTCACGGTGGTGCGGCAGTTCGACAACGAAGTCGACGCCTCGCGCGTCGAAACGCGTCCGTCCAGCGGCGGCAATTACACGGGCCTGACGGTCATGGTGCGCGCCACGAGCCGTGAGCAGCTCGACGATATCTATCGCGCGCTCACCGGCCATCCAATGGTCAAAGTGGTGCTTTAAACCCTTCGTTTACGTGTTACGGCGCGACGCGCAATGCGTTCGCCGATAGATCGGCGCTTGCGGCGGGTCGTAGCTCGCAAGCCTGGTCGAAAAGCTGCTTGAAGCGTCCCACCTCCTCGAATACCCAGTCTCGAAACGCTTTCACACGTGCGGTTTCGAGCATCTGCGGCGTGCAGATGAAGTAGTACTGCCATGGGCTCGGCCCATCCACATCGAAAAGCCGCACGAGGCGGCCCGCCGCGATTTCGGGCATGGCCAGCGAGCGGCGCGTGAGCGCGACACCCTGGCCGTCGATGGCGGCCTGCAGCAAATTCGACGAATCTTGGTACAGCACGCCGCGCTTCGGCTCAGGCCAGTCGGTGAGGCCGGCGGCGTCGAACCAGGGGCGCCAGAGTTCGTCGTCGGAGCGCAGCAGGGTGACTTTGGCCAGATCGGCCGGCGTTTGCGGCAGCTTGCCGCCGTTGAAATTCGGCGCGCAGGCGGGAAAGAAAATCTCCTCCAGCAACAATTCCGAATGCAGACCTGGATATTTACCGAAGCCGAAACGGATCGCCACGTCGACGTCGTCGCGCGCGAAGTCGGTGAGCGCGTTGGTGGACAGCAGTTCGAGGTCCCACTGCGGATGCGCCTCGATAAAACTGCCGACGCGCGGCGTCACCCAGCGCGCCGCAAATGACGAGAGCATGGACACCACGAGGCGCCGCTCCCGGTCGCCGGCGCGGATTTCGCGGGTGGCGTCGGCGAGCGCCATGAGAGCGGAGCGCACGTGCGAGGCATAGCGCCGGCCGGTTTCGGTGAGCCGCACGCGTTTGCCGTCGCGCGCGAACAGCGGGACGCCGAGTTCGGCTTCGAGCGCGCGGATCTGGTGGCTGACGGCGCCGTGGGTGACGAAGAGTTCGTCGGCGGCGCGCGAGAAGCTTTCGTGGCGGGCGGCGGCCTCGAATGCCTTGATCGCGTTCAGGGCGGGTAATTGCCGAAGGTCCATGGCAATATTCCTCACATAGAGGTGAAAATAGATCGTTTTGCGGAAACCCTTGCTGCGCCTAGGATTGTAGTCGTGAAACGAACTTTGGCGAGGGCATCATGCGAGAAATTTCCTCTAGCATCGCGTTTGAAATCCGCACTGGCGAAACAGTTCCCCTAAAGGTAGCGCGCAGCACCAAGCTGGTCGTTCGCGGCGGTGCGGTGTGGGTCACGCGCAGCGACGATACGGAGGATTACTGGCTGCAACCCGGTCATACGCTGCGGTTGCGGCGCGGTGAACGGCTGTGGCTGAGCGCTGAGGGTAGCGGGCAAGCTAGAGTGGCGTTTTCAGTGCCCACACGCTGCGACGAGCGCGCGCTGAACTGGTTTGCGCGCATCGGCGAACGGTTGACGGCGCGTATGCGAGGCGGCTGGCGCACGGTTTGATGGTGCTGCCGCAGGCGCGCTGGTTTAGCCGGATGGCGCGCCGCGGCGGGACTCGGCGGCGCAGCCGGGCGACTGCATCTGACACTGCCGGCGTGGCCGTGTCAGGATCAGTTGGTACTTCGAGGCGCGGCCAGACGGCCAAGCAGTCAGGCGACAGCGACTTGACGCTGCGACCCCGCCACCTTCGGCGGGGATTCCCAGATTTCGGTAAACTGCGGGGATCATGTGCGCCACCCCGGTTTCCCCGACTCCCTTGCCCTCCACGACGCCGCTCACGTTGCGTTGGCGTGGCAGCGAACCCTACGAAGCCAGTTTCGAAGCCATGCGAACGTTCACCGACGAACGCACGGCCGACACCCCCGACGAAATCTGGCTGGTCGAACACCCACCCGTCTTCACGCTGGGCCAGGCGGGCAATCCCGCCCATCTGCTGGCCGCCGACAGCGGTATTCCTCTGGTCAAAGTCGATCGGGGCGGCCAGATCACGTATCACGGGCCCGGCCAGGTGGTGGCGTACCTGCTGCTCGATTTGCGCCGCCGCAAGTTGATGGTGCGCGAACTGGTCACGCGGATCGAGCAAGCCGTGATCGACACCCTTGCGGCGTATAATCTCGCCGGAGAACGAAAGGCTGGCGCCCCCGGTATCTACGTAGCGCCGGGGCCGGACGTCGGGCTGCACGCCGGCGCCAAGATTGCGGCGCTGGGTCTGAAGATCCGCAACGGCTGCAGTTATCACGGCGTGAGCCTGAACGTGAACATGGATTTGCAGCCGTTTCTGGCCATCAATCCATGTGGCTACGCGGGGCTCGAAACAGTCGATATGGCAACGCTTGGCGTGGCCGCCGGCTGGGACGATGTGGCCCGCACCTTTGCAGAACGCCTCACCGCAAACCTCGACGGCAGTCCCGCGGCCGTCGCCCAACCACAGGCCGGTGTGCTCACCGCCTGACTGGATCGAACGAATGACTGACGTTACCGCGAACCTCGCAGCTTCCCCCGCTCCTGACGCCGTGCCGGCTTCCGCCGCCGCATACGACGCCACCGCAAAGCAGAAGGCGCAAGCCAAGACCGCCCGTATTCCGATCAAGATCGTCCCGATCGAAAAGCTCAAGAAACCCGACTGGATCCGCGTCAAAGCGGCGACCGGCAATTCGCGTTTCTACGAAATCAAGCAGATTCTGCGCGAGCACAACCTGCATACGGTGTGTGAAGAAGCGAGTTGCCCGAATATCGGCGAATGCTTCGGCAAGGGCACGGCGACCTTCATGATCATGGGCGACAAGTGCACGCGCCGCTGCCCGTTCTGCGACGTCGGCCATGGCCGCCCGGATCCGCTCGATGTGGACGAACCGGGCAACCTCGCGCGCACCATTGCCGCGTTGAAGCTCAAGTACGTGGTGATCACCAGCGTCGACCGTGACGATTTGCGCGACGGCGGCGCGGCTCACTTCGTGGAATGTATCCGTCAGACGCGCGAGCTTTCGCCGGAGACGCGCATCGAAATTCTGACGCCGGACTTCCGTGGCCGTCTGGATCGCGCGATCGGCATTCTGAATGCCGCACCGCCCGATGTGATGAATCACAACCTCGAAACGGTGCCGCGTCTGTACAAGGAAGCGCGCCCGGGTTCGGACTACGCGCATTCGCTGAAGCTGCTGAAGGACTTCAAGGCGCTGCACCCTGATGTGGCCACCAAGTCCGGTTTGATGGTCGGCCTCGGCGAAACCGAAGAAGAGATTCTGCAGGTGATGCGCGACCTGCGTGAACACAATGTGGATATGCTGACGATCGGTCAGTATCTGCAACCGTCGGAACACCATCTGCCGGTGCGGTCTTACGTGCACCCGGACACGTTCAAGATGTACGAGGAAGAAGCGTACAAGATGGGTTTCACGCACGCAGCCGTGGGTGCAATGGTTCGCTCGAGCTACCACGCCGATTTGCAGGCGCATGGAGCCGGCGTGGTCTGAGCGTCTTAGCTGATAGCTGTCAGCTGTCAGTTTGAGAAAAAGCCTGCACGCGTTGCAGGCTTTCTTTTTTGGGTTGTCAGTTTTTGATTGCCGATGCAGCGCATTCTCACGCTTCTCTGCAAAGCATTACCGGTAGTAACGTGCGAGCAGCATGCAGATCGAGGCGATTATGCTACCGACAACTGAAAATGGAGCGGCCAGTTCGATCAGGCGATCGCGCACATCGCGATTTTCCATGACGTAGTCGATCAGATTGGGCATTTGAGTTCTCCCTGTTGGACGTGCTTAAAAGTATATCTCAGAGGTTTTCTAATTAGTTAGTTTAACGAATAATGAGATAGAGCGAATGAGGCGGCCACTGCCGCGGTCATGATCGTGGATGTCCACATCAACTTCCGCTCACGTGCCTCGTCGCCGTGACGATAGTCAGGATGTGGCGTCGAGTCAGCCGCGCCGAACGACACGAGGATAGATGCCACGACGAGAAAGAGAACATGCCAGAGCAATCCTGCCAACATGAAAGCCAGCCTGCTATTTGTCGATGCATCTCCCAGCGCGCCTCCGATTTCATAACACGCGCTGGCGCACATCGAGATGACGACCCAGAGAAGTTGTCCGTTCTGCACGGAACGCATCGCAATGCCGTTGGACGACTGCCGATAGAACCGCGAGAAGCTCAACAGAGGCAGCAGCGCAAAGGGCGCACACACCGGCACGCCGACGTTGAAAAGCAACCAGCTAAGGCGGCCAACGAAATCGATCATAGGAATGCGAAGTTTTAGCGACGCAAAGATGATCCCGTTGCCGCCGATACAAGGTCAATCTGCCGAACGGCCAACTTGCGCGCACATGCCACAATCCGCCATCATTCGCTGGAACCACCCGACTGCCCACCCCAGCAGTCGCCGCAAACCAACCGAACGTGGAAAGCAATGCTCAAACAGTCTGATTAGCAATCGCGGATTAATTAGAACCGGCCGCGAACAAACTGCCTATAGTCGAAAGCCTCCCGAACAACACCTGCTCAAGGGGCTTCCCGATGAACCGCATTCTCCGTCCGCTTGCCGCGTTCGCTACGCTGCTCGCATTGTCCGCGCCGTTTGTTTCCGTGGCGCACGCCGACACCAAAGAAGTCGTGATCGCGTATCAGGACATGGTGGTGCCCTGGCGTTACGCACAGGCCACCGGTGAAGTGGAGAAAGCCACCGGCTACAAGGTCACCTACCGCAAGCTGGGCAGCGGCGCCGACGTGATCCGCGCGCTGGCCTCCGGTTCGGTGCAACTCGGTGAAGCCGGCTCGAGCCCGATCGCGGCGGGCCTGTCGCAGGGCGTGGATATTTCGTTGTTCTGGGTTCTCGACAATATCAACGACGCCGAAGCGCTGGTCGCGCGCGATGGCTCCAATGTAACGAGCATCGCCGGCCTCAAAGGCAAGAAGATCGGCGTGCCGTTCGTATCGACGTCGCACTTTCACACGCTGGTTGCGTTGCAGAGCGCCGGCGTGAATCCGTCCGACGTCAAGATCGTCAACCTGCGCCCGCCTGAAGTCGCGGCGGCGTGGGAGCGTGGCGACATCGACGCGACGTATATCTGGGATCCCGTGCTCGCCAAGGTCAAGAAGAACGGCAAGGTGCTCATCACGTCGGGGCAGGTCGCGCAGCAAACCGGCAAGGCGACGTTCGACGGCTTCGTGGTCGATCGCAAGTTTGCCAGTCAGAACGCCGAGTTCGTCGCGCGCTTCGTGAAGGTGCTCGCCGCCACCGACGCGAGTTACCGCGACCACACGTCCGCATGGACGGCCGCGTCGCCGCAGGTCGAGGCGGTCGCCAGGGAGTCCGGCGCGAACGCGCAGGAAGTGCCGGCGAGCCTGGCGCTGTACGCGTTCCCGACGCCGGCCCAGCAGGCTTCGAATGCATGGCTCGGCGGCGGCGCGCAATCGGGCGCGGCGAAGTCGCTGGCCGCCACTGCGGCGTTTCTGAAGACGCAAGGCACGATCCAGAACGTGCTCACCGACTATTCGACCGGCGTCGATCCGCAGTTCGTGCAGCGTGCGGCGCATTGATCGTCGCGCACGGTCTCCCATTGGCATCATGAGGTCCGGCAATGAGCGGTCTTGAAATCCGGCGACTGCACGTCGCCTACGAAGGCGCGCGCGGCGCGGCGCCGCATGTCGCGCTCGCCGATGTCGATCTGCGCATCGAACCCGGCGAGTTCGTGGTCGCGCTGGGCGCGTCGGGCTGCGGCAAGACGACCTTGCTCAACTGCATTGCCGGCTTCATCCCGCCGACTGAAGGTGAAGTGAGATTAAACGGCGAACCCGTGCTCGGACCAGGCGCGGACCGCGGCGTCGTGTTTCAGAAGTACGCGTTGATGCCATGGCTCGATGTGCTCGACAACGTCGCGCTCGGCTTGCGCTTTCAGCGTGTGCCGAAAGCCGAGCGCGAGCGCATCGCGCTCGACATGCTGAAGCTTGTCGGACTCGACAAGCATGCGCGCTCGCGGGTCTATGCGTTGTCGGGCGGCATGCAGCAGCGCGTGGGCATTGCCCGCGCGCTCGCAAGCGATCCGCAAGTGCTGCTGATGGACGAACCGATGGGCGCGCTCGACGCCATGACGCGCGAGTCGATGCAGGAACTCGTGCTCGATGTCTGGGGCCGCACGCGCAAGACAGTGTTCTTCATCACGCACAGCGTTGAGGAAGCGCTCTTTCTCGCGACCCGTCTCGTCGTCATGACGCCGGGACCGGGCCGCATCGCGGATAGCTACGACCTGCCGTTCGCGCGGCGTTTTCTGCAGACACGCGATGCGCGGGCGGTGAAGTCGTCGGCGGATTTCATCGAATGGCGCGAGCAGCTGGTGCATCGGCTGCATGAGCGCAAGCAGGACGAGGTGCTGTCGTGACGGCTTCGCGCGAATCATTGGGTGACGTGCCGCTCGCGCAGACCAGCAAGCGCCCGCGGCAAACGGCGCGGCCCGTGCGCGGCTGGCGTTTGCCGGGCGAAGGTCCGACCGCGGCCCTGAGTGCGCTCTCGGTCACGACGCTCGCGGCATTGTGGTGGCTCGCCACGCATCTGCACTGGTTGCCGCCGCTATTCCTGCCGACGCCCGAAGCGGTATGGACCGCGTTTCTCGACGCGTGGCTCGGCCGCATTCAAGGCGGCTTGCCGCTCTCTGAACATCTGGCGTGGAGCGCGTTGCGCGTGTTCGGCGCGTTTGCGCTGGCCGCGCTCACGGCCGTGCCGGCCGGTATCCTGATGGGCGTGAGCCGGGTTGCGCGCGGCCTTCTCGATCCGCCGCTCGAGTTCTATCGACCGTTGCCGCCGCTCGCGTATCTGCCGCTGGTGGTGATCTGGTTCGGCATCGACGAAACGGCGAAGATCGTCGTGATCTATCTTGCCTGTTTCGCGCCGATTGCCATGGCCGCGCGCGCCGGTGTGCGCAGCGCGACCATCGAGCAGATTCATGCGGCGTATTCGCTCGGCGGCCGCTTCTCGCAGATCGTGCGGCACGTGGTTTTGCCCGCGGCGTTGCCGGAGAATCTCACCGGCCTGCGCATTGCAATCGGCTTCGGCTGGACCACGCTGGTCGCCGCGGAAATGGTCGCGGCCACTGCGGGTCTGGGTCAAATGGTGCTGAACGCGTCTAGCTTTCTACGTACCGACGTGGTCGTGATGGGTATTGTATTGATCGGGTTGATCGCTTGGCTGTTCGATCTGGGCATGCGCGCGCTCGAGCGGCGGCTCGTGCCGTGGAAGGGGCGCGTGTAAAGCGGCAGTGGCCGCACAAGTTCACACTCAAGCAAACAGCTCGATCACCGGCCAGCCGCGTTCCGCGGCTATGGCACGCAAACGCTCATCAGGATTGGTCGCGACCGGATTCGTGACGCGCTCCAGCAACGGCACGTCGTTGATCGAATCGCTATAGAACCAGCTCTGCGGGAAATCCTGCAGACGATGGCCGAGCGAGGCAAGCCAGCTCTCGGTGCGCGTGATCTTGCCTTCGCGGAAGGTGGGTGTGCCGACCGCCATCCCCGTGAAACGCGCCAACGGATCGCCGCCTTCGGTGCCGAGCTCGATTCCCAGCAGATGCTCGAAACCGAGCGCTTTGCCGATCGGCTCCGTGATGAACACATTCGTTGCGGTGACGATGCAGCACAGGTCGCCCGCATCGAGATGGCGTTGCACGAGCGCGCGCGCTGCCGGCAGGATGGCCGGCGCAATCACCTGCTGCATGAACTGCGCATGCCACGTGTCGAGCTGCTCGCGCGAGTGGCGGGCAAGCGGCGCCAGCGTGTAGTTGAGGTAAGCGGCCATGTCGAGCGTGCCGGCTACGTACTGCCGATAGTAATCGTCGATTTCCTGCGCGTGCCGCGCGGCGCCTTCTATCCCCAGTCCGGCGATGAAGTGGGCCCACGCCTGATCGCTATCCAGCGGTAGCAACGTGTGATCCAGGTCGAACAGCGCAAGGTTGCGGCTCATCCAGAGTTCTCGTGGTTAGGTGGTCGAGTGGCCGGACTCACCGCATGACTGACCATGAGCCGGCACACAGCAATCCACAGCTCTACCGAGCCTATATTTAAAAGCACAAAAATACAATAAGGCAAAAATGTGCAACACTACTGTCATACGCCCCGGGTGCCGGTTCGCGCGGCATGCGGTTCGGGTCATGGCAGCAGGACTGGATGCGCAGTGCCTTATGTTGATTCTCCTAAACCTCTTGGCCGGTGTGGCGCTCCTCGTGTGGGGGTCGCACATTGTGCGCACCGGCATCCTGCGAGTCCTGGGCGCCGATCTGCGCAGCGTGCTGGGGCGCAGCACCAGTAGCCGCTGGCGGGCTTTTCTTTCGGGCGTCGGCGTTACGAGTCTCGTGCAGAGCAGTAATGCCACCGCGGTGATCGTCACGTCGTTCGCGGCGCAGGGACTGCTGCCACTCACCAGCGGCCTCGCGATCATGCTCGGCGCAGACGTCGGCACCGCATTGATGGCGCGGATCCTCACGCTCGATCTGTCCTGGTTGTCGCCCATCCTGATTCTGCTCGGCGTGCCGCTCTTTCTGTCGCGCAAGCAAACCCGTCTCGGCCAGGTCGGCCGCACGTTGATCGGCCTCGGTTTGATTCTGCTGGCGCTGCGTCTGATCGTCGAAGCCGCGCAGCCGATGATGCAAGGCGCCGGCGTGCGCGTCATGTTCGGTGCATTGACCGGCGACACCATGCTCGACGCGCTGGTCGGCGCCGCATTCGCCATGCTGTCCTATTCGAGCCTTGCCGCCGTGTTGCTCACCGCAACGCTCGCCTCGTCCGGCGTGATTTCGCTGAAGGTCGCGCTGTGCCTCGTGATCGGCGCCAATCTCGGCAGCGGCCTGGTCGCGCTGCTGGGCACCGTCGCGCAAAACGCGGCCGCGCGGCGCCTTGCTTTGGGCAGCTTTGCGTTCAAACTGGCGGGCGCACTGCTGATCCTGCCGTTCACTTCGCTGCTCGCGCGCGGTCTGCCGGTGCTAATCGCGAACCCGCGTGAAGCGACGGTCGGCTTCCACCTGATCTACAACACGCTGCGTTGCTGCGCGTGCCTGTCGCTGATCGACCCGGTGGCGCGTATCTGCGAGCGCGTGTTGCCGAACCGGCCGGCGCCGGGCGGTGAACTGCGGCCGCTCCATCTGGATGCCGCCGCGCTGTCCACGCCGACGCTCGCGCTCGCGCATGCCTCACGCGAAGTGCTGCGCATCGGCGATATCGTGCGATCCATGCTCGACAATGTCGCGGATCTGATCCATCAAAACAATCTCGACAAAGCGCGCGAAACGGTCCGCATGGACGACGACGTGGACGAACTCTACGCCGCCGTCAAAAGCTATCTGACGCTGATCTCGCGCGAGCAGCTCGACGAAGCCGACAGCCGCCGCTGGACCGACATCATTTCATTGACGATCAATCTGGAGCATGCGGGCGACATCATCGAGCGGATCGTGGGGGACATCGAGGAAAAGAAGATCGCTCATCGCCTGTCGTTTTCGGAAGAAGGGCTGGGCGAGCTGGACGATTTGCAGGCGCGGCTCGTCAGCAATCTGCAGCTTGGGCTGTCGGTGTTTCTGAACAACGATCTGCGTTGCGCCGAGCGCCTGCTCGCGGAGAAGGAGCGCTTTCGCGATCTGGAGCGCGCGTATTCGTACCGGCATCTGGACCGGCTCGCCGGACAGACCTTGCGAAGCATCGAGACGAGTGCGCTGCATCTCGATCTGATCAGCGACATGAAGCGGCTCAATTCACTGTTCTGTTCGACCGCCTATCCGGTACTCGACGCAGCCGGCGCGTTGCACGACACGCGCTTGCGCAAGCGTTCGCTCGATACGATGCACGTGAAGGAATAACGCTCGAGCGTCCTGATCCAAGCCCTCACTTCTAAGCAAGCACGATCTCTTCGAGCTTCTTCTTCAGCGATGCAAAATCGGCGGCTTCGGCCGCTTTTTTATTGGTGACGAGCACGTCGATCCGATCGACCGGACAGTACGAGATGCGGCTGCGCTGGCCGATCTTGCTGTAGTCGGCGAGGATCACCACGCGGTCCGCGTTGGCGACCATGGCGCGCGCCACTTCGGTTTCAGCGTGATCGTAATTGGTCGCGCCATGCCGGTGATCGACGCCGACCGGCGACAGCAGCGCGAGGTCCGCGCGATAGCGCTGGATGTCGAGCACGGTGGTCGCGCCGGTGGTTGCCATGGCGCGGTCGCTGATCGAGCCGCCGAGCAGGATGACTTCGTTGGCGGCTTCGGTCTGATCGACCGCGCCGCGCATCTTGAGTGCAACATCGATCGAATTGGTGACGATGGTGAGGTTCGCCAGCTTCGCCAGTTCTTCGGCCAGCGCGGCGGTGGTGGTGCCGGCGTCGATGAAGAGCGTCTGGCCGCTCGCGATCAAACCCGTGGCCGCCTTCGCAATCGCCGTTTTGGATTTGACGCGCATGTGCGCGCGTTCGGCGATCGGCGCTTCGTCGGCGGGCTTGATCGCGCCGCCGTGCACGCGCCGCAATTCACCGAGTGCTTCGAGATCGAGCAGGTCGCGCCGCACGGTTTCGCGTGATACCCCGAGGTCCGCCATGATCCGTTCCGTGGACACGCGTTGCAGCGTGGACAGTAACGCGCGAATTCTCTGATGACGGTCTTCCTGCCACATTCATTTTTCCCTGGATGCGTACGCGTGTTGGTTCAGCTTGTATTTAACTGCGACATCGTGGTCACGAATGTGTGTCCGGACGATGTCAAGCCTACTACTTTAGTCGAACTGTGTTGTATTTTTTTGGCAGCTTGCAAGTTTGTGTATTTCAACTTAGCCTTCGCAGATCGAAGCGCGCAGCCTGTTTCGAACATCAAATGTTCGAAAAGGAATTGAAATGTCCGGTTTCGAGCATTTCGCGGCGTTTTTTGGCAATTTGACTGACCCGTGTCATCGCCATAATGGATCTCGCGGTTTGCCGTCCAGGCGATAGGTCGGTGACGTTTTCGCGCTGCGGGAGGACTGCACGCTTCGTCATCCTGACAATAACATTGCAACGCACGGTGCGATGGATGCATCGAGTGTATGCCCGGCTTTCGCGTCGCTTGCCTTGGCGCGATACTACACACGGGTTCGCGCCCGGAAGCAACCTGAGGCCGCGCGGGCCTCAGGTTGGCCGAGGCGGCGGTGACGGCCGGGAACGTGTCGAGAGCATAGTCAACCTGCTCTATCTGAAAGGTAACGAGACGTGGGAAACGGGATTAATCGCACCTTATCCGCAGACTGGCCTTATCCGCGCCTGGCCGCCCATCGCTGCGGCGGCACGCTGGCGCCGGAAAACACACTCGCGGGTTTCGACGCCTGCGTGCGGTACGGCTACCGCATGGTCGAATTCGACGCCAAGCTATCCGCCGACAACCAGCTCTTCCTGCTGCACGACGACACCCTCGAGCGCACCACCAACGGCCACGGGGCCGCCGCCGAGCACACATGGCAGCAGCTGGCGACGCTCGACGCCGGCTCATGGTACGGACCGCAATTCGCCGGCACACGGTTGCCGACGCTCGCCGAGGCGGCCGAGCGCTGCGCGCGCGACGGCATTGCCGCCAACATCGAAATCAAGCCGTGTCCGGGCCGCGACGAGATCACCGGCACTTTGGTGGCAAGCGGCGCGCAGACCTTGTGGCAAGGACAGAAGGCGCCGCCGCTGCTGTCGTCGTTTTCGTTCGAGGCGCTTGCCGCTGCGCGCGACGCCGCACCGTCCGTGCAGCGCGGCATGCTGTTCGACGAAATTCCTGACGACTGGCTGCGCATCGTGCGTGAACTGGACTGCGTGTCATTTCACGCGAACCAGCGCTATCTCACCGAGCGGCTGGTCGCGGAGGTTCACTGCGCCGGCCTGCGCGTGCTCGCCTACACCGTTAACGATCTGGCGCGCGCGCAACTGCTCGCGCAGTGGGGCGTCGACATGATTTGTACAGATCGCATCGATACACTGCAACACGACATGTTCCCGGCGCCGGCCAACCCGGCCTGAACATGGTGCGGGCGCGCAAGTGCATCCCTGCACGCGCGCGCTCTGAAGCTCGAACCAGAAATTTTCCAAACGTAGCAATTTCGGCAGAGGATGGGGAAAGACTATGAACCGCACCACGTTAGCTCGCTTACTTTCGATGTCGGCCGTTGCGGGTGTCGCCGCCGCCGGCGTCAGCAGCAGCGTTTCGGCCGCGCCGCTCGACGCACTGATCGCCGCCGCCAAGCAGGAAGGCCAACTCACCGTGATCGCGCTGCCGCACGACTGGTGTAACTACGGCGAACTGGTGGCCGGCTTCCAGAAGAAATACGGCATCAAGATCAACGAACTGAATCCGGACGCGGGTTCGGGCGACGAAGTCGAAGCCATCAAGGCGAACAAGGGCAATAAGGGCCCGCAGGCGCCCGACGTGATCGACGTGGGTCTGTCGTTCGGTCCGTCGGCGAAGGCCGAAGGATTGCTGCAGCCGTACAAGGTCGCCACCTGGAACTCGATCCCGAAAGAGTCGAAGGATGCCGACGGCTATTGGTATGGCGATTACTACGGCGTGCTAGCGTTCGAAGTCAACGCCGACATGATCGACAAGGCGCCGTCCGACTGGAGCGATCTGCTCAAGCCCGATTACAAGAACGCCGTCTCGCTGGCGGGCGACCCGCGCTCGGCCAATCAGGCGATCCAGGCCGTCTACGCCGCCGGTCTGTCGCAAAGCAAGGGCGACGCGAGCAAGGCTGGACAGGCCGGCCTGACGTATTTCGCCAACCTCAACAAGAGCGGCAACTTCGTGCCGGTGATCGGCAAGGCAGCGTCGCTCGCGCAAGGCACCACGCCGATCGTCGTGCGTTGGGACTACAACGCTTTGGCCGACCGCGACACGCTGAAGGGCAACCCGAAGGTGAATGTGGTGATTCCGAAAACGGGTGTGGTCGCCGGCGTGTACGTTCAGGCGATCAGCGCTTACGCGCCGCATCCGAACGCAGCCAAGCTGTGGATGGAATACCTGTACTCCGACGAAGGCCAGATCGGCTGGCTGAAGGGCTATTGCCACCCGATGCGCTACAACGAGCTGGTGACCGGCAAGAAAGTGCCGCAAGCGCTGCTCGACAAGCTGCCGCCGCCGTCGGCTTACAAGAACGTGGTGTTCCCGACGCTCTCGCAACAGGACGCGTACAAGGAGACAATCACGAAGCACTGGGACGAAGCGGTCGGCGCGAACGTCAAGTAAGGCGCGGTGTGCGGGTCGCGGCGGCAGCAAAGCAAGCGCGCCGCGACAACACAACCGTAGCGTGAAGTTTTGCCGCCCCGGCGCGCCGCCGCTCGTGATGAGCGCAGCGCGCCGGATGCGTTTGCCAGATTGCCCAAGGGTGAGCTATGAGCGCTTCATCGGATGCCGGGTCGGTGCAGCCGGAATTGCTGGTTCCGCCTGTGCCTACTCCAACGCCTCGCGTCGACGGTCCGGGTCGCGCGTCGCAGTTACTCGCCTGGATCGGCGTGGTGCCGTTCTTTACGTTCGCGCTGCTGTTCCTGATTCTGCCGACCGGCTTCCTGATGGTCGGCGCCTTCCAGGACCCGCAAGGCCACTTCACGCTCGTCAATTTCCGCGACCTGCTCCAGCCAACCGTCATGGACGCGTACTGGATCAGCTTCAAGGTGAGCGCGGCGTCTTCGCTCGGCGGCGCGGTGATCGGCTCGCTGCTCGCATGGGCGGCGGTGCAGGGCAAACTGCCCGGCTGGATTCGTCCGACCTTGATGACGTTTTCGGGCGTCGCGTCGAACTTTGCCGGCGTGCCGCTCGCGTTCGCTTTCATCTGCACGCTGGGGCGCGTCGGGCTCGTCACCGTGCTGCTGAAAAAATACCTGGGCTTCAATCTTTACTCGACCGGCTTTAGCGTCCTGAGCTTTTCCGGCTTGACGCTGACCTATCTGTATTTCCAGATTCCCTTGATGGTGCTGATCGTCACCCCGGCGCTCGACGGTCTGAAGCGCGAATGGCGCGAGGCCTGCGACTGCCTCGGCGGCACCGCATATCAATACTGGCGCTACGTCGCGCTGCCGGTGTTGTGGCCGAGCGTGCTCGGCGCCGCGCTGCTGCTGTTCGCCAATTCGTTCGGCGCGGTTGCCACGGCCTACGCGCTGACCGGCAGTTCGCTGAACATCGTCACGATCCTGTTGTACGCGCAGATTCGCGGCGACGTGATGCACAACCAGAACCTCGGCTATGCGCTCGCGCTCGGCATGGTGCTCGTTACCGGGCTCTCGAACGGCGGCTACATCTGGCTGCGCTCGCGCGCCGAAAGGGGGCGTCGATGAAAAGCCAATCGCGCGTGGGTGCGTGGACCGCGATGATCGTCGGTTCGCTGTACTTCCTCATTCCGTTGATCGCGACGTTCGAGTTCAGCCTGCGCATGAAGCGCGGCACGTATAGTTTCGAAGCGTACAGCGTGGTGCTCGGCGACCCGCGCTTTCAGGCCTCGTTCGGCTATTCGATCCTGATGGCGCTGCTGACGATCGTCGTCGGCGTGCTGCTGGTGGTGCCGACCGCGTACTGGGTGCAACTGCGTTTGCCGAAGCTGCGGCCGCTGGTCGAATTCATCACGCTGCTGCCGCTGGTGGTGCCCGCCATCGTGATCGTGTTCGGTTATCTGCGCATCTATAACAGCAGTTCGATTCTGCCGCTCACCGGCAACGAGCGCGCCACCGACCTGCTGCTGGTATTCGGCTACGTGACGCTCTCGCTGCCGTACATGTACCGCGCCGTCGATGCCGGTCTGCGTGCGGTCGACGTGCGCTCGCTCACCGAAGCCGCCGAGTGTCTCGGCGCGAACTGGCCGACGATTCTGTTCAAGGTGATCTTCCCGAATATCCGCTCGGGCATTCTGTCCGGCGCGTTTCTCACCTTCGCGGTGGTGATCGGCGAGTTCACGCTGGCGAGTCTGCTCGACCGTCCGGCGTTCGGTCCGTATCTGCAGTTGATCGGCGCGAACCGCGCGTACGAACCGTCGGCGCTCGCGATCATCGCGTTCGTGATCACGTGGGCGTCGATGGGGCTGATTCAGGTATTCGGCTCGGCCCGCGCGATGAGCGGCCAGAAAGTGTGAGCGATGAGTTTGACCAACGAGTTTGATCCAACGAGTTTGACGGACTGAGGCAGCGAATCATGGCATTCCTTGAGATCGAAAATCTGCATAAGTCCTTCGGGGCGAACATCGCGCTGCATCACTTCGACATGAAGATCGAACGCGGCGAGTTCATTACGTTCCTCGGGCCCTCCGGCTGCGGCAAGACGACGGTGCTGCGCATGATCGCCGGCTTCGAAACACCGACGCGCGGCATCATCCGGCTCGACAATAAGGACGTCACCCACCTTCGCACGCGGCAACGCAAGGTCGGCATGGTGTTCCAGTCGTATGCGCTGTTTCCGAACATGACGGTGGCCGAGAACATCGGCTTCGGGCTGAAGATCACGCATCGGCCGCAGGCGGAGATCAACAGCCGCGTCGAAGAGATGCTGCAACTGATCAAGCTGCCGCATCTGGGCGGGCGCTATCCGTGGCAATTGTCGGGCGGCCAGCAGCAGCGCGTGGCGCTTGCGCGCGCGCTCGCCGGCAAGCCGCAGGTGCTGTTGCTCGACGAACCGCTCTCCGCGCTCGACGCCAAGATCCGCATCTCGTTGCGCCAGGACATTCGCGCGCTGCAGCGCGAACTCGGCATCACGTCGATTTTCGTCACGCACGATCAGGAAGAGGCGCTGTCGATTTCCGACCGCATCGTCGTGATGAACGAGGGCCGCGTCGAACAGATCGGCTCGCCCTCGGAGATCTACAACTTTCCGCGCACACGCTTCGTCGCGTCGTTCGTCGGCACGCTGAATATTCTGGCCGGGCATGTGGTCGATCCGGCGACCGGCAGGATGGTGGTGGACGGCCAGGAGCTGACCACGACACAAGAATTGCCGTCGGACGATGCGGGCAAGAAGCGCCTGCTCGCGCTGCGGCCCGAAGCGATCGTGCTGGAGCCGGCCGCGCCCGGCCGCAACACGCTGAACGCCACCGTCGAAGAAGTAAATTTTCTCGGCGCGGTGGTGCGCATCAGAACCCGCGTGAAAGACGCCGTGATTTCGCTCGACGTGTTCAACGATCCGAATCGCGGTTTGCCCGAACGCGGGCAGCCGGTGTCGCTCGGTTTCTCGCACGAGAATCTGCTGGTGCTGGAAGAGGGCAGCGTTTAGAGGTCGTAAGCTGGAAGGCGCGCTTGCCGCCTCGCCAGGCACGCCGTAGAAAGCCCTACGGGTTATCCCGAGGCCGCCGTCCCAATGGATTCCGGATTCCCCGACAGGCTTTGTCCGGATTTCCAGAATCCCGGACGGCGTGTAGGCTGGATCGCCAGAAAACCTATAAGAATCAAGGCCTCGATCCAGACATCGAGCTGGCATCGACCTTGCAAAATAGAGTGCGCGGCCGCAACGGTCCGACAACTACAGCAAGGAGACAACGATGTCCGATTTCCCTTCCCGGTATTTCTGAATTCGTCCCTTGTCGCGGCCTAATGCCGTGCACAGGCGTGACGACTATTCGTTCGCATGATGCGCAGCGTGGCAGGCCATTGAGCTCATCCACATCGCAGGAACCATCGTGAAGAAACCTATCCATAAAGTGCTGTACGTCCAGGTGATCGTGGCGATCATCATCGGCATCGCGCTCGGGCATTTCTACCCGAATCTCGCCGTCGACATGAAGCCGCTCGGCGACGGCTTCATCAAGCTGATCAAAATGGTGATCGGGCCGATCATCTTCTGTACGGTGGTGACGGGTATCGCCGGAATGGAGGACATGAAGAAGGTCGGGCGCGTAGGCGGCAAGGCGCTGCTGTACTTTGAAATCGTCTCGACCTTTGCGCTGGTGCTCGGCCTGATCGCCACGCACGTGCTGAAACCGGGCGTCGGCTTCAACATCGATCCGGCCACGCTCGACGGCAAGGCCGTCGCCTCGTACGCCGCGAAAGCGCACGGGCAGACCACGGTCGACTTCCTGATGCACCTGATCCCGGACACGCTCGTGTCGGCGTTTGCGCAGGGTGAAATCCTGCAGATTCTGCTGATCGCGCTGCTGTTCGGCGCGGTGCTCGCCACGGCTGGTGAAAAAGGCAAGGTTGTGACGAGCTTTATCGACGGGCTCTCGCATGTCCTGTTCGGCATTGTGCGGATCATCACGAAGCTGGCGCCGATCGGCGCGTTCGGCGCGATGGCCTTCACGATCGGCAAGTATGGTATCGGCTCGCTCCTGCCGATGCTCAAACTGATCGGCACGTTCTATCTGACCTCGATCGTGTTCGTGGTGGTCGTGCTCGGCATCATCGCGCGCGCGGTGGGTTTCAACATCCTGCGCTTCGTGGCGTACATCAAGGAAGAGATGCTGATCGTGCTCGGCACGAGCTCGTCGGAAGCCGCGCTGCCGCAGCTGATGCTGAAGCTCGAAAAGCTCGGCTGCTCGCGCTCGGTGGTGGGCCTCGTGGTGCCGACCGGTTACTCGTTCAATCTCGACGGCACCAACATCTACATGACGATGGCCGTGCTGTTCATCGCGCAAGCCACCAACACGGACTTGACGTGGACGCAGCAGCTCACGCTGCTGGCGGTGACGATGCTGACCTCGAAGGGTGCGAGCGGTGTGACCGGCGCGGGCTTCATCACGCTGGCGGCGACGCTCGCCGTGGTGCCGACCATTCCGCTCTCGGGCATGGTGCTGATTCTCGGTATCGACCGCTTCATGAGCGAATGCCGCGCGCTGACGAACATCGTCGGCAACGGCGTGGCGACGGTGGTGGTGTCGGCATGGGAAAAGGAACTGGACCGCAACAAGCTGAACGCGGCGTTGCGTGGCGATGTGCCGATCAAAGAGCCGGCCGGCGTTTGAGCCGCGCAATCGGCTGCCATCTTTAACGCATTACGCTCACGGCCGCGGACACCAGCCCATGAAACCGGTGGCCGCGCGCCCAACCCTCACGTCGTCGGCCGACGAAGCTGACGCCGACGACGCATCGCCTTATGCCACAATAAACGATCCTCACCGATCGGATATTGCCAACGTGACGCGACGCCTGCTGATCCTCTTCGCGCTCGTCGCCGGGCTCGTGGTGGCGTGCGGACTCACTTACAGCATCGCGTGGCAAAGCGGCATCGACCATTTGCGGCGCAACGCCGCAGTGCGCGTCGATCGTACGACCAGCGCGCTGAAGAGCACGCTCGAGCGCTACGAATCGCTGCCTTATCTGCTGGCGGAACATCCCATTGTGCAGGACGCGCTGGTCGATCCCACGCCCGCCAATGTGCAACGCGCCAACTTGTATCTCGATGACCTGAACCGCCACGCGCGCGCGACGGTCACCTACATCATTCCGCTCGACGGCTTTTGCGTCGCCGCGAGCAACTGGCGCGGACCGGGCAGCTTCATCGGCGGGGGCTATCTGTTCCGGCCGTATTTCGTCGACGCGGTCAAAGGCGGCGTGGGCCGTTTCTTCGGCATCGGCACGATTTCACAGGCGCCGGGCTACTACATCTCGCAGCCGGTGCGGCGCGAGGGCAAGATCGTCGGCGTGGCGGTGGTCAAGCTCGATCTCGAATGGTTCCAGGGCGTGGACGCGTCCGAGCCGCTCGTCGTCACCGACGACCACGGCGTGATCTTTCTGTCGTCGCTGCCGGCCTGGAAGTACCACACGATCCGGCCGCTGTCGGGGCCGGTCGCCGATTCGATCTATCAGGCGCGCCAATACGCACAGCAGCCGATCGCGCCGTTGCCGGTGTCGATCGAACGCACGCTCGAAGGCAACGCGCAGATCGTGCGCATCGGCGGAGGCCGCTATGCGCCGCGTTATCTGGCGTCGCGGCGCGGCATGGGCGAGCCGGACTGGCATCTGATCACCATGTCGCCCGTCGATCCGGTCGACGCCGATGCGCGCAAGGCGACCATCGTCACGGGCTTCGGTTATGTGTCGCTCGTGTTGCTCGCGTTCTACTGGAGAATGCGCCGGGCTCGCGTGCGCGAAGTGATGCGCAGCCGCGCGCTGCTGCAAAAAGCCTACGCCGAACTGAACCGGCGGGTCGCCGAGCGCACCGCGGATCTCTCGCAGGCGAACGAGCAGTTGCAGAAGGAAGTGGCCGAACGCACGCGCGCCGAGCAGGAGTTGCGCGCCGCGCACGACGAGCTGATCCAGGCGAGCAAGCTCGCCGCGCTCGGTCAGATGGCCGCCGGTATCACGCATGAGTTGAATCAGCCGCTCGCCGCGTTGCGCGGTTTCTCGGACAACACGCGCGTGCTCTTGGAACGCGGCGACCAGGCGTCGGCGCGCGAGAATCTCGAAGCGATCGCCGCGCTTACCGAGCGCATGGGAAAGATCACCAATCAGTTGAAACTGTTCGTGGGACGCGCGCGGCCACGCAACGCGCGGGCGCCGATCGTGCGGGCGTTGCGCAACGTCATTGCGCTATTGCAAAAGCGCTTGCAGGGCGTCGAGGTCGACATCACTTTGCTCGATGCGGACAGCGGCACGCGCACGCCGCTCAGTCTCGCCGACGACCATCCCGAACTAGTCGCGCACTGCGACGATCTGCGGCTCGAACAGGTGTTGATCAACCTGCTCGGCAACGCGCTCGATGCGACCGCCGACTTGCATCCGCCGCGCATTTCGATCGAGATCGAAGTCGCCGATGCGAACCTGTCGTTCGCCGTGAGCGACAACGGTCCCGGCATTGCCGACGACGTCCTGCCGCGTTTGTTCGAGCCGTTCTTCACCACCAAGGAAATGGGCCAGGGGCTGGGGCTGGGGCTCGCGATATCGTCGTCGATCGCGCGCGATTGCGGCGGCTCGCTGGTGGCGCGCAACGCGCCGGGCGGCGGAGCATTATTCGTGTTGACGCTGCGCCGCGCGCGCGTGCAGACGAGCCACACAACGGACCCGCTCACCACGGGCTCCTGAATCATTCGGAAAACGCCATGCTGAACCACGGCCTGCAGGTGCTGTATATCGAAGACGACGAACTGGTGCGGCGCGCCAGCGTGCAGAGTCTCCAACTGGCGGGCTTCGACGTGATCGGCCATGCCTCGGTGGAATCCGCGGCGAAGACGATCAGCGCGGACTTCTCCGGCGTGATCGTCAGCGACATTCGCTTGCCGGGCGCGAGCGGCCTCGACCTGCTCGCTCAATGCCACGAGCGTGCGCCCGACGTGCCGGTGATTCTGGTCACGGGGCACGGCGATATTTCGATGGCCGTTCAGGCGATGCGCGACGGCGCGTACGACTTCATCGAAAAGCCTTTCGCGTCCGAGCGTCTGATCGAAACCGTGCGGCGCGCGCTGGAGCGTCGCAAGCTGGTGCTGGAGAACCTCGCGCTGCGCCGTGAGTTGGCGGAACAGAACTCGGTGGCGCCGCGGATCATCGGCAGAAGTCCGGCCATCGAACAGGTGCGTCGGCTCATCGCCAATGTCGCGCCCACCGACGCCTCCGTGCTGATCAACGGCGACACCGGCGCGGGCAAGGAGTTGATCGCGCGCAGTCTGCATGAGTTGTCGCCGCGGCGTGACAAGCCGTTTATCGCGGTGAACTGCGGCGCGCTGCCGGAGCCGATGTTCGAGTCGGAAATGTTCGGCTACGAGCCGGGTGCTTTCACGGGCGCCGCGAAACGCCGCGTCGGCAAGCTCGAACATGCGTCGGGCGGTACGCTGTTTCTGGATGAAATCGAGAGCATGCCGCTCGCCTTGCAGGTCAAGCTATTGCGTGTGCTGCAGGACGGCGTGCTGGAACGGCTCGGCTCGAATCAGTCGATTCGCGTGAATTGCCGCGTGGTCGCCGCAGCCAAGGGCGATATGGCCGAACACGTCGCGGATGGTTCGTTCCGGCGCGATCTGTTGTATCGGCTGAACGTGGTGACGATCGCACTGCCGCCGTTGGGCGAACGTCGCGAGGACATCGTGCCGCTCTTCGAACACTTCCTGCTGGACGCGGCGGTGCGCTATCAACGCCCCGCGCCGATCCTCACCGACCGTCAGCGCGCCGGCCTGATGCAGCGCGACTGGCCGGGCAACGTGCGCGAGCTGCGCAACGCCGCCGACCGCTTCGTGCTCGGCATCGCGGACGATCCGGTGATGTCTTTCGGCGACGACGGCGCGGCCACGCAGCCGTTGAAGGAGCGAGTCGAACAATTCGAGCGGGCGGTGATCGCGGAAGCGTTGGAGCAGACCGGAGGCGTTGTGGCGGTCGCGGCGGACAAGCTGCAACTCGGCAAGGCGACGCTCTACGAGAAGATCAAACGCTACGGACTCGCCGCGAAGGGAGAAGGGGAGCGGTGAGGAAATGAAAACGCCGGCGTCGCGATGCGAGGCCGGCGTGTTTGATTCAGTTGAATCGGATCGGGCTGCGCTGCCCGTTCAGGCCGGTTTCAGCGCCTTTTCCAGCAACTGGTCGAGTTCCGCGAATTGCGGTTCGCCCACATAGCGCTTGAGAATCTTGCCGTCCTTGTCGACCAGGAACGTGGTCGGCGTGAGCTGAACGTTGCCGAACTGCTTGGCGGCCGAGCCGTCGTCCATTGCGACCTTGAACGGCAACTGGCGGGTTTGCGTGTAGTTGGCCACGTACATGGGCGCATCGTAGTTCATGGCCACAGCGACGAATTCGAGGCCTTGGCCTTTGAAGCGGTTATAGGTCTGAACCATCTGCGGCATTTCCTTCATGCACGTGTCGCAGCTCGTCGCCCAGAAGTTGACCAGATAGACCTTGCCCTTCAGGTCGGCGGTCGAAACTTTCTGGCCGGACAGCAACGTGAAGGTCGCATCCGGCACGCGCTGCTGGCCGGCAAACGCGAAATAGCCGGCGATGGCAATCGCGACGGCCACGGCGGCAATGATGATGTAGCGAAGCGGATTCGCGCGCCGGGTGGCGGTGGACGGCGTGGAGCTCATGAACGGAACCTCAGGAGTCGCGCGGAACGCGCGGGACAGTGCGTCGGTTTGGGTTTTCGGCCCGGTGCTGGAAAGCCCCGCTATTGTAGCTCCATTCCGGCGGCGCGGCAGGACGCGGGCCGGGAGCGGATAATACGGGTTCTACGTTCTCGTCAGTCTTGTCTTCTGCCCCCATGTCTCGAACTGTTTTCCGCGGTGACCGCGTCAGTCGCTTTCTCGCTCGAATTCCGTCCTGTCTTGCTGCTGCCAGCCGCTTCGCGGGCCATTTTTTTAACCGCGGGCCGCGCCCGATCGCGGCCGGCGACCGGTCAACCGGCGCCGCCCAGCCATTGTCGAACGCGCGCGCAGTCTTGAGCACGCTGGCTTGCGCGCTGACGCTCGGCGTCGCGCTGAGCGCCTGTTCGCCCACCTTCGATTGGCGGACCATCATGAACAACGACAACGGCTACACCGTCGACCTGCCGGCCAAACCGGGCAACGATCAGCGAGCCGTGCAGATCAACGGCACGCCGATGCAGATGGCGATGCAGACGGCCGAAGCCGGCGACGCCGTCTTCGCGGTCGGCACGATCATGCTGCCCAACGACGACGAGGCCACGCAGCGCGCAGCGCTCGATTTCCTGCGCACCGGCCTAGCCCGTAACGTGGGCGCCGCGCCTGATGCGCGTGCCGTGCAGATCCCGCTCGCTGCCGGCGGCCAGGTGCTCGGCCTGGAAATGAAGCTGAGCGGCGAGGCCGGTTCGCAGCACGAGACCCGCACTGTCTACGCCCGGCTCGTGGCGCGCGGCCGGCATGTCTATCAGGCGGCGATCATTGCATCGAAGCCGATGCAGCCGGAACAGGTCGACCAATTTTTTTCGTCGTTCCAACTGTATTGAGGGCGGTATTTTTGGCCGATTCTGGGCGTGATGGGGCGCAGCGGAGGTGCTGCCCACAGTGAAAGTTCCTTCGCAGCATCGCGCGCTAATTCCCGGTTTACGTTGAGGTTTTCGTGATGTTCGCCCTTCCTGTGGATAACTCTGTTGAGAACTCGCGAAAACTGGCTGGAGATGCCCGTTCTATGGGCACTCTGTCAGAATCCGCGCTCTTCAGGTGGTTAAAAAAACTCAATCAAATCAATGCTTTTTGGATCCAGCCCACAACGTACCTTTCAGATGTTTCAAAATTTGTCTGGAACGCGTGCGTGTGCATAAGTCAAGTCTTGACAGCATGTTTTTTGCCTCATAGGGAGCCAAAAGCCCGGCGATACTGGATCGCCTCGCCGATTTGCGCAGCGCTCGGCATGGACACGCCGGCGAGATCGGCGATCGTGCGCGCTACCTTCAGAACCCGGTAGTACGCCCGCGCCGACCAGCCGAAGCGTTCTCCGGCTTCGCGCAGCAAGGCTTCGCCCGCGGAGTCGGGGCGGCAGACCTCGTCCACTTCCCGTCCTCCCAGTTCACGATTGGTTTTGCCCTGACGGCTCAATTGCCGCTCGCGGGCGCGGCTGACGCGCGCCGCGATGGCGGCGCTTGTCTCGCCGGCCGCCGTGGAGCGGGCGGACAGTTCCGCCGGCGTGAGCGCGGGCACTTCAAGTTGGATGTCGATCCGGTCGAGCAGGGGGCCGGAAAGCTTGCGTAAATAGCGCGCGGCGATCTCCGGCGTGCAACGGCAGCGGCCGTTGGGATCGCCGCGCCAGCCGCATGGGCACGGATTCATGGCGGCGATCAATTGACACGCAGCCGGGAAATCCGCCTGCAAGGCGGCGCGTGAAATCGTGATGCGGCCGGCTTCAAGCGGTTCCCGCAGCGTTTCCAGGACATGGCGGTCGAACTCGGGAAGCTCGTCAAGAAAAAGCACACCCAGATGCGCCAGCGTAATTTCGCCTGGCTGCGGTGGATTGCGCCCGCCGACCAGCGCCGCGGCACTCGACGAATGATGTGGGGCGCGAAACGGCCGTCGCCGCCATTGCGAGGGCGTGAAACCGGCCCGGCTGGCGGACAGCAAGGCGGCGGAGGCGAGCGCTTCGTCGTCGGTCATGGGCGGCAGCAGGCCGGGGAGGCGGGCGGCGAGCATCGATTTGCCCGCACCGGGCGGGCCGACCAGCAAGACGTGATGGCCGCCGGCCGCCGCAACTTCGAGTGCCCGGCGCGCGCCGCGTTGACCGATGACGTCGCCCATATCCGGGACGATGGCCGCCGGGCATTCCGCGAGGTCCGGCGCGGCGACGGGATAGAGCCGCCCGTCCGGCGCTTGCGCGAGGTGAGCGCATAACGAAGGCAGGTCTGCGGCGCCGTAGACGTCGACGCCGGGGACGAGCGCCGCTTCGGCGGCGCTCGCAGCGGGCAAGTAGAGCTGAGGCGTGGACAGCGCGCGCGCGTCGCCAGCACTCGCTGCAGATTGCGGCGCACCGCCGCCCTGAGCGACACCGCTGCGCGCCGTTCCGCACGCCATGGCGAAAGCGCCGCGCATCGGCCTGAGGGCGCCGGTCAGCGACAGTTCGCCCGCGAATTCACGATGCAGTAACGACTCGGCGGGAATCTGGCCGCTCGCGGCGAGAATGCCTAAGGCGATGGGCAGATCGAAGCGGCCAGATTCCTTCGGCAGATCGGCGGGCGCCAGGTTGACGGTGATGCGCCGGACGGGAAAGTCGAAATTGCAGTTCTGCAGCGCCGCGCGCACGCGCTCGCGGCTTTCGCGCACTTCCAGATCAGGCAGGCCGACGATCGAAAAAGAGGGTAATCCGTTCGCGAGGTGGACCTCGACGGTTACTTCCGGCGCGCGGCCAGAGGCCGGCGCGCGACTGCGCACCACGGCAAGCGACATGTTTTCTCCCGTCGGACGGCGCGCCGAGGGCGCGCGCAAGTCCCCTAAAACGCTGATGACGTCACGGCTCGCTTGCCTGTGATGTGCAGCACTGCGCGGCGGTTACGCCGCGAGCAAAGCGTTACGGCGTTTGCGTGACCGGCAGCTTCTGTTCGAGTTCGGCGACGCGGCGCTCCAGCTCTTCCAGGCGCGCGCGCGTGCGGACCAGCACCTGGGTCTGCGTATCGAATTCCTCGCGCGTCACCAGGTCGAGCTTCGAAAAGCCCTGCGACAGCATGGCCTTGACGTTCCGTTCGACGTCCTTGGCCGGCGAATTCTTGAACAGCTCGCTCATGCGGGCCTGAAAGTCATTAAAAACATCGTTCGGTTGTTTCATGGTGTTCCCCTTGGTGCACAAAAAATGTGCATGTTTCGTTACGCCTGTGCTTGGTAACGGCAAATGGGCGGTGTTGGTGCATGTCCCGCTGCGTGCCGTTCCCGCATGAGCCCCTTTGGTGCGCGCCCACGCGTTCCAGACCTGCAAACACTCTAGCAACGATCCATACGCCGCGCCAGCGTGCCCCCGCTAACGTTGGCCGTCTGGCCAAGGCGGCTTGCGCCCCTTTTGCGACGTCCACGGGGCGGAGTCTGACACAACATGGCATGCGAGTTGCTGTTACTGCCCCGCGCGCACCGCCGGCGCATTTTTTACCGGCAGCGGAACGAGACCATGCGAACGGTTCAAGGATTCGCAACGAGAGTTAGCAAACAGGTTACGCAAACGGGTTACGCAACTAAGCGAGGGATGTCATGAAACTCATTACCGCAATCATCAAGCCGTTCAAGCTCGATGAGGCGCGCGAAGCCTTGTCGGCCATCGGCGTCTCGGGCATCACGGTGACGGAAGTCAAAGGTTTCGGTCGCCAGAAAGGCCACACGGAGCTGTATCGCGGCGCTGAATACGTCGTCGATTTTCTGCCGAAGGTGAAGATCGAGGCCGCGGTCTCGGACGACATCGTCGATCAGGCGATCGAGGCGCTCGAGCGCGCGGCTCGCACGGGCAAGATCGGCGACGGCAAGATTTTCGTCACGCCGATCGAACAGGTGATTCGCATCCGCACCGGGGAGACCGGCGCGGATGCTCTGTAATACCAAAAGACAGCGACACAGATAGCGACAAGAGGAAACGAAAGATGCGCAAATTAATGATGTCCTTGCTGATGGCCGGTTCGCTGCTCGCGGGCGGTATCGGCGCCGCCCTCGCGGACGACGCTTCCGCCCCCGCAGCCGCCTCGGCCGCTGCTCCCGATACGACGGCGAGCGCGCCGGCACCGGACGCTTCGGCCGCACCCGCAGCCGCCGCGGCTTCGGCACCGGCCGCTGACGCGTCCGCCGCACCGGCTGCCAGCGCGGCCGCCGCCGCACCCGCAGCATCGGACGCTGCGCCGGCTGCCCCGACCGCGCCGTTCTCGGTCGATTCGTCGAAGATCAATTCGGGCGACACCGCGTGGATGCTGACCTCCACCGCGCTCGTACTGTTCATGACGATTCCGGGTCTGGCGCTGTTCTACGGCGGCATGGTCCGCAAGAAGAGCGTGCTCGCGATCCTGATGCAAAGCTTCGCGATCACCTGTCTCGTGTCGATCATCTGGGTCGTGGTGGGCTACACGCTCGCCTTCACGCCGGGCAATTCGTTCATCGGCGGTTTCTCGCGCTTCTTCATGGCGGGCATGAACTACATCAAGGGCGACAAGGCCACGACGCTGACCGTCAGCCACCTCGCCCCGACCATTCCGGAAACGGTCTACGTCGTCTATCAGATGACATTCGCGATCATCACCCCGGCGCTGATCACGGGTGCGTTTGCCGACCGTATGAAATTCTCGGCGATGCTGGTGTTCATGACGCTGTGGTCGATCATCGTCTACTCGCCGATCGCGCACATGGTCTGGGAACCGACCGGCTGGCTGGCTACCGCTGGCATCCTCGACTTCGCGGGCGGCACGGTGGTGCACATCAACGCCGGTATCGCGGCGCTGGTCTGCGCGCTGGTGCTCGGCAAGCGCGTCGGCTACGGCAAGGAAGCGATGGCGCCGCACAACCTGACGCTCACGCTGATCGGTGGCGCCATGCTGTGGGTAGGCTGGTTCGGTTTCAACGCGGGTTCGGCGGTGGCGGCGGACGGCCGTGCCGGTTTCGCGATGTTCGCCACGCAAGTGGCAACGGCAGCAGCAGCACTCGCATGGATGTTCGCCGAATGGGCAACCAAGGGTAAGCCGTCGGTGCTCGGCATCGTGTCGGGCGCCGTGGCGGGTCTGGTGGCGATTACGCCGGCTTCGGGCTTCGTCGGCATGGCGGGTTCGCTGGTGATCGGTATCGCGGCAGGCGTGATCTGCTTCTGGTCTGCAACGTGGCTCAAGCACAAGCTCGGTTACGACGACTCGCTCGACGCGTTCGGCGTGCACTGCGTAGGCGGTATCGTGGGTGCGCTGCTGACCGGCGTGTTCGCGGTGAAGGACATCGGCGGCGCGGACGGCAGCGTGATCCTGCAAGCCAAGGGCGTGCTGACGACGCTGATCTACAGCGGCGTGGTGAGCTACATCCTGCTGAAGATCATCGACATGGTGATGGGCCTGCGCGTGACCGAAGAACAGGAACGCGAAGGTCTGGACGTGACGCTGCACGGCGAACACGTCGAATAAGCAACTCACCGCGAGCCCGCGCTTCCGGGCTCGTGGGATTACGAATAAGCGCAGCGATTTTGGCCCGCCTTTATGGCGGGCTTTTTTCTTGCGGGCTATCTTGTAAACGGTAGTTTTCCCCGCCTATGATGGCAATAGCGAGAATGCATTCGCGTCCGCTTGCGAATGGAGAAACCGTCCCCAAATGGACAAAGCATTTGCTCTACAATCTTTTTTCTCCAGTCTGCGAGTGATCAATGGTTCCGCACCTAGTTACGGCGTTAAACGGCCCGCTGCTCGATCTTGAGCGGAAGATCCTCGACGCCACGCCCGCCATCGAACGCTGGTTCCGGCTCGAATGGCAGGAGCACACGCCGCCGTTCTACTGTTCCGTCGACCTGCGCAACGCGGGGTTCAAGCTCGCGCCGGTCGACACCAATCTGTTTCCCGGCGCATTCAACAATCTGCCGCAGGAAGTGTTGCCGCTGGCCGTGCAGGCCGCGATGGCATCGATCGAGAAGATCTGTCCGGACGCCAAGAATCTGCTGGTGATTCCGGAGCGCCACACGCGCAACGCGTTTTACCTCGAGAATGTTGCCCGTCTGGCCGCGATCATGCGTCAGGCAGGCTTGAACGTGCGTTTCGGCACGCTCGACGAAACCATCAACGGGCCGGTCACGATCGCACTCTCCGACGGCCAGAAACTCGTGCTCGAACCGCTCGAGCGCTCGCAGCGGCGCCTCGGCCTGAAGAATTTCGACCCGTGCTCGATTCTGCTGAATAACGATCTGTCGGGCGGCATTCCGCCCGTGCTCGAAAATCTTCACGAGCAGTATTTGCTGCCGCCGCTGCATGCCGGCTGGGCCGTGCGCCGCAAATCCACGCACTTTTCCTGCTACGACGATGTCGCGAAAAAGTTCGCGAAAATGGTCGAGATCGATCCGTGGATGATCAACCCGTACTTCGCGCATGTGGAAGGCGTCGACTTCCAGGAGCGCATCGGCGAGGAAGCGCTGACGGATGCGATCGACGGCGTGCTGAAGAAGATCGCCAAGAAGTATCGCGAGTACGGCATCTCCGAGAAACCGTATGTCGTCATCAAGTCGGACGCGGGCACGTATGGCATGGGTGTGATGACCGTGCACGACGCGTCGGAAGTCGCCGCGCTCACCAAGCGCGAACGCGCCAAGATGGCCGCGACCAAAGACGGCCTCGAAGTGCATGATGTGATCGTGCAGGAAGGCGTGTACACCTTCGAACGCATCGGCGAAGAAGTGGCCGAGCCGGTCGTGTACATGATCGACCGCTACGTGGTGGGCGGCTTCTACCGCGTGCACGGCAGCCGCGAGCGCGATCAGAATCTGAACGCGCCGGGCATGCATTTCGTGCCGCTCGGCTTCGAGCACACGGCGCTGCCCGACGCGCACGCCAAGCCGGGCGCGGCGCCGCCGAACCGCTTCTATATGTACGGCGTGGTGGCGCGGCTCGGGCTGCTGGCCGCATCGGTGGAGCTGGAAAAGACCGATCCGGAAGCGATTCAGGTCTAAGCCACCTTGGGTGGTCGATGGCGGCATGCGTGCCGCCATCGCCATTTTCAACGACTATATTTACGATCAATGCCAAGCCCGTCTGGGCGCACCAGGACCTTCATGGACATTCTTTTCATCGCCGATCCGCTCACGCAATTCAAGATCTACAAAGACTCGACCTACGCGATGATGGCCGAAGCGGCGCGCCGCGGTCACGTGGTGTACACGTGCGAGCCGAAGCATCTGGCGTGGACGGGCGGCGACGTCGAGGCGAACGTGCAGCGCTTTGCGATTGTCGGCGACGTCACGGATCTGCATCGCGAAGTCTGGTACGACGCCGAAGCGGCCACGCCGCGCTCGCTCAAGAGCTTCAGCGCCGTGGTGATGCGCAAGGACCCGCCGTTCGACATGGAATACGTCACGTCGACGTGGCTGCTCGAAATGGCCGAACGCGGCGGCGCGCGCATCTTCAACAAACCGCAGGCGATTCGCGACCACTCGGAAAAGCTCGCGATCGGCGAGTTCGCGCAGTTCGTCGCGCCCACACTGGTCACGCGCGACGCGAGCCGTTTGCGCGGGTTCCATGAAGAGCACGCCGACGTGATCCTGAAGCCGCTCGACGGCATGGGCGGTATGGGCGTGTTCCGCGTGAAGGCCGACGGCATGAACCTCGGTTCGATCATCGAAATGCTCAGTCACGACGGTGCGCGTTCAGTGATGGCGCAGAAATTCATCCCCGAGATCAAAGAGGGCGACAAGCGCATTCTGCTGATCGGCGGCGAAGCCGTGCCGTATTCGCTCGCGCGGATTCCTCAGGGTAATGAAGTGCGCGGCAATCTCGCGGCCGGCGGCCTCGGCGTGGCGCGTCCGCTCACCGAGCACGACCGCAAGATCGCCGATACGCTGGCGCCGGTGCTTGCAGCGCGCGGTTTGCTGCTGGTCGGGCTGGACGCGATCGGCGACTGGCTGACCGAAGTGAACGTGACGAGCCCGACGTGCTTCCGCGAGATCATGGATCAAACCGGCTTCGACGTTGCCGCCATGTTCATCGACGCGTTGGAGCGCGCGGCGGGGTGACGGCGCGGCCTGCTGCCGGCACTTGAATGCCCGCCACATCCCCCAAACTGTGTAGTAAATCCGCATCACGCAGCACGCCGGAATTGGCGCGAAAATGAGCCTGATACAATGCCCGCTCTTCCGCGCCGAGGTGATTCGATGGCATCCACGGGTGTCGTGGGCAGCGGACTGTAAGCGAGCAGTGTTTTGCCGGCGCAGGCACGACGCCATGCGCGGCACGCCGCTCGTCAATCGATGCGTTCCGGCCCTCATGGCCCACGGCCGGCAGAGGGCGCTGACGAACCGGGCTTCGTCCCTGGTTCACGGTTCGGGGCCGTTCTTTTGCAGTAAGGCTGACATGGCAGGCATTCTGATCATTGCGCACGCTCCGTTCGCCACCGCGTTGCGCGATTGCATTTCGCACATCTATGGTGGCTTGCCGGCTCGCATCGGCGTGATCGACGTATCGCCGGATTGCGATCCCGCGCAGCAGGTTGCGTTTGCGAACTCGGAAATCGAGCGTTTGAAGGAAGAAAACGGCGCGCTCGTCCTCACGGATATGTTCGGCGCCACGCCGGCGAATATCGCTGGACGGCTTGCTTCGTTGCCGGACGTGCGCGTGCTGTGCGGCGTCAACTTGCCGATGCTGGTGCGTGCGGTCTGTTATCGCGCCACGCCGCTCGACACGCTGGTCGACAAGGCGCTCGCCGGCGCCACCAAAGGCGTGCATGCGATCGGACCGGCGACCCCGGCGCCCATCGCGCCCACGGCGGAATCCGGCGACTGTTTGCCGGCTTTGCCGCCGGAGGCAGCATCGGCTGACTGTATTCCCGCGTTGCCGCCCGAGGCCGACCTGACGCAGAAAGCCGACTCGGCCGGCTTATAAGTCGCCCGGCCGGCTCGGCCTGGGTGTCAAACGGATTGCAACCGCTTCGCAGTTTCACCTTTCAAAACAACACTTACCCGCGCTTCGGACCATCACATGCTGCAACAGGAAACGACTATTGTGAACAAGCTGGGGCTGCACGCGCGCGCGTCGGCCAAGTTGACGCAACTCGCGGGCAACTATCAGGCGGAAATCTGGATGAGCCGCAATGGCCGCCGTATCAATGCCAAGAGCATCATGGGCGTGATGATGCTGGCCGCGGGCATTGGCAGCACGGTGCTGATCGAAACAGAAGGCTCCGACGAAAAAGAAGCGATGGACGCATTGTTGAAACTCATCGCCGATAAATTCGGCGAGGGGCAGTGAACTGGCGCGTCCACGTGCGATGAGCAGAAACGCCGCGGCTGTCCGCGGCGTTTTTTTTTAGCGCGTGACAATGGGCAGACCAGACGCGCGTGAGGGCGCGCGCGTCGACATGCGCATGCGAGAATCGCGCCGCGCGAAGCACAAGACGGACGAAGGCGCAGCGAAACGCATGCTTACGGTTTTTCGTGCTGCACTGCACACAGCCCTGGCGCACCTGCATAGGGCGCGGAATTTATAATGACGGACAGTGTCTGAGAGCATTGCAGCGGTTTGCCGCGGCATCACACAACTAGAGGAGGTGCGCGTGTCCTTCACGCTGCATGGAATTCCCGTGTCACGCGGTATCGCCATCGGGCGGGCTTATCTGATCGCCCCGGCTGCACTTGACGTAGACCACTATCTGATCGAACCCGCCCAGATCGAGAGCGAGATCGAGCGCTTTCGCACGGCCCAGCAACACGTGCATTACGAGCTCGAAACGCTGCGTGCCGATCTCGCCGCGGACGCACCCAGTGAAATGGGCGCGTTCATCAACGTTCATTCAATGATCCTGAACGATGCGATGCTCGTGCAGGAAACCTTCGACCTGATCCGCACACGCCGCTACAACGTGGAGTGGGCGCTGACCGAACAGCTCGAGCGCCTGTCGCGCCATTTCGACGATATCGAAGACGAGTACCTGCGCGAGCGCAAAGCCGACATCGAACAGGTGGTGGAGCGCGTGCTGAAGGCGCTCGCCGGGGCGTCGGTGGCGCTGGCCGACGGTGTGCACGGCGCGTGCGACGAAATGATCGTGGTCGCGCACGACATCGCACCGGCCGACATGATGCAGTTCAAGACCCAGACGTTTCAGGGTTTCGTCACGGACCTCGGCGGCCGCACTTCGCACACGGCGATCGTCGCGCGCAGCCTGGGCATTCCGGCGGCGGTCGGCGTGCAGCACGCGAGCGCGCTGATTCGCCAGGACGACCTGATTATCGTCGACGGCGATCATGGCATTGTGATCGTCGACCCCGCGCCGATCGTGCTGGAAGAGTACTCGTATCGGCAAAGTGAGAAAGCGCTCGAGCAGCGTAAGCTGCAGCGGCTGAAGTTTTCGCCCACACAGACGCTGTGCGGCACCCGCATCGAACTGTGCGCGAACATCGAGTTGCCGGAAGACGCGCGCGCCGCGATCGACGCCGGCGCGACGGGCGTCGGCCTGTTCCGCACCGAGTTCCTGTTCATGAATCACAAGGACCGCCTGCCGGAAGAGGAGGAGCAGTTCGGCGCGTACCGTCGCGCGGTCGAACTGATGAACGGACTGCCGGTCACCATCCGCACGATCGACGTGGGCGCCGACAAGCCGCTCGATTCGATGAGCGGGGGCGACGGTTACGAAACCGCGGCGAACCCGGCCTTGGGGCTGAGAGCGATTCGCTGGAGCCTTTCCGAGCCGCAGATGTTCCTCACGCAATTGCGGGCGATTCTGCGCGCGTCGGCGTTCGGCTCGGTGAAGATTCTGATTCCGATGCTCGCGCATGCGCAGGAAATCGACCAGACGCTCGATCTGATTCGCGAGGCCAAGCGTCAGCTCGACGACGCGGGTATGGCCTACGATCCGAACGTGCAGGTCGGCGCGATGATCGAGATTCCGGCCGCCGCAATCGCTCTGCCGCTGTTTCTGAAGCGGCTCGATTTTCTGTCGATCGGTACCAACGATCTGATCCAGTACACGCTTGCGATCGATCGCGCGGACAACTCGGTCGCGCATCTGTATGACCCGCTGCATCCGGCGGTGCTGCATCTGATCGCGTTCACGCTGCGCGAAGCGAAGCGGGCGGGCGTTCCGGTTTCGGTGTGCGGTGAGATGGCGGGCGATCCGACGATGACGCGTCTGTTGCTCGGCATGGGCCTCACCGAGTTTTCGATGCATCCGAGCCAGCTGCTCGTTGTGAAGCAGGAAGTGCTGCGCTCGCATCTGAAGACGCTGGAAAAGCCGGTGGCCGATGTGCTGGCTTCGTTCGAACCGGAAGAAGTGCAGGCTGCGCTGAAGCGCGTGATGCTGGCCTGAAACGCCGCGTTCGCTTCGTTATCAGGTGAAGAAACGCCGCCCACGGTTCACGGGGCGGCGTTTCTATTTCGGCGTGCGCTTGACGAGGCTAGCGTCAGGTGAGATGCGTCTGCCCGCACACCGGGCAATCCGGTTGGCGCGCGATGCGCATGGTGGTCCACTCCATCCGCAGCGAATCGAGCATCATCAGGCGGCCGAGCAGCGGCGTGCCGATTGCGCCGATCACCTTGAGCGCTTCGGCAGCCTGCATCGAACCGATGATGCCGACCGTCGGCGCGAACACGCCCATAGTCGAACATGCGACTTCCTCGAACGGCTGGTCTTCGGGAAACACGCATGCGTAGCAAGGCGACGCTTCATCGCGGAAATCAAAGGTGCTGATCTGGCCGTCGAAGCGCAACGCCGCGCCCGACACCAGCGGCACGCCGTGCTTCACGCAGGCGCGGTTGATCGCATGGCGCGTGGCAAAGTTATCGGTGCAATCGAGCACGACGCTCGCGCCTGGCACGTGCGTGTCGAGCCACGCGTCGTCGACGCGCTCGGCCACAGCGTTCACCACGACCTCGGGATTGATCCGCGCAATCGCGTCGCGCCCGGACTCGACCTTCTTGCGTCCGACCGATGCGGTCACATGCAGGATTTGCCGCTGCAGATTGGTCAGGTCGACCGTATCCGCATCGACCAGCGTCAAACGGCCGACGCCCGCCGCCGCCAGATACATCGCCGCGGGCGAACCCAGGCCGCCCGCGCCGACGACGATCGCATGCGCGTCGAGAAAGCGCTGCTGCGCCTCGATACCGATTTCATCGACGAGGATGTGGCGGGAATAGCGAAGGAGTTGATCGTCGTTCATGGCGGGGCGCGTGTAGGTATCGCGCGATGTGATGCAGGACCGATGAGCCTGCCGTGCGCGTTGTGGATATTTTAATCGCGCCGGGAGCGGGTGTTCTTGCTGATGCTGGGTATGACAGCGTGTCTTCGCAGCATGCTTCGCTGCGAAGACACGTCAGGCTTGCTGCTTAGTTGCTTTGCGAAGCAGGCGCCGATGCGCCCGGCACCGGTTGCGTCGGTTTCACCGCGACCGGCGCGGACGCCGATGTGGCCGGCTTGTTTTGCGCGAGGCGACGCTCGGTCAGCGACTTCGATTCCTGCACCGGCTTGCCTTCCAGCTTGTTCAACGCCTGTTGCAGCATGAAGTCGTCGGCCGAACCGAATTCCACCGGCTTGCGCTCACGATCCTTCTGACGCTGTTCCGGCGTCTTCTTATCGTTCTGCTCTTCAAGCTGGCGCAACTGGTCCATGCGTTCCTGTTCGCGCTGTTCCGCTTCCTTCTTCTCGTTCGGGTCTTGCGTGTTCGCAAGGTGATTCGTGTAGTCGACTTCGCGGGTGACGAGTGCGTCGTCCGGATCGCCTTCCGCGTATTGATCGACCGCAACGTCAGGACGGATGCCCTTGTTCTGGATCGACCGGCCGCTCGGCGTGTAGTAGTACGCCGTGGTCAGACGCAGTGCCGTGTCCGCAGTCATGGGGCGAACCGTTTGCACCGAACCCTTGCCGAAGGTGGTCTTGCCGACGATCAGCGCACGATGCTGATCCTGCAGCGCGCCCGCGACGATTTCCGACGCCGACGCGGAGTACGCGTTGGTCAGCACGATCATCGGCACGGTCTTGAAGATCGGCGCTTCGTCCTTCAGCGGATCGCTGTCGAAGGATTGCAGGCGGTAGTTGTCGTAAGTGTCGCGATAGACCTGCTTCGAATCCGGAATCTGGCCGTTGGTGGAGACCACAACCGAATTCGGCGGCAGGAATGCGCCGGCCACGCCGACCGCGCTTTGCAGCAGGCCGCCGCCGTTGTTGCGCAAGTCGAGCACGAGGCCCTTCAGATTCGGCTGCTGACGCGCGATGTCTTGCAGCTTGGCTGCGAGATCAGGCGTGGTGCGTTCCTGGAAGCTGGTGATCCGCACATAGGCGTAGCCCGGCGCGAGGATCTTCATCTTGACCGACTGGACCTTGATGATCGCGCGCGTAACCGTGAGCGGGAACGTGCGGTCGTCGGTCTTGCGGAAGATGGTGAGCGTGACCTTGGTGCCCGGGTCGCCGCGCATCTGCTTGACCGCCTGGTCGAGCGTCATGCCGCGCACGGGTTTGTCGTTGATACGCGTGATCAGGTCGCCCGGACGAATGCCGGCGCGGAACGCGGGCGTGTCCTCGATTGGCGAAATCACCTTGATCAGGCCGTCTTCAGAAGAAATTTCGATGCCGAGGCCGGCGAAGCGACCCTTGGTCTGCTCCTGCAGTTCCTCGTAATCGGTCTTGTCGAGATACGACGAGTGCGGGTCGAGACTCGACACCATGCCCTTGATGGCGGCGGTGAGAAGCTTTTTATCGTCGACCGGTTCGACGTATTCGTGCTTGATTTGCCCGAAGACTTCGGCAAAGAGCCTGAGTTGGTCCAGCGGCAGCGGAGCCACAGCGTTCGACGCTGCGCTGGCGGGTTGCTGGGCTGAAGCCGAGAGTTGCAGGGTGGCAAATACGCCGGTAGCAAGGCCCGCGGCAATCAGGCCGATATTTTTCAGGTTCTTTCGCATAGAGTCTGTTGCGGTCGGAAGCGCGTGGCAGCGTCGATAGAGATGGGGACGGACAAGTATAACTGCACACCCGCCAAGTCAGGGCGCGGCGCAGGCAATCGTGATTCGACAGCAGGCGCCGGGCCTGGTTCGTTGGATTGCGCGCACAGCGACGAAGTAATGTGCCGTAACGGACGGATGGCGGCCAGAACGGCGCGCGAATGAAGCGAGCCGCGCTGACCGGTACATCCTGCCGGTCAGCGCGGCCCGTGGGCCGACATGGCGTCGCATTTCTGACGGCAGCATGGCGGCAACATGGCAGATCAGCCAGCCTTGCCTTGCTTGGCAACAGCGGCCTGTGCCTTGGCGATCGCTTCCTGGTCGCCCAGATAGTAGTGCTTGATGGGCTTCAGGTCTTCGTCGAGTTCATAGACGAGCGGCACGCCGTTCGGAATATTCAGGCCGACGATGTCGTCGTCCGAAATATTGTCGAGGTACTTCACCAGCGCGCGGATCGAGTTGCCGTGGGCGGCGATCACGACCTTGCGGCCCGACTTGATGGCCGGCGCGATCGACTCGTTCCACAGGGGCAGAACGCGCGCGACCGTGTCTTTCAGGCACTCGGTCAGCGGCAGTTGCTCGCGCGGCACCTTGGCGTAACGCGGATCGTTATAGGGCGCGCGGTCGTCCGTCGGCTCCAGCGCCGGCGGCGGCGTGTCGTAGCTGCGGCGCCAGACCAGCACCTGTTCGTCGCCGAACTTGGCGGCGGTTTCCGCCTTGTTCAGACCCGACAACGCGCCGTAGTGGCGTTCGTTCAGACGCCACGAATGCACCACCGGCAGGTACATCAGATCCATTTTGTCCTGCACGTGCCACAAGGTGCGGATCGCGCGCTTGAGCACCGACGTGTAGGCGATGTCGAACGTGTAGCCCGATTCCTTCAGCAGCACGCCGGCTTGCTGGGCTTCGTTGTTGCCCTGCTCGGTGAGGTCGACGTCGACCCAGCCCGTGAAGCGGTTTTCCTTGTTCCACGTCGATTCGCCGTGGCGGATGAGAACGAGTTTGTACATGAGATTGCCGGTCGGTAGTGAGGAAGCGGTCAAGCGCTGCGCGGGGTCCTCTGAAGGAGCGCCGCCATCGCGTCAGACGGTTATTTTATAATGGCTGGATTGCCCTTTTCGATTTCTCTCTTTTTCGGCGGATTTTCCGTGAAGTTTTTCACTGATTACACAAACCTTGTACTGATCGCGATCGTCCTCATCTCCGGTGGGTTGCTGCTGTGGCCGACGATCAGCCGGCGCGGCCGTGGCGGCCTGTCGGCCGCTGAAGCCACGCAACTGATCAACCGGCGCAATGCGGCGGTCATCGATCTGCGTCCGTCCGCCGACTACGCCAAAGGGCATTTGCCCGCGGCACGGCACCTTGAATTTGCAGAGTTGCAGGCGAAGGTCGCGCAACTGGTGAAGAACAAGAGCAACCCGGTGCTGCTGGTATGCCAGACCGGCCAGCAGTCGAACAAGGCAGCGCGTATCGTGCAGGATGCAGGTTACGCGGAAGTCCATGTTCTCGAAGGCGGTGTCGACGCCTGGCAGAAAGCCGGTATGCCGGTTGTGAAACAAGGAGCAGCCAAGTGAACAAAGTGATCATGTACAGCACCCAGGTGTGCCCGTATTGCCAGATGGCCGAACGTCTTTTAAAGTCGCGCGGCGTCGAGCACGTTGAAAAGGTACTGATCGACAAAGACCCGGCCCGTCGTGAGGAAATGATGACCCGGACCGGTCGCCGCACGGTGCCGCAAGTGTTCATCGGCGAGACGCATGTGGGCGGGTACGATGACCTTTCCGCGCTCGATCGCGCGGGCGGTTTGATGCCGCTGCTCGAAGCAACCGCCTGAATTCGCGCGCCCACGGGCGCATGAAGGCGGGTGAACCACAAGCCGGCGCGTCCCCGCCCCATCAGGTCGGGCGGCGCGCCGCAACGATCTGGCGGGCCATGCAGGCATGGGCCGCCGCCATGCATACCTATCAGGGAATCACTTCATCATGTCCGACGAGAATAACCAGCCGTTCTTCAACATCCAGCGCATCTATCTGAAGGACATGTCGCTCGAGCAGCCGAATTCGCCGGGCATCTTCCTCGAGCAGGAAATGCCCTCGGTCGAAGTCGAAGTCGACGTGAAGGCCGAGCGCCTCGCCGACACCGTGTTCGAAATCCTCGTCACGGGCACGGTCACGGCCAAGGTGTCGGACAAGGTGGCGTTCCTGATCGAAGCCAAGCAAGCCGGCATTTTCGACATCCGCAACATCCCGGCTGAGCAGATCGACCCGCTGGTCGGCATTGCCTGCCCGACCATCCTGTTCCCGTACCTGCGCTCGAACATCGCCGACGCGATCACCCGCGCCGGTTTCCCGCCGATCCACCTCGCCGAGATCAACTTCCAGGCGCTGTACGAGCAACGTCTCGCGCAGATGGGTGGCCAGGACGGCGCGGCGCAGAACGGCGTCACGCACTAAAGTGCCGCAGGCAGTGTCGGCTATGAAGGTTGCTGTCCTCGGCGCCGGCGCATGGGGCACAGCCCTCGCCGGCCATCTGGCTGTTAAGCACGACACGTTGTTGTGGGCGCGCGAAAGCGCGCTCGTTGCCGATCTCTCCGCTTCGCACGAAAACGCCCGCTATCTGGCGGGCGTTGCCTTGCCAGCTTCGCTTCGCTATGAAGCCGACCTCGCCGCAGGGCTCGACCACGCGCTCGCCGACAACGCGTTATGCGTCGTGGCGACGCCCGTGGCCGGACTGCGCGGTCTGTTTCAGGCGATGCGCGACGCGGGGAAAGTGCCGGCGCATGTGGTGTGGTTGTGCAAAGGTTTCGAAGCCGATTCGCAGTTGATGCCGCATCAGGTAGTCGCGGCCGAACTGCCGGAACACAAGAGCAACGGTGTGCTCTCGGGTCCGAGCTTCGCGCGCGAAGTCGGGCAGGGCTTGCCGGTTGCGCTGACGATCGCGAGCGCGTCGGCGGCGTGCCGCGAGCGCACGGTCGCCGCGTTTCATCACGGCGCCATGCGCATCTATACCGGCGACGACGTCGTGGGCGTGGAAGTGGGCGGTGCGGTGAAAAACGTGCTCGCCATTGCAACGGGCATCGCCGACGGCCTCGGCCTCGGGCTGAATGCACGCGCGGCGCTGATCACGCGCGGTCTCGCTGAAATGTCGCGCCTCGGCGTGACGCTTGGCGGACGCGCGGAAACGTTCACCGGTTTGACCGGCCTGGGCGATCTGATCCTGACCGCAACCGGCGATCTGTCGCGCAATCGCACGGTGGGCGTGCAGCTCGCCGCGGGCCGCACGCTCGACGATATTCTCGGCGCCCTTGGTCACGTGGCCGAAGGCGTGCGTTGCGCGCAAGCCGTGCTCGCCATCGCTCGCGCGCATGCCATCGAGATGCCGATCACACAAGCGGTCTGCGCCGTGCTATTCGACGGCGTGGCCCCGCGCGACGCCGTCAGCGCCCTGCTGCGGCGCGACTCCAAAGCTGAATAAGCTTTTCTTTCAGCCGTTTGGCGCGCAAAGCGCTGAACGGCTGCTCCCTCTCGCTGTCCACGTTTTATCGACGCTTCGGATCAGCGAGGTCCTCATGCTCAGATTCAATCGTTGCACGCTGGAAGCACGCGTGGTCGACATCACCACGCTCGCCGTGGATGCGATCGTCAACGCCGCGAACACGTCTTTGTTGGGCGGAGGCGGCGTGGACGGCGCGATTCATCGCGCGGCCGGCAAGGAGCTGGTGCGCGAGTGCGAGACGCTCGGCGGCTGCGCGACCGGCGACGCGAAGCTGACCGCCGGCTATCGCTTGCCGGCCAAACACGTGATTCACGCAGTGGGCCCGGTCTGGCGTGGCGGGGCGCATGGCGAGGCCGACTTGCTGGCCTCCTGCTATCAGCGCTCGCTCGAGGTGGCGCGCGAAGCGCAGTGCAAGAGCATTGCGTTTCCCGCGATCAGTTGCGGCATCTACCACTTTCCCGCTGACGAGGCTGTGCGAATCGCGGTCGGCACGGTGCTGGACACATTGCCGCGCACGCCGCAAATCGAACAACTGGTGTTCGCCTGTTTCGACGACGCCATGTTCGCGCGCTACGAAGCCGAATTGAAACGCCGTCAGGCGCCGCCTTCGAAACCGGTCTGACGCCACGCTTCGAACACCACGATCGCCACGGTATTCGACAGATTCAGGCTGCGGTTGCCCGGACGCATGGGCAGGCGCACGCGTTGCTGGTTGTCGAACTGGTCGAGCACCGAGTCGGGCAGGCCGCGCGTTTCGGCGCCGAACACGAACCAGTCGCCCGATTGAAACGCGTGCTCGTGAAAGCGGCCCGAGCCGCGCGTGGTGAAGGCGAACATGCGCGCCGGATCCGGCGACTCCCTGGCGATGAACGCTGCCCAATCGGCATGCACGTTCATTTGCGCGTACTCGTGATAGTCGAGGCCCGCGCGGCGCAACTTGGCGTCGTCGAGCGGAAAGCCGAGCGGTTCGATCAGATGCAGCCGTGCGCCAGTGTTGGCGCATAGGCGAATCACGTTGCCGGTGTTCGGCGGGATTTCCGGTTCGACGAGGACGACATTGAACATGGTGAGCTCAGGTGGAGACTAGTTTTTCGGTGTGCGCAGCGCGACGAAGTTGGTGACCCGCCGCGCACCCGCCGCCTTCAGCGCGCGCGCCAAGGCTTCGAGCGTGGCGCCGGTCGTCATCACATCGTCGACGATGCCGACGTGCAAGCCTTGGACAGATCCGGCGACCTTGAAGGCGCGACCTACATTCAGGCGGCGCGCATCGAGATCGAGTCGCGACTGCGGCGCGGTGTGAATTACGCGATCCAGCAGGGTTGCGTCGCTGCGTAATTTCAGCGCGCGGGCCAGCGGCCTGGCGATCTGCCACGCCTGGTTGTAACCGCGCTCGGTGAGTCGTTTTCCGGCAAGCGGCACGGGCGCGATCACGTCCGGCCATTCGACGCAGTCCTGCCAGGAATCCTGTGCAAGACGCGCGAGCCGCTGTGCGAACTCGCGCGCGAGCATCAGGCGGGCGCGAAATTTCAGGCCGACCGCGAGCGTGTCGAGCGGGGCCCGGTAGTCGGCGAGAGCGAAGGTCGCGTCGAATGGTGGCGGCTCGCCGATGCAATCCGCGCAGCGATATTGCCCATGCGCCGCCCAGCGCGAACTAGACAGCGGCACCGCGCAGACGGTGCAGCGCATGCGGCTTTCGTTCCAGTAGGCAGCGTCGCAACCGGCGCACAGCGTCGTATGCGACAAATTGCCGCATAACGCGCAAAGGTTAGGCAGCGCGGCGTGCATCGCGCGCGGCCAGGCCGAATGCAAGCCGCTCGCGAAACGCGCGAATCTGCCGCCGGAAAATGGTGAAATGGGTCGGAATGGCACGATGGGACCGCCCGCGAAGGCCTTTCACGCTGAATGGAAAGAAGCGAGCGAGTATACTTCCTGCTCCACGCCAGCACGACACCCATGTCTCCAACTTCCGCTCAAACAGGCCGTCCGGCCTATGATTCCCGGCGCCTCCGGCGGATCTTCGACCGTCGCGCCGCGACTTTCGACGACGTCGCGTTCCTGCCGCGCGAGATTGCGCAACGTATGCGCGAGCGTCTCGACTTCATCAAGGTCACGCCGGCGAGTGTGCTCGACGCCGGCTGCGGCGCGGGCGAAGACATTCCCACTCTGCGCGAGCGCTTTCCCGAAGCGCCGGTATTCGGCTCCGACCTGTCGCACGGCATGCTCACGCGCGCGCTGCAGCACGATTCCGGCGACACGAGCTGGCGGCGCTTTCTGCCGGCATCGCTCGGCAAGGCGCTCGGCGCCCGCGGTCCCCGCTTCGCGCAAGCCGACTTTTCGGCGCTGCCGTTCGCGGCCGGCGCCTTCGAATTCATCTGGTCCAATCTGGCGCTCCATTGGCACTCGCGGCCCGATCTCGTGTTTCCCGAATGGCAGCGCGTGCTGAAAGTCAACGGCCTGCTGATGTTCAGCACGCTTGGCCCTGACTCGCTCAAGGAATTGCGCGGCGCCTACGCCGAAGTCGAGGCCGCGCACGGCGTCGCATCGTGCAAGCATGTGATCGACTTCGTCGACATGCACGATCTCGGCGACATGCTGGTGGAAAGCGGCTTCGAGATTCCCGTCATGGACCAGGAAGTCCTCACCATTACCTATAAGTCGCCGCAGTCTCTGCTCGCCGACGTGCGCCGCTGGGGCGCGTATCCGTTCGAGCGCGAAGCGTCGTCGGGCGCCGCCGCGCGCCGGCTGCACAAGGCTTTGCTCGCGGCGCTCGAAGCCCGCCGGCGCGCCGACGGCACGATCGCGCTGACCTTCGAAGTCATCTACGGGCACGCATGGAAAGCCGTGCCGCGCACCACGGCAGAAGGACACGGCATCGTGCGAATCGAGGACATCGGAAGAGGTTCGTCGAGGAATCGGTGAGGATTTGCCGAGGCGGTAAAGACGACATCTGTTATGTCTGAAATTACCGCTTCAAAAGACGCGCAAAAGGTGCGTCAAAACGGCGCGGAGGCTTGTCGCGCCTGGCTTGTGGGCCAATTGAGGCTTGCTTGTGGATGCTATGGATCACGCCTATAATGCGTCAGTTTGTCGCCCGGAGTTCCCACATTTGGGGCGAGAGGCCCGAGGCACAGGGCAGCAAGATAAGATAGCGCGGCGGTGATCGAACGGCCGGAATAATGGTCGCGAAGATTGACCGCTGGCGGCGATTGGAGACAATCGGCGGGAGGCAGCGATGGAAGCATCAGATCTGCTGGCGGATTCAGAACCGGTTCTGAAAGACTGGACGATGAAACGCAACTGTTCGATATCGCCGCGGCAGTTCGTGTATTTCTACGTGTCGCTTGCGTTGTTCTCGTTGGCAATTGCTTTCATGCTGGTTCTGGTCGGCGCCTGGCTGGTGTTGCCGTTCACCGGTATCGAATTGCTGGCGGTGGGCATCGCGTTTGCCATATATGCGCGTCATGCTGTGGATTACGAGCGCATCCGGTTGTTTCAAAACCGGCTCGTCATCGAGCAGGTCAGCGCCGAGCAGCTCACGCAGTTCGAGTTCAATCCGCGCTGGGTGCGGATCGAGGCGGGCGCAACACCGCGTGACCGGATCAAACTGGTCTCACGTGGGCAGACGATCATGATCGGGCAACATCTCGCGCAGTATCGGCGCGCGCAGTTCGCAGGCGAACTGCGCATGTGGCTCACGCGTTGTTAGACGTGTGAAGCCGCACGGCGTTCACGGGGAGCGCGAGGCAACCTGCCAGCGGGGTCGAGGGTTTGAATGGAAAATTTGGGTAAGGAAGCTATGAAAACAATCAAGCGAGCCCTCATGGGCGTGCTGGCGATGAGCGGACTGCTTTTCGCCGGTGCGGCCCTGGCAGTGGGCGATGTTCCGGGCGGCCCTGCCGTCAACGAGATCAATCTCCAGCCGCCTGCGAGCAAGATCGCTGAGGAGCTTTTCAGCCTCCACATGTTCATGCTGGTTCTTTGCCTGGTCATCTTCGTCGGCGTGTTCGGCGTGATGTTCTATTCGATCTTTGCTCACCGCAAATCGAAAGGCCACAAAGCTTCCAACTTCCACGAAAGCACTACCGTCGAAATCATCTGGACGATCGTGCCGTTCATCATCGTCGTGCTGATGGCGTTGCCCGCCACCAAGACGGTGGTCGCGATGAAAGACACCACGAACGCCGACGTCACCATCAAGGTCACCGGCTACCAGTGGAAATGGGGCTACGACTATGTGAAGGGCCCGGGCGAGGGCATCAACTTCCTGTCCACACTGGCTACGCCGCGCGCCGAGACCGATGGCCGCGAGCCGATTTCGACCACGTATTTGCAGGAAGTCGACAATCCGCTGGTCGTCCCGGTCGACAAGAAAATCCGCATCATCACCACCGCGAACGACGTGGTCCACTCCTGGTACGTGCCGGCTTTCGGCGTGAAGCAGGACGCGATTCCGGGTTTCGTGCGCGACACGTGGTTCAAGGCTGACAAGGTCGGCACGTTCCGCGGCTTCTGTACCGAGCTGTGCGGCAAGGAACACGCGTTCATGCCGGTGGTGGTCGAAGTACTGTCCGCCGACGACTACGCGAAGTGGGTCGACACGCAGAAGAAGAAAATGGCCGCCGGCCAGGACGATCCGAACAAGACCTACACGATGGCCGAGTTGATGGAGCGCGGCGGCAAGGTCTACGCGTCGAACTGCGCGGTCTGCCACCAGCCGACCGGCAAGGGCGCGGGCGCATTTCCGGCGCTCGACGGCAGCAAGATCGCCAACGGCGCGATCGCCGAGCACGTCAGCCTGGTGTTGAAGGGCAAGGGCGCGATGCCTTCGTGGGCGCCTACGCTGAACGACGTCGAGATCGCTTCGGTGATCACGTACGAACGTAACTCGTGGGGCAACCACACCGGCGACATTCTCCAGCCGAAGCAAGTGGCCGACGCCCGCAACGGCAAGCTGCCGGAAGGCGGCAATCACCTGGCCGACGCAGGCGCGGCGGCATCCGGCGCCGCGGGCGCGGAAGCGGCAACAGCGTCGGCGCCGGCAGCAGCCGGTTCGGACAGCGCGGCAACGCAAGCGGCACTGCCGGCCAGCATCTACTTCGACACCGGCAAGAGCACGCTGCCGGCCGACGCGAAAGCGGCAGTCGACGCAGCCGCGGCCTACGCAAAAGCACATCCGGACGCGAAATTCGCGCTGTCGGGCTTCACCGACGCCACCGGCTCCGCCGACCTCAACGCGAAGCTCGCGAAGAGCCGCGCCGAAGCCGTGCGCGACGCGTTGAAAGCAGCCGGCATCGCCGAAGACCATATCATTTTGAAAAAGCCGGAAACGATCACGGGCGGCAGCGACGCGAAAGAAGCCCGTCGTGTTCAGATCAGCGCGGCTGCAAGCCCGGCTGCCTGACGTGTTCATGGTCAGCACCGCAGTATTCGCTTTAGGAGATTGTCATGTCTAGCATCGGACACGATGTAGTCGCAGGCCACGAACACGTGCACGGCGACCATGCCCACGAAACGCCGCATGGCTGGCGCCGTTGGCTGTTCGCAACCAATCACAAGGACATCGGTACGCTGTACCTGATCTTCTCGTTCACCATGTTCCTCTCCGGGGGCGTGATGGCGCTGATGATCCGTGCCGAGCTGTTCGAACCGGGCCTGCAGATCATGCGTCCCGAGTTCTTCAACCAGTTGACCACCATGCACGGCCTGATCATGGTGTTCGGCGCGATCATGCCGGCCTTCGTCGGCTTCGCGAACTGGATGGTGCCGCTGCAGATCGGCGCATCGGACATGGCGTTTGCCCGCATGAACAACTTCAGCTTCTGGCTTCTGCCGGTGGCGGCTGTTCTGCTGGTCGGCTCGTTCTTTTCGCCGGGCGGCGCGACCGCCGCGGGCTGGACGCTCTACGCGCCGCTGTCCACGCAGATGGGCCCGGGCATGGACTTCGCGATTTTCGCGATCCACTTGATGGGTGCTTCGTCGATCATGGGCGGCATCAACATCGTCGTGACGATCCTGAACATGCGCGCACCCGGCCTCACGCTGATGAAGATGCCGATGTTCGTCTGGACGTGGCTGATCACCGCGTACCTGCTGATCGCCGTGATGCCGGTTCTGGCCGGCGCGATCACCATGGTGTTGTTCGACCGTCACTTCGGCACGTCGTTCTTCAACGCGGCAGGCGGCGGCGACCCGGTCATGTACCAGCACATCTTCTGGTTCTTCGGGCACCCAGAGGTGTACATCATGATCTTGCCGGCGTTCGGGATCGTGTCGCAGGTGATTCCGGCGTTCTCGCGCAAGCCGCTGTTCGGTTATAGCTCGATGGTCTACGCCACCTCGTCGATCGCGATTCTGTCGTTCATGGTCTGGGCGCACCACATGTTCGCAACCGGCATGCCGGTCACGGGCCAGCTGTTTTTCATGTACGCGACCATGCTGATCGCCGTGCCGACGGGTGTGAAAGTGTTCAACTGGGTCGCGACAATGTGGCGCGGTTCGCTGAGCTTCGAAACGCCGATGCTGTTTGCCGTCGGCTTCCTGCTGGTGTTCACGTTCGGCGGCCTGTCGGGTCTGATGCTGGCCATGGCGCCGCTCGACATCCAGTACCACGGGACTTACTTCGTGGTGGCTCACTTCCACTACGTGCTGGTGGCGGGTTCGCTGTTCGCGCTGTTCTCCGGCTGGTATTACTGGGCGCCGAAGTGGACCGGCTGGATGTACAACGAAACGCGCGGCAAGATCCACTTCTGGGCGTCGATGTTCTTCTTCAACCTCGCGTTCCTGCCGATGCACTTCGTCGGTCTCGCAGGCATGCCGCGTCGCTATGCCGACTACCCGGCACAGTTCACGGACTGGAACCAGGTCATCTCGATCGGCGCGTTTGGCTTCGGTCTGGCGCAGGTCTACTTCCTGTTCGCGGTTGCACTGCCGGCCTACCGTGGCGGCGGCGAACTCGAAAAGGCTGGCGACAAGCCTTGGGACGGCGCAACGGGCCTCGAATGGACCGTGCCGAGCCCGGCTCCGTTCCACACGTTCGAAAACCCGCCGACCGTCGAGTAATCGGCGCACGGTGAGATTGCCGGCTCGGGCAGCACAGCAGTTCGCTACCTGAGCCGGCGGTCACGAAAGTCGTGGCGGCATCCGTAGTCACGAAAAAGTATCCAGAAAGTCGAGCATGACGCGCAATCCTCAAGAAAGACGTACTCCCGAGCAGATTCGCGCGGGCAACCGGCGGATCGGTTTGGTGATGTTCGTGATCGCCGCGGTCTTTTTCGCGAGCGTCATCATTCATCAGAAGTGGTTTACCTGACCAGGTGATTCGAGTCTGTGTGCAGGTTTGTTGAGGATTGAGATGTCGACGCAACCGCCGGCTCAGGCCGACCGCTCTTTCAACCGTTCGATGCTGATCAAGCTGTTCATCGTCGCGTTGATGATGTTCGGTTTCGGTTTCGCGCTGATACCGATGTACCGCGCGATCTGCCAGATCACCGGCATCAACAACCTCGTGCAGCGTGACGCCACGGCGCGCGAGGCGAAGAATACGCAGGTCGACATGAGCCGCACGATTTCGATCGAATTCGATGCGAACGCACGCGGCCCGCTGGGTTTCAAGCCGGAGCAACGTAGTCTCGACGTGCATCCGGGCGAAGTGACAACGGTGTTGTACGAGGTGAGCAACGAACAGGCGCGCACGATTCAGGCGCAAGCCATTCCGAGCTACGCGCCGAAGCAGGCCACCGAGTACTTCAAGAAGATCGAATGTTTTTGCTTTACGCAGCAAACTTTGACGGCGAATCAGACGAAGCGGATGCCGGTGGTGTTCGTAGTCGATCCGAAGTTGCCGAAGGACGTGAAAACGATCACGTTGTCGTACACGTTCTTTGAGTTGAATACGCCGGCAGCGGCGACGACCGGAAGCGCAGCGCCCACGGCCGATACGGTAACGGGCGCGGCTAAAAGTGTGGCGGCCACGGCAGTCAATCCCGCCTGACGGCTCGCGCCGCAGGGCGAAGGAAGAAGAAACGAGATGAGCGATAACGGCGGCAGCCCGCGCAAGAGCAGTTTCGGTCAGTCGATGCGTGCGGTGCTCTGGTCGTTTTTCGGAGTGCGCAAGCGTCGCGATCTGGAGGCGGACGCCACGCAGTTGAACCCGCTGCACGTGATCGCGGCAGCATTGATCTGCGCGGCCATTTTTATCGTGGCGCTGATTCTGATCGTGCGCGCCGTAGTAGGTTGAAGCGCCCGGCGCACGCGTAGAATCGGGCGAAGCAGCGCCCAGAAATTAGAGCGAAGCGGTGCGGTATCGACGCGCCGCCGAAGATACAGCCGGAGATTTCCGGAACAACTGGACTGAAGTGGAGAATCAAGAATGAGCGGTCAAAACGAGAGCCCGTACTATTTCGTACCGCATCCGTCGCGGCATCCGATCAGCGCCGCTGCTGGGTTGCTGGTCATGCTCGGATCGCTTGCGGCCTGGATCAACGAACATGACTGGGCGCCGATCGGCGTCGTTGCCGGTTTGTTGTGGCTGCTCTTTACGCTGTGGCACTGGTTCGGCGACGCGATCGCCGAGTCGGAAGGCGGCATGTACGGCAAGAACGTCGACAAGTCGTACCGCTGGAGCATGAGCTGGTTCATCTTCTCCGAAGTGATGTTCTTCGGCGCGTTCTTCGGCGCGCTGTTCTATGCGCGTGAAATCGCGCTGCATCAACTGGGCAGCCTCGATTACAAGCTGATCTGGCCGGATTTCTCGGCGGTGTGGCCGAACAACGGTCCGGCAGCGCTGGTCTCCACCTTCAAGTCGATGCAACCGTGGCCGGTGCCGACCATCAACACGGCGCTGCTGCTGTCCTCGGGCGCGACGCTGACGGTCTCGCACCATGCGCTGCGTGAAGATCATCGCAAGAAGGCGATCGTCTGGCTGGCCGCAACGCTCGTGCTCGGCGTCTGCTTCCTGTTCCTGCAAGGCTTCGAATATTTCCACGCGTACAACGAACTGAATCTGACGCTGTCGTCGGGCGTGTATGGTTCGACGTTCTTCCTGCTGACCGGCTTCCACGGCTTCCACGTGTTCCTCGGCGGTACGATGCTGGCGGTCGTGCTGGTGCGTATGATCCGCGGCCACTTCACGGCGGAGCACCACTTCGCGTTCGAAGGCGCGGCCTGGTATTGGCACTTTGTGGACGTCGTGTGGCTTGGGCTGTACGTCGTCGTGTACTGGCTGTAACGCAGTCTGGCCTGCGCCGACCGACAACTCGGAATGCGTGCAGGCCGTTTGCGCCACATCCCGCGGGGCGCGGCGCACAAGCAACAACGCAAGAGCAGTACGTAAGATTTTATGCAGCGCCGCCCTCGACCCTGTCAGGGCGGCGTTTTGTTTGGCGGCGTGGAGATTTTTCCGCCGGGCTCAGCGCCCGTAAGGAATACCGGTCGACTGAATCCAGCCCATCCAGTGAGCGAACAGGATGAACAGGAACAGCGAGATCGACAGGCCCACCCGCGTGGCGAGCGACCAGACCATCCGCTTGGTTTTGCCCTTGTCATGCATCATGAAGTACAGCGCCGACACCATGCTGGCGATGATCAGGACGAAGGCGATGGGAACGAGAATGTGCATGGAACCAGCTGAAATCAGGAAGCGCAGAGGCAAGATGTTTATTATCGCACCGCGCGCCTGCGTCTGCCGTGCGTTCCCCGTAACGCCGCAGGAGCCGTCGGAGCGTGCGCGATGAAGTTTCGCCTCGTTCCCGTGCTGCTGATTCTGCTGGTGATCGTGGTCACGGTGCGGCTGGGTTTCTGGCAGCGCGATCGCGCGCATCAGAAGGAAGCGCTCGAAGCGCAGATCACACAGTTCGAGAATGCGCCCGCGCAGCCGGTGAGCGGCGCGCCGGTTCGGTTGAAGGACATCGAGTTTCATCGCGTGAAGGCGCGTGGCAGTTTCGTCGCGGACAAGGTCGTCTACCTCGATAATCGTCCGTATAACGATCAGCCGGGCTTTTACGTTGTGATGCCTTTTAAACTGGCCGACGGCGGGTACGTGCTGGTGAATCGCGGCTGGTTGCCGCGCAATATGAACAATCGCGAAACCATCGCGCCGTACACGACGCCGCAAGGCGAAGTCGAAATCGAAGGCATTGCCCGTGCGGATGCTTCGCGAGCATACGAGTTGGGGCAGGGCGGCTCGGCCGAGCATCAACTGATCCGCCAGAATCTGGATGTCGCCGCGTACGCCGCGGAAACCGGTCTGCCGCTGCAATCGTTCGTGATTCAGCAGTTGAGCGACGACGGCGACAAGCTGGTGCGCGATTGGCCCGCGCCGACTGAAGGCGTCGAGCGCAACTACGGCTACATGTTCCAGTGGTGGGGCATGGCGGCCGCCGCGCTGGTCTTCGGTCTGTACGCCGCGCGGCGTGCGGCGAAGAAAGAGCACGCGCCGGGCGTGTAATGCAGCACATGCCGCTTGTGGCCCGGTTTCGAGCCACAGGCGGCGCAATCATTGAAAGAGGTCCGTAGTGTCGACGCAATCTCCCCGTTCGCCGCAAGCCGGCAAACCCGCAGCGCCTAAACCCATGCCCGGCCAACCCAACGGTAAAGGTTCGTGGGAGCGCGGCCGCTGGATTCTGCTGCTGTTGGCGATCATCTGTGCCGCCCCGATCGCGGTGTCGTATTTCACGTACTACGTGATCAAGCCGTCCGGCGGCAGCACGAGCTACGGTACGCTGGTCGAACCGCAACGCCCGATTCCCGACTCGCTCGTCGTCACGGGCGAAGATGGCAAGCCCGTCAAATTCGCCACGCTGCGCGGCCGCTGGCTGATGATTTCCGTCGACAACAGCGCATGCGACAAAGCGTGCGTCACCAAGCTCTACTTCATGCGGCAAATCCGCGCAGCTCAGGGGCCGGAACGCGAGCGCGTCGTGGAAGTGTGGCTGCGCACGGATGCGGGCAACGTCGCGGACGTGGTACAAAAGGCCTACCCCGACACCAACATGATGATCGCCGATCCGGCGCAGGTGTCCGCGTGGCTGCCCACGGGCAACGGCACCAAGGTCACCGACCACATCTACATGGTCGATCCGAACGGCAATCTGATGATGCGTTTCCCGAAAGATCCGAACCCCAGCAAGATCAAGGGTGACGTGACCAAGCTGCTCAAATGGTCGAGCATCGGCTGATGCCGCAACATAGGTAAGAGAGATGTTCGTACTGCAACTGGCCCTGATCGGCTTGTGTATCGCGTTGTTGCCGCTGTCCTACGTATGGGTCAAGGCCGACGACAACAAATTCCGCAAGCTGGTCTGGCTCACCACCTTCCTTACGCTCGATCTGGTGATGTTCGGCGGCTTCACGCGGCTCACCGATTCCGGGCTCGGCTGTCCGGACTGGCCGGGCTGTTACGGCACCTCGTCGCCGTTCATCGCGCATGCGGCGATCACAGCCGCGCATCAGGCGATGCCCACCGGGCCGGTCAGCATGACGAAGGCCTGGATCGAAATGATCCACCGTTACTTCGCGATGGCGATCGGCGTGCTGATCATCGCGCAGACGGTGATCGCGTGGACGGCGCGTATCAAGCGGCGTCCGCTGCATGTATCGCCGTGGTGGCCGACCTCGTTGTTGCTGCTGATCCTGGTGCAAGGGGCGTTCGGCGCCTGGACGGTAACGATGAAGCTGCAACCGATCATCGTGACCACGCATTTGTTGCTGGGCCTTGCGCTACTGGGTACGCTCGGCTGGCTGGCCGCGCGGCAAACGCCGTTGCCTGCCTACGAGCCCGAGGCCGCGCGCTGGCGCACGGCGGCGATCGCGGGTCTGGTGCTGCTGATTGCGCAGATCGCTTTGGGCGGCTGGGTCAGCACCAACTACGCGGTGCTCGCGTGTACGGATTTCCCGACCTGCAACGGCCAATGGGTCCCGCCGATGGACTTCGCGCACGGCTTCCATCTGTGGCGCGCGCTCGGCATGACCGGCGACGGCGACATGATCACGCAGGATGCACTGGTGGCGATTCATTGGACACACCGCACGTTTGCCATCGTCGTGATCGCATATCTGGTGTGGTTCGCGCTGAAACTGCGCCGCTTCGAGTCGCTGCGGCGCCCCGCAAACGGCGTGCTGCTGGTGGTGCTGATCCAGTTCATCACCGGGCTGTCGAACATCGTTCTGCAATGGCCGTTGCCCATTGCGGTCGCGCATAACGGCGGGGCCGCGATCCTGCTGCTTCTGCTCGTTATGTTAAACTTTCGAATCGCTTATAGCCGTCCCGGCCGCGCCGTGCTCCCTGCGCGCGATGCCGCGCCAGCGTGACTCCACATGGACAGCACAACACTTTCCCAAACGCCCGGTAGCCGGGTCTCCCAGTACATCGCCCTGACGAAGCCGCGCGTCACGCAACTCGCCGTGTTCTGCGCCGTCATCGGCATGTTTCTGTCGACGCCTGGCATGGTGCCCTGGACTCCGTTGATCGGCGGCACTGTCGGCATCTGGTTGCTGGCCGGCGCGGCGTTCGCCATCAATTGTCTCGTCGAGCAGAAAATCGACGCCAAGATGCGCCGCACTTCGTGGCGGCCGTCCGCGCGCGGTGAAATCACCACCGCACAGATTCTGCTGTTCTCGGCCGTGCTCGGCGGCCTCGGCATGTGGACGCTCTACACGTTCGCCAATCCGCTCACCATGTGGCTCACGCTGGCCACGTTCGTGGGCTATGCCGTCATCTATACGCTGCTGCTCAAGCCTGCCACGCCGCAGAACATCGTGATCGGCGGCGCCTCGGGCGCCATGCCGCCGGCGCTCGGCTGGGCCGCGGTCACCGGCCACGTGCCGGGCGACGCCTGGATCCTGGTGCTGATCATCTTCGTGTGGACGCCGCCGCATTTCTGGGCGCTCGCGCTGTATCGCCGCAAAGACTACGAAAACGCCGGCCTGCCGATGCTGCCGAACACGCACGGCGAGAAGTACACGCGCCTGCATATTCTGCTCTACACGGTGATCCTGTTCGCGGTCACCATGATGCCCTTCATCTCCGGCATGAGCGGCGTGGTGTATCTCGCGGCGGCCGTGCTGCTGGGCGCCGTGTTTCTTGCCTATGCGTGGAAGATCTATCGCGAGTATTCGGACGATCTGGCGCGCAAGACCTTCCGTTATTCGATCGTCTATCTCTCGCTGCTGTTCGCCGCGCTACTGATCGACCACTATGCGCGCGTCCTGATCGGCGCGTAATACCATGCTCAATAACCGCTTCGCGCGCACGGCGCGTGCTGCTGTGATCGCTTGCGCGCTCGGTGGCGCGTTGCTGATTGCAGGCTGCGGCAAGCAGCCGCCTGCGTTCCAGAACCTCGACATCACCGGTAATACCCAGTTCGGCAGCAACTTCTCGCTACCCGATACGGCCGGCCATCTCCGCACGCTGGCGGACTACAAGGGCAAGGTAGTGGTGCTGTTCTTCGGCTACACACATTGCCCGGACGTTTGCCCGACCACGATGGCCGAGCTTTCGCAAGCGTTGCAGCAACTCGGCCCGGAAGACGCGAAGCGCGTGCAAGTGTTGTTCGTCACGGTCGATCCGGACCGCGATACCCCGGCTCTGCTTGCGCAATACGTGCCGGCGTTCAACCCGACATTCGTCGGTCTGCGTCCGGCCGATCAGGCGCAACTCACCAAGATCACAAAGGACTTCCGCGTCTACTACGCGAAGGTGCCGGGCAAGACGCCTGACAGCTACACGATGGACCACACGGCAGCGAGCTATGTGTTCGATACGGACGGCAAGCTGCGTCTGTTCGCGCGTGACGGCCAGGGCGCAACGCCTTGGGTGCACGACATCAAGCTGCTGCTCGACTGATACGCGCGGCCGTAAGGGCGCGTGTCGCAGCACGCGTCCTGTTCACATCTCCTCTCTCTCCAACGCTCAAGCCGGAATCGGCAGATTCAATCCCGGCGCGAGCCGCGTCGCCTTGAATTCCGTCACCTCGTAACGCGCGAGCTTCTGCTGCGCGAACGGGTCGCTGGCGAGAATTTCATCCAGCTTATCGCGCTCGATGCGCACCGCCAGAATGATGCCGCCGTCGCGCGGCACTTTCGGTCCGGCCGCGACGAACACGCCTGCCTCGAACTGTTGCGTCAGAAACGCGCGGTGCGCCTCCAGCGCGTCGTCGACGCGGTCGAGCGGTGCGGTGTAGATGAGGTCGATGACGTACATGGGTTGTTCTCTCGAGCAAGGGAATGAGCCGCATCGAGCATGCGGCCGCAGTCTCGAATTATCGTGCAGAGACCGATTCGATGCGCGCATTCAATCCGCATGCATGCCACGCGGTGCGCCCGCCGGCCTCCCGCTGCGTCTCTCAAGTTGGCCGTTTGTCATGCCGTTATATCGATAGCAATCGTTTGCGCGCGAAACGCGATCGCGTGCTTGCGACTGCGAACGGAACACGAATCACACGAGAGAGACCACAACAATGAGCAGGATGAGTTTGAATCGCAAACTATGGCTGTCGCTCGCGCTCGTCTGGCTGGGGCTGCTGGGCGTCGGGCTGTGGAGCGCGGTCGAAACGCGCAGCACGATGCTGGTCGAGCGCAAGGCGGGCATGGTGAATCTGGTCGATGCCGCACAAGGTGTCGTGAACGGCTATTACGCGCTCGCGCAGAGCGGCAAGCTGAGCGAGGCCGACGCACAGCGCGAAGCGCTCGCCCGTCTCGCGACCATGCGCTACGGCGAATCTGGTTACCTGTTCGTGATGGATTCGAAGCCCGTCGTGCTGATGCATCCCACCCTGCCGCAAATGACCGGCAAGCCGGTCGGCGACTTCAAGGACCCGGACGGCAAGCTTCTCTACGTGGCAATCGTCGACGCGGCCAAGGCAAGCGGCCGCGGTTTCGCGGAGTATCGCGGACGCCTGCCGCACAGCGAAACGGCCGTGCCGAAAATCAGCTTCGTGGTGCGGTTCGCGCCGTGGGACTGGAACATCACGAGCGGCGTGTTCATCAAGGACATCGACACGGTGTACTACGAGACGCTGCTCGGCCACCTGGGGGTGGTGCTGGTGATCGGCGCGATCATCTCGCTGGCGATGCTGCTGATCATCCGCAACGTGCGCGCGAGCCTCGGCGGCGAGCCCGACCAGGCGGCGCGACTCGCGGCGAGTATCGCGCAAGGCGACCTGACGCAAGCGGTCGACGTTCGTCCGCAGGACAAGACCAGCATGATGGCGGCCATGCATGACATGCAGAACCGCTTGCAGCAGACCATCGGCGAGATTCGTCGCTCGGCGGAATCGATTGCGTCGGCGACGCAGCAGATCGCTGCCGGCAATGGCGATCTGTCGCAGCGCACCGAGCAGCAGGCGGCTTCGCTGCAGGAAACCGCCGCGAGCATGGAAGAGCTCACCGCGACGGTCAAGCAGAACGCCGACAACGCGCGGCAAGCGAGCGGCCTCGCGCATAACGCGTCCGAAATCGCGACGCGCGGCAACGACGTAGTGAGCCGTGTGATCGGCACGATGGGCGAGATCAACGATAGCTCGAGGCAGATCGCGGACATCATCGGCGTGATCGAAGGGATTGCGTTTCAGACCAACATTCTTGCGCTGAATGCAGCCGTGGAAGCGGCGCGCGCCGGTGAGCAGGGCCGCGGTTTCGCGGTCGTCGCGGGCGAGGTGCGCAGCCTCGCGCAGCGCTCGGGAACGGCGGCCAAGGAGATCAAGCAGTTGATCAGCGCGTCGGTCGAACGCGTGCACAACGGTTCGACATTGGTGCAGCAGGCCGGCACGACGATGGGCGAGATTCTGCAAGCCGTGCAGCGTGTCACCGACATCATGGGCGAGATCGCGGCGGCATCCGAAGAGCAGAGCAGCGGCATTGCCCAGGTCGGCCGCGCCGTCACGCAAATGGACGAAGTGACGCAGCAGAACGCGGCGCTTGTCGAGCAGGCGGCGGCCGCGGCGGCTTCGTTGCAGGATCAGGCGGGGCGTTTGCGCGAGACGGTTAGCGCGTTTCGCGTGAATGGCGCTGAGAGTGGCGCCGAAAGCGGCGCGCCTGGTTCGGCGGTGGTCGCGGCGCGGAGAGTGGCTGCGACGTTAGCGACGGCCACGGCGTCGCAAGCAGTTGCAACGGCAACGGCAGTGGCTACGGCAACGGCAGTGCGTGAAATCGGCGCGGCATCGCGCTCTGCTTCGGCGCCGCCGCGCGCGGAGCCGAAACTGCCGGCGCCCGCCAGAACGTCCGCCACGTCGGCCCCGGCCTCGCCGCGAGTTTCGGCTTCGTCCGCGCATGTTGCGAGCGCCAGGTCGGTCGCCACGACCACGCCGCGCGCATCAACCGAGGCAGTAAGAGCCACCCCGCCAGACGACGACTGGACCACCTTCTGATTCTCCGCGACACCGTCCGCGTGCGTGTCACATGCACGCGGCCCGCTGCCGTTCAAAGCGCATAACCATATGCGATCGTGATATTTCCCATCTCGCCAGGACTATGAGACCATTTCTGGCCCAGTTGACGGCGCGTGGCCACAAGCCATCTTGCCGCCGGCTTCCACCCGAATCTGACACCGATCAGAAATCGATGCGCGATTAATCAAGTCATCGATCAAGTCGTCGATTAGAAACAAGCGAGAATCACATGCAGCGCAGAAACATCGTCAAAGCCCTCTCGGCAGTCATCGCCACTACCGCAATCTTCACCAGCTTCGGCGCGCACGCCGACGACAAAGTCATCAAGGTCGGCACGATCGGCGGCCCGGACGCGCAAATCTGGGAAGTCGTCACCAAAGTGGCGAAGCGCGAAGGCCTGAACGTGAAGGTCGTCGAATTCAACGACTACGTGCAGCCGAACGCCGCGCTCGACGCAGGCGACCTCGACGCGAACAGCTTCCAGCACCAGCCGTACCTCGATAGCCAGATCAAGCAACGCGGCTACAAGATCGTCAACGCCGGCCTCACGTACATCTCGCCGCTCGGCATCTATTCGAAGAAGCTGAAGTCGCTGAAGGATCTGCCGCAAGGCGCGAAGGTCGCGGTGCCGAACGATCCGTCGAACGAAAACCGCGCGTTGCTGTTGCTGCAAACGCAAGGCGTGCTCAAGCTGAAGACCGGCGCGGGCACGAACGGCAATAACGCGACGCCGCTCGATGTCGCCGACAATCCGAAGAAGATCAAGCTGGTCGAACTCGACGCAGCGCAACTGCCGCGCTCGCTGTCGGACGTCGACGCCGCCGCGATCAACACGAACTTCGCGTTGGCCGCCGGCCTGCAGCCCACCAAAGATGCGATCGCGCTCGAAGACGTGCATAGCCCGTACGCGAACCTGATCGCCGTGCGCACGCAAGATAAGGACAAGCCGTGGGTCAAGAAGCTGGTTGCTGCTTACCAGTCGGAAGACGTGCGCCAGTTCATCAAGACGCAGTTCAAGGGTTCGGTGGTGCCGTCGTTCTAAGCAGCGACGTTTGCTACAAGCCTAATTCCCACCGCTCGACCGTCAGGTCCTTGCCGAAACGGCGTTCAGCCGCCGTGCCGGCAAGCCTGAACCCGGCGCGCTCGCACAGGCGCCGCGGTTGTTCGAGCGAGGCGGCCGTTGTCAGCGTGAGCTTCGTATAGCCCGCGCGTTTTGCGAAACGCACGCATTCGCTCAGCAACTGCGTGCCGATGCCCAGCCGCTGCACATCCGGCTCGACCCACAGGAGCCGCACGCCCGCCACCGTCGTCGACACACCGACGATGCACACCGAGCCGACCACCATCCCTTGCTGATCGGCGACCCAGCACATCTCCCGCACCGGATCGTTGCGTTGCGTGTAATCGGCGACGACGCGCGCGAGCAATCCCTCGAACGTCGGATCCCAGTCGTAGCGCGCGGCGAACCATTGCGCCTGCCGATGCACGAGCCAGCCGCATTCGCCCGGGCGCGGCTGACGGAGCACCACGAGTTCGTGCCTGGGTTTGTCGCCGAGCAGCCGCTCGATGAGCTTCATCGCGGCGATCAGCTGATCCTGGGAGAGGGCCGTGAGGCTGGAAAGCAGGACCGACACTTCTTCGATCGCCGCGTTATCGAGCGGAGCGTACGCGGCGTGGCCGCTGTCCGTGAGCGCGATCAACGACTGGCGCGCGTCCGTCTCGGACGGGCGGCGCGTGATCAGGTCGCGTCGTTCGAAGCTCGTCAGCAGACGGCTGAGATAACCGCTGTCGAGACCGAGGGAACGCCCGAGCACCGAGGCCGTTTGCGAGCGTTCGCGAAAGAGCTCGTGCAGTACGCGCACCTCGGTCAGCGAAAACGCGCTCTTTGCCAGATGCTCATGCAGGGCGCCAATGTGTCGGGTATAGAAGCGGTTGAAATGGCGGACGGCCTGAGCACGCCGCAGCGCCTCGGAATCTGTCAAATGCTGCTCCCAGGGGATTTTTATAGATTGCTACTCAGCACTATATTGGAACGCACCCCTTTACAAAAGCCACGCCGGCAAAGGCCTGATCGGCACTGGTATTAAAAAGGTATAGGTCGCTTCTCGGCTGCCGGCTCATTTAGACCCTGTTTGAGCTGACTGGAAGGCACTCTGAAGCCCAATACGGGTAAATCCTGGGCTCCAAAAAATCCTTCCCAGCGCCTCTTCGTGCCCTTCAAAGCCTTATTCGGCAAGGCTTTTCGCCCGGTTATATCAGCATGGAACCAGTTGGTTGACTGGTATTATGTTGGTTATATAATGGGCTCTCGTTTTTCGTAGGCCTACCTTTTCGCGAAGGCCCCCGGAGCCCCATGGAAACTCGCTGGTCCGCACTGATGCCTGACGCCCGCAACGTCACGCCGCTCTATTTGCAGCTCGCGCGCAATCTTGCGACAGCGATCCACTGCGGCGTGTGGTCGGCAGGTGAGGCACTGCCCTCGGAGCGCACGCTCTCGGACGCGATCGGCGTGTCGCGCATCACGGCGCGCAAGGCGATCGAGTTGCTGGTCGAGCAAGGTTTGATCCGGCGCGCGCGCGGCGCGGGCAGCTTTATCACGCCGCGCGTCGAAGACCCGCTGTCGCGGCTCACCGGTTTCACGAAGAAGATGCAGCAGCGCGGCTTCCGGCCGGATTCGGTGTGGCTTGAGCGCGATATCCGCGCCGCCAACCGTGACGAACTGGTGCACCTCGGCCTGTCGCCCGGCGCGGCGGTGACGAGTCTGCGGCGCCTGCGGCGCGCGGACGGCATCGTCATGGCGGTCGAGCATTCGGCGTTGCCGGTGGCGATCGTGCCCGATCCGCATGCCGTCGGTGATTCGCTTTACAGCTATCTGGAACAACGCGGCGCCGCCGTCGTGCGTGCGTTGCAGCACTTTCGCGCGGTCAACGCTTCGAGCGAGATTGCTTCGTTGATGGATATCGAACCGCGCTCGGCGCTGCTGGTCATTACCCGTATCGGCTATAGCGCCGATCAGCGCGCAATCGAACTGACCGATACGTATTGCCGCGACGACTACTACGACTTTGTCGCTGAATTGCGCACCTGAGCTGACCGGCTGAGCCCGTGCGCGCAGCCGGCAAGTTCAGATGCGGCGCAGAAAAAGCGCCGTTCAGCCACGCCCCGTATCACGCCTCACCAGAGAGACTCATGCTGACCGGAAACATACTCACCACCGATGGGTGGATTCACGGCACGCTCGAATACGAAAACGGCCGCATCACGGCGCTCACCGGCGAACGCGTCGATCCGTCGACCAACGACGCGCCGTACATCCTGCCCGGCTTCATCGATCTGCACGTGCATGGCGGCGGCGGTTCCGACGTGATGGAAGGCGGCAGCGCGATCGAAACCATCACGCGCACGCATGCGCGTTACGGCACGACCAGCCTGCTCGCCACCACCATGACCGCGCCGCGCGACGAGCTGATGGCCGTCGTCGCGGAGCTGGGCAACAACGCGCGCATCCGCACGCCCGGCGGCGCGCGTGTGCTCGGCGTGCATCTGGAAGGGCCGTATATCAACCCCGGCAAGCTCGGCGCGCAGCCCGACGCAGCGGTCTCGGCGGTGATGGACGAAGTGCTGAAGTATCTGTCCATCGCGCCGATTCGCGTGGTCACGCTGGCGCCTGAAATTGCCGGCCATATGGAGATCATCTCCGAGATGGCGGCGCGCGGCGTGCGCGTGCAGCTGGGCCATTCGCTCGGCACTTACGACGACGCCGTCGCCGCGCTCAAGCATGGCGCCTGCGGCTTCACGCATCTGTTCAACGCCATGTCGCCGCTGCACCATCGCAACCCCGGCCTCGTCGGCGCGGCGCTCGCGCACGCCGAGTTCGCCGAAATCATTCCCGATCTGCTGCACGTCCATCCGGGGGCGATCCGCGCTGCGTTGCGCGCGATTCCGCGTCTCTATGTGGTCACGGACAGCACCTCGGCCACCGGCATGCCCGACGGCGAATACCGCCTCGGCAGCCAGCATGTGACGAAGTGCCTCGGCGGCGTGCGTCTCGCCGACGGCACACTCGCCGGCAGCACCCTGACCATGGATCAGGCGCTGCGCAATCTTGTGTCGATCGGCTTGCCGATCGCCGATGTATCGAACCGTTTGTCGCGCTACGCCGCCGACTACCTGGGCATTGAAGACCGCGGCCGCATCGCGCGCGGTGCATGGGCCGACGTGGTCGTGTTCGATCGTGAACTGGCGTTGAGCGCGACTTACGTCGAAGGAGAAGCAATTGTCGAATATGCTTAAAGAGGCGCTGGCGTCCGCTGAAACGGTCGCCGCGCAACTCACGGACACCTCGCGCGTCGAGGCATTGGCGGCGAAGCTCGCACAGCAGCCGCGCCATGTCGCGCTGACGGTCGCGCGCGGCAGCTCGGATCACGCGGCGAGTTACTTCGCGAGCCTGACGATGAGCCGTCTCGGCGTGCCGGTCGCCTCGCTGCCGATGTCGGTCGCCACGCTGCAACAGGCGCCGCTGCAGGTGCGCGATCAGCTCGCGCTGGCGTTCTCGCAATCGGGCAAGAGCCCGGACCTCGTCGGTACGATGGAAGCGCTGCGCAAAGCAGGCGCGTTGACCGTCGCCGCGGTGAACGTTTCGGGCTCGCCCTTGGCCGACGCGTGCGAATTCGAGTTGCCGCTCGTCGCCGGCCCGGAACTCAGCGTCGCGGCCACCAAGAGCTATATCGCGATGCTGTCGATTTCCGCGCAACTCGTCGCGCATTGGCAGAAAGACTCTGAGCTGCTTGCCGCGTTGAAAACGCTGCCTGAAGCGCTGCGTGCCGCCGGCAAGCTCGACTGGTCGGCGGCCGTGGAGGAATTGCGCGGCATCGAGCGCATGATCGTGATCGGCCGCGGCCTGGGTCTTGCCATCGCGCAGGAAGCCGCGCTCAAGCTGAAGGAAACCTCCGGCATTCAGGCTGAAGCGTTTTCGAGCGCGGAAGTGCGTCACGGTCCGATGGAACTGATCGATCGCGACTATCCGCTGCTGGTCTTCGCACCGCGCGGACCTGAGCAGGCCGGCTTGCTGCAACTCGCGCGCGACATGAAGGCGCGCGGCGCCCGCGTTCTGCTCGCGGCGTCGGCCGACGTGCCGGAAGCCACGCTGCCGCTCGCCACCACCGCTCATGCGGCGCTCGATCCGATCGCCGCAATCCTGTCCTTTTACGTGATGGCCGCCGGCCTTGCCGCCGCGCGCGGGCGCAATCCCGATGCGCCGCGCCATCTCAACAAAGTCACCGAAACTCACTGACGAGAAATCAGATGCGACGTGTCGAGGAGTCCCGCTTGATGAGCCATTCTGAAGGCCATATTGTTTTGCTCGCGCCCATGACCGGTCCGGTCGTGCCGCTCGCGAACGTGCCCGACCCTGTATTTTCGGGCGGCATGTTCGGCGACGGCATCGGCGTCGATCCGCTCGAGGGCCGACTCGTCGCGCCGTGCGACGGTACTGTCACCCATCTCGCGCGCACCGGTCACGCCGTGACGCTGGCTACTGCTGAAGGCGCGGAAATTCTGCTGCATATCGGTATCGATACGGTCGAACTGAACGGCAAGGGTTTTGCGCCGATGGTCGCTCAAGGCGCTCATGTACGCGCCGGCGACGTCCTGATCGAGTTCGATCAGGATCAGGTCGCGCTGAATGCGCCAAGTCTGGTATCAGTGATCGCGATCGCCAATTCGGATGCGTTCGAGATCGTCGAACGCGTTCAGGGCGGCTTGCTGAAGGCAGGCGAAACGCCGCTGCTGGTGCTGCGCGCGCGCGACGGCGCGGCGGCCGAAGCGTCGCGCCAGGCGAGCGCCACGAGCGTGACGGAAGAGGCGCGTCAGCAAGTCACGCTGGTTCACGCAGGCGGTCTGCATGCGCGTCCGGCGGCGCGTGCCCGCGAAGCGGCGCGTGGCTTCGATGCACGCGTCGAGGTGCGTTACGAAGGACGCAAAGCAGCGATCGAAAGCGTGGTCGGTTTGCTCGGCCTCGGCGCTGGAGAAGGCGCGACCATCGAGTTGCTCGGCGTCGGTCCGCAAGCCGCGGCCGCCGTGGCTGCAATCGCCAACGAACTGACGCGCGAAGCGCACGGCGAAGTCGAGGAAAAACCGGCGCGTCAAAGCTCACCCGCGCCGCAAGCCGTCGCCCGTCCGGCGGGCGAGACGCTTGCACCGAATACGCTCGCCGGCGTCTGCGCGGCGCCGGGCGTCGCGGTCGGCAAGCTGGTGCGCTGGGACGACGCGGACATCGATCCGCCCGAAAAGGCGAACGGCACGTCGGCTGCGGAAAGCCGTTTGCTCGACAAGGCGATTGCCACCGTCGATGCGGACCTCGACACGACGGTGCGTGACGCGTCGCAACGCGGCGCGGTCGGCGAAGCGGGTATTTTCTCGGTGCATCGCGTGCTGCTCGAAGATCCCACGCTGCTCGACGCGGCGCGCGATCTGATCAGCCTCGGCAAGAGCGCCGGCTTTGCGTGGCGCGAAGCGATCCGCGCACAGATCGCCATCCTGACGAATATCGAAGACGCGTTGCTCGCGGAACGTGCCGCCGATCTGCGCGACATCGAGAAGCGCGTGCTGCGCGCACTCGGTTATACGAGCGCAACGGCACGCACGCTGCCGGAAGAAGCCGTGCTCGCGGCTGAAGAGTTCACGCCGTCCGATCTGTCCACGCTGGATCGCACGCGTGTCACCGCCTTGGTGATGGCACGCGGCGGCGCGACCTCGCATGCGGCGATTCTCGCGCGTCAGGCGGGCATTCCCGCGCTCGTGGCAGTCGGCGACGCGTTGCACGCGATCCCCGAAGGCACGCAAGTGGTGGTGAACGCCACGACCGGCCGCCTCGAATTCGCACCAACCGAACTCGACGTCGAACGCGCGCGTCTGGAGCGCACGCGTTTGGCCGATGTGCGCGAAGCGAACCGCCGCACGTCGCAGCAAGCGGCCGTCACGTCCGACGGCCGCGCGATCGAAGTGGCCGCGAATATCGCCACGCTCGACGACGCGAAAACCGCCGTCGAAAACGGCGCCGATTCCGTCGGTCTGTTGCGCACCGAACTGCTGTTCATTCACCGCTCGGCTGCACCGACCACGGACGAACATCGTCAGAGCTACCAGGCAATCGTCGATGCGTTGAGCGGCCGCACCGCGATCATCCGCACGCTGGATGTCGGCGCGGACAAGGAAGTCGACTATCTGACGCTGCCGCCGGAACCGAACCCCGCGCTCGGCTTGCGCGGCATCCGCCTCGCGCAAGTGCGCCCGGATCTGCTCGACGATCAGTTGCGCGGCCTGCTGGCGGTGCAGCCGCTCGGTGCCGTGCGCATCCTGCTGCCGATGGTGACCGACGTCGGCGAATTGATCCGTATCCGCAAGCGCATCGACGAATTCGCGCGCGAGTTGGGCCGCACGGAACCGATCGAAGTCGGCGTGATGATCGAAGTGCCGTCGGCGGCGTTGCTGGCCGATCAACTGGCGCAACACGCGGATTTCCTCTCGATCGGCACCAACGATCTGACGCAATACACGCTCGCCATGGACCGTTGCCAGGCCGACCTCGCCGCCCAGGCGGACGGCTTGCATCCGGCCGTGCTGCGCCTGATCGCGGCCACCGTGCAAGGCGCGGACAAGCACGGCAAATGGGTCGGCGTGTGCGGCGCGCTGGCGGGCGACCCGCTCGCCATGCCGTTGCTGGTCGGCCTTGGCGTGACCGAACTTTCGGTGGATCCGGTCTCGGTGCCGGGTATCAAGGCGCGGGTGCGCAACCTCGATTATCAGCTGTGCCGTCAACGCGCCCAGGATGCCCTGGCGCTCGAATCGGCGCAGGCGGTAAGAGCAGCAAGCCGCGAAACCTGGCCTTTGGACTGAACCCCACACGGTCCGTAGTCAGCTTCGCTCAATCATCACTCATAGCTACAAAACTCAAGACGCCGTTCAAGAACGGCGTTCAACAAAGAGACAAGGATTGGAGGTATCAATGGATGGGAATCCGTTTCTGAAGATTCAGCGCCTGGGACGCGCGCTGATGCTGCCGATTGCGGTGCTGCCGGTTGCCGGCCTGCTGCTGCGCCTCGGCCAGCCCGATGTGTTCAACATCAAGATGATCGCCGACGCCGGCGGCGCGATCTTCGACAACCTGCCGCTGCTGTTCGCGATCGGCGTGGCGGTCGGCTTCGCGAAAGACAACAACGGCGTGGCGGGTCTCGCGGGCGCGATCGGTTATCTGGTCGAAGTCGCGGTGATGAAGGACATCAACGACAAGCTCAACATGGGCGTGTTGTCCGGGATCGTGGCGGGTATCGTCGCGGGCTTGCTGTACAACCGGTACAAGGACATCAAGCTGCCCGATTACCTCGCGTTCTTCGGAGGGAAACGCTTCGTGCCGATTGTCACGGGGGTGGTCTGTCTCGTGCTCGGCATAGCGTTCGGCTACGTGTGGCAGCCGGTGCAAGCCGTGATCGATACGGCCGGCCACTGGCTGACCACCGCGGGCGCGCTCGGCGCATTCGTGTTCGGCGTGCTGAACCGCTTGCTGCTCGTCACGGGTTTGCATCACATCCTCAATTCGCTGACGTGGTTCGTGTTCGGCACGTTCACGCCGCCGGGCGGCGCTGCCGTGACGGGCGACCTGCATCGCTTCTTCGCGGGCGACCCGACTGCCGGCACCTTCATGACGGGCTTCTTCCCGGTCATGATGTTCGGCCTGCCGGCTGCGTGTCTCGCGATGTTCCATGAAGCGCCGAAGGAGCGCCGCGCGGTTGTGGGCGGTTTGCTCTTCTCGATGGCGTTGACCTCGTTCCTGACGGGCGTGACCGAGCCGATCGAATTCAGCTTCATGTTCCTCGCACCGGTGCTGTACGTGATCCACGCGCTGTTGACGGGCCTCTCGCTCGCCATCTGTTCGGCGCTCGGCATTCACCTCGGCTTCACCTTCTCCGCGGGCGCGATCGACTACGTGTTGAACTACGGTCTGTCGACTCGCGGCTGGTGGGCGATTCCGATCGGTCTCGTCTACATGGTGGTGTACTACGGTCTGTTCCGCTTCTTCATCCGCAAGTTCAACATGGCGACGCCGGGCCGCGAACCCGCCGCAGCCGATGAACAAGTCGACTCGTTTGCCGCGGGTGGTTTTGTTTCGCCGGTCGCTGGTGCGGCCGTGCCGCGTGCGCAGCGTTATATCGCTGCGCTGGGCGGCGCGTCGAATCTGTCGGTGGTGGATGCTTGCACGACGCGTCTGCGTTTGTCGGTGGTCGATTCGAATAAGGTTTCGGAAAACGAACTGAAGACGATCGGCGCGCGCGGCGTGCTCAAGCGCGGCTCGACCAACGTGCAGGTGATCATCGGACCGGAAGCGGACATCATCGCGGATGAAATCCGTACGGTGATCGCGCAAGGTGGTGGCGATGCGGTGAAGCTGGCGGCTGCTGCTCCGGTTCAGGTTGTGGCGGCTGCGCCGGTTGCCGCTTCGGGCGCGCAAGGTAGCGGCCCGCTCGATCCCGATCCGCTGCGCTGGCTCGCCGTGTTCGGGGGTGCGGGCAACGTGGTGTCGCTGGATGCGATCGCGGCGACGCGTCTGCGTATCGTCGTGCGCGATCCGTCGGCGGTCGATCGTCAGCGTCTGGCGACGCTCGATACGGCGTGGATTTCCGCCGACACGTTCCATATCGTCGTCGGCGATGCGGCGCAACGTTACGCTGAAAAGCTGGCGACGCGCACGACGCAAAGCGGCGGTGCAACGCCGCTGCCCGCTTAATTCATCGGCGCACCGAGCCTAGCCGATTTGATTCGGCGTCGGGCTCGCGAGCCACGATGTTCGACAAGCCTCCGGAAATTCCGGAGGCTTTTTTTTGTATCTCCGGCATGCATGCCGGCAGTGCGACGTAAAAGCGCGACCCCCACACCTTATGCGCAACGTCGGGTTGGAGCCAAAACAATTGGGTAAGCTAACTAATGTGATCCGAGTGCCTTGTCATGCCGGCAAGGCATTTTCGCTCGTCCTCAGGAGTTGCCCATGTCAATGCGTTCAGTCATCTGTCTCATGTTGCTGTTGCCGGCCGGCGCCGCCAGCGCCAGTGGCGACTTCAGCGTCACGTGCCAGTATTCGCATACGTTGCCGGACGACGCGATCCTCTACCCAGGACAACCCGGCAAGGCGATGGTGCATGATTTTTTCGGCAACACGAGCGCGGATGCGTACAGTACCTATGATTCGCTGAGTCAAAACAAGCTCACGACTTGCGATGCCGCGGCGGACCGTTCTTCGTACTGGGCTCCGCAGTTAAAGCGCGCGTCTGGTGTCGTCGTGCCGGGCTATCAGAAGACCTACTACAAGAACGATCAACCGGTGATGCCGGTGCAGACCATTCCCGCAGGGCTTGAAATGCTGGCGGGCGACCACCATTCGTCGGCGCCCAAGGCGCAAATCAATTATTTGTGCCGCGGTGGCGCCTATACGCAAATCGCGCCGACGAACTGCCCGGTTGTCACGGACAACACCGGCACATACGCCCAGTTCAATATTTCGGTGCACTTCCCGGATTGCTGGGACGGACGGACGCTGGTGCCGAACATACCCAGCAAAATCATGAATATGGCCTATCGGCGGGCCGATGGGACTTGTCCGGCGGGATTCCCCGTCAAGATTCCGGAACTGCAACTCAACGTGGCGTATGACCTCGGGCAAGACCCCGATCTCTCCAGCGCGCAGTTGTCGATGGATCCGATTCTCGTGGATGGCGTCTGGGTCCCGCAGTGGGGAAGCCTGTACACTGCGCACGCCGATTTTATCAACGCGTGGAAAGCCGATTCGCTGCAATACGCGATCGACCACTGCTCGAATGCCGACACCTCGTGCATCAGCAGCAATATCCCGACGTACTATTCGAAAGCCAGCGCCGATGCGTGGGTGGACAGTAGTGGGGCCACGCATCCAGCCGGCCCGACGATGATCTCTGACGCGGGCAGTACCGTGTTGATCAAATTACCGACGCCCAATAATTTGACGGACTATCCGTACACCACCTCGGCTCTGCAGACGCTGGCGCAGAACATGACGGACGCGAACGCGGTGATGCTGGATGTCTACGCGGCTTCGACGAACTGGGACGATCTCTCCAATCTCCCGACGGCCTCGGCCTGCAATACGAAGCAGCGGATTGGCGGCATCTACCTGGACAATGCGCTGCAGTCGCGCACGAACGACATCACGCAGTATGTAGCCTCGCAGGTCGCCACCGGGGCGCCGCAAATCGGCGTGTGCATTCGCAATGCAACAGGCAAGACGATCCAGTTTTCTTCGCGCGATGGAGCGGGTACGCCAGCGCTGTTTATGAAGTAAGGTGACGGGCGCCCGCTGTCGAGCAGAAAAAAAGCACCTCGAATTCGAGGTGCTTTTTTTGCCTGGCCGGGGCACCTGGCGCGCGATACGTCAACGCGTCTTCCTGCTACCGTCATCCGGCCGGCGCGACTCCAGCCACATCACGTTGATAATGCCGAACGCCAACGCCACGCCGATCCCGAGAATCCAACTGAAATACCACATCGCAAACTCCTGTTAAGCCTGTAGCCGGTCAGTACATCGTATGGTGGTTTTCTTCGAGCGCGGCGGCGGTCACTTTGCCGCGCATCACGCGATACACCCAGCTCGTGTAGATCAGGATGATCGGCAGGAAAATGATCACGGCGATCAACATGATCTGCAACGTCATGCGGCTCGAGGTCGAATCCCACACGGTGAGGCTGCTGCGGCCGTCGAGCGAGGAGGGCATGATGAATGGAAACATCGAGAAGCCCGCCGTCAGGATCACGCCGATGATCATCAGCGAGGTCGACAGAAAGGCGCTCTTCTCGAAGCGCGAGCGTGCGAGCAGCGCGGCCAGCACGCCGCCCACGAGACCCGCTGCCGGCGCGCCGACCATCCACGGATAGTTCGCGTAGTTGGTCAGCCACAGCCCCGGTGCGCCGATCACGTTCTTCATCAACGGATTGGCGACCGTGTCGAGCGGCGGGGCGTCGATCACCTGATAGCCGCCGATCATCGTGGCGATCAGCGCGCCGGCGATCAGGAACAGCACCACGGTCGCGAACGAGGCGATTCGAAGCGCCAGCGAAGCGCGTTCGGCGACAATGTCGTCCGCTTTCATCTTGACGAAGGCGGCGCCGTGCGCGGCCAGCATCGAGACGCTGACGAGGCCGCACAACACCGCGAACGGGTTGAGCAACTCGAAGAAGCCGCCGTGATAGGTGACGCGCAGGTCGGTATCGAACGAGAACGGCACGCCTTGCAGCAGGTTGCCGAACGCGACGCCGAACACCAGTGCCGGTACGAAACCGCCGACGAACAGCGCCCAGTCCCATGCTGTACGCCAGCGCGGGTCTTCGCGTTTGCTGCGGTAGTCGAAGCCGACCGGCCGGAAGAACAGTGAGAACAGCACCAGCAGCATGGCGAAATAGAAGCCGGAGAACGACGCCGCGTACACCAGCGGCCACGCCGCGAACATTGCGCCGCCCGCCGTGATGAGCCAGACCTGATTGCCTTCCCACGTCGCGCCCACCGTGTTCACGACGATGCGCCGCTCGGCATCGGTCTTGCCGATGAACGGCAGCAGAATCGCCGCGCCCATGTCGAAGCCGTCGGTGAGCGCGAAACCGATCAGCAGCACGCCAATCAGCACCCACCAGATCAGTTTGAGGGTTGCGTAATCCATGATGATCTTTTCCCTTGAAACTCAGTGGCGGCGAATCAGGCAGCCGTGTTGGTCGGCAGCGGCTGACTCAGCGGCTGTTGTTCGTGGTGATAGCGGCCCGTGTGCAGCGACGAAGGCCCGAGCCGCGCGTACTTGAACATCAGCATGATTTCGATGATGAACAGCACCGTGTAGAACACCACGAAGCCCGCGATACTCAGATACAGGTCGTTCGGCGTTAGGCTCGAAGCCGACAGGTGGGTCGGCAGAATGCCCGCGATGGTCCATGGCTGACGACCCACTTCAGCGACGATCCAGCCGAACTCCGCCGCGAGCCAAGGCAGCGGAATGGCCCACACGGCCCAGCGCAGGAACCAGCGGCGCTTCTCCAGCAACAGCGAGCGCTGCGCGCAGAACCAGAACGCCAGCACGAAGGTGGCGAGGAACAGAATGCCGAGGCCCACCATCAAACGGAACGAGAAGAACACGGGCGCCACCGGCGGGATCGTTTTCTTCGCGGCCTGGGCGATCTGATCCGGCGTGGCGTCGGTGACGTTCGCGGTGAATTGCTTGAGCATCAGGCCGTAGCCAAGATCCTGTTTGTGCGCGTCGAAGGCGGCTTTGGCTTCGTCGGTGATGTCGCCTTGCTTCAGTTTCTGCAGGGCGGCGTAGGCGAGCATGCCGTTCTTGATGCGCACCTCGTTGTGCGCCATCAAATCCTTCAGACCGACCACGGGTTCATCGAGTGAACGGGTAGCGATAAGGCCGAGCGCGTACGGAATCCTGATAGCGTAATCGGTGCGCTCTTCCTTCTGATTCGGAATCCCGATGATCGTGAACGGAGCCGGCGCGGGCGCGGTTTCCCATTCGGATTCGATCGCCGCGAGTTTGACCTGTTGGACTTCGCCGGTGCGGTAGCCGGATTCGTCGCCGAGCACGATCACGCACAACGTGGATGCCAAACCAAAACCTGCGGCAATCGCGAACGAGCGCAACGCAAATTCAGTGTCGCGGCGCTTCAGCAAATACCACGACGACACGCCGAGCACGAACATCGACGCCGTCACATACCCGGCCGACACGGTATGCACGAACTTGACCTGTGCGACCGGATTGAACAGCACGGAGAAGATGCTGTCGAGTTCCATGCGCATGGTCTGGTAGTTGAAGGTCGCGCCGACCGGATTGTTCATCCAGCCGTTGGCCACCAGAATCCACAGCGCCGACAGGTTCGAGCCAAGCGCGACGAGAAACGTGACGAACACATGCTGGACCTTCGAAAGCCGCTTCCAGCCGAAGAAGAACAAGCCGACGAAGGTCGACTCGAGAAAGAACGCCATCAGGCCTTCCACCGCGAGCGGCACGCCGAAAATGTCGCCGACATAGTGCGAGTAGTACGACCAGTTGGTGCCGAACTGGAATTCCAGCGTGAGGCCGGTGGTCACGCCCATCGCAAAGTTGATGCCGAACAGCTTGCCCCAGAACTGGGTCATGTCCTTGTAGATCTGCTTGCCGGTCATCACATAGACCGACTCCATGATGACGAGCAACCAGGACAGGCCGAGCGTGAGCGGGACGAACAGAAAGTGGTAAAGCGCGGTGATGGCGAACTGGAGGCGCGACAGTTCTACGACTTCGCTAACGGGCATGTTGATCACCTTGGGACGGATGCGAGGCAGGCACGGACAACAGCGCCTGCGCGACTTGCTCAGGCGGGAGCGACATGTGCTCCGCCTGCGGATGATTGAAGAATGTGTATTTGAGCGCCATCAGCAGTACGAATTTGATGGCGAGGACGATGGCGATATCCCGCGCCAGCGTCGGACCGCGCACCCAGCCGTGGAACCGTTGACGCAGGCTCCGGCGGCGAGTGGTTTTGCGATTGAGGACTAGGGTCATGATCGGTAGAAGGCAACTTCACACCGGTGAATCCGGTTGGCGCCAGGCCGCCTGAGCGGTCTGACGAGTGCACCCCGATTCTAGGACTGGATCCTCGCGCGCAACCGCTCGGCGCTGCGGCATTGGGTCGCGAGACTTGCCCCGTTCAAGCAGTATTGCTATCTGGTTTGTGATACGTCAAGAAACGCGTTTGCCGCGCTCATGTTCGTGCGTCAATGCGCGTGTGCGTGAAAACGCCGCGGCGTGGGCGAAAAAAAACCCGCCGTCTTGCGAGGGCGGGTTTTGGCTGCTCTGCTGCCGCGCGCCGGGCGAACCGGCATGCCGACAATCTTCAAGTGTTACGCGTATTCGGTGAGCGCACCGCGCATCTTCTTCATTGCGCTCGCCTCGATCTGGCGAATACGTTCGGCCGACACGCCGAACTCGTCGGCCAGTTCGTGCAGCGTGGAGCCGCCCGAACCGTCGTCTTCCACCTTCAGCCAGCGTGCCTCGATGATGCGGCGGCTGCGGGCATCAAGTGCGTCCAGCGCGCTCGCAATACCGTCGCTTTGCAGCTTGTCGCGCTGACGCGAAGCTAGCACGGCGGTCGGTTCGCTATGCGAGTCGGCCAGATAGGCGATCGGCGCGTACGCTTCTTCACCGTCTTCGACCTGACCTTCCAGCGCGATGTCGCCACCGGAGAGGCGCGTTTCCATTTCGGAGACTTCTTCGCGCTTCACGTTCAACTCTTTGGCCAGATCGTCGATCTGGTCCGGCGTGAACGCGCCCAGCCCTTGCTTGTGGCTGCGCAGATTGAAGAACAGCTTGCGCTGCGCCTTGGTGGTGGCGACCTTCACCATCCGCCAGTTGCGCAGAATGTATTCGTGGATCTCAGCCTTGATCCAGTGCATGGCGTACGACACGAGGCGCACGTTCTGCTCCGGATCGAAGCGCTTCACGGCCTTCATCAGGCCGATGTTGCCTTCCTGGATGAGGTCGGCGTGCGGCAGTCCATAACCCAGATAGTTGCGCGCGATCGACACGACCAGCCGCAAGTGCGACAGCACGAGACGGCGCGCGGACTCGAGGTTGTCCTGCTCGCGAAATTCGGTGGCGAACTGGCGTTCTTCCGCCGGCGTCAGCATCGGAATCCGATTAACGGCCTGGATGTAGGCGTCGATATTGCCCAGTTGACCGGGCAGCAGCGAGGAATGCGAGAGCGCCAGTGCACCTGCCGAAGCGGCCTTAGCCGACGACGGGCTCAGAGTACTCGGAAGGGTCATTGCATGGCTCACGTAGGAAACTCCTTTGGAATCAGACAAAAGCGTATTCAGGTAACGACTCCAGCGTTGGATGTTAGCACTCTGATTTGCCGAGTGCTAATACTTAGAGGGTGTAGGGGCATCCGAGTTCCGCAAATTCCTATTGAAATTCACATTTCAATAGCCATTAGACACCTCCCTCGGTATTTTCAAGAGGCGCGTAGCATTTACCTAACAAATCGCCTTCATCATCATAAATGCCCGACTTTTGCCAATTTTGAAGTGACTAATTGCGGGAAGTCAGCTTTCTTCATACGATCCACCAAGTGGCGAATGACCTTAGAATACGCAAAACAGTTGCAGATTGTTCAACGTTCGACGGAGCTCGGGTGTTAGATGAACAACAAAAAGAATACTCTGCGTGGTCTCGCGCTAAAAATCACGGCTGGCGCCGTGCTGGTGGGAACTTCGGGATGGGCTTCGGCGGACCAGTTCGGCGTGCAGGTGGCCGGCGGTCTCGGCGATCGCCACGTCAAAAAGCTGGATCTCGCATTCGTCTGGGATCCGGACCTGACCTGGTGGCAGATCGGCGACTGGCATTTCTCGCTGATCGGCGAAGCGCACGTGGCCTGGTGGCACACCAATGAGGGCAACGTGCACGACAACATCGGCGAAGTGGGCATGACGCCGATCATCCGCTTCATCAAGGGATCGGGCTTGATCCGCCCGTATGCCGAACTGGGCGCGGGCATCCGGTTGCTGTCGAGTCCCCGGATTTCTTCGACCTTCACACTGGGCAGTGCGTTCCAGTTCGCCGACATGGCCGGCGTGGGCATGCAGTTCGGCAGCCACCAGCAGTACCAGGCGGGCTACCGCTTCCAGCATGTTTCCAATGGCGGTATCAAAGAGCCGAATCCTGGTATAAATTTCCACCAGCTATATCTGCAATACAACTTTTGACAACCGTGGCCACGTTGGCTCACCGGTGCGAGGGGCTGAGCGATGGCGGCAAAGATAATCGAAGCGGTTCGCGAGCTCGAGCGAGAGCGATTTCGTGCGATGGTCGACGGCGACGGGCCTTCGCTCGATGCTCTGCTCGCGGACAACGTGAGCTACGTTCATACGAACGGCAAACGGGAGACGAAACGGCAGTTCATCGACGGGATTACAGCGGGGCGCCGCCGCTATCGGCAGATCGAGATCCAGTCGCAGGACGTGCTGCCGGTCGGGCGCGAGACCTGCGTGGTGAGCGGGCGCGCGCTGATCGAAATGGAGGCGAACAACGGGGCGCTGCTGTTTCCGATCGCCTACACGGCGATTCATACGCTGGAAGACGGCCATTGGCGCCTGATTGCCTGGCAGGCCACGCGTTGCGCAATCGAGTGAGCCTTTTGAGCTCACGCTGTCCGGGCTGGCCGCGCCTTGTGAGCGGGCCGCTCTGGTTGACGCAAGCGCACGGGAGCGCGCTTGTCGGTCGTGTTTGCGTCGGTTTCGTCATCTCGGCCTGATTCTCAGGCAGCCACGCTCTCCTGATCCACACTGCTCCATTCGCGACGATCCGCCGCGCCAGTTTCGGCCGCTATAGGCTCTTGCGCCGGGGCGCCTTGTCGCTCCGCGTTTTTCGCCCGCATCGCCGCCTCACCCGCATACGGATGCCGCGGATGCACCGGCAGCTGATTGCACCGTTCCACCACGCTCCGGACCGCCTGCATATCCGAGAAATCGAGCCCAGTATCGACGCCTTGCGCAGCCAGATTCATTGCCAGCGCGACGAGATCGACGTTGCCGGTGCGCTCGCCGTTGCCGAACAGGCAGCCTTCGACGCGGTCCGCGCCCGCCAGCAGCGCGAGTTCCGCGGCGGCCACCGCGGTGCCGCGATCGTTATGCGGATGCACCGACAGCACGATGCTGTCGCGATAGCCGAGATTGCGGTGCATCCATTCGATCTGATCGGCGAACACGTTCGGTGTCGCCGCTTCCACGCTCGCGGGCAGGTTGACGATCATTTTTTGATCGCGCGTCGGCCGCCACGTCTGCGCGACCGCGTCGCACACCTCGCGTGCGAACGGCAATTCGGTGGTATTGAACGTTTCCGGCGAGTACTGGAAAATCCAGTGCGTGCCGGGCCGCGCCTGCGCATGCTCTTTGATGATTTGCGTGCCCCGCACGGCCAGCGCCTTGATCTCGGCCTTCGTCTGGTTGAACACGATCCGCCGGAACGACGGGCAGATCGCGTTGTACAAGTGCACGATGGCGCGCGGCGCGCCTTCCAGTGCCTCGAATGTGCGCGCAATCAGTTCCGCTCGCGACGGCATGAACACCTCGATGGTCACGTCGTCGGGAATGCGCTTTTCCTCGATCAGCTTGCGGACGAAATCGAAATCCGTTTGCGACGCCGACGGATAGCCGACCTCGATCTCCTTGAAACCGATCGCGACCAGCATTTCGAAGAACTCGAGCTTTTGCGCGGCGTTCATTGGCTCGATCAGCGCCTGATTGCCGTCGCGCAGATCGGTGCTCATCCAGAACGGCGCCTGGTCGATCGTGCGGCTCGGCCATTTGCGGCCGGTCAGACGGACGGCGGGGAAGGGGCGATATTTTTCAGCGGGGTTTTGCAACATGGTGAGCCTCGTTCGTTGTGTCGTCTGCGAAAGGGTGTGGCCGGGAGCGGTTGGCGGACTGCCACGGATGCACGGTCCGCCAGCCGGTGGCTAGCGGCAACAACGAACGGGCGCGAACGAACGGCGTCATCGTGACGGCGAAAACGGACGTGAATAAAGCCCATGCAACGTGCATTTGAACCTCGCGCTTCGTCCGCGCGGTAAACGGACGAATGCAAACGACTACAGGTTGTGAAGAACTACGCTTTGGGGGTGCAACGGGAACAGCGGAACTGCCGGAGAGACCGCGCTTGAGCAACCTGAGCTGCCAAACGCGCGGCGCTACGCCTGACTTACACTAGACGTAGCGATAGGGGCCGCGCCAGGCGGCCGGAGGTAATTCGGAGGGTGTTCGGAAGGGAACGCATGGGTCTAATGTATGACGCCGCGTTGCGGCGTGTCAACCCGCGCGGGCCGCGGCGGGCGACGGCAAGCGCACCGTAGCGCCTGCGCCGTGGCCATTAAACGGGCATTCTTGCGACGTCCACGATCAGTTCGACCTGCCGTTCGATCGCGCTCGGCACGGGCGCTTCGCCGCGCAATACGGCACTGATCCAGGCGGCCGTCGTGGGCGCGTCTTTGGCTTCGGGCAAGTCCACTTCCGGCGCATCGGGCGACGAGCGCTCGTGCGGCACGCGCGTTTCGCAGACACCGTCGTGCAACCAGTCGACCTGCACCTGGCGACGTGTATCGGCCACCGCTTCGCCTTCGGTGCCGCGTGCAAGCAATGCGCCGCCGGCGGCCGCGTCCGGATGCGTGTTGAACAGTTGCGTCAGGCTGTCGCGATACGGCGGGTGCGTATAGTTGACGAGGCGCAAACCCGCGGGCGCGAACGGCTGCAGAATTTTCACCAGCGTGTGCGTCGAGTTGCGCACGCCCATGCGCCGGCGCAACGCAAGCAAGCGTGCGAGCTTTGGCGCGAGCACCTCGATCGGCGCGAACGCGAGGCGGTGTTCAGCGAGACCGTCTTCGATATCGGCGTGCGATCGCGCGTGCGGAATCTGCAGATGCGTGAAGATTTCCGCGCTCGTCACGCGACCCGGATCTTCGGTGACGCCGTGAACCAGCACCGGCACGCCTTCGCGCGCCAGCAGCAGGGCGAGCAGCGGCACCAGGTTTGGCTGCTTGCGCGCGCCGTTGTAGCTCGGTATGGACACGGGCCGGAACGTGCCGTGCGGCAAATGAACCGGCTCGAACGACGCGTGCGCGCCGGCCAGCATCGCGGCGAGCTCGTCGGCGGTTTCGCCCTTCACGCGGTACGCGAGCAGCACCGCGCCGAGTTCGAGTTCGGCCACGCGGCCGTCGAGCATGGCGGTGTAGAGTGCGCGCGTATCGTCGGCGGTCAGCGCGCGGGCGCCGTTCGGGCCGCGGCCGATTTCCTTGATGAAGCGGGCGCAGGGGAAGGGATTGGCGGTGTCGGCGGAGTCGGTCATCGGGCGCAGTGGGACGTGTCGGCGTGCCGCTTGAAAGCGGTTGGCCAAGCTGTTCAAGGGACGCTATTGAGTGTAAGTATCGCATCTATGGCGATCCCGCGAGACTTCGCGCCCGCGGCGCCGGCCTTGCCGGTCCATGCCGAACTGGTGCGCGTGGCCCTTTGTCGCGCGTTACACTCGATGTTTTATCGCCGCGCGGGCGGCTCACATGAAATAACGGAGAACGGGATGAGTTACGTATTTGCACCCGCACCGGTGGTCGCGGTGCCGGTTGTGGGGTCCAGCGAGCAGTTCGCGGTGCGTCGCATCTACTGTGTTGGCCGTAACTACGAGGCGCATGCGCGCGAGATGGGCCACGATCCCGACCGCGAACCGCCGTTCTTCTTCGCCAAGCCGGCCGATGCCGTGCTGTACGTCGCGCCCGGCGCCACCGGCGAGTTTCCGTATCCGTCGCTGTCGAAAAACGTCCACTTCGAGATGGAAATGGTGGCGGCGATCGGCAAGGGCGGCAAGAACATTCCGGTCGAGAGCGCGCTCGGCCACGTGTACGGTTACGCGCTAGGTCTCGACATGACCCGCCGCGACCTGCAGGCCGAAGCCAAAAAGCTGGGCCGTCCCTGGGATACCGCGAAGGGCTTCGATCACTCGGCGCCGCTCGGTCCGATTCATCCGGCGGCGACGGTCGGCCATGTCGACAAGGGCGCGATCTGGCTGTCCGTGAACGGCGAGGAAAAGCAAAGCTCGGACGTGTCGCAACTAATCTGGTCGGTGGCCGAGACGATCGCTTATTTGTCGACGCTGTTCGAACTGCAACCCGGCGACCTGATCTTCACCGGCACGCCGGAAGGCGTCGGCGCGGTGGTGCAGGGCGATCTGATGAAGGGTGGCGTGGACGGGCTCGGCGAGCTCAGCGTGCGGGTCGTCTGACGGTCGGTTGGGGGAGACAGACAACATGAAGCTGTACAGCTATTTCCGTAGCTCGGCGTCTTATCGCGTGCGCATTGCGCTGAACGTGAAAAATCTGCCGTACGACTACGTGCCGGTGCATCTTGTGCGCGACGGCGGCGAACAGTTGAAGCCCGAATACCGCAAGGTGAACGCGGACGGGATCGTGCCGACCTTCGTCGACGGCAATGACGTGATGCCGCAGTCGCTCGCGATCATCGAGTATCTGGAAGAGATGCATCCCGAGCCGGCGCTTTTGCCGAAGGCGCCGACCGATCGCGCGTATGTGCGGGCGCTGGCGTTGCAGGTGGCGTGCGAGATTCATCCGCTGAACAACCTGCGCGTGCTGAAGTATCTGAAGCACACGCTGGGCGTCGACGATTATGCCAAGGACGCCTGGTACCGGCACTGGGTGGAAGCCGGATTCGCGACGTTCGAAGCGCATCTGGCGGGCGATTCGCGCACCGGCAAGCTGTGTTTCGGCGATACGCCGACCATTGCGGACACCTGTCTGATTCCGCAGGTATTCAACGCGCAGCGCTTCAAGGTCGACACGACTAAGTTTCCGACCATTCAGCGCATCTACGACCATGCGATGCAACTCGACGCGTTTGCGCGCGCGGCGCCGGGCGCGCAGCCGGACGCTGAGTAATTCGTGATCGTCGGGTAGACGGGATGAAAAAAGGGCACTCCGAGTAGTGCCCTTTTGCTGCCTGAGCCCGAGGCTTAAGCGGCGAACGCTGTGGCGCTCAGCCGCCCAGCAACGCGTCGGAAAACTCTTCCGCGCTGAACGGCTGCAAATCTTCGACTTTCTCGCCGACGCCGATGAAATACACCGGAATCGGACGCTGCCGCGCGATCGCGGCGAGAATGCCGCCCTTCGCCGTGCCGTCGAGTTTGGTGACGATGAGGCCGGTGAGACCGAGCGCGTCGTCGAAAGCCTTGACTTGCGCGAGCGCGTTCTGGCCGGTGTTGGCGTCGATCACCAGCAGCACCTCATGCGGCGCGCCGTCTTGCGCCTTGCCGATTACGCGCTTCACCTTGCGCAGTTCTTCCATGAGATGCAGTTGGGTCGGCAGGCGGCCGGCCGTGTCCGCCATCATCACGTCGATCTTGCGCGCACGCGCGGCGCCGACCGCGTCGAAGATCACCGCTGCCGGGTCGCCGCTTTCCTGCGAGACCACGGTCACGTTGTTGCGTTGACCCCAGATGGCCAATTGCTCGCGCGCGGCGGCGCGGAACGTGTCGCCCGCGGCCAGCAGCACGGATTGATCGAAACTCTGCAGATGCTTGGCGAGCTTGCCAATGCTGGTGGTTTTGCCCGCGCCGTTGACGCCGGCGATCATCATCACGAGCGGCTGCGCGCGGCCGAGCATGAGCGATTTTTCCAGCGGTTTGAGCAGGTCGACCAGCAACGTGCGCAGCGCGGCTTTGACCTGCTGCGGATCGACGAGGCGTTCTGCGCGCACTTTTTCGCGCAGCGCCTCGAGCAGGAATTCTGTGGCGTCGACGCCCGCGTCCGACATCAGCAGGGCGGTTTCGAGTTCTTCGTACAAGTCTTCGTCGATCTTCGTGCCGACGAAAATGCCAGTCAGGTTCGAACTCGTTTTCGACAAGCCGGTCTTCAGACGCGTCAGCCAGGAACGCTTTGCGCCCGCATCCGGCAGCGGCGGCGGGACGACTTCGACGGTTTCTTCGAGCGCGAATGCTTCCGGCTCGGGTTCGGGATCGATTGCCGACGGAGCGGCCACGGGCGGCGTGTCGACGCGAACCGGAGCCGCGGCCGGGCGCGGCGCGGCCGGCGCGACGGGCGCAGGCGCCTGCACGGCGGCAGCGGACGTCGAACCCTCCGGCGCGGTTTGCGACTCTTCTGGCGCGTTATCGGACTCTTTCGAACCCTTGAATCGTTTGAAAAAGCTGAACATGATCTGGCGTGGTGAGAGCGCGCGCCGATGCGCGCAACCGGCACAAGACCGGTGGGAGCGGCAGGCAGCGTTGCGATGCGGGATGCAAGGCGCTGGAAGCCGCACATTTTATCAGGCGCGCCGCCGGCCGTCGTATCGGCCGAACGGCCAGGCTGGACGCGGGGCGTCGCTGTGGTAACGTTGGCGCTCCGGCCCGCAATTTCGTCGTCGCGGGCGCTTCAATAACGTAATCGAAACTGCATGCCCCGTTCCGCACCTTCACGCGCCCATGGCGCTTCGTCCAAAGGCGGCAAGCCGCACGCCATCCGTATCATCGGCGGCGACTGGAAGCGCACGCCTTTGCCCGTGCTCGATCTCGACGGCCTGCGCCCCACGCCCGATCGCGTGCGCGAGACGCTGTTCAACTGGCTCGGCCAGAACCTGGAAGGGCAGCGCTGCCTCGATCTGTTCGCCGGCAGCGGCGCGCTCGGCTTCGAGGCGGCGTCGCGCGGTGCCGCCCGGGTGCTGATGGTGGAGCGCAATGCGCGCGCCGCCGGCCAGTTGCGCGCGAACCAGGAACGCCTGTCGGCGCGCACGATCGAAATCGCTGAAGCAGACGGTTTGCGTCTTGCCGCGAGCCTCGCGCCCGGTTCGTTCGACGTCGTGTTTCTCGATCCGCCGTTCGGCGACGATCTGCTCGGCAAGGCGCTGACGCTGGCGGCACCGCTCGTCGCCGCTGACGGATTTCTGTATGTGGAAGCGGGCGAGGCGCTCGAACTCGCTGGGAACGAGACGCTCGCCGGTTGGGAAATCGTGCGGCAAGGTAGAGCGGGCGCTGTCCACTTTCATTTGCTGCAGCGCGAAAATAAGGAATAATGCGCGTTCCAAAACAAGCGCCGGGCGGTTTGCCGTCACGTGTGCGGTCGGTGCCAAATGCGTCGCGTGGACGCTTTGACGTGCCCCTTTGTCTGAAGAGAGGAGAAGTCTCATGGTAGTCGCCGTATACCCGGGCACGTTCGACCCGCTGACGCGCGGTCACGAAGACCTCGTTCGGCGCGCGTCGAGTATTTTCGACACGCTGGTGGTCGGCGTTGCCGACAGCCGCAACAAGAAGCCATTTTTCACGCTCGAAGAGCGCCTCGACATCGCTCACGAAGTGCTCGGGCACTACCCGAACGTTCAGGTGATGAGCTTCAAGGGGCTATTGAAGGATTTCGTGCGCACCAATAACGCGCGCGTGATCGTGCGCGGCCTGCGGGCCGTGTCGGACTTCGAATATGAGTTCCAGATGGCGGGCATGAATCGCTATTTGCTGCCCGACGTCGAAACCATGTTCATGACGCCGTCCGATCAGTACCAATTCATCTCGGGCACGATCGTGCGTGAAATCGCCCAGCTCGGCGGCGATGTCAGCAAGTTCGTCTTCCCGTCGGTCGAGAAATGGCTGACGGAAAAGGTCGCCGCGATGGATCCGGCGAGCGGCGCGTCGGCGGGACAACCGTAACCGGCGTAAACTGTCGGTTCGACGGATAAAAGCCGGCTGCGGCCGGCGTGAAGTGAGAGAAGTATGGCCTTGATGATTACCGACGAGTGCATTAATTGCGACGTGTGCGAGCCCGAGTGCCCGAACGACGCAATCTCGATGGGCCCGGAAATCTATGTAATCGACCCGAAGAAATGTACCGAGTGTGTGGGGCATTTCGACGAGCCGCAGTGTATTCAGGTGTGTCCGGTAGAGTGTATTCCGCGCGACCCCGACCATCTGGAGACGCCTGATGGCTTGATGGCCAAGTACCACGCGCTGCAGGCCGCGAAGGGCGCCTGAGGTGCGAAGTCTAAAAAAACGGCGAGGCTTTTGGCCTCGCCGTTTTTTTTGGCAGTGACGCTTTTGCGCGGTCTTACCCCACGTACGCGCTGAAAATCTCGCGCAACGCGTCCAGCAGAATGTCGCATTCGGCGTCGGTGCCGACCGAGATTCGCAGATGCTGGTCGATGCGCGGCGCCTTGAAATGGCGCACGAAAATCTCCTTTTCCCTCAGTCGCAGTACGAGCGTTGCGGCGTCGTAGCCCTCATGGCGAGCGAACAGCAAATTCGCCGCCGACGGCACCACCTCGAAGCCCAACGCCGTCAGCCCCGCGGCCAATCGCTCGCGACTCGCCATGACTTTGGCGCAGGTGTCGCGAAACCACGCGTCGTCTTCGTACGCCGCCGCGGCGGCGACTTGCGCGAGACGGTCCAGCGGATACGAGTTGAAGCTGTCCTTCACACGGTTCAGCGCGCCGATCAACTCTGGGTTGCCGAACGCAAGGCCGACGCGCATTCCTGCCAGCGAACGCGACTTCGACACGGTTTGAACGACCAGCAGATTCGGATAGCGGTCGATCAGACCGATGGCCGATTCAGCGCCGAAATCCACGTAGGCCTCGTCGATCACCACGACGGAATCGGGATTGCTCGCCACCAGGCGCTCGATATCAGCGAGTGGCAGCGGACGGCCGGTCGGCGCGTTCGGATTCGGGAACAGGATGCCGCCATTCGGAGACTTGTAGTCGTCGACGTTGATCGCAAAGCTGTCGTCGAGCGGGACGGTCCGGTAGTCGACCTCGAAAAGTCGCGCGTACGTCGGATAGAAGCTGTACGTGATGTCCGGGAACAGCAGAGGTTTGTCGTGCTTGAGCAAGGCCTGGAACGTGAGTGCCAGCACTTCGTCCGAGCCGTTGCCGGCAAACACCTGTTCCGCGTGAATGCCGTGGTACGCGGCAACCGTTTCGCGCAGCTTTTGCGCCGTCGGATCGGGATAGCGCCGCAGCGAATCGGCCGCGTCGCCCAGTTCCTGCCGGATCGCCTCGAGCACTCGCGGCGACGGCGGATACGGATTCTCGTTGGTATTCAGCTTGACCGGATGCGCGACCACGGGCTGCTCGCCCGGCACATACGGCGTCAGACGGTGAACGATGTCACTCCAATAGCGGCTCAAGCGATTCTCCTCCCAACAAGATGGTTGCTGCCGATGGCGTTACGGCAACCAAGGTTCCAGCTAGGCAGTCTACGGGTTGCGATGCAGTTGCATCATCGCGCGTTCCAGTTCGCCCTTGATGATCTGCGGCATGACAGCGAGCCCGCGCTCGATCGACGCATCGATCACGTCCTGCTCTTCCCGGCGCGGAGGTTTCAGCACGTAGTTGGCGACGTCGGGTTTGGCGCCGGCGCGCGCGCTCTCTGGAATCAGGTCCCGCGGATGGCCGATGCCGATCCGCAGCCGCCAGTATTGCTGCGACGACAGATGCGCGGTGATGTCCTTCAGCCCGTTGTGGCCGCCGCTGCCGCCGCCGAGTTTCAGCTTGACGCTGCCGGGCGGCAGGTCGAGCTCGTCGTGCGCGACCAGGATTTCGTCGGGGAGAATCTTGAAGAACTGCGCAACTGCCACGACCGATTGACCCGAACGGTTCATATACGTCTGCGGTTCCAGCAGATGCACTTCCTCGCCGTGCAGCCGCGCTTTGGCATAGAAGCCATGGAAACGCCGCTCGTCGCGCAACGTCGTGCCTGCTTCGCGCGCCAGTTGATCGACCAGCCAGAAGCCGGCGTTGTGGCGCGTCGCGGTGTATTCGGCGCCCGGATTGCCGAGGCCGACGATCAGTTTGATCATGTTTGCGTAGGTCCGTCTGGCCTTGAAGCTGAATGCAGCCGGGCCGAAAAAAACCGAAAAAAAACCCGCCGGGGCGAACCTCGGCGGGTCACATCGACCGTTTCATTGAAACGGATCGAGAGGATTTCTTGCTCTTTGCCTGAGGCGCCCTTAAGCAGCCGGCGTTTCGCCTTCGCCTGCAGCAGCGGCGGCGTCGCCTTCAGCGATTGCGCCAGCCGGGATCGTTGCGGCAGCGACCACCGGGTTTTCCGCTTCGACGTGAGCAACCAGCGACACACCTGCCGGCAGCTTGATGTCTTTAGCGTGGACCGAGTGACCTGCTTCGATCGTCGCCAGATCAACTTCGAGGAATTCCGGCAGTGCCGACGGCAGGCACTCGATTTCGATTTCGTTGATGACGTGCGAGATCACCGCGCTCGACAGCTTCACTGCCGGGTTCGATTCCTGGTTCATGAAGTGCAGCGGCACCTTGGTGTGCAGCTTCTTCTTCGCGTCGACACGTTGAAAGTCCACGTGCAGCACGAGCTGACGGAACGGGTGGTATTGCACGTCGCGCAGCAAAACCTGTTGCGACTTGCCTGCCACTTCCAGATCGAGAATCGACGAGTGGAAAACTTCTTTCTTCAGCGCGTGCCACAGCGCGTTGTGGTCCAGTTCGACCAATTGCGTTTCAGCACCAGCGCCATATACGATGCCCGGGGTCTTGCCCGAGTTACGCAGGCGGCGGCTCGCACCCGTACCTTGCAAAGAACGCTCGAAAGCGACTACTTTCATTTTGAATCTCCAATGCACTGCCCGCGACCAGGCAGTAAAAACGGGGCCTCCAAGCCAGATGGCTGAGGCCCCAGAACTGCGGCACGAACCTTCGTTCGTTCATGCCGATTGTGCAAAAGCGCAGTGTGCCGCGTAAAGCGGCGCGCTGCGCCTTCGCAAATACTTAACTTTCAGCGAACAGCGACATCACCGAATCGCCGCGGCGAATCCGCGAGAACGTTTCGGCGAGCAGGCCGGCGCTGGTCAGCGAACGGATCTTCGCGCACGAGCGGGCTTCGTCGCCGAGCGGGATCGTGTCCGTGACAACGAGTGCGTCGAGTGCGGAAGCGGCAATACGCTCGCCTGCGCCACCCGACAGAACCGGGTGCGTAGCGTACGCGAACACCTGCTTCGCGCCACGTTCCTTCAAAACTTGTGCTGCCTTGCAAAGCGTGCCGGCGGTGTCGACCATGTCGTCCATGATCACGCAGGTACGGCCTTCGACTTCACCGATGATGTTCATGACTTCGGCAACGTTCGCCTTCGGGCGGCGTTTGTCGATGATCGCGAGATCGCAATTCAGTTGCTTGGCCAAAGCCCGGGCACGCACCACGCCGCCGACGTCCGGCGAAACGACCAGCAGGTTCTCGTAGTTCTGCTTGCGCAGATCGCCGAGCAGCACGGGCGTAGCGTAGATGTTGTCGACCGGAATGTCGAAGAAGCCTTGAATCTGGTCGGCGTGCAGATCCATCGTGATGATCCGCTCGACGCCGGCGATTTCCAGCATGTTCGCTACGATCTTCGCCGAGATGGCGACGCGCGCGGAACGCGGGCGACGATCTTGACGGGCATAACCGAAGTAGGGGATGGCTGCGGTGATCCGGCCGGCGGATGCGCGCTTGAGCGCATCGACCATGATCATCAGTTCCATCAGATTGTCGTTCGCCGGTGCGCACGTGGACTGCAGGACGAAGACATCCTTGCCACGCACGTTTTCCTGAATCTCGACTTGGATTTCACCGTCCGAGAAACGGCTAACCATTGCTTTGCCGAGGGGAATACCGAGGATTTTGACGACTTCCTGTGCAAGCGCGGGATTTGCGTTGCCAGTAAAAACCATCAGGCCGTCATGGCTGCTCATCGTGCACCTACTTCAGGCTGGGGGCGAGGGAAATGCGAGAATTTTTGGCAGGGGAGGAAGGAGTCGAACCTTCGAATGCCGGAATCAAAATCCGGTGCCTTAACCAACTTGGCGACTCCCCTACACTAACTTTGAGCTTCACCGAACGAGGAGCGTTCGACGATGCAAAACTTATGACGCGAAAGCAAAGAGTGGATGCTGATCGAGACTTGCAGTCACTGCGCTGTTCCATTCGGCTGGCAGTTTGGCTTGCACCGCTTCTGCTTCAGCTTTACTGCGGAACGCGGCAAAAACACTTGCACCTGATCCAGACATCCGCGCTGGCGCGACGTTTTCAAACCATCGCAACACTTGCGCTACTTCCGCGTATTTTCCTACGACAACCTGCTGCATGTCATTGCGGCCGAAACTTTCTGGCCATTCAGTGTTGCAGCTAAGTTCTGCAGGAAAGTCCGTAATTGTGAGGGGTTTTGAATCTCTTGTCAACGCTTTTTCAGAAAAAATCGCTGTAGTCGGAACATGAACCCTCGGCGTCACTACTAGGAAATGGCGCGGCGGCAATTGTACAACGTCTAAAGCTTCTCCGACACCCTGGGCGAACGCATTTTTTCCGAAAACAAAAAACGGCACATCGGCGCCAAGTTTCAATGCGAGCGCCTGCAATTCGAGGCGCGGCAGATTGAGCTTCCACAAACGATTCAGCGCGAGCAGCGTCGTCGCTGCATCAGAGCTGCCGCCGCCGAGGCCAGCGCCCATCGGCAGACGCTTGTCGATTTCGATATCGACGCCTTCAGGCGAGCCCGTATGCGCTTTGAGCAGTGTCGCGGCGCGCACGGTCAGGTCGTGTTCCGGCGGCACGTCGGCGATTTCGGTGCTGCGCGTGATGAGTCCGTCGTCACGTCGCGTGAAGTGCAGCGTGTCGCCCCAGTCGAGCAGCTGGAAAACCGTTTGCAGCGTGTGATAGCCATCCGGCCGGCGGCCGGTAATGTGCAGGAAGAGGTTGAGTTTCGCTGGAGCGAGGCAATCGCGCAGCGAATCGGTCGTTTCAATCATGAGTCGAGGCTACATGCGCCAGATGGCGCCGAAGAAGCGGCAAGGTCGCACGCGAAAAAGTGCGTGAGGGCAGCGCGGGTTACTGATCCAGCACGAGCTTGATGTCGAGCGGCGGTTCCGAACGGCTCAGATTGATGCGCTTCACGCCGGTGGCCGGCGCGTCGGCATAAGCCAGATAGTCGATCGTCCAGCCGTCCTGAGTGATCTGCTTCAGCCGCGACGGTTGCTCGGGATCCTTCTCGGTCCTGGCGCGCGAAGTGGGCGCCGGCGACGGCTGCAGCCAATAGCGCAGCCCTTCGACCGGCAACGCGAAGCCGAGCGCATTCTGCATCAGCGTGGAGACGTTATCCGCGGTGAGCGGCTGGCGATTCGGCAGCTCCAGCGTTGCCGAAGCCGGCGACGACGTCACCACCGCCAGCGTCTGACCGAGCGGGTTGCGCAACTGCAGGGTCACGGTGTCGCCGGTTTCCTGCCAAGTGAAGTTGCCGTAAGCGTTGCGCTGCTGGCCGTTCTGATCGTTGTACTGGACCGCGAAACGGCCCTGGTAAGCACGGCTAGTCTGCGCGGTGACGGAGGTCGCAGCATTCGACGTGGACGGCCCTTGCGGTTTGACCGACGCACAACCGGCCAAGGCGACGGCCGCTGCCGCAGTGAAAGCGAGCGCCGCGCCACGCGGTGCCCGGGGAAAGGAAATCAGACGGGAAAGACGCATCAAAGATCGTTCACCTGGAGACGTTGGAGCGTTTTGACAAGCGTGTCGTTGTCCGGTTCGAGCTTGCGCGCATCGCGGAAAGCGGCGCGTGCCTGATCCTGATTGCCGGTTTTCCACAATACTTCGCCGAGGTGCGCGCCGATTTCGGCGTTCGGCTGCATGTCGTACGCCTTGCGCAGCAGCCTGATGGCGTCCGAGGTATCGCCCATCCGGTATTTGACCCAGCCGACGCTGTCCATGATGAACGCGTCGTTCGGCGCCAATGAGGATGCCTTCTCGACCAGCTTGTCCGCTTCGGCGAGGCGCTGATTGCGATCGGCCAGCGAGTAGCCGAGCGCGTTATACGCTTGCGGGTTGTCAGGCTGCGTCTGGATCAGCTTGCGCAACTGCGCTTCCATGACGTCGTAATGGCCGGTTTTTTCAGCGGACATCGCGTAGTCGTAGGTCAGATCGGGGTCGTCGGGAAACTGCGCCGTGGCTTGCTGCAGCCGTGTTTCCGCCTCCGGGTAGCGCTTCGCGTCGAACAGGATCGCCGCGTCAGTGCGCATAAGCAGCGCCTGGTCGCGCGGGTCCGGCGCTGGCAGGTTAGCCAGCAGCTTGCGTGCGTCGTCGACCTTGCCCTGCTTGGCGAGCAATTGCGCGCGCGTGATCTGCGCCGGCACATACTGCTGGCTAGACGGCGAGATCTTGTTCAGCCAGTCGCTCGCGGCCGCTTCGTTCTTCTGTTCGAGCGACAGTTGTGCAAGGTAGATATACGCCTGGCCCGGATCGGCGCCCGGCGTTTTTTCAGCCTGTTGCGCATACTGGGTCAGGTAGGCTTGCGCCTCGTTGAGATTCTTTTGCTGGATCTTGATCAGCGCGAGCGCCATGAGCGGCGTCAACTCGTTCGCGTTGTTCTTGTGCATGATCTCGAACTGCTTCTGCGCGTCGTCCAGACGGTCGCTCGCCAGATACATCTGCGCGAGCGCGAGACGCGCGTCATGCGATTTCGGATTCTGCTGCACGTACTTTTCGAGCGAAGCGATGCCTTCCTTGCGCTCTTCGGGGCCCATTTGCGACAACGTCAGCGCTGCCGGCAAATAGTCGGGCTTGAGCGCGAGGGCCTGTTCAAGCGATTTGCGCGCGCCCGGCGCGTCGTCCGAGACGAGTTGCTGGCGTGCGATCGCCAGTTGCGCTTCCGGCCGGTTCATGTCGTTCTTGAGCAGATCCTGCAGCACGTGCAGGCCGCCGATCCGGTTCGGGCCGCGCGAGAGCAGCAACTGCAGCGCCAGAATCGCGCTGCCGCGATTGTCGGCGGGCACACGCGCGAGTTCGCGCGCGAGGATCGGCGAAGCGTCGTCAGGTTTGCCGGACAACACGAGCAGCGATGCGTCGAGTTGCGCGGCGCGCTCCGAGTTCGGCGCATACTGCTGCCACAATTGCGCGGCGGCCAAAGCGTCCGAAGGGCTCTGCGCGGCCAGCGCGATCTCGGTGGCGCGCTGCGCCATGCGCGGATCGTGCGTGTCGCGCGCGAGCGCGAGATAGGTCTGATAGGCGGGCGCCGGCTGGTCGCGCTGCAGCGCGACTTCGGCGGCGAGCACCTGGAATACGATCTGGCTCGTCAGCGGCACGCCGGGCAGGGACTTCTGGTCTTCCGCCGAGGCCGGGCCGAGCGGGTCCGGCATGGTGACCGAGGTGTCGTCCGAGTCCGGCGAGGGGTCCTGCGCGTGGGCGGGCATGGCAGCCAGCGCCCAGACCGCGAGCGCCGCCGCACCGAGCATCCGGCGAGCGGACACGGCGTGCGGTACGCGGAATGCGCTAGCCGAGCGCTTTAAAAACAGCTTCACGAAGGACAAGTTCATGGAAATCCGTTCAATGTTTCGGACGATTGTAACGCGCTCGCTACAATACGCGCACAACCACTCACGCAAGTTGCAGACCAGTTAGACATGCCAGAGTTGCCAGAAGTTGAGGTTACCCGACGGGGAATCGAACCGTATGTGTCCGGGCGCAAGGTTGAGCGCGTGGATGTGCGCACGCCCGCATTGCGGTGGCCGATTCCGGCCGACCTTGCGAAAACCTTGCGCGGCCACGTGGTGCGAAAGGTGCAGCGGCGCGGCAAGTATCTGTTGTTCGAGATCGACGCGGGCTGGTTCATCGTGCATCTTGGTATGACTGGGACGCTGCGGGTGCTGCGCCACGTGCCGCATCCGCCGGCCGCGGCGAAACACGATCACATCGACTGGATCTTCGACGAGTTCATTTTGCGCTATCGCGATCCGCGGCGCTTCGGCGCGGTGCTGTGGCACCCGCGCGAAGCCGGTGACGTGCTCGAGCATCCGCTGCTCGCGAGTCTCGGCGTCGAACCGTTTTCGCCCGCATTCTCCGGCGCCCTGATGCACCGGCTCACGCGCGGGCGCAAAGTCTCGGTGAAGCAGGCGCTGCTGGCCGGTGAAATCGTGGTGGGCGTGGGCAATATCTACGCATCGGAGAGCCTGTTTCGCGCCGGCATCCGGCCGACCACCGCGGCGGGGCGCGTCTCGCTCGTGCGTTACGAGCTGTTGGCGGACGCCGTGCGCGTGACGCTCGCCGCCGCGATCGAGAAGGGCGGCAGCACGTTGCGCGACTTCGTCGGCAGTGACGGCGAAAGCGGTTACTTCCAGCTCGACTATTTCGTCTATGATCGCGCCGGACTGCCATGCCGCGTGTGTGGAACGCCGATCAAACAGATCGTGCAAGGGCAGCGTTCAACGTATTTCTGTCCCACCTGCCAGCGCTAAATCGTCGATGCCTTCTCGCTTAACTCCGCGTTCCACTTCGTCCGCCGCGCCGCAGGCGCCAGCTTTTCCAGTCATGTCCGATTTTTCCGCGCGACTGATCGTGTGGCAGCGTCAGCATGGCCGGCATGATTTGCCGTGGCAGAACACACGCGATCCGTATCGCATCTGGTTGTCGGAAATCATGCTGCAGCAGACGCAGGTGTCGACGGTGATTCCGTACTACGCGAAATTTCTCGCGCGTTTTCCGACCGTTGCCGCGCTCGCCGCCGCGCCGTCTGACGATGTGATGGCGTTATGGGCCGGCCTTGGCTATTACACACGCGCCCGCAATCTGCATCGCTGCGCGCAAGTCGTGATCGAGCAGCATGGCGGCGCGTTTCCGGCATCGGTCGCGGAACTGGCGGAATTGCCGGGCATCGGCCGCTCGACGGCGGCGGCGATCGCGTCCTTCGCGTTCGGGGCGCGCGCGACGATTCTCGACGGCAATGTGAAGCGCGTGCTGGCGCGCGTGTTCGGCGTCGAAGGTTTCCCCGGCGAAAAGAAAGTCGAGAACGCGATGTGGACGCTGGCGGAATCGCTGCTTCCGTCGAACACATCGGATGCCGAAGTCAGCGCCTACACGCAAGGCCTGATGGATCTCGGCGCGACGCTGTGCGTGCGTGGCAAGCCGGACTGCCTGCGCTGCCCGTTCGCCGCCGACTGCGTCGCCAACGTGACCGGACGTCAGCGGGTGCTGCCCACAGCGCGTCCGAAAAAGACCGTGCCGACGCGCCGCACATGGATGCTGGTGCTGCGCGACGGCAACGCGGTGATGTTGGAGAAGCGTCCGCCGTCGGGCATTTGGGGCGGCTTGTGGAGCCTGCCCGAAGCCGCCGACGAAGCCGCACTCGCCGAGCGTGCGCGTGCCTTCGGCGGCGACGGTGCGGTCTCGCCGCTCGCGCCGCTCACGCATGTGTTCACGCATTTCAAACTGGATATCGAGCCGCGACTCGCGGAACTGGATCGTGGAGGCGGTGCTTTGGCCGCATTGGGCGACGCCGACACCGCGTGGGTCGCGCTCAGCGATCTCGATTCGTTCGGTGTGCCCGCGCCGGTGCGCAAACTGCTGGACGGGTTGCAGGGCTCGCTGATCTGATCAATCCGCTAACAGCGCGGCGTCCGCCTTCAAAGCAACTGATGCTGCTGCATGTAGTGATGCACCACGTCGATCCGCGCGCCGGCGTCCTGCAATTCCATCAGTTTCTGGCGAGCACGCAGCGCGATCGGCAGCACTTCGGCAAGACGGTTCGACACCCAAGACGGATCTTCGAGTCTGAAGGGTTCCGCGAACGGCAGACTGTCCGGATCGCGCTCGCGGATCGTCGCGATGATCCGTTCGAGCACTTCCGCGCATGCGCCGAATTTGGCCAATTGCTCGTTGCCTTCGAGCGGCATGTCCTCGCCGAGCGGCTCCGCCATGCCGACCAACAAACCGCTCGATTCGACGCGATGCGACAGCAGACGAAAACGCCGCGTGCCGCGCGCGCGAATCAGCAGCATGCCGAAGGCTTCGACATCGCACTCGTCGATTTCAGCGAGACAGCCGATTGCTTCGGGCACCGAAGGCTCTTCCGCACGCGCCACTTCCGCGCCGCTTTTTAGCAGGCACACGCCGAACGGCGTTTTTTCACGCAGACAGTCGCGCGCCATGTCGAGATAGCGCGCTTCGAAAATCTTTAGCGGCAGCAGTCCGTCGGGAAACAGCACCGTATGCAGCGGAAACAGCGGCACATCGGCAAGCACAGTAGAAGTAGAAGACATGGCGCAACGCTTCGAGTTGAGGCCGCGCGATGCGGCCGGTTAAGCCACTAACTTCGATGATTCGCCGGCTTCGACCGGCGCATCGCGGTGCCGCACAATGACATTCGCCGACGATGCGAGACGCGCGGCGAGCGTCTCAGCAATGAATACCGAGCGGTGCTGGCCGCCCGTGCAACCGATCGCGACGGTCAGGTAACTGCGATTGTCGTCGCGGAAATGCGGGAGCCATTTAACGAGAAATTTCTCGATGTCGTCGATCATTTCATGCACGACCGGCAGCGCATCGAGAAAATCGATCACCGGTTTGTCGAGACCCGTGAGCGGCCTCAATTCATGATCGTAGTACGGGTTCGGCAAGGTGCGGACGTCGAACACGAAATCGGCGTCGAGCGGCACGCCGCGCTTGAAACCGAACGACTCGAACATCAGCACGAGCCCCGAATCTTTCTGCTCGATGAAGCGTTTGACCCACGCGCGCAGCACGTTCGCGCGCAGATTGCTGGTGTCGATCTGATGGCCGAACTCGGCCAGGCCCGCCACGAGTTCACGTTCGCGTTCGATCGCTTCGGCGAGCGAGGTGAGCAGGCCGACGTCGGCGTCGTGCGAAGTGGAACCGGACAGCGGATGGCGCCGGCGCGTTTCGGAGAAGCGTTGAATCAGCGACTGCGTGCTCGCGTTGAGGAACAGCACGCGTACGTCGTGGGCACGCGAGAGGTCGCGGATCATGGCGGGCATTTCGTCGAGCGAGGCGCTCGAGCGCGCGTCGATCGCGACCGCGAGGCGGTCTTGCCCGTCCTCGGCGAGATAGGAAGCCAGTTGCGGCAGGAAGCGCGGCGGCAAGTTGTCGACGCAGTAATAGCCTGCGTCTTCAAGCGCGTTCAGGGCAACTGATTTGCCGGAGCCGGATATACCGGTGATCAGGATTATGCGCATGGGGTCGTGAAAACCGTACAGTTCATCATAGCATCTGGTCCCCTCGCGCGTACCCGCGGCCTGCCGCTGGCTGCGGATACGGCATGGTCTTGCGGACTCAGATCAGTTTGCCGGGAAACTGGCTGTCGGGGTCTTGCATGGCAAGGCGCTGGCGATCCATGAAGTCGCGCAGAGTGTCGATGCCACGCAGTTGCAGGATCGTGTTGCGCACGGCGGCCTCGACCAGCACGGCGAGATTTCGGCCGGCCGCCACCTGAATCGTGACCTTGCTGATCGGCAGGCCGAGCACGTCGACGGTCTGACTTTCCAGCGGCAGGCGCTGGAATTCGCCATCGGGACGGCGGACCAGTTGCACGATCAGCTTGAGCTTCATTTTGCGGCGCACCGCGGTTTCACCGAAAATCGTCTTGATGTCGAGCAGGCCGAGGCCGCGCACTTCCAGCAGGTTTTGCAGCAGCGGCGGGCAGCGACCTTCGACGAAGTCGGGACCGAGGCGCACGAAATCCACCGCGTCGTCGGCAACGAGGCCGTGGCCGCGGCTGATCAGTTCCAGCCCGAGTTCGCTCTTGCCGAGGCCCGAGTCGCCGGTGAGCAACACGCCCATGCCGAGGATGTCGAGAAACACGCCGTGCAGCGTGGCGCGCGGCGCGAGAATGCGCGACATGTAGAGGCGCAGGCTGTCGATCACCGCGGCGGCGGACATCGGCGTGGTGAATAGCGGCGTGGACGAACGCGTGCAGCGCAAGACCAGTTCCGGCGGCGCGGCGACGCCGCCCGCCACCACCAGAAACGGTGGTTCCAACGCGATCAGCTCGGCCATGTGGCGCGAGCGGTCTTCGTCGGTTTGGCGCTTGTAGTAGTCGATTTCGGCGTCGCCGAGCACCTGGATCCGGTTCGGGTGGATCAGGTTCAAGTGGCCGACAAGGTCGGCGCTCGACGTGGCATTGGCGACCGATTCCGAAGAAAAGCCGCGCTCCCAGCCTTCATGCCCCGTCAGCCAGCTGAGCTTCAGCATGGCGGCGTTATCGTCGAAAATGCTTTGGGCGTTGATGCTGGACGTATCCATGAGTCAGTGACTCCAGTGTTGGCCGCTTGCCGGACAAAGCAACGGCCGCGCTAGCGCGGGCCGCTTACCTTGTCAGACGGTATCCGCACGTGGGCGGATCACCGGCGTGCGGATAACCGCCGATGCATCAAGGTTGCCACTGAGTGAGCAGGCGATGCAATGATTCGCGGTCTTCTTCCGTATGCAGGCGCTCGCGGGCTTCGCGATCGGACAGCAACTGCGCGATTTCCGAAAGGATTTCGAGGTGCTGTTGAGTGGCCTGTTCGGGCACGAGCAGGAAGATGAGCAGCGAGACCGGCTGACCGTCGGGCGATTCGAAGGGGATGGGTTCGGCAAGACGGACGAACGCGGCGAGCGGCTGCTTCAAGCCTTTGATCCGGCCATGCGGAATCGCCACGCCTTCACCAAGGCCAGTTGATCCGAGGCGCTCGCGCGCGAACAGATTGTCAGTGACCGTGCTACGGGCGATGCCGTTCTGGTTCTCGAAGATCAGGCCCGCTTGCTCGAACACACGTTTCTTGCTGGTGACCGATAGTCCGACGACGACGTTCTCGAGGGGAAGAAATTTGGCTAAACGATTCATGTTGACAGGCGAAAACGTGGCCTGGGTTCTCCTCGCTGGGGCGTTTGAGTGGCGTTCCATTCGTTTGATGCTCGCGGCGACATGCGTTGGAGTCCGAAAGCGCAGGACTCCGGCCGACCGACTTCCGCTTGAGCTTACCTGACCCCGATGGTAACCGGAACATTATAGAACAGGGTAGCCACGGATGGTGCGGCGCGCCATCAATGCGAATTGAGTTCTTTTGAAGCGTGGGCAGATGCTGCGACGCCACGCGGGAAGCGGCGTCCGGAAACAAAAAACCGCCCGATTCCGGGCGGTTTCGCTGGTTAAGGGAGATGAAGAATGTCCTCTGATTTCCCTTATTGCGGCGGCACGTCTAGCTGCGGCGCCGGTTGATACTTGATCGCCTCGTGCGCATGGCCTTGCAGACGATCCTTATGGCGAATGACTTGCCGGTCAAGCTTGTCGATCATCAGATCGATCGCAGCGTACAGGTCGCTGTCACAGCTCTCGACAAATATGTCCTTGCCCTTGAGATGCAGGTTGATTTCAACCTTTTGACGCTTTTCCTTTTCCTTGTGGTTGTCGACCGAGAGGACCACACTGCCGTCGATGACCTGATCGAAATGTCTTAGCACCCTATCCAGTTTGGTGATCACGTATTCGCGCAACGCAGGCGTTACTTCGAGGTGGTGTCCACTGATCTGCAGATTCATAGTGCTTCTCCAAGCTAATGGCCGCTTGGTCCGCACGATGACGAAGGTCCGGTCGATCTGTCGGCTTGCCTGAGTCGTCCCCCGGTGACTGACTACTGGCAGGTCGCATCGGCCGGCCTGTCCGCCAACTGCGGAGCGGCCGGTAAATGCCCGCCACGGAAGGCGACGGGCTACAGAGACTTGCGCAGGTTGACTGCCGGAATCTTGAGCGCTTCACGGTATTTCGCAACGGTACGCCGTGCGACCACGAAGCCCTGTTCAGCCAGCAGTTCGGCTATGCGACTGTCCGAAAGAGGAGATTTCGGGTTTTCCGCTCCTATCAGTTGCTTGATGAGCGCGCGAATCGCCGTTGAAGACGCCGCGCCGCCCGTGTCAGTCGAAACGTGTGATCCGAAGAAGTACTTAAATTCAAGCGTCCCGAATGGGGTCAGCATGTATTTACCGGTTGTCACACGCGAGACAGTTGACTCGTGTAGGCCCAGCGTATCAGCAATTTCCCGCAAAACCAAGGGGCGCATGGCAATTTCGCCGTGGACAAAAAAGCTCTTCTGACGTTCCACAATTGCCTGCGCCACGCGCAGAATCGTCTCGAAACGTTGCTGGATATTTTTGATCAGCCAGCGCGCTTCCTGCAGTTGCTGGCGCAACGAACCACTGCCCGGATCGCCCCGGTTATTGCGCAGAATATTCGCGTATAGATGGTTAATACGCAGCTTCGGCACCACTTCCGGATTCAGCTCGGCCTGCCAGCCCTGTGCTGTTTTGCGCACCATGATGTCCGGCACGACATAGTCCGCTTCGGCCTTGCCATAGGCGGCGCCGGGGAACGGTTCGAGCGAGCGGATCAGTACGTGCGCGTCGCGCAGATCGTCGTCGTTGGCCTTCAGATGCTTGCGCAGACGCGTGAAATCGCGCGCCGCAAGCAGTTCCAGGTGGTGGGCGACGATATCCAGCGCGAGCGTGCGCGTAGGTGAGGCGTCGAGCCGCAACAATTGCAGCTTGAGACATTCCGACGCGGAGCGCGCACCGACCCCGGCCGGGTCGAAGCTATGCAGCAGCGCAAGCGCGGCATTCATTTCGTCGACGTCGACTTCGAGCTCTTCGGGCAGATCGGCCAGCACTTCTTCGAGCGTGGCGGCCAGATAGCCGTCGTCGTCGAGCGATTCGATCAGGAAGGTGATCAGCGCCCGGTCGCGCTGGCCCGCCTGGGTGACGCGCAATTGCGCCATCAGGTGGTCGCGCAGCGAGGTGCTCGATTCATGGATTTGCAGCGGCGGCAGATCGTCGTCGTCCGAGGCGTTGCCGGAGCGGCCGTAGTCGTCGAGATTCCATTGCGACGCGTCGCCATTGCCGTCGCCTGCGAGGCCGTTGTATTCGTCGACGCCCTGCGGTTCGCCGTTCTCGGCGCGCTCGCTGCTGGACGAGGAGGACGTATTGCCGCCCATCTGGTCGGGTGGCGCGGAAGAGTTGGGCGCCTGCGCGATCAGCGAGCCGTCGGCCGCGACGCGCAACGGGCTCGCGATCCAGTCGTCCTCGTTTTCGAGGAGCGGATTCTGCGAGATCGCCATTGCGACTTCTTGCTGCAATTCGAGCGTAGACAGCTGAAGCAGCCGGATGGACTGCTGCAGTTGCGGCGTCAGCGCAAGATGCTGCGATAGGCGGAGTTGGAGGCTGGCTTTCATGGCAAGTTGAGATTCATTGTAGAGAGTTTGCCACGACCGCGATACCTTGCGACATTCGCAATTACGCGTGCGCCTCTTTTAGGCGGCGACGGGCGCAGAACGGCCCGGGCCAAAAATGCGGATGTGCGGTTGCCGCATGGAGGGGCCGACGGGTGCGCGCCGGCACCGCCGGTAATCCCTCATGCGCTTACATGCGGAAGTGCTCGCCCAGATAGACGCGCCGCACGCTTTCGTTTTCGATGATGTCGCTCGGCGCGCCGGCGGCCAGCACGCTGCCGTCGCTGATGATGTACGCGTGATCGCAGATGCCGAGCGTTTCACGCACGTTGTGGTCGGTGATCAGCACGCCGATATTGCGCTGCTTCAGAAATTTAACGATCTTCTGAATTTCCAGCACGGCGATCGGGTCGACGCCCGCGAACGGTTCGTCGAGCAGAATAAAGCTCGGATTGGTAGCCAGCGCCCGGGCGATTTCAACCCGGCGACGCTCGCCGCCCGACAGCGACAGCGCCGGATTCTCGCGCAAGTGCGCAATCTGCAACTCGTCGAGCAAGGCTTCCGTGCGGTTCGTGATGGCGTCTTTGCTGAGCCGCTTGCCGTTCTCTTCGTGCTGCAATTCCAGCACCGCGCGAATGTTTTCTTCGACGCTGAGCTTGCGGAACACCGAAGCTTCCTGCGGCAGATAGGACAGCCCCAGCGAAGCGCGCTTGTGGATAGGCAGCAGGCTGATCGACTTGCCGTCCAGATCGATCTCGCCCGCGTCGAGCGGCACGAGGCCGACGATCATATAGAACGAAGTGGTCTTGCCCGCGCCGTTGGGGCCGAGCAGGCCGACCACTTCACCGCTTTTCACGTCGAGCGACACGTCTTTGACGACCGTGCGCGAGCCGTAACGCTTCTTCAGGTTGCGCACCACTAGCGAACTGCTGGTGCCGGCCGGCTTGCGATTGGGGAGGGACGCTGACGTGCTCACTGGTTCGGGGCTCCCTGGATCGTCGTGGACGGCGCGAGCGTGGCCGACGCGCCGTTCAGCGGCGCCGCGCCGCCATTGCGCGGCGACAGCATGGCGCGCACGCGGCCGGTCGGGTTGCCCGGGCCAGCGACGTCCTTGCCTGCCTTCGCGGTATAGAAGTCGTTCTGGCCGTCATACGTAATGACGCTGCCGTGCACCTGGTCCACGACCGTGGAGAGGCCTTGCAGGCGTTTTACGGTGGCGTTGGTGGTGAGCGTGGTCAGATCCTGCTTGCCGTCGTAGTCGATCCGGACGGCCGTGCCTTCGATATATTCGTCGAGGCCCTCGCGCTTCTGGCGGAAATACGACAGATTGCCGCCGCTCGAGGTGCCGGTTGCGTATTGATAGCCCTGCGGGTCTTGCGTCACTTCGACACGGTCGGCCTTGATCACGATCGTGCCTTTGGTGGCGACCACATGGCCGGTGAAGATGTTGACCTGCTTCAGGTCGTCGTAAGTCATGTTGTCCGCTTCGATGTTCAGCGGCTTGTCCTTGTCGGCACGGTCGGCGTGCGCGAGCGGCGCGAAGCCGGCGAGCGGCAACGCGACGACGAGCGCAGCAAGCCCGGCGCGCCACGCGGACAGGGTGCGCGAGCAGCCGGTATCAAAACGGGGGAACGATTCGTTCATGCAGTCACGCCTGGAATGGATTACCCGGGTTGCTTGGGCGAGCTGCCGCCTGCTTCGGACGGGGCGATGTTGCCTTTCACGTTGCCGAACAGCTGCATCACCCGGGTGACGTTGTTGTAGTTCATGCCGCTGGCAGTCATCACCGACATGCCGCGCTGAAGTTTAACCGGCTTTTCAGTCTCGATCACATCGTCGTTGACCAGCACCCTAAAATGCTGCGAATCCGCTTGCATCTGCGGATCCCCGTAGCCGGGCGCCCGCACGATGCGCGCGTTGTCGTACAGATCGACGATCGACGCATCGCCGTTCACCTTGCCGGTGTCACCGGTTGCGGTGACGATCGGCTTGCCCGGCTGGAACGCGCGCATGGCCGGTTTGACCAGGTCGCTCAGCTCGTCGTCTTCGTAATGGATCAGCGACTGGGCGGTCAGCCGGTATTGCGTGGAGCCCGACTGATCGAGTTCGGAAACCGAGAAGTTGTCGGCGAAATAGTCCGGCGTGTGCTCTTTGGGGCGCACCACGCCTTCGTTCTGCCGGGGCAGGGTGGCTTGCAGCAGCCACCACGTGATACCGGCGAGCGCAGCCATGGCGACCAGCGGAATCAGCGACGTCAGGCGAAACTGGTTCATCCGACGAGGCCCCGCTGTTCGCCGCTACAGGCGGCCGCGAGCAGCGCTTCGTATTTGTGCTGCGCGCGCAGCAGCGTATCGACGACTTCGCGCGCCGCGCCGTGACCGCCGCGTGCCTCGCTGACCCAGTGGGCGCGCGCGATCACTTCAGGATGCGAGTTGGCCGGCGCGGCCGCGAAGCCGACCTTCAGCATCACGGCGAGATCGACCCAGTCGTCGCCCATGTAGCCGCATTCTTCGGCCGTCAGGCCGGTTTGCTGCAACAGGTCTGCGAACGCTTTAGGTTTGTCCTGCACGCCTTGATAAACGTGCGTGACGTTCATTTCCTTCGCCCGTACCGCGACGATGCCCGACTTGCGACCGGTAATAATCGCCGTCTCGATGCCCGCCTCGCGCAACAGCTTCATGCCGTGGCCGTCCATCGAGTTGAAGCCCTTCATCGTGTCGCCTTCCGCCGTGAACAGCAGACCGCCGTCGGTCAGCACGCCGTCGACGTCGAAAATCATCAGCTTGACGCGGCTTGCGCGTTCGGTCGCGGTGGGCGGAGCAATGGCCATCAGATCACCTTCTTCGAGAACAGGTCGTGCATGTTGAGTGCGCCGATCAGCTTGCCTGCTTCGTCGACGACCAGCATCTGATTGATGCGGTGGCGCTCCATCAGTTCCACGGCTTCGACCGCGAGTTGATCCGGACCGATGGTGCGCGGGCCGGCGGTCATGACCGAGGCGATCGACAGTTCGCGGAAATCGCCGTCGCGTTCGAGCACGCGGCGCAAGTCGCCGTCGGTGAAGATGCCGGCGACGCGGTCCTCGTGATCGACGATCGCGGTCATGCCCATGCGCTTGGCGGTCAATTGAAACAGCGCGTCGCGCACGGTGGCCTCGGGCGTGACCTTCGGCACCTGATCGCCGGTGCGCATCACGTCACGCACATAAGTGAGCAGGCGCCGCCCGAGCGCGCCGCCCGGATGCGAGCGCGCGAAGTCGTCGCGCCCGAAGCCGCGGGCATCGAGCACCGCGACCGCGAGTGCGTCGCCGAGCGCGAGCGCGGCGGTGGTGCTGGCGGTGGGCGCAAGATTCATCGGGCAGGCTTCTTTCGACACACCGGAATTCAGGTGCACGTCGGCCAGTTGTGCGAGACTCGATGACGGACGGCCCGTCATGGCAATCAGCTTCGCGCCGAGCCGCTTGATGAGCGGCAGGATCGCTACGAGTTCTTCGGTTTCACCGGAATTGGACAGCGCGAGGAACACGTCGTCGGCGGTGACCATGCCGAGATCGCCGTGGCTGGCTTCAGCGGGATGCACGAAGAACGCCGGCGTGCCGGTGCTGGCGAGCGTGGCCGCGAGCTTGCGGGCCACGTGACCGGATTTGCCGATGCCGGAAACGACAACGCGCCCGCGGCAACCCAGGATGAAGTCGACCGCCCCGACGAAACCATCGTCGAGTTGATCGCGAAGCGCGCGCACGGCGTCCGCTTCGATGTCGAGCACGTCGCGAGCGAGCTCGAGTGCCCGGTCGCCATTGATTTTCGCTATCATTCGCGAAGTATAGCAAAGGCGCCTGTTCGCCGCGCCGGGCCTGCTGTGCCGAGCCGCTGTCTTTATCGCTGCCTTTAACGGCCCCTCAACCTTGTCGCACGGCGCTTTGCGTGCGCGGTTCCGCTGACGAACGAGGACGCTTTGCCGATGCGTTTTTGCCGATGATTTCCCCCCTCGAAATGACGCTGTTCCTGCTGCTGGCATCGGTGGCGGGCGTGGTGGTGTTTCGCTTTCTGAATCTTCCGCCGATGCTCGGCTATCTGACGGTGGGCATCGTCGTCGGTCCGCATGCGTTCGGTCTGATTCCCGACTCGGCGGGCGCGCAGAACCTCGCCGAGTTTGGCGTGGTGTTCCTGATGTTTTCGATCGGGCTGGAGTTTTCGCTCGCCAAGCTGCGCTCCATGCGCCGGCTCGTGTTCGGCCTCGGCCTGCTGCAGGTGATCGGCACGATCGCCGTGGCGGTCTCGCTCGGCTTCGTGCTGGAGCGCTGGGTGCATATCCGCTGGCAAGCAAGTGTGGCGCTGGGCGGCGCGCTCGCCATGTCGTCGACGGCGATCGTCAGCAAGATGCTGGCGGAGCGGCTCGAGATCGAGACCGAGCATGGCCGCAATATCTTCGGCGTGCTGCTGTTTCAGGATCTGGCGGTGGTGCCGCTGCTCATTATCATCGCGGCTTTGGGCGGCAACTCGGAAGATCTCGTCAGCTCGCTCGGCGTGGCGGCCATCAAGATCGTCGTGGCGTTGTCGCTGCTATTGATTGTTGGCCAGCGTTTCATGACGCGCTGGTTCAACGTGGTGGCGCGGCGCCGTTCGCAGGAACTGTTCATTCTCAATCTGTTGCTGGTGACGCTCGGTTGCGCGTTCATCACGGACAAGTTCGGTTTGTCGCTCGCGCTCGGCGCGTTCATCGCCGGCATGCTGATCGCCGAAACGCCGTACCGGCATCAGGTGGAAGAGGACATCAAGCCGTTTCGCGACGTGCTGCTGGGGTTGTTCTTCATCACCACCGGCATGCTGCTCAATCCGCGCGTGATCTGGGAGCATCCGCTGATCGTGCTCGGCTTTCTGGTCGGCCCGATTCTGCTGAAGGCGATCATGGTGACGGGCCTCTCGCGCCTGTTCGGCGCGTCGCCGGGCGTCGCGATGCGCACCGGTATCGGCCTCGCGCAAGCGGGCGAGTTCGGCTTCGTGCTGCTGAATCTGATTCTCGACAAGCATCTCGTCGACGCCACCATGCTCCAGGCGATTCTCGCGGCTATGCTGCTGTCGATGCTGGCCGCGCCGTTCATGATCCAGAACGCGGACCGGATCGTGCTGCGGCTGTCGTCGACTGAATGGATGATGCAGTCGTTGCAAATGACGCGCATCGCCACGCAGAGCCTCAAACAGAGCGGCCACGTGATCATTTGCGGCTACGGCCGGGCCGGCCAGAATCTGGCGCGCATGCTGGAACATGAAGGTTTGTCGTACGTCGCGCTCGACCTGGATCCCGATCGTGTCGCGGCGGCTGCGGCTGCGGGTGAGTCGGTCGTGTTCGGCGATGCCGGACGGCGCGAGTCGCTGCTTGCAGCGGGTATCCATCGTGCGGCGACCATTGCGATCACTTATGCGAATACGCCGTCGGCATTGCGCGTGCTGCACAACATCCACGAACTTGAGCCGACGCTGCCGGTGATCGTTCGAACCGTGGATGACGCCGATCTGGAGAAGCTGCTGGCCGCGGGCGCGACCGAGGTGATTCCGGAAATCGTCGAAGGCAGTCTGATGCTCGCCTCGCACACGCTGGTGGTGATGGGCGTGCCGATGCGGCGCGTGGTACGCCGCGTGGAAGAGATGCGCGATGAACGCTACGCGCTGCTGCGCGGCTACTTCCACGGCGCCGACGACGTGGACGACGACGACGGTCACGAACAGGTGCGGCTACAATCTGTGCCGGTCGACGAAAACGCGGACGCGGTGGGCCGAACGCTCGCCGATCTCGGGCTGTTCGAGATCGGCGTGGAAGTGACGGCGATTCGCCGGCACGGCATTCGCGGCGTCGAGCCGGACCCGTCCACCAAGCTGCGCGCGAGCGACATCGTGGTGCTGCGCGGTCTGCCCGAACAGTTGGCGGAGGCCGAGGAACGGCTCTCGAAACACCGGCGCGCGGGCGCCGCCGCGGCCTGAAACTTGCGCTCCATGCGCGGCCAGGTGAGCCTGCCGGGCCACCGCCCGTTTAGTTTTTCATCGGACCTGTCGAGGTCCATCCGGAGACATCATGTCCAACGCGCTCGCCAGCGCGCCGCTCGATGCGGCCGATTACATCAAAAGCCACATTCGCACGGTGCCCGACTGGCCGCAGCCGGGCGTGCAGTTTCGCGATATCACGCCGCTTTTGCAGGAGCCGAAGTCGTTGCGCGTTCTGACCGATCTGTTCGTGCAGCGTTACATCGACGCGAAGCTCGACTACATCGCCGGGCTGGATGCGCGCGGTTTCATCATCGGGCCGATTCTCGCGTATGAGCTGAACCTCGGCTTCATTCCGATCCGCAAGGCGGGCAAGCTGCCCTACAAGCGCGTCGCGCAATCGTATGAACTCGAATACGGCACGGCGACTGTCGAGATTCATGAGGACGCCTGCAAGCCAGGCGACCGCATTGTGATCATCGACGATCTGATCGCCACCGGCGGCACGATGATGGCCGGCAAGATTCTGCTCGAGCGCCTCGGCGCGGTCGTGGTGGAAGGCGCCGCGATCATCGATCTGCCGGAACTCGGCGGCTCGAAGCTGCTCCGTGAGGGCGGCCTCGCGCTCTATACGGTCACTGGCTTCGACGGTCACTGATCATTCGCAGCCATAAGCCGCTGCGAACTTCTTTCTGGTCACAAGAAGGTAAGAACGATGCCTAACTTCCTGCTGTTTCTCGCCACGTCGGTCGCCATCACCATGGCGCCCGGCCCGGACAATCTGCAAGTGCTCGCGCGCGGTATCTCGCAGGGCCGCGCGGCGGGGCTCGTCGCGGCGCTCGGCTTTGCGGCCGGCATCACGTTTCACACGACGCTCGCCGCGCTCGGCGTGGCCGCGTTGCTGCGCTCGTCGCCGGTCGCCTTCGAAGTCATCAAACTGGCCGGCGCCGCGTATCTGATCTGGATCGGCATCAAGGCGCTGCGCAGCCAGGGTCTCGCAACCGCGCACGAACGCGCGCCGCAACCCTTGATGGCGGTGTTTCGCCAGAGCGTGCTCGGTAATCTGCTGAATCCGAAGGTGACGTTGTTCTTCGTGGTGTTCCTGCCGCAGTTCGTGCAGCCGCACGGCATGCAGAGCGTCACGCTGCAGATGCTCGAACTCGGCGTGCTGTTCATGCTGCAGACGGTGGTGGTGTTTTCGCTGTTCGGCGTGTGCGCGGGAATGATCGGCGGTTGGCTGAAACGCCGTCCGCGTGTCGGTGTGTGGCTGGATCGCCTCGCCGGCGCCACGTTCATCGCAATCGGGATTCGCGTCGCGTTGCGCGATTGATTGGATTGGCCGACTTCCGCCGGCAGTTCGTCTGGAGCTTCAAATGACTTTGCCTTGCATCACCGCCGCGCGCCGCTTCGACGCGCGGGCGCATGTGCCGTTCTGGATCGACGCCGAACAGGTCGGCTGGATCCGCACGGGCGATGTGCCATTGCTCGCGCGCTGGCCCGACGTGTTCGACATCGACGACGCCCGCGTGACGCTGGCGCCCGCATTCAATACCGTGGATTTGCGCAGCGCCGCGCTCGGTTCCGTGATCGGCGCGCTCGCCGCCGAAGACCGCATTCCCGGCTGGCGCAATGAGACCTACGCGATCCGCAATGCGTTCGATGCGCCGCCGCTCGCGTATATCGAACGCGCGGCGTCGCGCTTCTTCGGCACGATGACCTACGCGGTGCATCTGAACGGCGTCGTAGAATACGCAGATCGCGCGGCGCCCCATGGCGCGCCGCAATTGTGGATCGCGCGCCGCAGCGACACCAAAGCGACCGACCCGGGCATGCTCGACAATGTCGTGGCGGGCGGGATCGGGTGGGGCTTCGGCGTCGAGGAAACGATCATCAAGGAATGCTGGGAAGAAGCCGGCATTCCCGAGGAGATCGCCGCGCGCGCCGTGGCGGGCCGCACCGCGCATGTGCTGCAATCGTTGCCGGAAGGCACGCAGGCCGAACAGATTTTTATCTACGACCTCGCGCTGCCGGCCGATTTCGCGCCGCGCAATCAGGACGGCGAAGTGGGTGAACACCGGCTCGCGCGTATCGACGAAGCGGCGCGCTGGATCGAAGAGGGCGCGATGACCGTCGATGCGAGCCTGGCCACGCTGGATTGCCTGCTGCGCCGCCGCTGGATCGATGAAGACGCGTGCGCCGGCATCGAGGCGTTGTTCTCGCCGCCGCTCGTCGCCTGAGCGCCGCATCGGTGCGCGCGCAACGACCATGCCGAAACACGCTGCATCGAGCCACACACACCGGACAAACCACGCATTGAAGAAGGGAGTCACCCAGGTCATGTCGACCGATCACAGCTTTATCCTCAAACTGTCGTGCGCCGACCGGCCCGGCATCGTCCACGCCGTGTCGGGCTTTCTGTTCGAGCGTGGCAGCAATATTCTCGACTCCGCGCAGTTCGGCGACAGCCGCACCGGCGAGTTCTTCATGCGCGTGCATTTTCAGCAGGTGGGCGGCGATCCGGGTCTGGAGGCGCTGCGCACGTCGTTCGCGACGCTCGCTGAGCAGTTCGGTATGCGTTGGGAGATGCACGACGCGTCGGTGAAACCTCGCGTGGTGATCATGGTGTCGAAGATCGGCCATTGCCTGAACGATCTGCTGTTCCGCTACCGCACCGGCCAGTTGGGTATCGAGATTCCGGCGATCATCTCGAACCACAAGGAGTTCTATCAGCTCGCCGCGAGCTACGACATTCCGTTCCATCATTTCCCGCTGCTGGGCGCCACGCCCGACGCGAAGGCCGCGCAGGAAGCGCGCGTGCTTGAAGTGATCGACGAGCATCAAGCCGACCTGGTCGTGCTCGCGCGCTACATGCAGATTCTGTCGCCGAAACTGTGCGAAGCGCTGGCGGGCCGCGCGATCAACATTCATCACTCGTTCCTGCCGAGCTTCAAGGGTGCGAAGCCGTATTACCAGGCGTTCGACCGCGGCGTGAAGCTGATCGGCGCGACCGCGCATTACGTGACGACGGATCTCGACGAAGGGCCGATCATCGAACAGGAAGTGGAACGCGTTGACCACAGCATGACGCCGGAGCAGCTGACGGCGATCGGCCGCGATGTCGAGTGCGTGACGCTGGCGCGTGCGGTGAAGTGGCACGTTGAGCATCGCGTCGTGTTGAACGGCAGCAAGACGGTGGTGTTTCGTTAAAAACCGTCGTTAGCAGACATGCGCGGTAGAAGGCGGCGGCCGGATGACTCCCGGCGCCGCCTTTTTGTTTGCCCGCGATCAGGAGCGCGCCGCGGACCGACCCGCGTCACGCGCGAGATTGGCGTTTTGCGCCGAACGGCGGCGCGCGTTCAGCTTCTTCAGCCAGATCAGCAGGCCCGTCGCGCTCAGCGCAGCGACCGCAATGCCGACTGCGCTAATCAGAATCCGTCCGCCGAGACCCAGAATGCGTCCCGAATGCAACGGGAATTGCACCTGCACGAAGATATCGCCCGCCGTGCCCTTGCCGGGAATCTGCGCGCCGAGCAGCTTGCCGGTGGCCGCGTCCCAATACATCCACGGATTGCCGAGGCCCAAATCGCCGTGATCGTTGCCGGTCGCATAGAAACCGACGCCGTACGCATGGATGAATTCCGCGTAGTAGATGCCGCCCGGCGCGACGCTGAGTTTCTGCGCGCGGCCGGCCTGCTCGGCCAGTTGCACGATGCGTTCGCGGCTCAACACGGTGTCGCCCGGTTGCGGGGCGCGCAGGATTTCAGGGTTGTTAATCGGATCCGGCGTGAGCTTCGAGAACAGCGACACGATTGGGCGCACCACGGGCGCCGAGAGATTCATCGACACTGATGTCAGCGCAACGATCATCAGCACGCCCCAGATCCACACGCCGCCTGAGCGGTGCAAATCGAAAGTGAACGTATAGCCGCCGCGCCCGAGGCGGAACGCGAACGACTTGCGCCACGCCTTGACGCTCGGAAACGACAGCCACAACGCGATCATGCTGTCGAACAGCCAGATGATGCCGACGATCCCCATCACCCACGTGCCGATGTCGACGCCGCCCGTAAACGGCAGTTGCAGCGTGTAATGCAGCTTGTAGATGAACGGGATCAGGTTGAGCCGTGCGAGCGAGACGACGCCCCATTCGCGGCGTCCCTGGACTTCGCCGGTGGCGGGGTCGACGGCAATCTGATTGAAGTCGAGCGGGTAGGGCTTCTGCGTGGCCGGGTCGGTCCGAGGCAGCACCATCATTTGCAGCGTATGACCGGGCTCGGCGGCCAGCGGCAGATAGGTCACCTGAAGACGCGAATCGGCGGCTTCCACCCGGCGCGCGAGTTCAAGGCCCGACAGCGCCGAACCGGCGGTGCGGGCTTTGAAGAAGGACGGGTTCAACGCCGCATCCAGCTCATGGTCCCACGCGATGATCGCGCCAGTCAGGCCGGCGACGAACAGAAACAGCGCTGTGGCGACACCGAACCAGCGGTGCAGTCGGACGAGCTGGCGCCTCATGGGCGAGCCGTCGCGACGGAGCGGGACTTCGAAAGGGGTGTCACGACACGACTTTTGCGAATGGGAATTGTTCGCATCTTACGGGAGTGTTGCCTTGGGCTGCAAGTTCTCCGTAAACGTGCGGCCCATGAAAAACGGCGCCGAAGCGCCGCTGTTTCTGTTCTGATGGCCCGCTCGCCACCGCCTCAAACCAACCGTAAGTAAATCAATTCCCGCTTGATATACGCATAAAAAATCGGCGCCGCGATCACGCCGGGAAGACCGAACGCGGCTTCCATGATGAGCATGGCGATCAGCAATTCCCACGCGCGCGCTTCGATCTGTCCGCCGACGATGCGCGCGTTCAAAAAGTACTCGAGCTTGTGAATCAGGATCAGGAACACGAGCGACATGACCGCGGCCGGAAAGCTCACCGAGAGCGCCACCGCGACGATGATCGTGTTCGAGATCAGATTGCCGATCACCGGCAGCAAGCCGACGATGAAGGTGACCAGCACCAGCGTTTTCGACAACGGCAGCGTGTCGTGGAAGATCGGCAGAATCACCAGCAGGAAGATGCCGGTGAAGACCGCGTTGATCGCCGAAATCTTCACCTGAGCGAACACGATGCGGCGGAACGCATCGGCGAAACGCGTCACGCGTGCGACGAACGCCGTGGACAGCGGCAGCCGCTGCATATGCTTCTGCGCGCCGACCGCGATGATCGCGCCGATGATCATGCCGATCAGGATATGCGTGAACGCGCGCGCCGCCGTCTTGCCGCTTTGCTGGAGCATGTTGGCGTGCGTCTGCATGAGCTCCGCCGCTTTGGTCTTCATCTGTTCGGTATCGACCGGCAGATAGTTGGCGACGAACTGCGGAATCCGGCCGCGCGCCTGGTCGATCAGCTGCATGGCCTGGTCGAGCAGCTTCTGCACGCTCGGCACGTCGTTCTCGAAATGCTCGATGATGCCGAGCGTTAGCCCCGTCAGCGCGCCCACGATCACCGTGGCCAGAAACACCACCGCGAGCCAGCGGGCCCGCTTGCTCGACATATGGCGCTCGATGCGCGGCGCGATCGTATGAACCAGTTGGAACACCAGCAGCCCGGCGAGCAACGCGCCGAGCAGCCGAAGTTCGATCACTGCCCACATGCCGAACAGCATCACGATATAACTGCCGATTTCGACCGCCGACAGCTTCGGCAGGCTCATGTCGCTCGTCAGCCTGACCGGGCGTGGGCGTAGGTCTTGCACTTGCCCGTCGTCGCGCGCCTGATTCCGCTTGGCCATGGCTTATTCCGTCTCCAACCGAGTTGTGCCGCGTTACTTACTTTTTACTGGCCGCGCGTTTCAGCAGAGGCGCCAGGTACTTGCCGGTAAAACTTGCCTTCGACTTGGCCACCTGCTCCGGCGTGCCCTGAGCGATGATCTGCCCGCCGCCGGCCCCGCCTTCCGGACCAAGATCGATGACCCAGTCCGCAGTCTTTATTACATCGAGATTATGCTCGATGATCACGACGGTATTACCCTGGTCGCGTAATCGATGAATCACTTCAAGCAACAACGCGATGTCATGAAAGTGCAAACCGGTGGTCGGCTCGTCGAGTATGTATAGCGTGCGACCCGTGTCACGCTTGCTCAGTTCCAAAGATAGTTTGACGCGCTGTGCCTCGCCGCCCGACAGCGTGGTGGCCGACTGGCCCAGCCGGATATAGCCCAGACCGACGTCCAGCAAGGTTTTCAGCTTGCGCGCGACGACCGGCACCGGCTTGAAGAACTCATAGGCGTTCTCCACCGTCATGTCGAGCACTTCGCTGATGTTCTTGCCTTTGTACTGCACGTCCAGTGTTTCGCGGTTGTAGCGCTTGCCGTGACAGACGTCGCACGGCACGTACACGTCCGGCAAAAAGTGCATCTCGACTTTCAGCACGCCGTCGCCCTGGCAGGATTCGCAGCGGCCGCCTTTCACGTTGAACGAGAAGCGGCCGGCTTCGTAGCCGCGTTCCTTTGCCGCGGGCACGCCCGCGAACAGTTCGCGGATCGGCGTGAAGAGGCCCGTGTAGGTGGCCGGGTTCGAGCGCGGCGTGCGGCCGATCGGCGACTGGTCGACGTTGATGACCTTGTCGAAATGCTCGAGGCCTTCGATCGATTCGTACGGCGCCGGCTCCGTGGCCGAGCCGTACAGATGATGCGCGACCGCGTGGTACAGCGTGTCGTTGATGAGCGTGGACTTGCCCGAACCGGACACGCCGGTCACGCAGGTCAGCAAGCCGACCGGCAGATCCAGCGACACGTGTTGCAGATTGTTGCCGTACGCTTCGACGATCCGCAGACGCTTATCGTCGGGCTCCTTGCGTTCGTCCGGGAACTCGATGTTGCGCGCGCCGGACATGTACTGCCCGGTCATCGACGCCGCGTTCGCCTGCACCTGTTTGGGCGTGCCTTCGGCGATCACCATGCCGCCGTGTTCGCCCGCGCCCGGTCCCATGTCGACCACGTAGTCGGCCATGCGGATCATGTCTTCGTCATGCTCGACCACGATCACCGAGTTGCCGAGGTCGCGCAGGTGCTTGAGCGTGGCGATCAACCGGTCGTTATCGCGCTGATGCAGACCGATGGACGGCTCGTCCAGTACGTACATCACGCCGGTCAGCCCCGAACCGATTTGCGAGGCGAGGCGAATGCGCTGTGCCTCGCCGCCGGACAGCGTTTCCGCGCTGCGTTCGAGCGACAAGTAGTCCAGCCCGACGTTATTCAGGAACATCAGCCGCGCGACGATCTCCTTGACCACCTTGTCGGCGATCTCGCGCTTCGATCCTTGCAGGCGCAGCGTCTGGAAATAGCCGAGCGCGTCGCGCAACGGCCAGCCGCTGATTTCGAAGATGCCGCGCGCGTCGCCGTCCGCGCCGATCCGCACGAAGCGCGCTTCGCGGCGCAGACGCGTGCCGGCGCAGGCCGGGCAGGGCTGGTTGTTCTGATACTTGGCGAGTTCTTCGCGCACCGCGACCGAATCGGTCTCGCGGTAACGCCGCTCCAGATTCGGGATGATCCCTTCGAATACATGCTCGCGCACCGAAGTGCGGCCACGTTCGTTGATGTACGAGAACGGGATCTCCTGCTTGCCCGAACCGAACAGCAGGATTTTGCGGACTTTCTCCGGCAAGTCTTCGACCGCTGTGTCGATGTCGAATTCGTAGAACGCCGCGAGACTCTGCAGCATCTGGAAGTAAAACTGGTTGCGCCGGTCCCAGCCCTTCACCGCGCCGGCCGCGAGCGACAGCGACGGATGCGCGACCACCCGCTTCGGATCGAAGAAGGTGATCTGGCCGAGGCCGTCGCACTCCGGGCACGCGCCCATCGGATTGTTGAACGAGAAGAGGCGCGGCTCCAGTTCCTGAAGCGAGTACGAGCAGATCGGGCAGGCGAACTTCGAGCTGAACAGATGCTCCTTGTCCGTGTCCATTTCGAGCGCGATCGCGCGGCCGTCGGCGAGACGCAGTGCCGTTTCGAACGACTCGGCAAGACGCTGCTTCATGTCGGGGCGCACTTTCAGGCGGTCCACGACCACGTCGATGGTGTGCTTGTCGTTCTTCTTCAGCTTCGGCAGCGAATCGACTTCGTAGATCTTCGCGACGCCTTCATTGGCGGTGCCGCCGCCCGAACGCACGCGGAAACGGATAAAGCCTTGCGCCTGCATTTCCTCGAACAGTTCGACGTGTTCGCCTTTGCGGTTCGCCACGACGGGCGCGAGGATCATGAGCTTCGTTTCTTCCGGCAACGCGAGCGCGGCGTCGACCATCTGCGAGACGCTTTGCGCTTCCAGCGGAATTTCGTGGTCCGGACAGTAAGGCGTGCCGACCCGTGCGAACAGGAGCCGAAGATAGTCGTGAATCTCGGTGACGGTGCCGACCGTGGAGCGCGGATTGTGCGAGGTCGCCTTCTGTTCGATCGAGATTGCCGGCGACAGACCTTCAATCAGATCGACGTCCGGTTTCTCCATCAATTGCAGGAACTGGCGTGCGTAGGCGGAGAGACTTTCGACGTAGCGCCGTTGCCCTTCCGCATAAAGCGTGTCGAACGCCAGCGACGATTTGCCCGAGCCTGAAAGGCCCGTGATGACAACGAGCTTGTGACGGGGTAGATCGAGGTTGACGTTCTTCAGGTTGTGGGTGCGAGCCCCACGAATACGGATTTGTTCCACGGATTTATTCCATGAACTGGCGGAAAGAGGAAGAGGCTAAACCTGCTACTATAACGACTTTTCAAGACCGCCGTTACGGCTTCCTGACAGCCTGAAGAGGTGTTGGGGCGTGCTGTAAGGCAAGCGGTCCAGCGCCGCGGGAAGAGCTCTAACTGGGGCCGTTTTCCGCAAGTACAAGGCAACTGCATGGCAACTGCGAGGCAACCGCGAGGCATCGCGAGGCGCCAGCGGGAATGCAGAAAGGCCGTCGGCTCGAGCGCCGCGCCGCTGCCCGCCCGCTGTCTTGCGGCAAGCCGCGCGGTCGTGGCCTCTCAGCCGCTGTGCCCGTCCGCGGTGTGCCGCCCAGCTCAATCAACGAACGCTCCCGATGTCCAATCCGTCAGCCACATCCTCACGCATGAGCGCGCCTGAAATGCGCGCGACCGTGTCGCTTGCCGCCATCTTCGCGCTGCGCATGCTCGGTCTCTTCATGATCATGCCGGTGTTCTCGATCTACGCGAAGACCATCCCCGGTGGCGACAACGTGCTGCTGGTGGGGATCGCGCTCGGCGCGTACGGCGTGACGCAGTCCATGCTGTACATCTTCTACGGCTGGGTCTCCGACAAGGTCGGTCGCAAACCGGTCATTGCGACCGGTTTGCTGATCTTCGCGCTCGGCAGCTTCGTCGCGGCGGGCGCGCACGACATGACGTGGATCATCGTCGGGCGAGTGATTCAGGGCATGGGCGCGGTGTCGTCGGCGGTGATCGCGTTTATCGCGGACCTGACCTCCGAGGAACATCGCACCAAGGCGATGGCGATGGTGGGTGCGAGTATCGGCGTGTCGTTCGCGGTGGCGATTGTCGGTGCGCCGATCGTGTTTCAGTGGGTCGGCATGAGCGGGCTGTTTACGCTCGTCGGCATCTTCTCGATTCTGGCGATCGGCGTAGTGCTGTGGATCGTGCCCGATGCGCCGAAGCCGGTGCATGTGCGCGCGCCATTCGCCGAAGTGCTGCACAACGTCGAGTTGTTGCGTCTGAACTTCGGCGTGCTCGTGCTGCACGCCACGCAAACTGCATTGTTCCTCGTCGTGCCGCGCATTCTCGAAGCGGGTGGCTTGCCCGTTGCGTCTCACTGGAAAGTGTACTTGCCGGTCATGGGCCTTTCGTTCGTGATGATGGTGCCCGCGATCATCGCCGCCGAGAAGCGCGGAAAAATGAAAATCGTGCTGCTTTCAGCGATTGCTCTTATCCTGATCGGACAGTTGTTATTGGGCGTCGCTCCGCATACGATTCTGAGTGTGGCGGCGATCCTTTTTGTGTACTTTTTGGGCTTCAATATTCTTGAGGCTTCGCAGCCTTCGCTGGTGTCGAAACTGGCGCCGGGAACCCGCAAGGGCGCGGCGGCCGGTGTGTACAACACCACGCAATCGATCGGTCTTGCGCTGGGTGGCGTGGTCGGCGGTTGGCTGCTGAAAGTGGATGGGCAGAGCGCAGTCTTCTTCGCCTGTTCGGGGCTCGTCTTGTGCTGGCTTATAATCGCCGCAAAGATGAAACAGCCGCCGCGCAAAGCGTAAACCGGCGCATCCCGAACTTACCCAGAACTCACCCGGCGGCGGGCAGAGGCGCAGTTCCGGTCTCGGGCCTGCCGGCCCTGAAACGCGAAACCGTGTATTGCCGCGCCGCCCGTAACGGAATCAACAGGAGAAACTCATGGCATCCGTGAACAAGGTCATTCTCGTCGGCAATCTCGGAGCCGATCCGGAAGTCCGTTATCTTCCGAGCGGCGACGCAGTGGCGAACATCCGCCTTGCAACGACGGATCGGTACAAGGACAAGGCGTCCGGCGAAATGAAGGAAGCGACCGAATGGCACCGCGTGTCGTTCTTCGGCCGCCTCGCGGAAATCGTCTCCGAATATCTGAAGAAGGGCTCGTCGGTGTACCTGGAAGGGCGCATCCGTACCCGTAAGTGGCAGGCGCAAGACGGCACCGACCGTTACTCGACGGAAATCGTCGCGGAACAGATGCAAATGCTGGGCGGCCGCGGCGGTTCGATGGGCGGCGGTGGCGACGAAGGCGGTTATAGCCGTGGTGAGCCGTCAGAGCGTAGCGGCGGCGGTGGTGGTGGCCGCGCAGTGTCGGGCGGCGGTGCGCGCGGCGGCAGCGGTGGTAGCGGTGGCGGCGCAAGCCGTCCGAGCGCGCCGGCTGGCGGCGGGTTCGATGAGATGGACGACGATATTCCGTTCTGATTTCCAGTCAGCGCACCTGTCTAAAAAAATCCCCGTGAGTCTCTGACTCACGGGGATTTTTTGTTTTCAGCATTGCGCGCTGCGCGACCTGCATTCGAAAGATCGATGCCCTCGCCACCACCACGCCTCCGTTCCATGAACCTGCGCGTCGACGCGGTCGACCCGGGCAGCGGATTGCGGAGTTCGATACGCTCCTCCCGTGACTTACGCGCGGCCGTCACCGCCTCAAATGATCCAGCGCATCTCTCATCGGCGAACTGGAGATAACGATCGGCCCCGTAAACGGCGTGTCCAGATCCACAATCACATAGATCGCCGAAGCAATCGACACCGCGCCCAGCGAAATCGTGACCAGCGCCAGCGCATTGCGCGGCGCGATCAAGCCGAAGCTGAGAAAGATCACGCCCAGCCAGAACGTCAAGGTCGTGAGGAACGGTCGGGAAATCGAACTGTGCGCTTCCTCGATGAGCTTCCACCGGGCATCCACGACGCGGCGGTATTGCTTCAGTGCATCGTCGAGCGCGCGCTGTTGTAGCGGGGCGCGCGTGCGCAACGTTCGCAACTCCTGGCCCACGGCGGTCAGCATGTCGCCGAGCCGCACGCTCTCCAGTTTCTGCGAGTTGTCCGGCGATCCTATGTCTTTCGGATAGTCGCCGGCAGGTGGTGTTTCGGCAGGCCACGTCGATGCGATCGCCGCCGCGGTGTACTGGCCCAACAACTGCCGGGCCGGCCCGGTCTCCGTGCCGTACTCGCGCAGGGTGGTGTCGAACTCGATCAGATCGGCCGCGTAGGTGCGCAAATCATTCGACGAGGTGTCGAAGCTGGATTTCGCGGACGCGGTCATCAAACCCAGTACCAGCGCGGCGAACGTCACCAGCATGCCGATCACCAGTTGGATCAGCTGCACCGTCTCGTGCGCCTTGTGCTCCTCGGGCAGGATGGGGCGCACCCACACACCGATTCCGGTCACGGCGAGCAGGAGAACGAAAACCACCAGTGCCGAGCCTATTTCCGACATCGCCATGCTCCGTAGACACATTCCCGCCACTTTCCATCAAGCGCCGCTTGCCGAGAACCCGGGTAGTCCCGCAACGCGCAGCGTGAATCGCCCTTCATATGCGCCTGTATGTTGATGTATCGCAAGCCTATGCGCCATCCACCATAAAGTTTTTTGTGACTGAGCCGTAGTCCTTATATGTGGCGTTCGCTTAAATTTAGACAAGAGTTGCGGACCTGGCCGACTCGGCTTGGGCGCAGCACGCGTGGCCGAGGCTTTTACTGAACATTCGGTCAGGCAGCCCAACGGAGACAAGCCCCGATGTTGAAAAATCTGTCGATTCGCACCTGCCTCACCCTCATGATCGTATTCTTCGGCGTCGTGCTGCTGTTCGGCGCCGCCGCCGGCTTGCTGTCGCTGCGCTCGAGCAATGCTTCGCTGCAGCAGATGTACACCGTCGATACGCCGGCCGTCGCCGATCTCGAAGGCAGCGCCGGACAGTTGCTGCGCCTGCGTCTCGCGCTGGCGACGTACGCATCGCTCGTCGAGCTGAACGATCAAGACGGCGCGAATGCCGTGCTCAAGCGTTTTGATCAGTACCAGAAAGCTTCCAACGACCGTCTTGCCCACTATGTGAGCCGCGCGAGCACGGACGCCGATGAACAGCGCCTGATCAAGGATATGCAGGACAAGCGTGACACCTTCCTGCGCGAAGGCGTCGAGCCTGCTCTCGCCGCGCTCAAGGCGGGCGACAAGACGGCGTTCCAGCAAGTGCAGGCACACAAGCTGCCGTCGCTCTACAGCGCGTACGAAAAGGCGATGCTCACGCTCGAACAGTTGCAACTCGATCACGGCGCGCAGCGCTACCAGGACGCGCAGGATCTGTTCTATGCGATTTGTGTCGCGGTGGCGATCGGCATGGTCGCGTCGCTGCTGGGTTCGTGGATCGGCCGCGCGGTGCTGGTGCGTGCCATTGTGCGTCCGGTCGATGCCACCATCGCGCAGTTTCAGCGCATCGCCAACGGCGACCTGACCGGCCAGATCGTCGTGACCAGCAATAACGAAATGGGCCGTCTCGCGGCCGCGCTGCGCAAGATGCAGGAGTCGCTGATCGGGACGGTGAACTCGGTGCGTCAAGGCACGGAATCCATCGACACTGGCGTGAGCGAGATTGCCGCGGGCAACACCGATCTGTCGCAACGTACCGAGGAACAGGCCGCGTCGCTCGAAGAAACGGCGGCAAGCATCGAACAGCTCACCTCGACGGTCAAGCAGACGGCGGACAACGCGAAGCAGGCGAGTTCGCTTGCGCAGGGCGCATCCACGCTGGCCGCGCAAGGTGGCGATCTGACGGAGGAGGTGGTGGGCACGATGCATGGCATCGTCGACGATTCGCGGCGGATTGCCGACATTGTCGGCGTGATCGAAGGGATCGCGTTTCAGACCAATATTCTGGCGCTGAACGCCGCCGTTGAGGCTGCGCGCGCCGGCGAGCAGGGACGCGGCTTCGCGGTGGTGGCGAGCGAGGTGCGCTCGCTCGCGCAGCGTAGCGCGGCGGCAGCGAAGGAGATCAAGGGCTTGATCGACGAATCGACGGCTCGCGTGCAGGCCGGCTCGCAGCTGGTTCAGCGTTCCGGCTCGACGATGACCGAGATCGTCGACGCGATCGCGCGCGTGAGTTCGATCATGGGCGAGATCGCCGCGGCCGCGCTCGAGCAGAGTACTGGCATCGATCAGGTCAATCTCGCGGTCGCGCAGATGGACGAGGTGACGCAGCAGAATGCCGCGCTGGTGGAACAGGCTGCGGCTGCCGCGAGTTCGCTCGAAGAGCAGGCGCGGCGATTGACGTCGGCTGTGTCGGTGTTTCAGACAGGGGGCGGTGCGGCGTCTTTGGATTCGTTTGCCGGGCGGAGCAGCGGTTCGGCCGCTGCGCCGAAGACGGCCGATGCGGGCGAATTCGCGGCGGCCTAGTTTCGGCGGTTGTGTTGCGCGACGGCGTGCTGAACCGTCGCGACAAACCACGTCGAGCGAACAAAGCGGCTACTACTGCATAGCCGCATAGTATTTCGCAACGCTATCAATTTCGGCAGGCGTCATTTGCCGTGCCACATTGCGCATCTGTTCATTGATGTCGTTATGGCGCGCGCCGGAAGCAAACGCGCGCAACTGCGCGGCGAGATAGATCGACGATTGTCCGCCCAGCCACGGCGCCGCGCCCTTGCGGTCGAGCTGTCCGTGACATGCGGCGCAAGGCGCGATATTGCGCTGCGGGTCGCCTTGCATGGCGAGCTTGACCGCGTTCGCATCCGGTCCTACGGTCGGCAGCGTTTCCGCCGCAGGCGCTCTCGGCAGCGACGCGTAGTAAGCCGCCAGATCGTGCAGATCCTGATCGCTGCGCGCGGCGATGATCGGCTGCATGATCGCGTTCTGGCGCACGCCGTTCTGGTAGTCGCGCAACTCTTTGTAGACCACGTCGGCATATTGACCGGCCAATGCCGGGGCGGTCACCTGCGCCGTGCCGAGCACGCCATGGCACATCGAGCAATTTTGCGTTGCGATCGTCGCACCGCGACCGATCGAATTCGCGTCGGCCCGCGCGCGCCGCAACGGCGGCAAGACCACGACATCGCTCGGTGCCGGGCCGGCGAGATTGGCGCCGCCATACCAGCTCGACGGCGCCCCCGCAGCGCTGCAGATGGTCGCCCAAAGGCCGCGGTCGCCGAACGCGTTATTCGCCGAAGGCAGCCAGATAAAGCCGATCAGTATCCCGACGACGGCAATCGCAATCGTGCCGCCCACGCTCACCGTGAACCATGGGTTGCGCAAGCTGAAGACGCGTTCCTGATTCATCGCTGCGCTCCGACGACGACTGCCGGCACGGAGGTCTGCGGCAATCTGAGCAACTGCACGATCGGCACACTGTAGTTGACGACCGTGAGTCCGATCATCAGCGCCACCCACAAGCCGAAGCTATTGAGCGCCGCCGGCACACGGGTCACCGGTTGCGCCGCGCTCGCAAAACGGAAGCTTTGCTGCTGAACCAGCGGCCCGAACTGCGACTTCACGAGAATGTAGACAAACAGCACGCCGGATGCCACGAGGATCAATCCGCCCACCGCCGACATGCCGACCCAGAACGCCTGAGACTGCAAACCGAGAGCGTTGTAATCGTAATAGGCCATGCGGCGCGGCGCGCCGAGCAGGCCGACGTAATGCCACGGCAGCGTCACCACCATCATGCCGATGAACCACAGCCACAGTTGCGTGCGCACCAGTTTCACCGACGCGATCGCGCGGCCGGTCAGTTGCGGCCACAGCTCATAGGCAATCGCGAAGTACATGATGACGATCGCGCCGCCGAAGATCAGATGGAAGTGCCCGGTCACCCACTGCGTGTTGTGCACGGTCGAGTTCAACTGGTAGCTCATGTTGATCAGCCCGCCTGCGCCGCCGAGACCCAGCATCACGAACGAAAACGCGATCACGAGCATCATCGGGTTTTGCCAGGGCAAGGCGGTCAGCCAGCCGAACGCGCCTTTGCCGCCGCGCAGTCTGCCGGCGATTTCGACCGACGCGCAGATCGTGAAGACCGTGAGCAGCGTCGGCACCGACACCATGCCGGTGAACACGGCGTGCAGGAATTTGAAGCCGGAGCCGACCTGCGGATCGGCGAACAGATGGTGGATGCCGATCGGCATCGCGAAGACGAGGAACAGGATGAACGACACGCGCGCCATCGAATCGCTGTAGAGCCGTCCGCCGATCGCGCGCGGCACCAGCGTGTAGTAGGCGATATAAGCGGGAATCAGCCAGAAGTAGACGATCGCGTGCAGCGTCCACGAGAACAGAATGCGTGAGAGGCCGGCGTCGATCGTGTTGGTGAGTCCGAACGCGACCGGCAGGATCTGGAACAGGATCTCCAGCGCCGCGCCCACGGCGGTCCACGCCCACAGATACGCGCCCGCCACGTTGGCGAACATCGCGAGCGGCACGGGTTTGCCGGGGTTGGCGCGCTTCCAGATGCGCAGGTTCACATGCATCAGCGCGACCCAGATCCACGAACCGACCACCACCAGCACCACGCCGAGGTAATAGAACGGGCTGCCGATCATCGGCGGATAGAAGGTGTAGAGCACCGAGGCCTGGCCAAGCGCCACGGGCACCATCGCCATCACCGCGCCGACGGCCAGCATGATGAACGCGGCCCACGCCCATTTGAGACCGACGAGACGCTGCGCGAGAGCCAACTCGACGATCGCGTAGCCGAAGCCCATCGACACCAGTGTCGGCATCACGTAGGCCATCACCGAACCGTGCGCGGTTACTGAGCGATAGTAGAGTTCGGGGTCGCCGACCCACGGCAGGAACGGGCTGCGCACCAGCATTTGCCAGGCGCCGAGCAGCAGCGCGATCAGAAACGCAATGAAGGCAAGCCAGAAATGCGCGAGAACGAGTCGCTTAGCGTGAAACACAGCTCAGCCTCCGGGATTGTCGGGCCTGCTCGAAGAAGGCGGCTTTGTCGATGACTTTCACGTGTGCCCACATGGTTTGGTGACCGAACCCGCAGAACTCGTGGCACGGCATGGTGTGATCGGCGGGCGCGTCGAAACGCGTGTTGAGCGTGGCGACATAACCGGGCACGACCATCGTGTTGATGTTGGTGTCGGTGACGAGCAGGCCGTGCACGACGTCGGCGCTGGTCGTGCGGATCGTGATCGGCGTGTCGGCGGGCACCAGCAGGCATTGCGGCGTGAACGAATACTGCTGCGCGATGAAGCGCACGACCACCGAGCCGTCCGGCTCGACCGCGCTGCCGAGGTTGTCTTCGACGAATTCGCCGGACAGTTGCAGGCGCGACGGATCGATCGTCTCGACGCGCGAGGGCGGCATCATCGCCCAATGCAGCCCGGAGAACACGATGACGGCCAGCATCAGCACGATCAATGCGACGGCGAAGATGGCCCAGCGCCGTTCTGCGCGTAGGGCGACCGCGTGGCCGCCGCCCGGTTGATGATTGGAATCGGTCGACATGATCAGTGAACGACCCCGCGCGGCAGAAACACGACGAAGTAGAAGCCGAACCAGATCGCCATCACGATCAGCGTGGCGACACCGGCCACGGCGATTGCGCCATGCGGGCCGGCCGCGACGACGCGTTCCACTTCGTCATCGGTCGGCGGCGCGCCGCGGGTATCGTTCGCTTCCATCTAAAGTTTCTCCAGTGCAGCGCTTCAATGCAGCGGCGCGTTGCGCAACTCGTTGACCTCGCGAGACGTCACGGGCTGGCCGTGATTGCCCCACGCAGTGCGGATATAGGTGACCACGGCGGCGGCGTCGGTGTCGTTCAGTTCCTGACCGAACGGCGGCATGCCGTATGGTTCCGGATTACGCCGCGTGCCCGGCGGGAATCCGCCGTTCAGCACAATGCGGATCGGATTGACCGCGGAGTCCATTTCGATCGACTGGTTGCCCGCGAGCGGCGGGTAATGCTGCAACTTTCCTTCGCCCTTCGCGCCGTGGCAGAGCGCGCATTTGTCGGCGTAGATTTTTTCGCCGAGCGCGAACACGTTGGTATTGGTCGGCGCCGACGGCCCGGACTTGCGGCCGCTCTTGTCCGGCAAGGTCTTCAGATAAACGGCCATTGCCTTGACGTCTTCCTCCGTCATGTACTGAAGGCTGTGGTACGTGACTTCGGCCATTGGGCCGTACACGGCGCCGCGATCGGAAATGCCCGCTTGCAGCAGATCGACGATGTCCTTGATGCTCCAGTCGCCCAGGCCGCCGTCCTTGTCCGAGGTCAGCGACGGCGCGTACCAGTTCTGCACCGGAATCAGACCGCCCGCGAACTGCTCGCTTTGCGACGATCCGCCGAGCATGTTGATCTTGGTGTGGCACATGGTGCAGTGGCCGAGTCCTTCGACCAGATACGCGCCGCGATTCCATTCGACCGATTTCGTCGGATCGGGCTGGAACTCGCCCTCGCGGAAATACAGCGTGCGCCAGCCGTACAGCAGCTTGCGCTGGTTGAACGGGAAGCGCAGCGTGTGCTTGTGATTCGGCTCGCGGACTGGCGCGACCGTCTTCAGATACGCGAAGATCGCGTCCGAGTCTTCACGCGTGACCTTGGTGTATTGCGCGATCGGCATGGCCGGGTAGATCAACGTGCCCTCCGGCGTGCGGCCGGTGCGCATCATCTTGAAGAAGGCGTCCTGACTCCAGGTGCCGATGCCGTACTGCGCGTCCGGCGTAATGTTCGGCGAATACAGCGTGCCGAACGGCGTTTCCATCGCGAGGCCGCCGGCGAACAATTTGCCGCGCGGCGCGGTGTGGCAGGCGACGCAGTCGCCGGCGCGCGCCAGATACTCGCCGCGTTTGACGATATCGGGCCGCGTGTCGGCGCCCGGCGTGGATGCTGCGCTGGTCTCGGCGGCGCGTGCTTCGGCGATCAGCACCGGCGTAGGCCAGGCACGCAAAAGTGCGACGCTGCCGGCCACGAGCAGGCCGCCGACCAGCAAGCTCGATACGAGCGACGCCGGCGCGTTAAGGCTTTTTGCCATGGTGACCAAAGCGGCACGCAACGTGCGAAGAACGCCCGGAGAGCGAAAGGTCGGCTTCATTGCGGTTGGCTCCCGCAGGCGAGAGGCAGCCGTTCCGCGGATGCCGGCGCGGGCCGCGGATCGGCAGGACGCGGCTGGCGCGCAAGCCAGCTCGATACCGCGGTGATGTCCTTGTCGGTCAGCTTGACGGCGATCGAATGCATGCAGTCCGGCGCGAGCGCGTGCCGCGTGCCCGAGCGCCAGGTGCCCATCTGTCCGGCGATATAACTCGCGTGCAGACCGAGCAGGCCGGGAATGCCAGGTTGCGTGCCGGTCATACGCGCGCCATGGCAGGCAACGCATGCGGGTATCTTGCGGGACGGGTCGCCTTGCGTGACGAGGCGCTGTCCGGCGACGAGCACGGCAGGCGCGACGTTGCTTTGATCGGCGTTGGGATAGGGCGGCTGCAGATCGGCGAAATACTGGCTGATCTTGCGCAGATAGTCGTCGGGCAGGAAGGCGAGCAGATAGCCCATGGGCGGATAGGTGCGGCCGCCGTCACGGAACGCGGTCAACTGATTGAACAGATAGTCGGCCGGTTTGCCGGCAATGCGCGGAAAGTAATCGTTGTTCAGGCCTTGGCCCTGCACGCCATGGCACGAGGTGCAGGCGCGCACGCGCTCGTCCATAGCCGAGGGCATGGCGCCGGACGCGTCGGCGGCGAGCGCCACGCCGCTCCATATGAGATAAAGCAAAAACAGAACCGACGATCCGATAGTTCGACGATGCACGCCAGGCCTCGATTAGGGAACGTTCTATGTTCTCGATTATCTTTCACGCATTCGCGCGTGGATTCGCTTGTGAAACCGACGGATGACGTATGTCAACTTTTGTCGATATTCTTCTTGTATAGCGACTGCAAGAACAGCAAATCGAAACGGACTTGTTGTGGACGGCGAGGGTGATTCGCTACGGCGATGCGATTGCTTTATATAAACAACGATCTGCCTGAATGCGCCGGTGGGCGGCGGCTTTCGGGCTGCGGGAATTAACGCCTGAAACGTTCAGCAGCGTGTACGAGGTTGCAGGAATTCAGTCGAAGCGTCAATAGCAAACAAAAGCTCATTCGACGGGACACCTGATCATCATAGGCGTCGCTTAAGGGGCTTTCAACATTTCCAATGTGAATCGTCTCGCCGCCCGACGTTATCGCGCGAATGTGATTGTTTGATGATGAGCCACGGGCGTCGGCGAGACGGCGTGAGCCCGTCATCGAGGAGTCAACTGAAAAGTGCCTTCAAGGCGGTGCGAGCATTGCTGACGAGTTCGGTTTCGCCGATTCGCCCAGGCAACAGATGAAACTCGACGGCGGGCAACGCGGGCAAGCCCACGCTCGCCGGACAGGCCACGACGCCGCCGCCGATCGACGATTCGTTCAGGCAGGACATGCCGAGCCCGGCCTTCAGCGCGAGTTGCAAACCGGCCACGCCTGAAGCGGAGTGCGACACCACGTACGGCACTTTGTGCTCGTCCAGCAGCTTCACGACGAAGCGCTGCAACTGGCAGCTCGACGGCAGCAACACGAGCGAATACGGCGTGGCCGGTCGCGGGCCCAAATCAGCCGCGCTGACCCACAGCAGTTTCTCGCGCCGCACAACCGTGCTTTGCGCGCCGGTGCGGCGGCCCGCGGCGCGCGCGTTGTCCGTGACGAGCCGCAACGAGAGTCCGATGTCGAACGACGCATCGTCGCCCGCGTTGCTGTCGATCACCGCGCTCGGCAGCACCGTGACGTGCAGCTTCAGGCGCGGGTGCTGTTCCGAGAACGTTTTGAGAATGCGCGCGATGTCGTGCGGACGGTAGTAGTCCGTGATGGCGATGCGCAACTCGCCGTCGAGCGAGCGGCCTTGCAGGTCTTCGAACGCGGCTTCGCTCATTGCGATGATGCGCCGCGCGTGGTCGAGCAGCCGGCTGCCGGCCGGCGTGGCGCTCACGCCCTGCTTGCTGCGCACGAACAGCGGCTGGCCGGCGCGCTCCTCGAGTTTCTTCAGCTGCTCGCTGACCGAGGACTGCGACAGGAACACCCGCTCCGCGCCCGCCGAAACGCTGCCCGATTCGGCGACGGCGACAAAGGTCCGCAACTGTGTCAGGTCGAATCCACGTTGGGTCATGATTCGGTATATCCGATGGAAGTCATCTAAAATTCCGGCTTTTCCGATGGAAGCCTCAGCCGTAGGATACCCCCAGATTCTTTGCGGAGGGTGTCATGGGAAGCGAAACAATTGTGGGCCTGGGTTTGTCCGGCGGGCGAACGGCAAGTCATCGATGGAAAGTGCTGGGCGTCGGATTCGCCGCGAACGCGAGTTTTTCGGCCGCGTTCTCGGGAATTCCGACGACGGCGGTTTTCTTGCGCTCGGGGTATCACCTGGGCAATGACGGGCTGGGCCTCGTGCTCGGCATGCTCGGCCTCGGCATCGCGGTCAGCGAATTGCCGTGGGGCTTGCTGACCGACCGCTGGGGCGACCGGCGCGTCCTGCTGCTCGGACTGCTTTCGACCGCGGCCGCGTTGGCCGGCCTGGCGCTGTTCGTCGTGCCCTCCGGTGCGCATGTGCCGAGCGTGACGATGCTCGCGCTCGGCCTATTGCTGGTTGGACTGCTCGGCGGCAGCGTCAACGGTTCGAGCGGCCGCGCGGTGATGGCGTGGTTTCGCGAGGGTGAGCGCGGCCTGGCCATGAGTATCCGCCAGACGGCGGTGCCCGCGGGCGGCGGCTTGGGCGCATTGCTGCTGCCGGTGCTCGCGTCGCGCTTTGGTTTCGCGAGCGCCTATAGCGTGCTGGCACTCGCCTGCGCGATCACGGCGGCGTTCGCGTGGCGCTGGTTGCACGAACCTTCTCATGCCGATGCGGACGGCGCGCGTGAAGTCCGCGACACGGCTGCGGCGAGCGGCGTGCCGGCCAGGGTCTCGCCGTTGCGCGACATCGGCATCTGGCGCGTGGCGCTCGGCGCCGGCGCGCTGTGCGTGCCGCAACTCGCTGTGGTGACGTTCGGCACGGTGTTTCTTCACGATTTCAGCCGCGCCGGCGTGCTGTCGATCAGCGTAACGATGGCCGCGGTGCAAACGGGCGCTGCGATCGCGCGGGTCTGGAGCGGTGGTTGGACCGACCGGCGCGGCAACCGGCGGGCCTATATGCGCGCCTGTAGTCTGCTGACCGCGGTGCTGTTCGCCTCGCTTGCACTGCTGACGGGCTTAGCCGGCGTACATCACACGGCGATGACGGCGGTATTCGCAGTGATGGTCGTGCTGGGCGGTGTGAGCGCGTCGGCATGGCACGGCGTGGCCTTCACGGAACTCGCCACGCTGGCAGGGACAAGCCGTGCGGGCACCGCGCTCGCGATCGGCAACACCTGTGTGTTTCTTACGCTGTTCCTGACGCCACTGGCGATTCCGCCGCTGTTGTCGATCGGTTCGTGGCCGATGGTGTGGGCCGTGACCAGCGTCTGCGCATTGGTCGCGTTGCCCGTGCTCCCGCGCGCGGCGCGCGAAGCCAAAGTGGGGGCGGCGCGCGCTTGCGACGCAACTCGATGAACCGCAGCGCCTGTCGTTGGCAATGCCGATGGCGGGCGCCGACGTCTCTCAAGTGGCTAGGCGAGACGGCGCAGCGGAATTCCGCTGCGAATGATCGAGTCATTAGGTTTTCACGGAAATCTCGCCACTTAAAAGATAAAAATATTCATTTTGGGTATTTAGGTTTCGCTTTTTTCGGATAGATCCGCAATGGACTATTAGTTTCTCCGCGGGATTCAGAGCGCTCTGATTTTCTTGGGGTTATAGCGGTGATTTTATGGCCGCCTTGGCGCGCTATGCGCTCCGAGGGGCCGTTAAAGCAGGCGCAGAGTCATTAAGATTTTTCTGCGTATGCGCATTCACTCCTACAACAAACGAGAGAAAATCCTGGTGAGTATTCGAATTATCCTAGCGGACGATCATCCATTCGTAATCCTTGGCGTCCGCGCCGCGCTGGAAATGCAGTCCGGCGTCACCGTCGTCGATCAGGCGACGGATCCCGTTTCGCTGATCGAATGCTTGCGGAGCACGCCCTGCGATGTGCTCGTTACCGATCTCTCGATGCCGGACCATTCATTCGCCGTCGACGACGGTCTCAATCTCGTGCGACGCATCCGCAGTGGCTGGCCGCAATTGCGCATCGTGGTGATGACAACTCTGACAAACCCCGCGATTCTTCGCGCCATTGTGTCGGACGGCGCCGTGAGCATGGTCGGCAAAGCTGAGTCGATGGACGAGCTTCGACAAGCGGTCGTGGCGGCTCGAGATGGTCACGCGTACCTCGGCCGTTCCATCATCGAAGCACTGGCGCATCCGCAGGATTGCGAGTGCGAACGACCGCCGGCGCCGCGTTTGACGGGCAAGCAGGCCGAAGTTGTCAGGCTGCTGGTCAGTGGCCAGTCGATCTCCGACATTGCCGCTGCGCTCGGTTGCGATCGCCGCACGGTCACGCGGCAAAAACGCGAGGCAATGGCAAAATTAGGCGTCACCAATGATCCCGGTCTTTTCTCTTACGTGCGTGCTTATGGAATTCTTAATTTTTAATCGTATATCTAAGCATTTTATTTTGTGAATTAAGTGAGGTTGTTTCGGAGCGATCTTATGGTTATTCTCGGGGAAGTATTTAATGATCGTGAGAAGAGCCGTTTTGTTCGTAGAGAGGCGGCAGTTAATTTGGGACGGAGGAGAAATAAAAGATGCGCGACACCGCCGAGGTAAGCACACCCGTTCGCGCGATCATCGCGGACGATCACCCATTAGTGCTGTTGGCGATTGAAAACCTGATGAACGGCTATCCGAATATGCAAATCGTCGGTCGTGCAGCCGACGCCACCGAACTCTTCGCGGAAATCGATCGCCGTTCATGCGACCTTGTGCTCATGGACCTCTACATGCCGGGCGGTTCGGATGGCAGCGGACTGGAAGCCGTCAGGCAATTCAAGACGCGGTACCCGGACATCGCGCTCGTCGTGCTCACCATGGAAACCGAGGCGGCCGAACTTCAAAAGGTGATTTCGCTCGGCGTCGAGGGACTGGTGAGCAAGCGCGACCGGATCGACCTGATTCACGTCGCCGTCATCACGGCGTTGGCGCGCGAGTACTATGTCGGGCCCGCGGTTCGCGCATTGATCGCGGACGCAACGGCGATCCAGCGGCTCGACTATGTCCGGAAGATTCTCTCGCGCCGCGAACTCGAAGTGTTTACCCAGTATGCGTCGGGGTACGGCGTGACTGAGATCGCCGTGCGTTTGGAGCGCAGCGTCAAAACGATCAGCGCGCAGAAGTGCACTGCCATGCGCAAGCTCGCCCTGCGCAGCGACGCGGAACTGTTTCGGTTCGCGGTCGAGTACGGCGTGATTCCCGAGGAGCGCATCCCGAAGCGGCGATGAGCCGGCGGTAAGTCACTGACGTGTCGCGCCGCCGCGCGACGAATAGAAGATGTATTGGCACCGCCCGGGGAAGCACACCGCGTGCAGGGCGTGCCAATCGATAAGACAACAGAAAATGAGACAGAAGATCCGCGTCATCATCGCAGACGATCACGACTGCGTTCGCGTCGGCGTCAAGCGCGTGCTGCAAGCCGCGCCGCACATCGAATGTGTCGGCGAAGCAGCCGACACGCACGGGCTGGCGGAGTTGCTCGACGACCGCGCGTGCGACGTCGTCGTTTCCGATATCAGCATGCCGGGCATTCACGGCGGCAGCAACGCGGTGTCGTTTTTGCGCCGCCTGCTGCGGGGCCAGTCGCATCCTTGCGTCGTGGTCCTCACCATGATCTGCCATGCGCACATGCTATCCGGACTTCTGCATATCGGCGTGGGCGGAATCGTCGATAAACGCGAGACTGTCACCGCATTGATCGATGCGATCGAGGCCGCTTTTGCCGGGCGCGTCTATCTGTCGGAACACGCGCGGGTCGCGATTGATGCGGCCGACGCGCCGCCGCAGCTGCGCGCCGGCATGCTGAGCGCACGCGAGTGGGAAGTATTCCAGCTTTATGTGCAAGGTCTTGCCGTCCATGAGATCGCGGTGCGACTGCAGCGCAGCGGCAAGACCATCAGTACGCAAAAACGTAGCGCGATGCGCAAGCTTGGTCTGGAAACGGAAGCCGACTTGATCGATTATGCGCGGCAGATTGGATTGACCTGATTTGATCTGATATCCGGCGGGAATATTGCATTGCGCCGTTAGCAAATAATTTTGGAGAACCAAGAATTTAGGAGTGTTCTGATTGGTTGCGGGACGTTGCCGTCTCATAGTTCTCAATTCACTGCGGCTTTATTCCGTGTTCACCTGATGAAGCAGTCGTTTCGTCAAGCTGACCGATGCCCGGGCCGTGAGAATACAGGCAGATTGTGACGGTAATCGTGCGACACCGTCTGCCTGGCGGACAGAACCAGGAGGCGGCATGGATGCGTTAGGTAAGCGGTTGTTGTTCGAGGGTATCGGAACGGCGTGGTTGGTGTTCGTCGGCTGCGGCAGCATCGTGTTGAACGTCGGTGCGATCCAGCAGGCGGGCGGTGTGCTGGAAGTCGCGCTGGCATTCGGCCTCGCCCACGCTACGGCCACCTATTGCTTCGGCGGCGTGTCCGGCGGTCATTTCAATCCCGCTGTCACCGTAGGCTTCACGGTCGCGCAACGTTTTCCGGTCAGGGATCTGCTCCCCTATATTGCGTCGCAGATTCTCGGTGCGATCGTTGCCGCCGCGCTACTGCTTTACGTGGCCGGCGGGCGTCCAGGGTTCGATCTGGCCGCGAGCGAGTTCGCGGCAAACGGCTTCGGCGACCATTCTCCTGCGGACTATCAACTGCATTCGGTGGTGGCCGTCGAGTTCGTGCTGGCCTTCGGTTTCGTCATGGCAAGCTTGTTGATCGCCCACAGGCGAGACATGGCGCCGATCGCGCCGCTGGTCGTGGGCGCCTGCCTGGTGCTGGTGTATCTGGTGTCGATTCCGGTGACCAACGGCTCGGTCAATCCCGCCCGCTCCACGGCCCAGGCGCTGTTCGTCGGCGACTGGGCGCTGGACCAGCTTTGGCTGTTCTGGGCCGCGCCTCTGTCGGGCGGTGTCATGGCCGGGGCGCTCTTCTCGTTTGTGCACGGCAAGGCAGACCTCGCTGCCGCAACGCTCGCCGACGGGCGCGGCGAAGTTGCCTGAGTGTTGCCCGGTGCCATCATCGTGTCTGCTGTCAATTTCGTGCTGGGCGTTGCAATGAGGCGTGTGCTTGCACGCATCTCGCTGTGTCTGTTCGCATGGCTCTCTTTGGTCGGCGCGCAAACAACAGCCGTTGCCCAATCGTTCGACAATCGCTCGAACACTCAGGCTGTCGCCAATTTTCCCGCGAAACTGACCGTCGGCGTTCTCGCTAACAGCTGGCTGCCGTTCGACGCACTGCAAGACGGTCAACTCACCGGTATGAGCGCCGACTATCTGCGCGCCATTGTCGGGCCGAACGTGGTGATCGAAGCCAAGGCGTTCCCGGACCTGTCGCAACTGCTTGCCGCGGCCTGCGCCGGACAAGTCGATCTGCTGACGAGCCTTGCCCGCACTCCCGAGCGCGAGCGGTGCCTGAGTTTTACCGCGCCTTATTTCCGCTCTTCCTCGTCGGTCGTGGTGCGCCGGGACAGTAACAGTTACGGGAATTCCGCCCAGTTGGCGGGAGCGCGCATCGCGCTAGAAAAAGGTTTTGCGAGCGAGCGTGTGACGCGGGAGCGCTTCCCGCACGCCCAGATCATCACGTTTCCTGCAACGCGCGACGCACTCGCCGCCGTGATCCGGGGCGACGCCGACGTTTATCTCGGCTTCACGGCTGCCGTGCAATATGCATTGTCCACCGACGAGTTTCGTGGCTTGCGAGTGGCCTTCGAGGAGAACACCAAAACTTCCAATTTGCGCTTCGCTGTGCCTCGGAACCAGAATGCGTTGCGAGACCAGCTCGATCGGGCGCTCGCGTCGATGAACCCGGCCGACGAGGCGGCGATCCGCATGCGCTGGCTATCCGGCAACTTCGACGCGAAGCCTGTGCCCGCCACGCCGCGTCTCGCGCTGACGCCGCAAGAGCAGGCATGGCTTCATTCGCTGCCGCCGTTGCAGGTTGGGTTCGATAACAGCTGGGCACCCTTCAGTTACGTCGACGGTTCCGGCCGGCCCGCGGGCATTGCCGCCGACTATCTGACGTATCTGAGCCGCACGCTCGGCGTCGTGTTCAATCGCGCCAGCACGGCTGACTGGCCCGCCGCGATCAAATCATTTCAGCGCGGTGAACTCGCGATCCTCGCCACTGCTTCGAGTCACGATCCACGCCTTACGAAGGCGCGGCACACCAGCGCGTACGAGAGCTACCCACTGGTGCTCGTCGGGCGCGAGGACGAACCGGCGGCTCGCTCGCTGAACGATTTCGCATCGCGCCGCATTGTCGTTTCGTCGCATGTCGCCGGGTCGCTCACGCTGGCATTCCAGCGAATTCCGGCGGACCACGTCGTGGTCGCGCCCAGTCTCGACGACGCGCTCAAGATGGTTGAGTCCGGCGAGGCGGACGTTCTGGTGGGCAACGTGGCCGCCGCCGATATCCTGCTCAAGCAACAGTACGGCGGCGTCCTCAAAATCCTTGGCACGGTTGGCGATTCCGACGCGCTCGACTTTGCCGTACGCCCGGACCTGAGCCCACTCGCTGGGTTGATCGACCGTGCATTGCTGGCCATGCCGCCGGCGGAAAAGCAGCGCATCCGGCAAAAGTGGGTCACGGGCAATGCACCGGCGGCAGGTACATGGAGCGTGACCGCGGTGCGTCTGCTGCCGGTGCTGATCGGCGTCTGCGTCGTGCTGCTGATCACCCTGCGTGCCTATCTGCTGCTGCAGCGTGAAGTCCGGCTGCGCAAGAAAACGGAGCGGGAACTGGAACTGCAACTGAACTTCCAGGAAACCTTGATGAAGACGGTGCCCTATCCGCTCGTCGCCAAGGATCTCGACGGCCGTTATCTCGCAGTCAACGAAGCCTATGAGCAAGCCTGCGGATTGAGCCGCGAGGCGATCGTCGGACGAACCAGCTCGCAGGTGCAAACGTGGGGCGAAGCCAATAGCCGTATCCTGGAGGAGATCACCCGCGAGATGCTGAGCGGCGGCGAGACTGCGCAGGTGGAGTTGCAGTTCGAGCGCGGCGCGGGCAACGTGCGGCATGGCCTTTTCTGGATCCAGATCTGTCGCGGCAGTGACGGGCAACCGGCTTGCGTGCTCGGCACGATGGTCGATATCACCGATATCCGGCGCGCCGAAATGCGTGCGCGCGAAACCGAGCGGCGCCTCTTCGACGTGACGCGCTCACTGCCGGCCGTCGTGTTTCAACTGCGTCGCACGGCGGATGGAGCGTATTCGTTTCCGTATATCAGCGGCGACGCGCGTCATCTGCTAGGTGGGCGAGGCAGTTCGCAGAACGTCAGCGATCAGGTGGATTTCCAACGCGTGTGCGAGGAGGATAGGGCGTTCGTGCTGGCTGAGCTCGAGCGCTCGGCGCACAGCGAAACTCCGGTCAACATGGAGTTCCGTTTCGCCGGCGATCAGGACATCAAATGGGCGCGAACCGAACTGGTACCGCGCCGCGAATCGGATGGAAGCGTCGTCTGGAGCGGTTACTGGGTGGACGCCAGCGTGGAGCACGCGCGCTCCGACGAGCTTGCGCGAGCGCGCGACCTGGCCGAAGCGGCCTCGCGTGCCAAAGACGATTTCTTCGCCATGATGAGCCATGAAATCCGCACGCCGATGAACGGCGTGCTCGGGCTCGTGGAAGTGCTCGAGCGCACGCCGCTCAACGCGGACCAGGGCGAAATGCTGGGTATGATCCATGAGTCGGCGGGCGCGCTGCTGCAGATTCTCGACGACCTGCTCGACTATTCGAAAATCGAAGCGGGGCGGCTGACCATCGAGGCCGAATCCATCGACATACGTGAACTGGTGGACAACGCTGTCGGTCTGCTGGCTGGCCGCGCCCATGAAAAGGGCCTGAAAGTGCGCGTGGATATCGGGCCCGACGTCGCCGCCACCCTGCGCGGCGACAGTGTCCGACTGCGGCAGATTCTCTTCAACCTGCTAGGCAATGCCATCAAATTCACGCCGCAGGGCGAGGTTGACGTGTGTGTGTCGGTCGTCGCGCAAGACGACGGCATTCAGACGCTCGAAATGGTTGTCGAGGACACCGGCATCGGCATCGCGCCTGAAGTGCAGGCCAAGCTGTTCGAGCCGTTCGTGCAGGCGGAATCGTCCACCACACGCCGTTTCGGCGGCACGGGCCTCGGTTTGACGATCTGCCGCAAGCTGATCGATCTCATGAACGGCTCGCTCACGTTGCGCAGCGAACCGGGTAGCGGCACGCGCATGACCGTGCGGCTCGCCATGCCTGTCGAGACCGAGCGCTATTCGGTCAACGGCTTGCGCGGCAAACGCGGACTCGTGGCATGCGGCGACGCGCGCATCGCGCAGGCGCTGATGCACTTTGGTGAGGCGCTTGGACTCAAGCTGCGCCACGTTGTGCCTGATGCGCCGGAATTGCACGATCGCGCTGCACTCGCCGAAATCGATCTACTGTTCGTGAATGAAGATGTGATCTTGCCGGCGGACATCCGGCCGCGCACTCGATTCATCTGTCTGACCGAGAAGCCGAAGCCGACGGGTTACCGCATTCTCGACGACAACGTGCGCGTCAGCATCAATCCCATTTCGTGGCGCGGCCTCGGCGCCGCATGCGCCGCTGCGATGACGGGGCTGCCGTCGGCGGGGCTCCGATCGGCGGGCATGGCGCGCACGCCGGAACTTGGCGCTTCGCCTCCGGATCGGGAGCGGGCCATTGCCAGTGGGCGGCTGATCCTCGTCGCAGAAGATCATCCGGTCAATCAGGAATTGATCCGTCATCAGCTCGCCTTGCTCGGTTTTGCCTGCGACGTAGCGAACGATGGCGCCGAGGCGCTGGCCGCGCTGGAACAGACGAGTTACGGCTGTCTGATCACGGATTGCCACATGCCGAACGTATCCGGTTACGAACTCACGCGCCGTATTCGTGAAAGTGAGCAGGACGCCGCTTATCGCCTGCCCATTCTGGGTATCACGGCAAACACCGCGCCCGAAGACCTGAATCTGTGCCGCGACGCGGGCATGGACGATAGCCTCGTGAAGCCGACCCGGCTCGCCACGCTGCGTGATTATCTGAGCCGTTGGTTCGGCACTGACAGCGCGTGGCAAGCCGCGCCTTCGGAAGCAGTCAGCACGCCGGCGGTTGCCGTGCCGGATGTGCGTGGCGGCGCGCAACCGTTCGTGCCGGTCGACCTCGCGCACATGACTCAACTGTGGGGCAGCGAATCGACCGTCAAGGCTTTGCTCGACTCGTTCGTGTCGTCCGTGCGCGAGGACGTGCAGTCGTTGTCGCCGTTGCTCGAGCGCGTGGAGTCCGAACGTATCGAGGTGGAACGTGTGCGCGAGTGGCTCCATCGCGTGGCGGGGGCGGCGAGCGTCCTGCAATATCCGCCGCTGCTCGAGGCACTTGAAGACTATCGGCGTGAAATCACCGTCGAACCGCCGGAACGTGTGCGCGACGACGGGATGCTGTTAATCGACAAGTGCAATGCCATGCTCGACGGAATCGAACAGCAGGCCGCCTTGCTCGTATAGGCTACCGTTCCCGCGAATGTGATCGGTTCGAAGCGCTAGCGCCTCTGTGGATCAGGGTGCGACAAAGACGCCAAGCAGGCCAAACAGACGAAAAAAAACGCGGCCGAAGCCGCGTTAAAGATTTGGAGACTTCCCTCGATGAAGGAGTCACTTCTCGCAGGCAGAAGCATAACCGGGATATTGCGATTCATTCATTACAAAATCCGCAATTAACTGTTTGAGGAAATCGCTTAAAACGTCACCCGGACGCGTTCGGATCAATATTTCGTGCACGTATGTGTGTCTAAAGCGCCCAAGGAATCACTACGGACACCTACAAACTCGCCGCGCTTTTCAGCGCAGCTGAAGGCGACTGCCTAAACGAAGTCTGACTATAAAAACGCGCGATGCCACGCGCGCTCCAGCACAAACAGATTTGACGGATTTGCACTAGTATGTGGTGGCTTCGCGCGCGGCCGAGTGTCGGTGCGGCGGTGCATCAAGTCCGGAGAAGACCATGATTGCGCTTGGAAAATTGAATCTTGCAGTGGTGTTGTGGGCGTTGGCGTCGGGCGTCGCCTTCGCGGATACGGTGGCACTGAAGGCGGATCTCGAGCCTTCCAGTGAAGTGCCGCCTCGCGTGAGCCACGGGCACGGCATGTTGGACGCCACCTTCGACACGTCGACGAAATCCCTGCAATGGACGGTCACCTATGAAGGCTTGAGCGGCCCGGCAACCGCCGCGCATTTCCACGGACCCGCGCCGGTGGGACAAAACGCCAAGGTTCAGGTGCCGATCGACAAGGGCGCGCTCGCCAGCCCGATCAAAGGCTCGGCGGCGCTGACCGAGCAGCAGGTGACGGATCTGATGGCGGGTCAATGGTACTTCAACGTTCATACCGCGCAGAACCCGATGGGGGAAATTCGCGGGCAGGTTTTGCCGGCGAACTAGGCGAGCGGAAAGCCTTACTCGGCGCTGCGGGCGCTTTCAAGATTAGAAGCCGCTATCCACCGACGCAGCCGCGAACGCACGTAACATGACAGGACACAATCGAAGGAGCGTGTCCCGATGAGTTGGCAAAGCGCACTCGCGTGCTGGTTTCTGCGCCGGCAGTTTCGACCGGAAACCCTCAAGCCGCGCATCGATGTCGAAAGGGCGCGCGCGCTGACCGCCAGGCGCGCCTGGTCGCCGCGAGTACCGGGCGGCTGGCGGCTGCGTGAGCTTTACAGTCAGAACGATGCACCGTTGCGCGGCGAGTGGATCGAGCGCGCCGACCGCGTGCCAGCGGCAAACGCCGGACCGACCGTGCTGTATTGTCACGGCGGCGGCTACTACTTCTGTTCACCGCGCAGCCATCGCTCGATCGTGTTCGGTCTGGCGGCGCGCGCCGATGCACCGGTTTTTTCCCTCGACTACCGTCTCGCGCCCGAGCATCGTTTCCCGGCGGCGCTCGACGACGCGACCGCGGCCTACCGTCAGTTGATCGCCAACGGCATCGCGCCGGAGTCGATCGTAATCGCGGGCGATTCGGCGGGCGGTGGTCTTGCGCTCGCCACGCTGGTGGCGCTGCGCGACGCGGGCGACCCCATGCCCGCAGGCGGCCTGCTGTTCTCGCCGTGGACCGATCTGGCCGCGACCGGCGCCAGCATCCGCACCAACGACAATCTCGATCCCATGTTCAGCGGCTCCGCGATCGAGCGCGCGGGGAAGATCTATCTCGCCGACACGCCAGCCACGCATCCCTACGCGTCGCCGGTCTATGCGGACCTGCACGGCTTGCCGCCGCTCTTCATCATGGCAGGCAGCACGGAAGTGTTGCTCGACGACTCGCGGCGCGTGGCCGACAACGCGCGTGCGGCCGGCGTCGACTGCGAACTCGAAGTGTGGAACAAGATGCCGCACGTCTGGCCGATCTTCGCGCCGTTCATCCCCGAGGCAAATCGCGCGCTCGATCGCGCCGCCGCCTTCGTGCGGCGCGTGACGAGTCGCGCCGCTCAGCCGTCGAGCGCGATGTCGATCGTCTGATAGGCGGCCTCGACCGTCGCCTGGCCGTATTGCCGTTCCAGCCGACGCACGGTGAAGTGACCGTGCGCGACTTGCTGGAAGTGGTCGATGAACACCGTATTGACCATCGCGCCGAGCACCGCGCCGATCGCTGGAATCGACTTTGCGGCGATCTGCTCGCTGACCTGCACGGAGAAACGTGCGGCGATCGTGTTGAGCAGGCGCAGCAAGGCTGCCGAACCATGCGCGGTGAAGCCCTTGGTGGCGATTTCGGATGACGCTTTCGACACCGCCTGCGCGAGCGCGCCGCGCATGATGAAGTAGCCGAAGTCGGCGTCGTCGTCCGCTTTCGACGTGCCGCCCATGCCGAGCACCGTCAGACATTGCAACTGCGTGTCGATCGACGTCAGATCCTCGCCCTCGCTGCGCGCGATATCGCAGATCGAACGGAACATCAGCGTGGTCGTGACGGGGAGTTCGACGGGCAGCGCGAACAGTCCGAATGCGCCGCCGGCTGCGCCGGTGGTCGCCACCGCAAACTTGTGCAGCAAGTTGCTCGGCTTGTCGGGCACCACCAGCGGCGTCGCGCCGTCCTGCCGTCCGAGCGTGCGCAGCGCGATCGCCAGGCACTTGCGTAGCGCCAACTCCGTCGCGTCAGTGACTTTTTCGTTGGCGAACGCCGGCATGCGCGAGAGCAGTTTCTCTAGCGGCGCGCCGACGATGCTCGCCAGCTTCATTGCCAGCGCGGGGCTTTCCAGTTCGTGTTTGGCGCGCCGTAGCGCCCTCAGGTCGTCGTCCGATAACGATTGTGTTGCGAGCGAACTCGGCTCCATGTGCCTCCCTGGCGTCATGTGAATTTCGTTTTTCCGTCGATTGCCGTGCGGCTAATCGCAGCGGCTTGTCCCGCTTAGAGCGTCGCGGCGTGGTATGATTCCCAATCGTTTGACGTGTCAACTGTTGCGCTATCAAAAATGGCTGTCCATACCGCGGCCCACCACTCGAGTGGGCAAGTTCTACCGTTCCGCGAATCGCTGCTGGCGATGCTCGGTATCTCCTTCGTCACAATGCTGGTCGCACTCGACCAGACCGTGGTCGGCACCGCGCTGCCCACGATCGTCGCTGAACTCAAGGGTTTCGAGTTGTACGCGTGGGTCGCCACGTCGTATCTGCTGACCTCGGTGATCACCGTGCCGATTTTCGGCCGGCTCGGCGATTATTACGGGCGCAAGCCGTTCGTGATTGCGTCGATCGTCGTGTTCACCGCGGCTTCGGTGTTGTGCGGCATGGCCAACAACATGCTGTTTCTCGTGCTCGCGCGCGGCCTGCAAGGCATCGGCGGCGGCATGCTGGTCGGCACCGCGTTTGCGTGCATTCCCGATCTGTTTCCCGACTCGGTCGTGCGTCTGCGCTGGCAAGTGCTGATGAGCTCGGCGTTCGGCATTGCGAACGCGGTGGGGCCGTCGCTCGGCGGGTTCCTCACGCAGTATTACGGCTGGCGCTCGGTTTTCTATGTGAATCTGCCGGTCGGCCTGTTGTCGCTGTTTTTTGTGTGGCGCTTCCTGCCGCATCTGCGTCATGTCGAACACGAAGGCAAGATGCGCCTCGATTGGCCCGGTGCCGTGCTGATCGCCGTGGCGCTCGGTTCGCTGCAGCTGTTCGTCGAGTTGCTGCCGAAGCATGGCGTGACCTTGGGCGCGACCGCGTTGCTGGTGCTGAGCGTCGCGTCGGCTTACGCGTTGTGGCAATGGGAAAAGCGTTGCCCGACGGCGATCCTGCCGGTCGACATGTTCCGCAACCGCAGCCTCGCCGCGCTCTTCACGCTCGCCGTGCTGGGCGGCTTTTCGATGTTCTCGTTGCTGTTCTATGCACCGTTGCTGTTCCAGGGCGGCTTCGGCATGTCGCCGAAAGAAGCGGGTCTCGTCATCACGCCGCTGGTCGTGTTCATCACGATCGGCAGCATCGCCAACGGGCGCATCGTCTCGCGCGTGCGCAATCCGAATCTGATGCTGTATATCGGCTTTACGCTGCTCGCGCTCGCGTGCCTCGGCGTGGTCGTTGCAACGCGCGCCATGCCGCAGTGGCTTTTGATGTCGTTCATGATCGTCGGCGGATTGGGACTCGGTTTCGTCATGCCGAACCTGACGATCTTCGCGCAGCAAACCGCCGGCCGCGAACACCTCGGTATTGCAACTGCGCTGCTGCAGTCGTTGCGGATGATCGGCGGCATGATCGGCACGGCGCTGACCGGCACGCTGGTCAGCCATATGTACGCGAGCGGCGTGCGCAGCGCGCTGGACAACGATCACGCGTCGCAATGGTTCGCGGACCTCGGCGACCCGCAAATCCTCATCAATCGCGACGCGCAAACTACTTTGCTCAGTCAGCTGACGCACGCGGGCCATAACGGCGCGATGCTGCTCGAGACCGCGCGCGAAGCGCTCGTCTCAGCGATTCATCTGGGGCTTGCCATGGCGGCGATCATCGCCGTGGTGTCGGTGTGGCAGAGCCGCAGGGTGCCGCCGATCAAGCTCCAACGCAAGCTCGAGCCCGTGATTCACGCGGACTGATTTTTTAGACTTACCGTTTTACTGACAGATCATGGAAGAACAGGACCGCGTCGCCGTCATGCAGCAATTCGGCCGCACATATCGGGCGTTCATGTCGGCTTTCGAGGCGCATGTCGGCCATCCATTGCCGCGCTGGCGCATTCTGCTCGCGCTGCACGACCAGGGCGGCGAGTCGTCGCAGAAGCGGCTGGTGGAGCGCCTGCGCGTCGATCCGGGCGCGCTGACCCGGCAGCTGAAAACGCTGGAAGGTTTGGGCTGGATTGCTCGCAGCATGGACACGCGCGACAACCGCGTGACCAATGTGCGCCTGACGGAAGCGGGGCAGTCGGCGACTCAAGCCAGCTTGCCGCGCCGCAATGCGTTTTTGCACGACACGATCGCCGTGCTGCCGGACGAGGCGCTGAACGCGCTGTCGGGTGCGTTGAAGATGCTCGAGGCGAGGATCGTCGAAGTCGCGGCGACGGCGAATGCAGCGGGGCCAGGCGAGGCTGCCGCTCAGACGCTCGAGACAGTGGGGAGTGAAGCACCACGTACGCCTTGATTTACCAGAAGGACGGCGCGATTAAACATATTGGTTCGGCGCGGCGGCGCGAAAAATCACGCGCTCCGCGACACCACGAAAGGCGCGTCTCGTTGCCTGAGAACGCGCCCTTCGCGAGCAGCCACATCAGAAGAACGTTTCGATCACTTCCGTGACGCGATAAGCCGGATCGACCACCAACACCTGACGCCACTTGTCGAACGTAAGACACGGATGCGAGATGTCGAACGCAATCATGTCGCCCACTTTCAGGTCAGCGCCTGCCGGAATCCGCAGATACGCATGCTGATCCATCAAACCAAAAATCTCCCAGCCTTCACCTGCAGCGATATCGCGCGGGGCTTCGTTGCCCGGACGATGGTGGCGCGCCGGTTCCGGCATGCCGGCGTCAAACGCGGAATCGCGCTTGCCGAGACCGATGATCGCGCGATCCGGCTCGGGAATCGACTGCACATACGCCCACAATTGCAGCGCGGGAAGCAGCCCTTCGCCCATTTTCTTGGCGACCGGATTGCGCGCGAAAATGTCCGTCTGCGCTTTGCGATAGATGCCAACGTCGTGTGTCAGATAGCAGCCGGGGCGCAGCACAACCTCGACCTTGCCGGTTTCCGACGCCTTCACGAATTCTTCCGCGACCACGTCGTACCAGGCCGAGCCAGCGCCTGACAACACCGCCGGCGTACGCGCAAAACGGCCCTGCTCGACGAGTTCGCGCGTAACCGCAACCGCGCTTTGCAGGAACTCGCGCACTTCGTGTTCCTCCTTGAGCACGCCTTCATACAGTTCGACGCCGGCGAGCTTCAGCGTGTCGGGATAACGTGCAATTGCATCGAGCACGGCATTGCGCTGCGCTGCGTCGCGCACGCCAGTGCGGCCGCCCGGCACGCCGAGTTCGAGCAGCACCTGCAACTGCTTGTTCACCGACTTGAAAAACTCGCCCAACTGCTCGACGCCTTCGACCGAATCGACGAGACAGAAGAATTCGAAATCCGGATCGCTCAGCAACTCGGCGACCATCATCATGTTGTGACGGCCGACCAGCTGGTTGGCCATGAGAATACGCGAGACGCCGCCGTGATAAGCCGCGCGCACCTGATGCGCGGTGGCGAGCGTGATGCCCCACGCGCCGTTTTCGAGCTGACGGCGAAACAGTTGCGGCGCCATTGTCGTCTTGCCGTGCGGCGCGAGTTTGACGCCGTATTCCGCGACGAATGCCTGCATCCACTTGAGGTTGTGCTCCACCCGGTCCGCGTACAGCACGGCGGCCGGCAGGCTCACGTCTTCGTTCAGCAGGTTCCACTCGAGGCGCTTGGCATCCGTGAGTTGAATGCTGGTGCCCGGAACCATGCCCAAGCCCTTGCTATGAGGATCAATCGTTGCGCCCTGATAGTTTGTAACTTTCATGTCTCCTTGCTCCATCGTCCAGTTAAATTGAATCAAAGTTGACTTTACCATGTTACCGAAAGTACGATGCATGGAGAAATGTTATTTAGTACCACGGCTTGAGCCAAGGCGCGAGGTTGAGGCCCTGCTCGGCCTTTGCGTAGCCTCCCACAGTCCGCAATGAATCTAACCGCCGAACCGCTGGCTTTCGACATCGTCGCGCGCATTGCCGAATGCGCGCCGGAACTGCGCTCGGCCGAACGCAAGGTCGCCGCGCTGATTCTCGACGACCTGACGGGCGCCTCGCGCGCCAGCATCGGCGCGCTTGCACAGCAGGCCGGCGTGAGCGTCGCGACCGTGACGCGCTTTGCCAAGGCGGTGGGCTGCCGCGACGTGCGTGAGTTGAAACTGCGGCTCGCGCAGGCCGCCGCCGTGGGTCAGCGCTTCCTGCAGGCCGGCGGCCAGAGCGACGCGCCCGAGCCGATCGCGACTCGCGTGTTCGATGAATTGCAGACAGCGTTGGCGCATAACCACCAATTGCTGCGTCAGGCGCCGCTGGGCGTTGCGGCCGCCGCCTTGCGCGGCGCGCGCATGATCTACGTGTTCGGCATGGGCGGCGGCTCGACCGCGCTCGCCGACGAGATGCGCTTCCGGCTCGTGCGCCTCGGCCGGCCTGTCGCGACCTATCAGGACGGCCTGCTGCAACGCATGGTGGCCAGCACCGTGTCGCGCGAATGCGTGGTGATCGCGCTCTCTACTACCGGGCGCGTGCCGGAGATGGTCGAGAACTGCAAGATCGCGCGCAGCTATGGAGCGACCGTGATCGCGCTGACCGCGCCGGCTTCGCCGCTCGCGCGGCTCGCCGATTGGGTGATTCCGATCGTCGCCTTTGAGACCGATTTCATTTACAAGCCGTCGTCATCGCGTTACGCGATGATGATGGCGCTCGATGTGCTCGTCACCGAACTTGCCGTCAGTCAGGGTGACGAGAGCCGCGAATTGCTGCGCCGCATGAAGCATGCACTCGACACGCACCGCGGCGGCGGTGATCGACAACCGTTAGGAGACTGATCCATGCACTCGCATCCCGAAGCCGCCGATACGCTGATCGTCGGCGCGCAACTGTATGACGGCACGGGCGCGCCGCCCGTCGAACGCGATGTCGCGGTTCGCGACGGCCGCATCGTCGCGATCGGCAATCTGTCGAACTGGCTCGCCGAAGAAGTGATCGAGGCCGAAGGCCGCGCGTTGGCGCCGGGTTTCATCGACGTTCACACGCACGACGACACGCACGTGATCCGCTCGCCGCAAATGCTGCCGAAGATCACGCAAGGCGTGACGACGGTGATCGTGGGCAATTGCGGCATCAGCGCGTCGCCGGTTGCGCTCAAAGGCGACCCGCCTGATCCGATGAATCTGCTCGGCGAGCGCGACGCATTCCAGTATCCGACCTTCGCCGCGTATGTCGAAGCGGTGAACGCGGCGCGGCCGGCGGTAAATGTCGGCGCGCTGATCGGCCATACGGCGTTGCGCAGCAACCAGATGGACCGGCTCGACCGCGCGGCGACGCCGCAGGAAATCGACGGCATGCGCGCGCAACTCGAAGAAGCGTTGGCCAACGGTGCGTTGGGTCTGAGCTCCGGTCTCGCATACGGCTCGGCATTCTCGGCGCCGACCGAAGAAGTGATGGCGCTGGCCGAACCGCTCGCCGCGGCCGGCGCGTTGTACACCACGCACATGCGCACCGAATTCGACGCAATTCTCGACGCCATGGACGAGGCGTACCGCGTGGGCCGTCACGCGCACGTGCCGGTGGTGATTTCGCATCTGAAATGCGCGGGTCCGTCGAACTGGGGACGCAGCGAAGAAGTGCTGAAGTCGCTCGAAGGCGCGAGCCGCCTGCAGCCGATCGGTTGCGATTGCTATCCGTACAACCGCAGTTCGTCGACGCTCGATGTAAAGCAGGTGACGGGCGATATCGACATCACGATCACGTGGTCGGAGCCGCATCCGGAGATGGCGGGCAAGCTCGTGAAAGAGATTGCGGCGGAGTGGGGCGTTTCGCAGCAGGAAGCCGGCAAGCGCCTGCAACCGGCGGGCGCGGTGTATCACAACATGTCCGAAGACGACGTGCGGCGCATTCTTTCGCATCCCGCGACCATGGTCGGCTCGGATGGATTGCCGAACGATCCGCTGCCGCATCCGCGCTTGTGGGGCGCGTTTCCGCGCGTGCTCGGCCACTATGCGCGCGACGCGGGCTTGCTGCCGCTCGAAGAAGCGGTGCGCAAGATGACCAGTTTGTCGGCGCGTCGCTATGGACTCACGCAGCGTGGCGAGGTGCATATCGGTTACCACGCCGATCTGGTTTTATTCGACCCGGCCAAGGTGCGCGACGTGGCGACGTTCGAGAACCCGCAACAAGCCGCCGACGGCATCGACGCGGTGTGGGTGAACGGCGTGTTGACGTATCGCAATGGTGAAGTGACGGGCGAACGCGCGGGTCACTTCGTGGCGCGCGGCGCGGCGTCGAAGGGCGATGCGCACGGCGCGTTCTGATTGTTTTTTCGACCGATTGATTAATTGAGTGATCGATTGCGGCGCGCTCGGCGATTCTGCTGAACGCGCGCCGGACTTTTTAAGGAGTGTGATGATGAAGCGATATGGTGTTGAAGGCGGGAAGGGAACGGGCGGTCAGCACATGCCGTTTGCGCGCGCAGTCGAAGCGGACGGCTGGTTGTTCGTGTCCGGACAGACGCCGATGGAAAACGGCGAAGTGATCAACGGCGGCATCGTCGAGCAATCGCATAAGGCGATTCAGAACGTGTTCGCGATCCTGAAGGAAGCCGGCTATGGCGCGGAACATGTGGTCCGCTGCGGCGTGTGGCTGGATGATCCGCGTGACTTCGCGTCGTTCAACAAGGTGTTCCGCGAGTACTTCGGCGAAAATCCGCCGGCGCGCGCGTGTGTCGTTTCTTCGATGGTGATCGATTGCCGGGTTGAAGTGGATTGTGTGGCTTATAAGAAGCCCACGGCTTAACCCTGAATGAAGATTTAGCCGGTTTCGTTCGCCGCAGATTCGCGATCATATTGCCGCGGCGAACAACCCGCTGATTATTGCCGCGCCAACCGCATATTGTCGGGCATCGGCAAGTTGTAATTCGTGCGGAACGGATTGATGTCCAACCCACCGCGTCGCGTGTAACGCGCATACACGGCGAGCTTCACCGGCTTGCATGCCTTCAGCACATCGAGAAAAATCTTCTCGACACACTGCTCGTGAAAACCGGTGTGATTCCGATACGAGATGATGTAGCGCAGCAAGCCTGCGTGATCGATCTGCGGGCCGACGTAGTGAATCTGCACGCTGCCCCAATCCGGCTGCCCCGTGACCGGGCAATTCGACTTCAGCAGGTTGGAGACCAACGTTTCCTCGACGGGCGCTTCATCAAGCGCAGCCGTCAGCAATGAGGCATCGGGATGATAAACATCCGTATCCAGATCCAGCCGATCCAGCGACAAACCTTCAAACTCTTCCATCTGCAATTTGCCGAACTCATACGGCGCGGCCAGATGAACGGACACGCTTGCGCCGCACGACGCGGACACATCGCGTTTGATGATGTCGCGAACTGCTTCAGTCGACTCGAACGCGGTCTGCGCGAACGAGCCGAGATACAGCTTGAACGACTTCGATTCGACGATATTCGGCGAATCCGCCGGCACGAAGAACGTGGCCACCGCGATCTGCGGCTTGCCGCGCGCATTCAGCCACGACAACTCATACGCATTCCAGATGTCCGTGCCGAAGAACGGCAATTGCGCGCCGATGCCGATCGCCTCGCGCGCATTTTTTCGCGCGATCGGAAACAGCAGCGACGCGTCGTATTGTTCGGTGTAAGCGGAGGCCTTACCCAGCGGTGATTGTTCGGGTGTCATGATGCGTTCACGATGCCACTCAGCACGTGCCCCGTCGCCGTCACGACGCGGGCCGATTCGCAGTGGCCAATTTGGTCGTCGAAGAAAAAGTCCGGCTCGAACTCGCGCAAAAATGCGCTCTTGTCGAGGCCGCCGAGGAACATCGCTTCGTCGATTTCGATGTTCCACGCCATCAAGGTGCGGATCGCGCGTTCGTGCGCGGGCGCCGAACGCGCCGTGACCAATGCCGTACGAATATGCATGGGCGCGGCTTCGTCCGCGAGTTTTTGCAGCCGGTGCAGCGCTTCGAGCAACGGCTTCAATGGACCGTCCGCGAGCGGCAGATCCTTGTTGTGAATCTCGTGGCCGACAAAGGCGCGCAGGCCATCCTTCTGGAACACGCGCTCGGCTTCGTCGGAAAACAGCACGGCATCGCCGTCGAAGGCGATGCGGATTTCGTCCGGATACTTGCTCGCCATTTTCGCCGATTCCGGCAAGACGCGCGCGGCGGGAAATCCGGCGGCCAGCGCGTCGCGCACGTCCTGCTGATTCGCGGACAGAAACAGCGACGCGTTCAAGGGCTTCAGATAGCCGAACGGCGCGCGTCCACGCGTGAACACGCCGCGCTCGATGGCGAGCCCGTGCTCGCGGCACGAATGGAACGCGCGCAGTCCGCTGATCGGATCGCTGCGCGAGAGGATCACCACTTCGACGCGATGGCCGCCGGTGTTCAAGGCCAGCAGCTTGCGGATCAGCGGAAACGCCACGCCCGGTTTGGCGGGCACGGTCAGGCGGTCGCGCTGCAACGCTTCATAGGCTTGCAGATCGCCTTCCTCGTACACGCGGTTCTCTTCCTCGAAGTCGAACAGCGCGCGCGACGAGATTGCCACCACCAGTTTGTCGACGAGCGAAAGAGCCATCTGCGCGTTTCAGTCCTGAGTAATCAAGCTAATCAAGCTAATCAAGCGAGGAACAGTCGATACACCGGATTCTGCGTCTCTTCCCAGTTCGGATAGCCGAGCGTGGCAAGAAACTTGTTGAACGCCGCGTTCTCGCTGTCCGGCACCTGGATGCCGACCAGAATCGAGCTGTAGTCCGCGCCCTGGTTGCGATAGTGGAACAGGCTGATATTCCAGTTCGGCGCCATCGACGAGAGGAATTTCATCAGCGCGCCCGGCCGCTCGGGAAACTCGAAGCGGAACAGACGTTCGTCGTGTGCCAACGGCGAGCGCCCGCCGACCATGTAGCGGATGTGCTGCTTGGAGAGTTCGTCGAACGTGAGATCGACAGCGGCGAAGCCGTGCGCTTCAAACGCGCCCGCGATCTGCGCGGACTCGCTGCGATTCCTGATCTGCACGCCCACGAAAATATGGGCGGAGTTCGCATCCGCAATACGGTAGTTGAATTCGGTGACGCTGCGTGTGCCGACCAGTTCGCAGAAGCGCCGGAAACTGCCGCGCTCTTCGGGGATCGTCACGGCGAACACCGCTTCGCGCGCTTCGCCGACTTCGGCGCGCTCGGCCACGAAGCGCATGCGGTCGAAGTTCATGTTCGCGCCCGACGTGATCGCGATCAGCGTCTGGTTCTCGATGCCTTCGCGCTCGGCATACTGCTTGGCGCCGGCCACGGCCAGAGAGCCCGCGGGCTCCAGCACGCTGCGGGTGTCCTGGAAGACATCCTTGATCGCGGCGCAGAGCGCGTCGGTGTTCACGAGCAGCACGTCGTCGAGATATTCGCTGCACAGGCGGAAGGTTTCTTCGCCGACGAGCTTCACCGCCGTGCCGTCCGAGAACAGACCGACCTCGTTCAACGTGACCCGCTCGCCGGCTTTCAGTGATGCCGCCATCGCGCACGAATCGTCGGTCTGCACGCCGATCACCTTGATCTCGGGGCGCACCGATTTCACGTACGCAGCCACGCCCGCCGCCAGTCCACCGCCGCCGATCGGCACGAAGATCGCGTGAATCGGCCCCTGGTGCTGGCTGAGAATCTCCATCGCGACCGTACCCTGGCCGGCGATCACATACGGATCGTCGAACGGATGCACGAAGGTCAGGCCGCGCTCTTCCTGCAGCTTTACCGCGTGACCGTAAGCATCGCTATACGACTCGCCGAACTGCACCACTTCGACGGTCGGGCCGCCGTGCGCGCGCACCGCGTCGACCTTCACTTGCGGAGTCGTGACCGGCACCACGATGATGGCCTTCACGCCCATACGCGCCGCCGACAAGGCCACGCCCTGCGCATGATTACCCGCCGACGCCGTAATCACGCCACGTTCCAACGCTTCAGCAGGAATATGGGCCATCTTGTTGTACGCGCCGCGCACCTTGAACGAGAACACCGGCTGGTTGTCCTCGCGCTTCAGATACACCGGATTGCGCAGACGTGCCGACAGATTCGGCGCGCGTTCGAGTTCGGTCTCGCGGGCCACGTCGTAGACGCGTGCGGTGAGGGTTTTTTTCAGGTAGTCGTGGGAAGCCATGCGGGTGGCGCGGAGCGCTCGATGAGACGGGAAAGGGTCAATGATAGCGCCAACGGTGGAGGCTCAGGCCCTCGGCATAAGCACTGAAGCAGGGCCTTACGGCGCCGCCCGACCGTTCGGTTGGTCATTTCGGCATGAAGGCGCCACCTTACGATTCGCCACGAAAGTGCCCAAATCCCCGCCGCTGTTCCGACTTCAGCCGTCAACGCGCGGCGGGATCATGCGGTAGAATTCCATTTTGGAATAAGGATCGGAAGATGCACTGGCAGCCTCGGATCGCCCACTTGATGCCCGCCCCGCGTGAGTGTTGTCCCGCGGCAGAGCGTCACGTCCGCCACGCACGATCGTGTAGCTATATCTGAGCGCCGCGAAGCGACCGGTGTGGGTTTGGCCGTCGGTCGAGCTTCGCTCCCCTAGAAGATTTCCAGCATTGCGCGCCACGCGCGCCGTCAGCCGACGCCTCATCGATGAGCTCGCCCGGTTGACCTACCGAGTCGTCCAAACATGAACGCACCTCAAGTTTTCGATCCGCACGGAGCCGCCGCTACGGTGGCTGCCGATCCAGAAGCGCGTTTGCGCGAAATTCCCTACAACTACACGTCGTTTTCCGATCGCGAAATCGTCATCCGCCTGCTCGGCGACGAAGCTTGGGCCGTGCTGGCAGAGTTGCGCGCGGAACGCCGCACCGGCCGCTCGGCACGCATGCTGTACGAAGTGCTCGGCGATATCTGGGTGGTACGCCGCAATCCGTATCTGCAGGACGACCTGCTCGACAACCCGAAACGCCGGGCGATGCTGATCGAGGCGCTGCATCACCGTTTGAGCGAAATCGAGAAGCGCCGTCGCGCCGATCTGACCGAACACGGGGATGAAGCGGGCGTCGACCGCGCCGCGCGTGTCGAAACGCTGGTGCAGGCCGCGCGCCGCGCCGTCGACGAATTCGCCAGCGAGTTCCAGAAAACTTACGATCTGCGCAAGCGCGCGACCAAGGTGCTGGGCAAGGTCACGGAAAAAGACAACATCAAGTTCGACGGTTTGTCGCGCGTCTCGCACGTGACGGACGCGACCGACTGGCGCGTCGAATACCCGTTCGTGGTGCTCACCCCGGATACCGAAGCCGAGATCGCCGGCATGATCAAGGCGTGTTTCGAGCTCGGTCTGACCGTGATTCCGCGCGGAGGCGGCACGGGCTACACGGGCGGCGCGGTGCCGCTCACGCCGTTCTCGGCCGTTATCAACACGGAGAAGCTCGAACAGCTCGGCGCGGTTGAAATGACCGAATTGCCGGGCGTCGATCGCAAAGTCGCGACCATTTTCTCGGGCGCGGGCGTGGTCACGCGCCGCGTGACCGAAGCGGCGGAGCAGGCCGGTTTCGTGTTCGCCGTCGATCCGACCTCGCTCGACGCTTCCTGCGTGGGCGGTAACGTCGCGATGAACGCGGGCGGCAAGAAGGCCGTGTTGTGGGGCACGGCGCTCGACAATCTGGCCTGGTGGCGCATGGTCGATCCGGAAGGCAACTGGCTCGAAGTCACGCGTCTCGACCACAACATGGGCAAGATTCACGACATCGAAGTCGCGCGTTTCCGGCTCGACTGGTTCGACGGCAACTACGCGCCGGGCGAAAAGCTCATGCGCACGGAAGCGCTCGACATCAAGGGTCGCGTGTTCCGCAAGGAAGGCCTCGGCAAGGACGTCACGGACAAATTCCTCGCCGGTCTGCCGGGCGTGCAGAAAGAAGGCTGCGACGGGCTCATCACGTCGGCGCGCTGGGTGCTGCACAAGATGCCGGCGCACACGCGCACCGTCTGCCTAGAATTCTTCGGCCAGGCGCGCGACGCGATTCCGAGCATCGTCGAAATCAAGGATTACCTGTTCGAAACGTCGAAGCAGGGCGGCGCCATTCTCGCCGGCCTCGAGCATCTGGACGAGCGCTATTTGCGCGCAGTCGGCTACGCGACCAAGAGCAAGCGCAACGCGTTTCCGAAGATGGTGCTGATCGGCGATATCGTCGGCGACGACGCGGATGCAGTCGCGCAAGCCACGTCCGAAGTGGTGCGCATGGCCAACGGCAAGAGCGGCGAAGGCTTCGTCGCGGTCAATGCCGAGGCGCGCAAGCGTTTCTGGCTCGACCGCAGCCGCACGGCGGCGATCGCCAAGCACACCAACGCGTTCAAGATCAACGAAGACGTGGTGATTCCGCTCGACCGCATGGGCGAGTACACGGACGGGATTGAGCGCATCAACATCGAGCTGTCGATCAAGAACAAACTGCAACTGGTCGACGCGCTCGAAGCGTTCTTCAAGGGCGGCAAGCTGCCGCTCGGCAAGAGCGACGACGCCAACGAAATCCCGAGCGCCGAGTTGCTCGAAGACCGCGTGCAACAGGCGCTCGACCTGCTCAAGCGCGTGCGCACGCGCTGGGAATTCCTGCGCGACAAGCTCGATCTCTCGCTGCGTGAAGCGCAGCACTATCTGGTCGGCCTCGGCTACGAAGCGATGGCGGAAAAATTCGCCGACCGCGTGGACGCGCAGCCCGACGCCAACGTATTTCACGTCACGCAGGACCGCACGATCCGCGTGTCGTGGAAGCAGGAAATCCGCGCCGAACTGCGGCAGATTTTCAACGGCGGCGAGTTCAAGCCGATCCTCGACGAAGCCCAGGCGATCCACAAGCAGGTGCTGCGTGGCCGCGTGTTCGTCGCGCTGCACATGCACGCGGGCGACGGCAACGTCCACACCAACCTGCCGGTCAACTCCGACAATTACGAGATGCTGCAGGACGCCCACACGGCGGTCGCGCGCATCATGAAGCTGGCGCGTTCGCTCGACGGCGTGATTTCCGGCGAGCACGGCATCGGCATCACCAAGCTCGAATTCCTGACCGACGACGAAATCGCCGAATTCCGCGCGTACAAGCAGCGCGTCGATCCGCATGGCCGCTTCAACGCGGGCAAGCTGCTCGAAGGCGCCGATCTGCGCAATGCCTACACGCCGTCGTTCGGGCTGATGGGTTATGAATCGCTGATCATGCAGCAGAGCGACATCGGCGCGATTTCCGAGTCCATCAAGGATTGCTTGCGCTGCGGCAAGTGTAAGCCGGTGTGCGCGACTCACGTGCCGCGCGCGAACCTGCTGTACAGCCCGCGCAACAAGATTCTCGCCACCTCGCTGCTGGTGGAGGCGTTCCTGTACGAAGAGCAGACGCGCCGCGGCGTGTCGATCAAGCATTGGGACGAATTCAACGACGTCGCGGATCACTGCACCGTCTGTCACAAATGCGTGACGCCGTGCCCGGTGAAGATCGACTTCGGCGACGTGACCATGAACATGCGCAACCTGTTGCGCAAGATGGGCAAGAAGAAGTTCAATCCGGGCAACGCGGCCGGCATGTTCTTCCTTAACGCCACCAATCCGCAGACCATCAATCTTGCGCGCACTGCGATGATGGGCGTCGGCTACAAGGCGCAGCGTCTCGGCAATGAAGTGCTGAAGAAGTTCACGAAGAAGCAGACGGCACACCCGCCGGCGACCGTCGGCAAACCGCCGGTCACGCAGCAGGTGATCCACTTCATGAACAAGAAGATGCCGGGCAATCTGCCGAAGAAAACCGCGCGCGCTTTGCTGGATATCGAGGACAACAAGATCGTCCCGATCATCCGCAATCCGAAGACGACCACCGCCGACACGGAAGCGGTGTTCTACTTCCCGGGCTGCGGCTCTGAGCGCCTCTTTTCGCAGGTCGGTCTCGCCACGCAGGCCATGCTGTGGGAAGCGGGCGTGCAGACCGTGCTTCCGCCGGGCTATCTGTGCTGCGGCTATCCGCAGCGCGGTTCCGGCCAGTTCGACAAAGCCGAGCAGATCGTCACGGATAACCGCGTGCTGTTCCATCGCGTCGCCAATACGCTGAACTACCTCGACATCAAAACCGTGGTGGTGTCGTGCGGCACGTGCTACGACCAGCTCGCCGGTTACGAATTCGAGAAGATCTTCCCGGGCTGCCGGATCATCGACATCCACGAGTTTCTGCTGGAGAAAGGCATGAAGCTCGACGGCGTGAACGGCGTGCGCTACATGTACCACGACCCTTGCCACACGCCGATCAAGACGATGGACCCGGTCAAGCTCGTCAATCAGTTGATGGGCTCGGAGAAAGACGGCTACAAGATCGAGAAGAACGATCGCTGCTGTGGCGAATCCGGCACACTCGCGGTCACGCGTCCGGATATTTCGACGCAAGTCCGCTTCCGCAAGGAAGAGGAAATCCGCAAGGGCGCGGCGAAGCTGCGTGGCATTCCTTTGGTGGCCGAAGCGGGCGCGAACGGCATCAACCCGGCCAACGCATCGGCCGGTTCGGCGGGTGCGCTTGAAGGGTCGGTGCTCAAGGCCGGTGACGGCCCGCAGCCGAAGGGCGCGACCGACGTGAAGATCCTCACGAGCTGCCCGTCTTGCCTGCAAGGTTTGTCGCGCTACAACGAAGACGCGAGCATCGAGGCGGACTACATCGTCGTCGAGATGGCACGTCACGTGCTCGGTGAAGACTGGATGGTCGACTACGTGCAGCGTGCGAACAATGGCGGAATCGAGCGCGTGCTGGTTTAATGGCACGACTGACGATTTTTGCCTGAGGACGACGATGGATTGCGTTTTTTGCCGTGAAGATGGCGGCGATGTGCTGTGGCACGACGACACCTTGCGTGTTGTCCTCGCCGATGAACACGATTACCCGGGCTTCTGCCGGGTCATCTGGAACGAGCATGTGGCCGAGTTTTCCGACCTCGACGGACACGACCGCGATCGCGTGATGAAGGCCGTGTACGCGGTCGAGCGCGCGATCCGGCGCATCCTAGTCCCGGCCAAGGTCAACCTGGCGAGCCTCGGCAACCAGGTACCGCACGTGCACTGGCATGTGATTCCGCGTTTTTCGAACGACGCTCATTTCCCTTTGCCCATCTGGGCGCCGCGCCAGCGCACGGTGTCCGAAGCCATGCTGTCGTCGCGCCGCGCGCAAGCCACCTTGCTGCGCGAAGCGTTGCGGCAGGAAATCGAACAGGCGCTGGCTTGAGCTTGAATCTCGCGAACCCGGCGCATCCGCGCCAGGCCCGCGATGGGCAAGAAGAATTGAGGCGGCGTTCTCTATGAGGTCAACATGAGTGGACTGACTCCCAATACTCCGGTGCCGACCGGCGTGGTCGTGCATTCCAAATCGCGTGTGCTCGAATTGCAGTACGCAAACGGCGAATCTTATCGACTGCCGTTCGAACTGCTGCGCGTGTATTCGCCATCGGCGGAAGTGATGGGCCACGGGCCCGGCCAGGAAACGTTGCAGACGGGCAAACGCGAAGTAACGATCACGATGATCGAAGGCGTCGGCAACTACGCGCTGCAGCCGACTTTCTCGGATGGACACGCCACCGGCATTTATTCGTGGGACCTGCTGCACGACATGGCCGTGCGCCAGGATGAACTCTGGCGCGACTATCTCGCCAAACTTCAGGCGGTCGGCGTCGACCGCGATACGCCGATGGTTCAAGCCGGCGCTGCGCACGGGCACTGTCACTGATACGATTCGCCCCGAACGCCGCGCTGATGCGGCGCAACATTTCAGAATACGCGAAAGGACGAGCGCGATGAGCAAAACCCACTTCGGCTTTCAATCGGTCGACGAACAGGACAAGGCGCAGAAGGTGGCGGGCGTGTTCCACTCGGTTGCCGCCAACTACGACTTGATGAACGACCTGATGTCGGGCGGGTTGCACCGCGCGTGGAAGATGTTCACGATCGCCCAGGCCAACGTGCGGCCGGGCTACAAGGTGCTCGACATTGCGGGTGGCACGGGCGATCTGTCGAAGGCGTTCGCCAGGCAGGCGGGCGATACCGGTGAAGTCTGGCACACCGACATCAACGAATCGATGCTGCGCGTGGGCCGCGACCGTCTGCTGGACAAGGGCGTGATCACGCCGGCGCTGCTTTGCGACGCCGAGAAAATCCCCTTTCCGGACAACTACTTCGACGTGGTCACGGTGGCATTCGGCTTGCGCAACATGACGCACAAAGATGTGGCGCTGGCGGAAATGCGGCGCGTGCTGAAACCGGCGGGGCGTCTGCTGGTGCTGGAATTTTCAAAGGTGTGGGATCCGCTCAAGAAGGTCTACGACGTCTATTCTTTTAAGGTGTTGCCGTGGTTGGGCGAACGCTTTGCGAAAGATGCCGAGAGCTATCAATACCTCGCGGAATCGATCCGGATGCATCCGGACCAGGAAACTTTGAAAACAATGATGGAACAAGCGGGCCTGGACGGCGTCAAATATTACAATTTGTCAGCTGGCGTGGTAGCTTTACATGTGGGGACCAAATACTAGCGTCCCTAACCCATCGATTTTTAAAGGAAAGTACGAAAATGTCCGATTCAGGTGTGTTATCTCCCCGTAAGGTTGGGCGGTCGCTGGTGAGAAGAATCGGACTGATCGCGGTGGTCGGTCTGATCATGGCCGGCTCGCTCGCTTCGCTCGATGCGGAAGCTCGCCGCATGGGCGGTGGCCGCAGCATCGGCCGTCAGGCGAATAGCGTCACGCAGCAGTCCGCGCCGTCGCAACCCTCCCAAAGCAATCAGGCCATGCAGCAGCGCGCGCAACCGGCTCCGGCGCCCGCGCCGACGCCCGCCGCGCAGCCTAACCGGTCGCGCTGGCTCGGGCCGATCGCCGGTCTGGCGGCCGGTCTCGGCATCGCTGCGTTGCTGTCGCACTTTGGTCTGGGCGGCGCGTTCGCCGGCGCCATGGCCAATATCATCGTGATCGCGATCATCGCCATGATCGGCATCTGGCTGATCCGCCGCTTCATGGGCCGCAAGCGTGACTCGGCGCAACCGGCGTACGCGGGCAGTTCGCCGTCGCTCAACTCGGGCGGCACGGGCTACTCGCAGGAACCGCGTTATAGCGCGCCGCCCACCGGCTCGTATCTCGAACCGCAAGGCAACCCGCTGAACACGCCGACCATCAACGCCGCGCCCGTGGTGCCGGCCGGCTTCGACTCGGAGGCGTTCCTGCGCAACGCCAAGGTCTACTTCGTGCGTCTGCAAGCCGCATGGGACGTCGGCAACACCGAAGACATCCGCGAATTCACCACGCCGGAGATGTTCGCCGAGGTGAAGGTCGATCTGTCTTCGCGCGGCGCCGAGACGAATCAGACGGACGTGGTGCAACTCAACGCCGAACTGCTGGGCGTGGAGGAGCGCGCGAACGAATATTTCGCCAGCGTCCGCTTCTCGGGCTTGATTCGCGAGGCGCCGGGCGCGGCGGCGGAGCCGTTCGTCGAAGTCTGGAACCTGTCCAAGGCGAACCGTCCCGGCGAAGGCTGGCTGCTGGCCGGCATCCAGCAGGTGGCGCAGCACTGAGGCGGGCGGTGCGACAGGGGCCGCGCAACACAGCAGCGCCTTCTGAATTCGCACCGTACGTTGGCCGTTCGGCATAGCAGGCCGCGAAGCGAACGGACGTTACAATAGGAACCCGCGCGGGCACCTCGCTCGCGCGGGTTTTTTCTTGCCACTTTCAATGACCCTCGCCGCCAAGCCCTTCGCTGCTGCTGTCAATCATCTGCTCGCCCGCGAATCGTGGGCTCGTGAGCGCCTCGCGCCCTACGCGGGCAAGACCGCGAGACTGTCCTGTCCGCCGGTCGTGCTGATGCTGCTGGTGCAGCCGGACGGCTATCTGAGCGCGGTCGCCGCCACCGAGGCGCAGCAGTTCGACGTCACCATTTCCGTGCCGTCCGACGCGCTGCCCGCTTTCGTGCAAGGCGGCCAGGCGGCGGTGATGAAGCATGTGAAGATCGAAGGCGACGCCGAATTCGCCACCGTGATCGCCAAGCTCGCCGAACATCTGCGCTGGGAGCCGGAAGAAGACCTGGCCAAGTTCATCGGCGACGGCCCGGCCTATAGGGTGGCGTCGGTCGTACGCACGGTTGGCGAACACGTGCAGCGGACCGGCCGCAATCTGCTCGACACGGCCGCCGAATATCTGCTCGACGAGAATCCGCAACTGGTGCGCCGTGCCGCGCTGGAGGACTTCAACGTCGAACTGGCCCGCGCGCGCGACGCATTGGCGCGCGTGGAAAAACGCCTCGAGCGTCTTGAACAGAAGGTCGAAGCCCGCGGCGCTCATGCGCCGGGCGGCGCCGCCACGTCGCGCGGCACGCGCTAGTCACCGGGCACAACTATGCGTTTTCTGCGTTTCCTCAAGATTTTCTTTACGGTTATCCGCTTCGGTCTCGATGAGATGATGCTTAGCCGCGTCAACGACCGGCGCGTGCGTCTGCTGCTGCGCATCACCACGATCGGCCGCAAATTTGACGCGCCGCCGGGCGTGCGCCTGCGGCTCGCGCTGGAAAGCCTCGGACCGATCTTCGTCAAGTTCGGGCAGGTTTTGTCGACGCGGCGCGATCTGCTGCCAGTCGATATCGCCGACGAACTCGCCAAGCTCCAGGATCAGGTGCCGCCGTTCGAATCGGCGGTGGCGATCAGGCTGGTGGAAAATGCGCTCGGCGCGCCGGTCGACGTGCTGTTCGACGACTTCGAGCGGGTGCCGGTGGCGAGCGCCTCGATCGCGCAGGTGCACTTCGCCACGGTGAAGGCCGGGCAGCACGCCGGCAAGGCGGTGGCCGTGAAGGTGCTGCGCCCGAACATGCTGCCCGTGATCGATTCCGACCTGGCGTTGCTGCGCGACATCGCCGTGTGGGCCGAGCGCCTGTGGGCCGACGGAAAGCGTCTGAAGCCGCGCGAGGTGGTCGCCGAATTCGACAAGTACCTGCACGACGAACTCGACCTCATGCGCGAGGCGGCCAACGGCAGCCAGCTGCGGCGCAACTTCGCCGGGCTCGATCTGCTGCTGGTGCCGGAGATGTACTGGGAGTTCTGCACGCCCACGGTGCTCGTCATGGAGCGCATGGTCGGCGTGCCGATCAGCCAGGTGGAGACGCTGCGCGCCGCCGGCGTGGACATTCCGAAGCTGGCGCGCGAAGGCGTCGAAATCTTCTTTACCCAGGTATTCCGCGACGGCTTTTTCCACGCCGACATGCACCCGGGCAACATTCAGGTGAGTCTCGATCCGGCGCACTTCGGCCGCTATATCGCGCTCGACTTCGGCATTATCGGCGCGCTGTCGGACTTCGATAAGAACTACCTCGCGCAGAACTTCCTCGCGTTCTTCAAGCGCGATTACCATCGCGTCGCCACGCTGCATCTGGAGTCGGGCTGGGTGCCGCCGACTACCCGCGTGGAGGAACTCGAGAGCGCCATTCGTGCAGTCTGCGAGCCGTATTTCGATCGCGCGCTGAAAGATATTTCGCTCGGCCAGGTTCTGATGCGCCTGTTCTCGACCTCGCGCCGCTTCAATGTCGAGATCCAGCCGCAACTGGTGCTGCTCCAAAAGACCATGCTGAACGTTGAAGGGCTCGGCCGTTCGCTCGATCCCGAACTGGATCTGTGGAAGACGGCCAAGCCTTACCTCGAACGCTGGATGAACGAACAGATCGGCGTGCGCGGCTGGTACGAGCGTCTGAAAATCGAGGCGCCGCAGTGGAGCAAGACGCTGCCGCAGTTGCCGCGCCTGATTCATCACGTGCTGGCCGAGCGTCACGACAACAAACGCGGCGCGAACGACGACATGATTCGCCAGATTCTGCTCGAGCAGAAGCGCACCAACCGGCTGTTGCAAGGCTTGCTGCTGTTCGGTGTGGCGGTCGGCGTCGGCGCGGTGCTGGCGCGGGCGTTTCTGGCGCTTGCTTACGGCGGTTGACTGCGATCCCTGCGAGGTAACTGATGAGCGACCCGACCCAACCTTCCGCGCCCGACTTCGAGAGCCGCGATCCCAATTCGCCCGAGTTCTGGGACGAGCGTTTCAAGCGCGGCTTCATGCCCTGGGATCAGGCGGCCGTGCCGTCCGCGTTTGAGTCGTTCGCCGCGCGCCATGCCGGCGCCGCCGTGCTGATTCCAGGCTGCGGCAGCGCGCACGAAGCGGTCTGGCTGGCCGGGCGGGGCTACCCGGTCCGGGCGATCGACTTTTCGCCGGCTGCGGTTGCGGCGGCGCATGAGCAACTGGGCGCACAGCATGCGAATCTGGTGGAGCAGGCGGATTTTTTCACATACGAACCGCCTTTCGCGCCCGCCTGGATTTACGAGCGCGCGTTCTTTTGCGCGCTGCCGCTCGCGCGCCGCGCGGACTATGCGCGACGAATGGCCGACCTGCTGCCCGGCGGCGCGTTGCTCGCAGGCTTCTTTTTTATCGGCGCGACGCCGAAAGGGCCGCCGTTCGGCATCGAGCGCGCGGAACTCGACGCGCTGCTCAAGCCGTACTTCGAACTGATCGAAGACGAAGCCGTGCACGACTCGATTGCCGTCTTCGCGGGACGTGAGCGCTGGCTAACCTGGCGTCGCCGCGTTTGACCGCGCGACTGCAGCGCTTGACGGCGACGCCCGCCGCACTTGATTCGACTACCGCCGCCCCCACTTAACGCGACGGCGGCTGCGTCGGGCGCTTGTCCCCAAAATCCGGGGGCGGGATATCGTTTGCGGCTATAATTCAAGGCTTTGCAAGCGTTTACTAGATTTCAGTAGGGAAAAAGATCATGCCGATCTACGCTTATCGTTGCGAATCATGCGGCTTCGGGAAGGACGTGCTTCAGAAGATCAGCGACCCGCAATTGACGCAGTGTCCTGAGTGCGGGAAAGACACATTTCGCAAGCAGGTCACGGCCGCCGGCTTCCAGTTGAAGGGCTCCGGCTGGTACGTGACCGACTTTCGCGGCGGCAACGCCGGCGCGAGCGCGCCGGCCAAGCCCGACGCCAACGGCGCCTCGAATGGCGCCTCCGGCGAGAACGCGAGCGCCAATAACGGCGCCACGCAATCCGACGCGGCGCCGGCCAGCAGCACGGCTGCGACGCCGTCCGCGCCTGCTGCCGCACCAGCCGCTTCGGCGAGTTCGAGTGGTTCCGGCAGCACCTAGTAGGACTGCCGCCCTCCCGGGCGGCGCACACGCCGCGCCTTGGGCTTCGGTCCGCGCGGCTTTCTGGCGGTACACATGACGACGAAAAAAACGACGCTCAAATCGGTGTTCGCGACTGGCCTGCTGGTGCTGGTGCCTCTGGCCATCACACTGTGGGTGCTCGGTCTGATCATCGGCACGATGGACCAGACGCTGCTTCTGCTGCCGCGCGCGTGGCAGCCGGAGCGCCTGTTCGGCTTTCGCCTGCCCGGCCTCGGCGCAGTGCTCACGCTCGCCTTCATCTTTGTCGTTGGGCTGTTGACGCAGAACTTCATTGGGCAGAAGCTCGTGAAGTGGTGGGAAGTCGTGGTCGCTCACATTCCGGTGGTCGGCCCGATCTACACCAGCGTCAAGCAGGTGTCCGATACCCTGCTGTCGAGCAGCGGCAACGCGTTTCGCAAGGCGCTCCTGATCGAGTACCCGCGCCGCGGCTCCTATACGATTGCGTTTCTGACCGGCATTCCGGGCGGCGACGTCATCAACCACCTGAAAGAAGATCACGTCAGCGTGTATGTGCCGACTACGCCGAATCCAACCTCCGGCTTCTTCCTGATGGTGCCCAAGAGCGAAGTGATCGAGCTCGACATGACGGTCGACGCCGCGCTCAAGTACATCGTCTCGATGGGCGTCGTGGCGCCGTCCGCGCCGCCGGCGCCGGTGCGCCGCACGACAGTCGAGCCTCCGCTGTAACGCGGCACGTAGCGTTTTCATGCCACGCGCCGTTCAACCAATGCAAAACGAAAGACAAACATCATGTCGATGAGATCTCAATACTGCGGTCTGGTGACCGAAGAACTGCTGGGCCAATCCGTCTCGCTGTGCGGCTGGGTGAGTCGCCGCCGCGACCATGGCGGCGTCATCTTCATCGACCTGCGCGATCGCGAAGGGCTCGTCCAGGTCGTGTGCGACCCGGACCGCGCGGAGATGTTCAAGGCCGCCGAAGGCGTGCGCAACGAGTTCTGCCTGCAGATCAAGGGTGTGGTTCGCGGCCGTCCGGAAGGCACCACGAACGCCGCGCTCAAGAGCGGCAAGATCGAAGTGCTGTGCCACGAACTGATCGTGCTGAACCCGTCGATCACGCCGCCGTTCCAGCTCGACGACGACAACCTGTCGGAAACCACCCGTCTCACGCATCGCGTGCTGGACCTGCGCCGTCCGCAGATGCAACACAACCTGCGTCTGCGTTACCGCGTCGCGATCGAGGCGCGCAAGTACCTCGACTCGCTGGGCTTCATCGACATCGAAACGCCGATGCTCACCAAGAGCACGCCGGAAGGCGCGCGCGACTACCTGGTGCCGTCGCGTACGAACCCGGGCCAGTTCTTCGCGCTGCCGCAATCGCCGCAGCTGTTCAAGCAACTGCTGATGGTGGCGAACTTCGATCGCTACTACCAGATCGTCAAGTGCTTCCGCGACGAAGACCTGCGCGCCGACCGTCAGCCGGAATTCACGCAGATCGACTGCGAAACCTCGTTCCTGTCGGAACAGGAAATTCGTGACCTGTTCGAAGACATGATCCGTCACGTCTTCAAGGAAACGATCGGCGTTGCGCTGGACGAAAAATTCCCGGTCATGCTGTATTCGGAAGCCATGCGCCGTTTCGGTTCGGACAAGCCGGACCTGCGCGTGAAGCTCGAATTCACCGACCTCACGGACGCGGTCCGCGACGTCGACTTCAAGGTGTTCAGCACGCCGGCCAACACGAAAGACGGCCGTGTCGCGGCCATTCGCGTGCCGAAGGGCGGCGAGCTTTCGCGTGGCGATATCGACAGCTACACGGAATTCGTGCGCATCTACGGCGCGAAGGGCCTCGCGTGGATCAAGGTCAACGAAGTCGCGAAGGGCCGTGACGGTCTGCAAAGCCCGATCGTCAAGAACCTGCATGACGAAGCGGTCAAGGCGATCATCGAGCGCACCGGCGCGCAAGACGGCGACATCATCTTCTTCGCGGCGGATCGCGCGAAGGTGGTGAACGACAGCCTCGGCGCACTGCGTCTGAAGATCGGTCATTCGGAATTCGGCAAGGCCAATGGTCTCGTCGAGACCGGCTGGAAGCCGTTGTGGGTGGTCGACTTCCCGATGTTCGAATACGACGAGGAAGATAACCGCTACGTCGCCGCGCATCACCCGTTCACGAGCCCGAAAGACGAGCACCTCGAGTATCTGGAAACGGATCCGGCGCGTTGCCTCGCGAAGGCCTACGACATGGTGCTGAACGGCTGGGAAATCGGCGGCGGTTCGGTGCGGATTCACCGTGAAGAAGTGCAGAGCAAGGTGTTCCGCGCGCTGAAGATCAACGCGGAAGAAGCGCAAGCCAAGTTCGGCTTCCTGCTCGACGCGCTGCAATACGGCGCGCCGCCGCACGGCGGTATCGCGTTCGGTCTGGACCGCATCGTCACGATGATGGCCGGCGCCGACTCGATCCGCGACGTGATCGCGTTCCCGAAGACCCAACGCGCGCAGTGTCTGCTCACGCAGGCACCGAGCGAAGTCGACGAGCGTCAGTTGCGCGAATTGCATATCCGTCTGCGTCAGCCGGAACCGAAGGTGTAATGGCTTGAGTCCAGTCAGTGCTGTCTGCAAAACGACAGCATGAGCAACCGAAAAAGGCGTGATCACTTCGTGTGATGCGCCTTTTTCGTTTTTTGCGTTACAGTCGATGCAACGGCTTCGACCGCTCATTGGACTCAATTCCGACATGTACCGCGCAAGCGCTGCGCCCAGTTTTCACGCCATGCCGAAACCGCCGAAGATTCCGCAATCCGTACTCGTTGTCATCCATACACCCGCGCTCGACGTGCTGCTGATCGAGCGCGCCGATCACGCCGGTTTCTGGCAATCGGTCACGGGCTCCAAAGACCGGCTCGATGAGCCGCTCGTCGAGACGGCAACGCGCGAAGTCGCCGAAGAGACCGGCATTGTGGTGGGCGGCGCGCAAGTGCCGCACAGCGCGTTGTTCGACTGGCAATATTCGATCGAATACGAGATTTACCCGGAGTTCCGCTATCGCTATGCCGAAGGCGTGATCCATAACACCGAGCATTGGTTCAGCCTGCAGGTGCCCGAGCAAGTCGAGGTCACGCTGGCGCCGCGCGAGCACACCGCGTTTCTGTGGCTGCCGTATGACGAGGCTGCGTCGCGCTGCTTTTCGTCGTCGAATGCCGATGCGATCCTGCAGTTGCCTAAGAGGCTGCAAAAGCGGCTCAGTGGGCGTGCTGACATTGGGCATCCCACGGAGCGTGGCCGGTGAGCGTCGGCGGCGCGCGCCGTTTCGCGCGACTTCGGCAATCGCTGCTCGGCCGCCGCTACTGGCAGCGTTACCGCTTCACCAGCGGCAACGACGTCAAGCTACTGCGTTCCGGCGACGAGTTCTTCAGCGCCCTGATCGCGCGTGTCGATGCCGCGCAGAGCGACGTGGTGCTCGAAACTTACATCTTCTGCCATGACAACGCCGGGAAGGCGGTGAGCGCGGCGCTATTGCGCGCCGCCGCGCGCGGCGTGAGGGTGCGCGTGATTACCGACGGCATCGGCACCGCGCGTCTGCCGCTGTTCAACGAGTGGCCCGCTGCCGGCATCGATCATCGCATCTACAATCCGCATCTGTTCGGCCGCTTTGGCTTTTCGCGCACGCACCGCAAACTGGCGGTGATCGACGATCAGTTCGCATACTGCGGCGGCATCAACATCGTCGACGACTACGAGAACAATGGCGAGAAGCTGCCGTTCCGGCGCTGGGACTTCGCGGTCGAATTGCACGGACCGGTGGTGGCCGATATCCGCCAGGCGTTTGAGGTGCAATGGCGGCGGATCCGGCTCGGGCATCGGCCGATCGAGTCGATGCAGCCGGATCTCGGGCCGAAGACCACGGCCTCGCTCGGCAGTTTGCGCCGTCGCCGCCGGCGCCGTAACGAGGAGTTGTGGGCGGGCGGCCAGCCGTGCGTGGCGTTCGTCGCGCGCGACAACCTGATCAACCGGCGCGCTATCGAGAAGGCGTATCTGGCTGCGATCGGCCAGGCGCGCAACGAAGTGCTGCTCGCCAATCCGTATTTCATGCCGGGGCGCAAGCTGCGGCGCGCACTGGTGTTCGCGGCGCGGCGCGGCGTCGTGGTGAAGCTGATTATCGGGCGCAAGGAATTCAGGGCGCTCGATTACGCGGTGCCATTTTTGTATCGCGCGTTGCTCAGGGCCGGCGTGCAGATCGCCGAGTACGAGAAGACGCTGCTGCACGGCAAGGTCGCGGTGGTGGATTCGAAGTGGGCGACAGTCGGCTCGTCGAACCTCGACGCGCTGAGCCTGATGCTCAACAACGAAGCCAACGTGGTGCTGGTGAACGACCCGTCGATCGACGCGCTGCGCGAGGCAATTCTCGTCGCCTTCAAGGACGCGCGCCGCATCGACGAGGCGCGCTACGACGCCCGGCCGGCCGGTGAGCGCGCACTCAACTGGCTCGCCTACACGACCTATCGGGCCGTGATGAAGCTGCTGACGGTGGGTGGGTACGACTGACTCGCGCCGATGCGGGTGCGAACAACGCTAACGCCTGCCAGGCACGAGGCGGTTCAAGCGCAATGCTTGGGCCGCTTTGCTTTTGACGCCGCCACCCGAGTGCGGACTAATTGATTGGACAGACGAAATCACCGACTTCGCGGAACCGCGGCATTGATCGACAACTCTGGTCTGGTGATTTCCGTCGCTACTTCGACATCGCATCGTGCGGCGGCAATCGGCAAACCGAGCCTGACTCTCGACCGTTGCGCGGGATGCTGGCGTCAAGTGTGTGGCCGTGACGACAGCCCGTGATATCCCGGATTGCGTCTTTCCCTCCCGTCGCGATGTGCCGATCATAGCGAGGTGCCGGCGCACCGTGCCGCGACGCTTACGCAAACTTTTCCGGCGCACGAGAACGCGTCCGGCGAGGGTTTCTTTCTTCCTGCCTACTCCGACCGAGCAAGCCTTAGCGGTGCGCCACCACGGGCCGCAGCGCCGCAGCAGGTCTGCATCTCGAAGAACGTTCGGCACAAGCTCCGACCGGCAATGCGCGCCTTTGCGAGTGGTGTCGGAATACCCGCGATACGCCAAACGCTTCTGCATTCGGACCCACTTGCTGCATCATGTCGGCCGGCTACGTAAATCAGAGAAACCGTGCACTTAGACGAGCGGCCCACTCCAAGGCAAACTTCAGGCAAACGCCTCTAAAAAATCTCATTCCTCTGATTGACGGATGCCGCAGAATTGAAACTAGGTTAGAAACCGGTTTCTAATAAAGTCCTTGTTTCGCGGACGGCAGCACTCAATAATAGTACGGCCGTTCGATTTTCTTTCGGTCACATTAGAACGGTAAAAAGCTATGCGAAAAGGCGAACAGACGCGAGCCGCAATTCTCGAAGCAGCACTTGACCTGGCAAGCCGCGACGGACTGGAAGGTCTGACGATCGGGCTGCTCGCCGAGCGCATGCAAATGAGCAAAAGCGGGGTGTTCGCGCATTTCGGGTCGCGCGAGGATTTGCAGGTCGAAGTCGTGCGCGAATATCACCGTCGTTTCGAAGACGAGGTGTTTTTCCCGAGCCTGCGCGAGCCTCGTGGATTGCCGCGCTTGCGCGCGATGATTTCCCGCTGGATCGAGAAACGCATTCAGGAAGTCACCACCGGCTGCATCTACATCAGCGGCGCCGTCGAATACGACGATCGCGCGGATAACCCGGTGCGTGAGCAACTAGTGTCAAGCGTGACGGTCTGGCGTGCCGCGCTCACGCGTGCGATTTCGCAGGCAATGGAAGAAGGGCATCTGCGTGCCGACACCGATCCGCAACTGATGCTGTTCGAACTGTACAGCTTCACGCTCGGTCTGCATCACGACGCGCGCTTCCTGCACTTGCCGGATGCGGTGCGTCTCACGTGGGCCGCGCTGGAAAAATTGATTGTTTCGTATCAAAGCGAAAGCCGTTAGCAGCGTCGCCGCCAATCAGGCGGATTCAGCGGCGCAGAAAGTTCCGATCCACGGACTCAGCTAACGGCCTGGCTTCTTGTCAAACTTGGGAGAGAGTCATGGGACAGTACGCCGCGCCGCTGCGCGACATGCAATTCGTGTTGCACGAACTGCTTAACGTCGAAGCCGAAATCAAGCAGATGCCGAAGCACGCGGATCTCGATGCCGACACGATCAATGCGGTACTCGAAGAAGCCGGCAAGTTCTGCTCCGAAGTGCTGTTCCCGCTCAATCACAGCGGCGACCAGGAAGGCTGCACGTACGTCGGCGACGGCGTCGTGACCACGCCGAAAGGCTTCAAGGAAGCCTACGCGCAATACGTCGAAGCCGGCTGGCCTGCTTTGGGCTGCGATCCGGAATACGGCGGCCAGGGCCTGCCCGCATTCGTCAACAACGCGCTGTATGAAATGCTGAACTCGGCGAATCAGGCGTGGACCATGTACCCAGGCCTCTCGCACGGCGCGTACGAATGTCTGCACGCGCACGGCACGCCGGAGTTGCAACAGCGCTATCTGCCGAAGCTGGTCGCCGGTGTCTGGACCGGCACGATGTGTCTGACCGAGCCGCATTGCGGCACCGACCTCGGCATTCTGCGCACCAAGGCCGAACCGAACAGTGACGGCTCGTACGCGATCAGCGGCACGAAGATTTTCATCTCCAGCGGCGAACACGATCTCGCGGAGAACATCGTTCACCTGGTGCTCGCGCGTCTGCCGGGCGCACCGAACGGCACCAAGGGCATTTCGCTCTTCATCGTGCCGAAGTTCGTACCGAACGAAGCGGGTGAACCGGGCGAGCGCAACGGCGTGAAGTGCGGCTCCATCGAACACAAGATGGGCATTCACGGCAACGCAACCTGCGTGATCAATCTCGACAACGCCAAGGGTTGGCTCGTCGGCGAGCCGAACAAAGGCTTGAACGCGATGTTCGTGATGATGAACGCCGCGCGTCTGGGTGTCGGCATGCAGAGCCTGGGCCTCACGGAAATCGGTTACCAGAACTCGCTGACGTACGCGAAAGAGCGTCTGCAGATGCGTTCGCTAACCGGCCCGAAAGCGCCCGAAAAGGCGGCCGACCCGATCATCGTGCATCCGGACGTGCGCCGCATGCTGCTCACGCAGAAGGCCTACGCCGAAGCCGCGCGCGCGTTCTCGTACTGGTCCGCGCTGCATATCGACAAGGAACTGTCGCACGCGGACGAATCGGTGCGCAAGGAAGCCGCCGACCTCGTCGCATTGCTCACGCCGATCCTGAAGGCATTCCTGTCGGACAACGCGTTCGAGAGCACCAACCACGCCATGCAGATCTACGGCGGCCACGGTTTCATCGCCGAGTGGGGCATGGAGCAGTACGTGCGCGATGCGCGCATCAACATGATCTACGAAGGCACCAACGCGATTCAGGCGCTCGATCTGCTCGGCCGCAAGATTCTCGGCGACATGGGCGCGAAGATGAAGAAGTTCGGCAAGCTGGTGTCCGATTTCGTCGAAGCCGAAGGCGTGAAGCCGGAAATGCAGGAGTTCATCAACCCGCTCGCCGACATCGGCGAAAAGGTGCAGAAGCTGACGATGGAAATCGGCATGAAAGCCATGCAGAACCCGGATGAAGTCGGCGCCGCCGCCGTGCCGTATCTGCGTACCGTCGGCCATCTGGTGTTCTCGTACTTCTGGGCCCGCATGGCACGCGTCGCGCTGGATAAGGAAGCTTCGGGCGATCCGTTCTACAAGGCCAAGCTCGCCACGGCGCGCTTCTACTTTGCGAAGCTGCTGCCGGAAACGGCCATGACGATCCGTCAGGCACGCGCAGGTTCGAAGTCGCTGATGGAAGTCGAAGAAGCGCTGTTCTAAGCCTAGGCCCAAGGCAAACATCAACGCAGGCGTCGCGCGTGCCGAAACCCGCGGCGCTTGCCGTCAGCCACACATCGCGAAGCGTCCCATGAGGCTTCGCGACATCGCATAACTCCCCGGAGGAACGACGTGAGCAATCTGATCATTCGCAAGGTAGCCGTGCTCGGCGCCGGCGTGATGGGCGCGCAGATCGCCGCGCACCTGATCAACGCCAAGGTGCCCGTGCTGCTGTTCGACTTGCCCGCCAAGGAAGGCCCGAAGAACGCGATCGCGCTGAAGGCGATCGAGAACCTGAAGAAGCTGTCGCCGGCGCCGTTCGGCGTGAAGGACGACGCGCAATACATCCAGCCCGCGAACTACGACGACGACATCGAGAAGCTCGCCGAATGCGACCTCGTGGTCGAAGCCATTGCCGAACGCATGGACTGGAAGCACGACCTGTACAAGAAGGTCGCGCCGCATCTCGCGCCGAACGCGATTTTCGCGACCAACACGTCGGGTCTTTCGATCACGGCGCTGTCGGAGGGTTTCTCGGATGAGCTGAAGGCGCGCTTCTGCGGCGTGCACTTCTTCAATCCGCCGCGCTACATGCATCTGGTCGAACTGATTCCGACCGCGACCACGCGTCCGGAAATCCTCGATCAACTCGAGTCGTTCCTGACGAGCGTGGTCGGCAAGGGCGTCGTGCGCGCGAAAGACACGCCGAACTTCATCGCTAACCGGGTGGGGATTTTCTCGATTCTCGCCGTCGTGACCGAAGCCGCGAAATTCGGCCTGCGTTTCGACGAAGTGGACGACCTGACCGGCGCGCGTCTGGGCCGTGCGAAGTCGGCCACGTTCCGCACCGCCGATGTGGTCGGTCTCGACACGATGGCGCACGTCATTAAGACGATGCAGGACACGCTGAAGGACGACCCGTTCTTCCCGGTCTACGAAACGCCGGCCGTGCTTGCTGAACTCGTGAAGAAGGGCGCGCTGGGTCAGAAGACCGGCGGCGGCTTCTACAAGAAGGAAGGCAAGGCGATCAAGGTGCTCGACCCGAAGACCGGCGAGTACGTCGACGGCGGCGCGAAAGCGGACGAACTGGTCGGCCGCATTTTGAAGCGGCCGCCGGCGGAGCGTCTGAAGCTGCTTCGCGAGTCGCAGCATCCGCAGGCTCAGTTCCTGTGGGCGATTTTCCGCGACGTGTATCACTACATCGGCGTGCATCTGGAATCCATCGCCGACAACGCGCGCGACGTCGATCTGGCGATCCGTTGGGGTTTCGGCTGGAACGAAGGCCCGTTCGAAGGCTGGCAGACGGCCGGGTGGAAGCAGGTCGCCGAGTGGGTGCAGGAAGATATCGCGGGGGGTAAGGCGCTCTCGAACGTGCCGCTGCCGTCGTGGGTGCTGGAAGGGCCGGTGGCCGAGCAAGGCGGCGTGCATACGAACGAAGGTTCGTGGGCGCCGGCTTCGAAGACGTTCGTGCCGCGCTCGTCGCTGTCGGTCTATGACAAGCAGGTGTTCCGTGCGCCGCTGGTCGGCGAAACCAGGGCTGATCCGAAGACTTACGGCAAGACGCTGTTCGAAACCGACGCCGTGCGCGCATGGGTGGACGACCGCGCCGGTGAGAACGATGTGCTGATCGTGTCATTCAAGAGCAAGATGAACACGATCGGACCGTCGGTGATCGACGGTCTGACGCAGGCGATCGAATTGGCCGAGAAGGACTACAAGGGTCTGGTGGTGTGGCAACCCACGTCGCTGAAACTCGGTACGCCGGGCGGTCCGTTCTCCGCGGGCGCCAACCTCGAAGAAGCAATGCCGGCGTTCATGATGGGCGGTGCGAAGGGCATCGAGCCGTTCGTGAAGATATTCCAGCAAGGCATGCTGCGCGTGAAGTACGCGAGCGTGCCGGTTATCTCGGCGGTGTCGGGCATCGCGCTTGGTGGCGGTTGCGAACTGGCGTTGCACAGCGCGAAGCGCGTCGCGCATATCGAAAGCTATTTCGGTCTGGTGGAAGTCGGCGTGGGTCTCGTGCCCGCGGGCGGCGGCCTGAAGGAAGCGGCGTTGCGCGCGGCGGAAGCGGCGACGCAAGTGGGCGCGACCAACGATCTGCTGAAGTTCGTGCAGAAGTCGTTTGAAAACGCGGCGATGGCGAAGGTCTCGGCCTCCGCGCTCGATGCTCGCGCGATGGGCTACCTGAAGCCGTCGGACACGATCGTCTTCAACGTGTTCGAACTGCTCGACGTTGCGAAGAAGGAAGCGCGTGCGCTGTCGTCGGCGGGTTATCGTCCGCCGCTGCGGGTTACGCAAGTGCCGGTGGCCGGGCGTTCGGCGATCGCGACCATCAAGGCATCGCTCGTCAACATGCGCGATGGCCGTTTCATCAGCGAGCACGATTTCCTGATCGCGAGCCGTATCGCGGAAGCGGTGTGCGGCGGTGACGTGGAAGCGGGCAGTCTGGTCGATGAGGAATGGCTGCTGCAACTCGAGCGTCGCGCGTTCGTCGATCTGCTCGGCACGCAAAAGACGCAGGAACGGATCATGGGCATGCTGCAAACCGGCAAGCCGGTGCGCAACTAAGCGACGGGCGGACCGCACTACGTGCATGGGATCGGAGTGAGCGTTGAAGCGCCAGCTCTGATCGACCGCGATAGGACTGCATGGGACCCGAGTAAGCGCTAAAGCGCTAACTCGGGTCGACAAAGGAGCTTCAAATGGCAAAGCAATTGCAAGACGCATACATCGTCGCCGCGAGCCGTACGCCGATCGGCAAGGCGCCGCGCGGGATGTTCAAGAACACCCGCCCGGACGAACTGCTGGTGCACGCGATCAAGTCGGCCGTGGCACAAGTGCCCGGCCTCGACACCAAGGTGATCGAAGACGCGATCATCGGCTGTGCGATTCCGGAAGCGGAACAAGGGCTGAACGTCGCGCGCATGGGCGCGCTGCTGGCCGGCCTGCCGAATAGCGTCGGCGGCGTGACGGTGAACCGCTTCTGCGCATCCGGCCTGACCGCGCTCGCCATGGCCGCCGACCGCATCCGCGTCGGCGAGTCGGACGCGATGATCGCGGGCGGCTGCGAATCGATGAGCATGGTGCCGATGATGGGCAACAAGCCGTCCATGTCGCCGCATATCTTCGATCGCAATGAAGACATCGGCATCGCCTACGGCATGGGCCTGACGGCGGAGAAAGTCGCCGAGCGCTGGAAGATCAGCCGCGAAGCGCAGGACGCGTTCTCGGTGGAATCGCACCGCCGCGCCATCGCCGCGCAGCAAGCCGGCGAGTTCAACGACGAAATCGCTGCGTACACAATCACCGAGCGTTTCCCCGATCTCGCCACTGGCGAAGTCCGTGTGAAGACCCGCGAAGTGTCGCTCGACGAAGGTCCGCGCGCGGAAACCTCGCTCGAAGGTCTCGCCAAGCTGCGCGCGGTGTTCGCGAACAAGGGTTCGGTGACGGCGGGCAATAGCTCGCAGACGTCGGACGGCGCGGGCGCGCTGATCGTGGTGTCGGAAAAGATGCTGAAGGAATTCAACCTCACGCCGCTCGCGCGTTTCGTCAGCTTCGCCGTGCGCGGCGTGCCGCCGGAAATCATGGGCATCGGTCCGAAGGAAGCGATTCCGGCCGCGCTGAAGGCCGCCGGCCTGAAGATCGACGATCTCGACTGGATCGAGCTTAACGAAGCGTTCGCCGCGCAATCGCTGGCGGTGATTCAGGACCTCGGCCTCGATCCGGCGAAGATCAACCCGCTCGGCGGCGCGATCGCCCTCGGCCATCCGCTTGGCGCGACGGGCGCGATTCGTGCGTCGACCGTGGTGCATGGCTTGCGCCGCCGTAACTACAAATACGGCATGGTGACGATGTGCGTCGGCACGGGTATGGGCGCGGCGGGCATCATAGAGCGCCTGTGACCAGGTTCACCCGGAGGTTCGCTTCGGTCCTCGCGCGTACGCGTTGAGGGCCGCGGAACGGTTCGCACGCCATCCGGCTCGCGAACCGTTTTTACATTCTCAGCAGCAAGCAGAGGAAACGAGGAGATGACGATGGATATTCTGGTCGAGCGCGCCGACGGCGTGCTGACGATTGCCTTCAACCGGCCCGACAAGAAAAACGCGATTACGGCCGCCATGTATCAGACGATGGCCGACGCGCTGGTCGAAGCGCAAGGCGACGCCGCCGTGCGCGCGATTCTGATTCGCGGCAGCGCGGGCATTTTCAGCGCCGGAAACGATCTCGAAGATTTCATGAAGACGCCGCCCATGGGCGAACACGCGCCGGTGTTCCAGTTCCTGCGCGCGATCAGCTCGGCGGAGAAGCCGGTGGTGGCGTCGGTGGCGGGCGCGGCGGTCGGCATCGGCACGACCCTGCTGCTGCATTGCGACCTGGTCTACGCGGCCGATACCGCGAGCTTCTCCCTGCCGTTCACGCAACTCGGATTGTGTCCGGAAGCGGCGTCGAGCCTGCTGTTGCAGCGCGCGGCCGGCTATCAGGCGGCGGCGGAGAAACTGCTGCTCGGCGAAGCGTTCGACGCCGCCGAGGCGCAGCGCATGGGCTTCGTGAATCGCGTGCTGCCCGCCGCCGAAGTCGATGCGTTCGCTGCTTCGCAAGCCGCGAAGCTGGCTGCGTTGCCTGCTTCGTCGTTGCGCGTGACGAAGAGTTTGATGAAGCGCGCGAGCCACCAGGAGTTGCAAACGCAGATGTCCGAAGAAGCCGTGCATTTTGGCAAGATGCTGCTCGCGCCCGAAGCGCGCGAGGCGTTCAAGGCGTTCTTCGAGAAGCGCAAGCCGGACTTCCGGCAGTTCGATTGAGTGGCGTGCGGGGTACTGCGAGTACTTCCGGAGTGCGGGCGCCCTGGTGTCGAAGGGAAATCCACAGCTCGCCACTTCAAGCTTCAAGTTTCAGCGCGTCAGGACGTTCGCCTGCTTGAACATTCAGGCGCGTTGGCTGCTCAAGGCTGCGTCGGCTGCAAGGTATCGTAGTCGACGTAGCTTTTCTCGCGGCAGAAGCTCACCAGCCGCACGCCCGCCTTGCGCGCAATCGTAATCGCCAGCGATGACGGCGCCGAGATCGTGGCGACCATCGGCACGTCGACGCGCGCGGCCTTGCGCACCAGCTCGTAGCTGGCGCGGCTCGACAGAAACACGAAACCCTCTTTGGTATCCACACGGTCGAGCACCAGCTGACCGATCAGCTTGTCGAGCGCATTGTGGCGGCCGACGTCCTCGAACGCGTAGCGGATCGCGCCTTGGGCGTCGCACCACGCGGCGGCATGCAGACCGCCGGTCAGCCGCGTCAACGCCTGATGCTCGGGCAAATCGCGGGCGGCGCGCGCAATCGCGTCCGGCGCGAGGCGTTGCAGAAAGCCGGTATCCGCCACACGCTCCGGCTGCAGATCCAGCAAATCGATGCTTTCGATGCCGCACACACCGCAGCCGGTGCGCCCGGCGAGCGCGCGGCGCTTCTCCTTCAGCGCGACGAAGGCCTGTTGCACCACCTGCAACTGCACTTCGGCATGCGGCAATTCGCCGTCGTCATGCAGTTCGACCTCGATGTCCTGGATGTCGCTGCCACGCGCCACGATCCCTTCCGAAATCGCGAATCCGACCGCGAACGCTTCCAGATCGCGCGGGGTGCACATCATCACCGCATGCGAAATGCCGTTGAAGACGAGCGCGACCGGCCATTCCTGACCCACGTGGTCGATCACGGTTTCGACCGCCGCGCCGCGATGCCGGTGCACCTGGCGCTCCACGGCGCCCGGCTGCCCGGCTGTTTCCAGTTCGTTCAAGCTAGTTCACTCCTTTGCGATGCCGCGCGCGCGAGCGGTTGACGGACCGGCGGGTTGCCGCCAGCCATGCCGCCGTCGCGCGAATAAGGTTCTAAAATACCCCAAGCTGGGCTTGCGTGTTGCCGCCATCCGGGAGGGACATAGTCATGGGACTCAACGAAGCACCGCTTCTGTTCAACTTCGAGGTCGAGTCTTCGGAGAATTTCACCTACATCCCGATGTCGGTGCGCTTCAATCTCGACCGGTTCGGGCTGCGCATCTCGCTCGATCAATGGCAAACGCTGCCGCTCGAAGACCGCAAGCTGCTGGCGCGTTTCCCGGTCGAGGAAGACGCGGAAATCGAGCCGAATTTCGATCATGCCCTGTTCGAAATGCTGCGCACCCACGCGAACATCGAGCCTGAGTGGTTCACGCCCGAGGAAGCGCCGGCCTGGCGCCGCACGGACAGCGTGCCGGAGGGTATCTCGCATCAGGCCCAACTGGCCGGTCTCGCCGCGCCGGGCGTCGCCCAGTGGGCCGAACTGGCGCCGTTCAAGCGCTATGTGCTCGCCAAGCTGTCGCGCAAGCCGGAGGCGAACCACGACTTCGTCCCGGCCATGAAGGAGTTCGGCACGGCTGGCTAGATCTAGCCGATTGGGCGCCGCCGCGCACGTGACCGGCTAGTGCCGCCGGCAGGTACGCGCCGGGGCAACATTGCCTGCCAGGCGTGCCCGCCAGGTTTTTTTCACTCACCACCCTCAATCTGTTCCGAACTCTGCCGTTATCCATGGGTTGGCGCGTAAAGAGACTCGTATCGGTGCGGCCCGACGCATCGGCCGCGACCGCGCGCTCCCGCCCGCAGAACGATTGACGTTCGGAACCCATGACTCCTTTTCTATCGAAGCGGCTGCTGATCAATCTGGCGGTCGTTGCCGCGGCGATCGGCGCGAACGCGTTCGTCGCCTATGCGCAGATCTGCGGCCAACGCGACGCCGACGCGCGCATGCTGCGTTCGACGAGCGTGCGCCAGCATCTCGACGCCTACCACACGGCGCTCGACGGCGGTCTGGCCGCGCTCGGCCGCTTCGAGGCGTCGGGCGAGTCGGCGCCTGCCAGCGCGGCCGCTGCGATGGCGACGACGCTCGCGGGTCTGGAGCGCGACCTGCGCAATGAACTGGCCGGCGAACCCGCCATGCTCGACGCGCTCTCGAAGCTGAGCGCGGACAGCCACGCGTTGCAACACGACATCGACGACGCGCTGCTCAGGAGCGCCGTTGCCGGGCCGGACGCCTCGCGCGCATGGGCGGCCTCGACCTACACCCATCTCGGGCTTGGTCTCGATCGCGTCGAAGCGGGCCTCGCCGCACTGCGCGGCGCGGAGAACCAGGCCTTGCAGGCGTCGCTCGCCGCGTCGGCGAGCGAATCGCAGCGGGCGATGTTCCTGCTGATCGTGACCATGCTGGGCGGCAGCGTGCTGCTGATCTTCACGTTCGGCGCCCGCGAAAACAGCGCGCGCGAGAAGCTGCGCAGCGTGCGCGCGCTCGGCCGCCACGACGAACGCTTTCGCGGCCTGTTCGACGAGCATCCGGTGCCGATGTATATCTTCGATCGCGAGACGTTGCGCTTTCTCGCCGTCAACGCGGCCGCGATCCAGCAATACGGTTACACCGAAAGCGAATTTCTCGGCATGACGATTCGCGCGATCCGCCCGAACGGCGAAGTCTCGCGCCTCGAATCGCACATGCAGCGCAGCGACGCGGGCCAGCACGGCCGCACCATGGCGGGTATCTGGCATCACCGGCGCAAGGACGGCTCGACGATCAGCGCCGACATTTCGTACCACGCGCTGAACTTCATGGGCCGCGCCGCGTTCTTCGTGCTCGCCGACGACGTCACCGACCAGATCAACGCCGAAGCCGAAGCACAGCGTTCGAACCAGATGCTCGAAGCGGTGATCGACAATATTCCGCAGCGCATTTTCTGGAAGGACAAGGAGTCGCGCTACCTCGGCTGCAACATGGCGTTTGCGCGCGATGCCGGGCTCGCGTATCCGGAGCAGGTGGTGGGCAAGAGCGACGCCGACATGCCGTGGCGCGACTTCTCGACGCTGCTGAACGACCACGACAAGGAAGTGGTGAGCACCGGCGTGCCGAAGATGAACTTCGAAGTCGATCTGGTGATCGACGGCGTGCACCGCACCACCGTCACGAGCAAGCTGCCGTTCACCGACGGCGACGGCCGCGTGATCGGCGTGCTCGGTTCCTACACGGACATTACCGAGCGCAAGCGCGCCGATCTTGCGTTGCGCCTGCAAAGCCGCGCGCTCGACGCCAGCGTCAACGCGATTCTGATCACCGCGCCGTCGCCTAACGGCAATCTGATCGAATATGTGAATCCGGCGTTCATGCGCATCACCGGTTACGACGCCGCCGAGGTGATCGGCCACGATTGCCGCGTACTGCAACGCGACGACCGCGACCAGGAGGGCGTCGCGCTGATCCGCCAGGCGCTCGCGGCGAATCGCGAAGTCAGCGCGGTGGTGCGCAACTATCGCAAGGACGGCGCGCTATTCTGGAATCAGCTCTTTATCGCGCCGGTGCCGAATCAGGACGGCATGATCACGCATCACATCGGCGTGATCAACGACGTGACCGATCTGATGCGCTATCAGGAACAGCTCGAATACCAGGCCAACTACGACAGCCTCACGCGCCTGCCGAACCGCAATCTGCTGCGCGATCGCCTGCAACATGCGTTGATCGTGGCGCAACGGCATCACAAGGGCGTCGCGGTCGTGTTCATGGATCTCGACGGCTTCAAGAACGTCAACGACAGCCTTGGCCACAGCGTCGGCGACCGGCTGCTCAGCGTGGTCGCCGAGCGCCTCGCGCGCTGCACGCGAACGAGCGATACGGTGGCGCGCCACGGCGGCGACGAGTTCGTGATCGTGATGACCGACACCGTCGATGAACAGTCGCTGATCGCGTGGATGGAGCGCGTGCGCGCGTCGATCTCCGAGCCGGTCTGGCTCGACGGCACCGAGCTGTACGTGGGTTGCAGCATGGGCGCGAGCCTGTTCCCGCAAGACGGCGAAGACGCCGAGACGCTGATGAAGAAGGCCGACCTCGCGATGTATCGCGCGAAGGACATGGGCCGCAACACGTTCCAGTTCTATCAGCCGGAGATGAACGCGAGCGCGGGCGCGCGCCTGAATCTCGAACGGCGTTTGCGTCGCGCGTTGCGCGACAACGAATTCCTGCTGCACTACCAGCCGCAAGTGGATATCGAGAGCGGCCAGATCGTCGGCACCGAGGCGCTGGTGCGCTGGCGCGATCCGGAAGTCGGACTGGTGCCGCCGTCGTCGTTCATTCCGGTCGCGGAGGAAAGCGGGCTGATCGGGCCGCTTTCGGAATGGGTGCTGCGCGAGGCGTGCCGCCAGAACAAGGCGTGGCAGGACGAAGGCTTGCCGCCGGCGCGCGTGTCGGTGAATCTGTCGGCGCGCGTGTTCCAGCAGCGCGACATCGCCAAGCTGGTCATGCAGGTGCTGGCCGAGACCGGTCTCGAGCCGCAATACCTCGAACTCGAACTGACCGAAAGCACCATCATGCGCAACGCCGAAGAAGCGGTGTCGATGCTCAACGAACTGCACGCGCTCGGCATCGGCCTCGCCATCGACGACTTCGGCACCGGCTATTCGAGTCTCAGCTATCTGAAGCGCTTCCCGGTTGATCGGCTGAAGATCGACCGCTCGTTCGTGTCCGACATCGGCGTGTCCGGCGACGACGAGACGATCACCTCGGCGATCATCGCGCTTGCGCATTCGCTGAAGTTGCAGGTGATCGCCGAAGGCGTGGAGACGTCCGCGCAACTCGACTTCCTGAAAGAGCGCGCGTGCGACGAGATGCAGGGGTTCTACTTCGCGAAGCCGTTATCGACGGACGCGATCTCCGAGTTGCTGCAAGGTGGCATAGGGCGCGAACTGGCGACGGTTTGAGCCGCTCGCACCGCGGCGCTCACTCTGCCGGCGTGCTCAGGAAAACCGGCAGAGCTTCCGCCAGTTCGGAGAACGACTGCAGGACCGGATGCTCCGTTTTGCTGACCGTTCCCGGCAGCATCATCTGCGTGAAGTGCCAGGCGACCGCCACGGTGACGTCGGCCGCGTCGAACTGCTTGGCTTCGATCGGCGGCGCGGCCGCCGCGAGCTCGCGTTCGAGCTCGGCGTAAGCGGCGAACAATTGCGTACTCACGCGATCGACCCACGGCTCATGTTGCTTGTCCACCGGACGCAGATTGCGTTCGTAGACGATCTGCACGGTCTTCTCGCACGCGGCGAGCGCAAGGCCCGTGAGGCGGGCGGCGCGCAAGGCGGCGTCAGGAGGCGTCGGAAAAAGCCGCTGGTTCGGCCCGACGAGCGTAGCCAGGTACTGGAGGATCACCGTTGAGTCCATCACGGTCTGGCCGTTGTCGGCGATCAGCGTGGGTGCCTTGACGACAGGGTTGATTCGCGCGAACTGCTCGTAGGTGCTGAACACCGAAATCGACTCGTGCTCGAATTCGAGCTTCAGCAATTTGAGGCAGATGGCGACCCGTCGTACGTAGGGCGAATCCAGCATTCCGATCAGTTTCATCTTATTCCCGTTAGAACATCTATCATGGCGCGCCCGAGCGCTTCGTGGCCGCGCGGCTTCGCTTCCGGCTTAGGTCGCGGCGCATCGAACCGATAGATTAAGCATCTCCGCAGCGCAAAAAAAGCGACAAATAACGACGACTTACGTCAGAATTTCTTACATGAAACCGATCCCGCCTTTGACCGCGCTGCGCTGCTTCGAGGCCGTCGCCCGTTTGGGCGGCGTGACGCAGGCCGCGCGGGAGTTGCATGTCACGCACTCGGCGGTGAGCCAGCAGATCAAGGTGCTGGAAGATTCGATGGGCGTCGCGCTGTTCATGCGCGAGGCGCGCGGGCTGAGGCTGACCGAGGAAGGACGGCTTTACGCGCTCGACATCCGCATGGCGTTGCGCGACATCACCCATGCGACGCGCCGCGCGCAGGCGCGCCCGCACGAAAGAGAACTGGTCATCACCACCTTGCCCTCGTTCGCGCAGCATTGGCTCGTGCCGCGTCTCGGCAGCTTTCGCGCGGCGCATCCGTACTACCGGATTCGCTTGCAGACGAGTTTGCAGGTCGAGGATTTCCGCCTGGGCGCGAGCGACGTCGGCATCCGCATGGGGCAGGGGCATTGGCCGGACGTCGCGCAACAGAAACTGTTCGACGACGAGATGGTGGTGGTCGCCGCGCCGCATTTTGCTCTGGCGCATGGCCGTTTGCCTTCGAACGCGGCAGAAGTGCTGGCCTGTCCGCTCATTTCGAGTCCTGATACGCCGTGGCACGACTGGTGTCAGGCGGCGCAGGTCGCGGAGCCGGCCGAGGGCGCCGTGGTGTTGTCGGCGAACGACTCGAATATCGTGATCGGCGCCGTGCTTCAGGGCCAGGGCGTCGCGCTCGAACGGCGCAGCCTGGTTGCGTACGCGCTGGCGTGCGGCGAGCTGGTGCAGATCACCGATGTCCGCGTGCCGTACCGTTATCCCTATTGGCTGGTCTGGCAGCAACGCGACATGCTCAATGCTTCGCAGGCGCATTTCGCGCAGTGGATCGAAGGGCAGGTCGACACCTATCTGCACAGCAGCGGTGCGCTGGCGGCGCTGCGTGCGGGTTAGCCCGTATTCGTTCGCATAAAACGTTTGCGCAAGGGTTTCGGTCGGCTATATTCGTGGTTCCCATCTCAGACCGCGCTGGGAACCACGAAGCACCGATTTACGTGGCGTTGCGCCGTCGACTATCCGCCAATCTGATTGATCCGACTGGAGAGAACAATGACGTGGTCACCTGCAAAGAAACTGTCCGTGTTGCTGGCATCGGTTGTACTGAGCGTGGCTTGCGCCGCGCCGGCGTTCGCGCAAAGCGGCGGCGGTGGCGGTCCGGCGGGGAACGATACTGACGCGGCGGTTCCGTCGGCCGCATCGAAAGCGGCGCCGTCCACCAAAGCTCAGCGCAAGGCCGCGCGCAAGCAGGCGCGGGCGAAGAAAAACGCCGAGTTGAAGAAGTTGGAGGCCAACGGCTATCAGCCGTCGAGCACCGATCCGAACTATCCGAACGACATTCAGAAGGCTCAGAAGAAGGCGGGAATCGGCCAGGCAGCGAGCCAGTGACGCGGTACTACGGTTGAAAAAAACGAGGCGGCGCGTCGCCTCGTTTTTCACTGTGCTCAGTCAGGGCGCTCAGTCCAGTACCGGCAGCGCGCGCGGACGGCGGTCGCTATCGGTGGCGACGTAGGTCAGTGTGGCTTCGGTAACCTTCACCAGATCTTCGGTCAGGCTCATGCGCTGCGCGTAGACCTCGACCGCCACGGTGACCGACGTATTGCCCGTCTTGACGATGTCCGCGTAGAAACTCAGCAGATCGCCGACGAACACCGGTTGCTTGAACACGAACGAATTGACCGCGATGGTCGCCACCCGCCCGTTGGCGCGGCGGCTCGCCGGAATCGAGCCGGCAATGTCCACCTGCGCCATGATCCAGCCGCCGAACACGTCGCCATGGACGTTCGCGTCCGAGGGCTGCGGCACGACGCGCAGCGCGCAGTGCTTTTGCGGAAGTTGAAGAATATCGGTCATCGGGGGCACCCTTGAGATACGTGTTGGCTCGGTCGGCTCGACCGGCAGGCGGGGGATTTCACGACAACGGTACGGCACGCACCGCGCGGCCAACGTGCCACCTACGGCGGGCCAACCCATGAAAAGCGGCGCCAGCCGGCTTCTGCGACAATAGAAAGATCAGGAATTGTACGGGAAAGCGCCCAGCGAGGTCGCGCGACAACCAGCAGTGTGCCGGGCAGGCACGCCGCGGTCGGCGCGCCGCTGCGAACTCCGGCATTTCCACACTCTCCCCAGCCGATCCCCATGCGCCGCACGCCCTCGTCCGAACCCTCTCCGATCTCCACCCAGCCGCGCAACGACTGGCAGACGATCCTCTCGCTGCTGCCGTATCTCGCCACCTATAAATGGCGCGTCGGCTTCGCGCTGAGCTGCCTGATCGGCGCGAAGGTCGCCAATCTCGGCGTGCCGATCGTGATGAAGCGGATCGTCGATGGCCTCGCCTCGGTGCAGCATCTTACCGCCCTCGGCCGCGCGCACGATTCGCCGGGCATCGTGCTGTTGGGCGGCATCGGCTTGCTGGTGGTCGCGTATGCGGTGGTGCGGCTGTCCACGTCGCTGTTTACCGAACTGCGCGAGATTCTGTTCTCGAAGGTGACTGAAAGCGCGGTGCGGCAACTCGCGCTGAAAGTGTTTCGCCATCTGCATGCGCTGTCGCTGCGCTTTCACCTCGAACGGCAGACGGGCGGCATGTCGCGCGATATCGAGCGCGGCACGCGCGGCATCACGCAACTGATCTCGTATTCGCTGTACAGCATTCTGCCAACACTCGTCGAAGTCGGGCTCGTGCTCGGCTTTTTCGTCGTCAAATACGAGGCGTATTACGCGGTGGTCACGTTCATCGCGCTGGCCGTGTATATCGTGTTCACCGTGAAGGTCACGGAGTGGCGCACGCATTTTCGCCGCACCATGAACGATCTCGATTCGAAGGCGAATTCACGCGCGATCGATTCGCTGCTGAACTACGAGACGGTCAAATATTTCGGCAACGAAGAGTGGGAAGCGAGCCGTTACGACGAAAACCTCAAGCGCTATCGCACGGCGGCGATCAAGTCGCAGCGCTCGCTGTCGGCGCTGAACTTTGGGCAGCAGGCGATCATCGGCACCGGGCTCGTGTTCATTCTGTGGCGCGCCACACAAGGCGTGATGGCCGGGCGTCTCACGCTCGGCGATCTGGTGCTGATCAACACCTTCATGCTGCAGCTTTATATTCCGCTGAATTTTCTCGGCGTGGTGTATCGCGAGTTGAAGCAAAGTCTCACTGATATGGACCGCATGTTCACGCTGCTCGGCGCGTCACAGGAAGTGCCCGATCTCGAGGACGCGCCCGCATTGCATGTGAGCGGCGCGCAGGTGCGCTTCGAACATGTGAATTTCGCGTACGAACCGGCGCGGCAGATTTTGCACGACGTGAGCTTCACGATTCCGGCGGGCACCACGACGGCGGTGGTCGGACATAGCGGTTCCGGCAAATCGACCCTCGCGCGGCTGATGTTCCGCTTCTACGATCTGGACCGCGCGACGGGCGGCGCGATCACCATCGACGGCCAGGATATTCGTGACGTCACGCAGGATTCGCTGCGCGCGTCGATCGGCATCGTGCCGCAGGATACGGTGTTGTTCAACGATTCGATCTACTACAACATCGCTTACGGCCGGCCTTCGGCGACGCGCGAGGAAGTGATCGCGGCGGCGCGCGCGGCGCATATTCACGAGTTCATCGAGGGCTTGCCGAAAGGCTATGAAACGCCGGTCGGCGAACGCGGACTGAAGCTGTCGGGCGGCGAAAAGCAACGCGTGGCGATCGCGCGGACCATTCTCAAGAATCCGCCGATCCTGTTGTTCGACGAAGCGACCTCCGCGCTCGATTCACGTTCCGAGCGCGCGATTCAGCATGAGCTCGATCAGATTGCCCGTGAGCGCACGACGTTGATCATCGCGCATAGGCTTTCGACGGTGGTGCACGCGCAGCAGATCATCGTGATGGACAAAGGGCGGATCGTCGAGCGCGGCACGCATGCGGAACTGCTGCGCGCGAACGGCCTGTTCGCGCAGATGTGGGCGTTGCAGCAGCAACGCGCGGCAGAGGCGCCGGAGGCGGTGGAAACGGTCGGCTCGGGCGACGGCGGGCGGTAGATTTGCGCGGCGATTTTTTGGCGTTGTCTCAGCGCACTGCGGCGCGAAACTTTAGCGCCAAACGCCAAACGCCAAACTTCTAACTCCTGCCGTCTGACACGCGCAAACGCTGATCCAGTTCACCCAACTGCGCCGGCGTACCGACGTTCTCCCACAAGCCCTCGTACAACTCGCCGCTCGCGAGACCACGTGCAATCGTGTCGCGATAGTACGGCGTGAGCGCGCGTCGCGTGCCGCTCGGCAGATCGCGGAACATGCGGGTGTCGTATAGCCCGATGTTGCCAAACGTGAAGCGCGGCTGGGCATCGAGCGATAACGCGCCGCCGTCCACCAGACCAAAGTCGCCCTTCGGATGAAACGCCGGGTTCGGCACCATCACCAGATGCATGCCCGGCTCGGGCAATGCGCGCAGTTTTTCAGCGCGCGCATTCAGCGTCGCGTAATCGAAATCCGCGTACACGTCGCCGCTGACCGCGACAAACACTTCGCTCGCGCCGTCATCTTCGAGCAGCGGCAGTGCCTGCACGATGCCGCCCGCCGTCTCCAACGCTTCGCGCTCGGCCGAATAGCGCAACTGGACTTGCCAGCGCGAACCGTCGCCGAGCGCGGCTTCGATCTGCTCGCCGAGCCATGCATGATTGATCACAATGGTGCGAAAGCCCGCTTGCGCAAGCCGTTCGATCTGCCACACGATTAGCGGCTTGCCGCCCACTTCGAGCAAAGGCTTAGGGCATGTGTCGGTCAACGGACGCATGCGCTCGCCGCGTCCGGCGGCGAAAATCATCGCTTTCTTCAGGGACATCGTCATCGGTCAGAAGGTGTAGCCGACTTCATTCGCGCGGCCTTCGAGATCGTCGAGGAGCTTCGCGAACGGACGCAGCGGGGCATAGCGCTCGGCAACTTTGCGCGCATAGCCGATGAAACGCGGCAGGTCCTTCATGTAGTGCGGTTTGCCGTCGCGATAGTTGATCCGGCAAAAGAGGCCGAGCACCTTGATGTGCCGTTGCAAACCCATCCATTCGATCTGGCGGTAGAACTCGCCGAAATCGGGGTCGACCGGCAAGCCGGCTTTTTTCGCCCGTTCCCAGTAGTACACGAAGCAGTCCAGTTCGAACTCTTCGCCCCAGCTCAGGAACGCGTCGCGCAACAGCGAGGCGACGTCGTAGGTGATCGGACCGTACACCGCGTCCTGAAAGTCCAGCACGCCGGGGTTCACGGGATTCGGTTCGGCGGCGATCATCAGATTGCGCGGCATGAAGTCACGCAGCATGAACACTTGCGGCTGCGCGCGGGCGCTCGCGATCAACAGCGCGAACGTGCGATCGAGCACGCCACGGATTTTTTCGTCCGCCTGTTCGTCCGTCCCGCGCTCCAGATGCCGGCCGAGGAACCACTCCGGCATCAACTCCATCTCGCGGCGCAGGAAGGCTTCGTCGAACGGCGGCAGCACGTCTTCGCGCGAGGTGAGTTGCCAGCGGATCAGCGCATCGAGCGCGTCGCGCATCAGCGAGCGGGCGCGGCGCGGGTCATCGGCGTTTTGCGCTTCGGTCAACGCGCCGAGGTACGACGCCGTGCCCAGATCGGTGACGAGCATGAAGCCGGCCTCGAAATCGACCTCCAGCACACGCGGCACGTGCACGTCGGCGGCCGCGAGCAACTGCGCGACCTGCACGAATTCGCGGCACTTTTCGGGCGGCGGGGCATCGACGGCGATCAGCGTGCCGTTGCTTGCGCCTTCCGCCGCCTTACCGGCGAGCCGGAAATAGCGGCGAAAACTGGCGTCGGACGAAGCCGGGACAAGTGTGTCGAGCTCGAGCGCATAGCGCGCCGCGTGGCCTTTCAGCCAGGCTTTGAGCAGGTCGAGACGGGTATCGGTGGAGTCTTGGGATGGGGGCAGCGTCATGAAAACCGGCGGCAAATTCAGAGGGGCAACGTCTTGCCATATAATACCCCACGACTTTTTTGACGCGGCTCACGCCAGCTTTTCGCGTATTCCGCTTTACCGCCCGCCGCATCGTTCAACAGATTGTAAATATTGATGTGCAGCCGACTGTCACGGTCGGGGTGTGCAGGCGGTGGACCGTGACTGCAGATGCTGACGGACGAGCCGATTCGCCAAACGATACATGCCGCCTAGACAGCTTTCCCAAACGACTCCCTCTTGTGCTGGTGTGCCGCGCAAAAGGCGGCTCGTCGCGGCGTTGATCGCCGTTCCGGGCCTGATGCCCGCGCTTGCGCACGCCCAGCTGGTGGGGGAAGCCGCGCAGCCGCAACCTATCGACGCGCCTTGGGGCATGCAACTCGCCCCGCAGCTCGAAGACCGTCCGCTTCAGACGGGCCAGAAGCCGGCCACGTTCGTGCTCGGCGACGCGACCACCGGCACCAGCGACCAGGACATGGCCGCCAAGGGTTCGGCCGAGGTGCGCCGCAATACGGTCGTGATCAAGGCCGACGCGCTGCATTACGACCAGGACACGGACATGGCCGACGCGTACGGCAAGGTCCACGTGGTCAACAACGGCAATTCGTTCGTCGGCCCGGAAGCGCATATGCGCGTGGATTCGAGCGAAGGTTTCATGACCGCGCCGAAGTACCACTTCAACGTGACGGGCGGCTCGGGGAGCGCGGAGCGCGTCGACCTGCTCGACAACGAGCGCTCGGTGTTCACGAAGGGCACTTACACGGCCTGCGCGTGTGCGGACGATCCGGCGTGGTACATCAAGGGCAGCGAGTTCGACTTCGACACCGGCGCGGACGAAGGCGTTGCCCATAACGGTGTGCTGTTTTTCCAGGGCGTGCCGGTGTTCGCCTCGCCCTGGCTGTCGTTCCCGCTTTCGGGCCAGCGGCGCAGCGGGGTTCTGCCGCCCACGTTCTCGCTGAGTTCGTCGAACGGCTTCGAACTGTCGGTGCCGTATTACTTCAATATCGCGCCGAATCGCGATCTGACAGTCACGCCGCGTGTGATCTCCAAGCGCGGCGTGCAATTGCAGTCCACGTTCCGTTATCTGTCGCCCACGTATTCCGGCTCGATCACCGGCGAGTTCCTGCCGGACGATCATCTGACCAAGACCAACCGCTACGCGCTGTACATCCAGCACAACCAGAACTTCGGCAACGGGTTCGGCGGCTACATCTACTACAACAAGGTTTCGGACAACACGTATCCGGAAGACCTGTCGTCGTCGGTCAGTCAGTTCATGAACGGCACCCAGCTCCTGTATCAACAGGAAGCCGGGTTGACCTACAGCAACGGTCCGTGGTCGGTGCTCGCGCGTGAACAGCACTGGCAGACGCTGGCGCCTTCGACGGCGCCGTACGGCCGCGAGCCGCAGTTGAACGTGAAGTACGCGAAGTACAACGTCGGCGGCTTCGACTACGGCGCGGAAGCCGATTACACGAACTTCAGCATCACCACCGCGGACCAGACCGAAGGTCAGCGGGTCATGTTCAATCCGTACCTTGCGTATTCGGTGGTCGGGCCGGGTTACTTCGTGACGCCAAAGGTGCAGTGGCACTTCGCGTCGTACAACCTGCGCAATATTCACGACGACGTGCCCCTCGGCACCCCGAAGAACTTTACCGAATCGATCCCGACGTTCACCTTCGACACGGGCCTGATCTTCGACCGTTCGGTGCGGATCTTCGGGCAGGATTACATCCAGACGCTCGAGCCGCGTCTGTATTACGTGTACACGCCGTATCGCAATCAGGAGTCCGCGCCGCTGTTCGACACCGCCGACTCCGACTTCGGCCTCGCGGAAATCTTCACGCCGAACACCTTCGTCGGCAATGACCGGATCGCGGACGCGAACCGCCTGACGGCCGCTCTCACCACGCGCTTCATCGACGCGGCCACGGGCGACGAGCGGGCGCGTTTCGTGATCGCGCAGCAGTACTATTTCCAGGACCAGCGCGTCACGCTGCAGCCTACGCAGACCAGCACGCAGGCCACGCATTCGGACCTGATCGCGGGCGCGTCGTTCAAGCTCGGCGCCGGTTTCGCTTCGGAAACGGCGTTCCAATATAATGCCGACAACAACCAGTTGGTGAAGACGAGCATCGGCTTCGGGTTCAGCCCGGCCACCGGCAAGGTGATCAACGTCGGGTACCGTTACACCCGCGCGAACACCACGCTGGACAACCAGCCGATCAATCAGGTGCTGATCTCGGGGCAATGGCCGCTCACGCATCGGGTGTTCGGCGTGGGCCGTTTCAATTACGACCTGGGCGGTCATCGGATCGTCGACGGTCTGGTCGGCCTGCAGTACGACGCCGATTGCTGGACGCTCGGCGCGGGGATCCAGCGCTACGCGAACGGACTGAACACCTCGGGGCAGAATCAGTCGAGCACGCGGTTTCTCGCGCAGTTGACGTTCAAGGGCTTGTCGAGCGTCGACAACGGGCTGATGAGCGCATTCCGCGCCAGCGTGGCGGGCTATACGCCGTTGCCGCCACCGCCACCGCCGGAGTCGCGTTTCACCAATTACGAATGACGCTCGGCCGATCATTCATAAAGTGCGAAAAGACGGGCCAGGCGCGCCCGACATCATTGGAGTATCTGTGGCAATCATGAAAAAGCTTCGCTTGGCAACGCTTGCGGCCGGTCTGGCCGCCGCGGCGTCTTTCCTGTCGGTCGCGCCGGTGCAGGCGCAAGCGCTGGGCGGCAGTAGCGGCCAGACGGTCGACACCATTGCCGCAGTGGTCAACAACGGTGTCATCACGCGGCGCGAGCTCGACGAACGCATGAGTCTGATCACCCGCCGCCTGAACCAGCAGAACGCGCCGGTCCCGCCGCTGGACCAGTTGCGTCAGCAGGTGCTCAACCAGATGGTGCTGGAACGCATCCAGTTGCAGAAGGCCAAAGAAGACAACATCAATATCGACGACGCGACCGTGCAGAAAACGCTCGAACGGCTGGCCGCGGCGAACAACCTCTCGCTCGACGTGTACCGCTCGCGCATCGAGGCGCAAGGCGTGCCCTGGAGCACGTTCACCAGCGACGCGCGTACCGAACTCACGCTCTCGCGCCTGCGCGAGAAGGAAGTGGACAGCAAGGTCACGGTGTCGGACGCCGAAGTCGCGAACTATATCGCCAGTCAGCGTGGCCCGAACGCCGGCGCGACGAGCGACCTGCATCTGCAGCACATTTTCCTGAAGGCGCCGCTGAACGCGCCGGAGACGGACATCGAAGCGGCGCAGCAGAAGGCTCAGGCGTTGCTTGCCGAAGCCAAGGGCGGAGCCAATTTCGACAAGCTGGCGAAGTCGAATTCGCAGGCGCCGGACGCATCGAAAGGCGGCGATATCGGTTTCGTTGCGCCGTCCAAGCTGCCGCCTGAAGTCGTCAAGGCTGTCTCGACCATGCGTCCCGGCGAAGTCAATCCGGATCTGATCCGCACCAACGACGGTTTCGAAATCGTGCGTCTGGTCGATCGCCGTGCGGGTCAGGGCACCAGCTCGGATGCGCCGAAGCTCGTGCAAACGCACGTGCGCCACATTCTGCTGCGCGTCGGCGACGGCATGTCGGAACCGCAAGCGCGTCAGAAACTGCTCGAAATCAAGAACGAAATTGCCGCGGGCGGCGACTTCGCCAAATTCGCGCATACTTACTCGCAAGACGGTTCGTCGTCGCAAGGCGGCGACCTCGGCTGGATCAGCCCGGGCGAGACGGTGCCGGAATTCGAGCGCGCCATGAACAACCTGCAGGACGGCCAGATCAGCGATCCGGTCCGCAGCGAATACGGCTATCACCTGATTCAGGTGCTGGGCCGCCGCGAATCCGAAGGTTCAGTCTCGCAGCAGATGGATCTGGCGCGCCAGGCCATCGGTCAGCGCAAGGCGGAACAGGCCTACGCCGACTGGCTGCGTGAACTGCGCGACACCGCGTATGTGGAAGTGAAGCCCACTCTGTCGAGCACGCAATAACTGTCATGACTAGCGCCACCCAGTCCGCCCACCCACCGCTGCAGATCGCGATCACGACCGGCGAGCCCGCCGGCGTCGGTCCCGAATTGACAGCGCAGGCACTGGCGGGCGCGGCGGCGCATTGGCCGCACGCGCAGTTCACCGTGCTGGGCGACGCCGACCTGCTCGCCGAACGCGCGCGGGCCGTGGGCGTCGACTGGAGCGCGCTGGTCGCGGACGGCAAGCGCGTGCGCCTGCAGCACCGGCCGCTCGGAGCGCCTGCAATCGCGGGCAAGCTCAACGCGGCCAACGGCCGCTACGTGCTCGACCTGCTCGACAGCGCGATCGACGGCGCGGTAGCCGGTACGTTCGACGCGATCGTCACCGCGCCGCTGCAAAAGAGCACCATCAACGATGCCGGCGTGCCGTTCACCGGCCACACCGAATATCTGGCCGAGCGCACCCACACGCCGCGCGTGGTGATGATGCTGGCCGGCACCGGCAAGCGCCCGTTGCGCGTCGCACTGGCGACCACGCATTTGCCGCTCAAGGATGTGTCCGCCGCGTTGTCCATCGAAGGCATTGTCGAAACGCTGCGCATCATCGATCACGATTTGCGGCATCACTTCGGCTTGCCGGCGCCGCGCATCCTCGTGACGGGGCTGAACCCGCACGCGGGTGAAAACGGTTATCTGGGCCGCGAGGAAATCGAGGTCATCACACCGGCGCTGAAGCTCGCGGACGCTCAAGGCATCGACGCGCGCGGTCCGTATCCGGCCGACACGCTGTTCCAGCCGCGCTATCTGGATGAAGCCGATTGCGTGCTGGCCATGTTCCACGACCAGGGCCTGCCGGTGTTGAAGTACGCCACGTTCGGCGAAGGCATCAATGTCACGCTCGGTTTGCCGATCATCCGCACTTCGGTCGATCACGGCACCGCGCTCGATCTGGCCGGCACCGGCCGCGCCGACGCGGGCAGCCTGATCGCCGCGATCGAGACGGCGGTGTCGATGGCGCAGCACCGCCGCGCGGGCTGATTCGGCGCTGCCGTGCAACTGCTCGCGTGTATCCTGCCGCTAGCAGCAGCAGCAGCAGCAGCAGCAGCAGCAGCAGCAGCAGCAGCAGCAGCAGCAGCAGCAGCAGCGTATGCGGCCGGCGCGTCGAGCGCATTCGGCAAGTGCGCCCCGCTCAGCCAGTTCCTTTTCTTAAGCAGTTCTCTTTCTTAGCGTTTCTTCGATGTCCACCAGCAGACAGCAACAGGGCCGGCACCAAGGTCATATCGCGCGCAAGCGTTTCGGTCAGAATTTTCTGGTCGACATGGGCGTGATCGATTCGATCGTCGATGTCATCCGGCCGCAACGCGGCGAGCGCATGGTCGAGATCGGGCCAGGTCTCGGCGCGCTCACCGAACCGCTGATCGAGCGTCTGGCGACGCCGGAAGCGCCCTTGCACGCCGTCGAACTGGACCGCGATCTGATCGGCCGTCTGAAGACCAAATTCGGCGGCCTGCTCGAACTGCACGCCGGCGACGCGCTCGCATTCGACTTCGGTTCGCTGGCCGCGCCCGGCGAGAAAGCGTCGCTGCGCATTGTCGGCAATCTGCCGTACAACATTTCGAGCCCGCTGCTGTTTCATCTGACGTCGTTCGCGCATCGCGTGATCGATCAGCACTTCATGTTGCAAAACGAAGTAGTCGAGCGGATGGTGGCGGAGCCGGGCACCAAGGCGTTCAGCCGTCTCTCGGTGATGTTGCAATACCGCTACGTGATCGACAAGCAACTCGACGTGCCGCCCGAAGCATTCAACCCCCCGCCGAAAGTCGATTCGGCGATCGTGCGGATGATCCCGTACGAACTGCATGAGTTGGCGCCGGTGGACGAGCGCGTGCTCGGTGAAGTGGTGACGGCCGCGTTCTCGCAGCGTCGCAAGATGTTGCGCAACACGCTGGCTGCCTATCGTGATTCGGTGGATTTTGAGGCGCTCGGCTTCAACCTGCAACGCCGCGCTGAAGACGTGCCGGTGAGCGAATATGTGCGCGTGGCGCAGATCGTGGCGGCCAAAGCCTAAGCCTTGGCGGAGGTATCGCGTCTGCGGTCTCGAATAACGCGATCCTCTAGCCTGCCACGCGTTTTGCCGGCGCGTTGACCAGCGCGATGCCGGTCAGCACCAGCACCGCGGCCATCAGAAAGCGCAGGCTGAACGACTCGCCTAGCAGCAGCACGCCGAAGGTCACGCCGAACAGCGGCGTGAGAAACGAGAACACCGACAGGCGCGAAGCGATATAGCGCGTCAGCAACCAGAACCACAGCAGATAGCTGACGAACGCCACGATCACCGCCTGATACGCGAGGCTCACCACGGTCAGCGGCGTGACGGTTTCCACGTGCGCCTGGCCGAGTCCGAGCGCAAGCGCGAGCAGCACCACCGCCGACACCATCAGTTGATAAAACAGCGTCTTGCTGGCGCTCGATTGGGCGAGTCGCGTGGCGCGCACCACCACGGTTGTCGCGGCCCACGCGATGCCGCCCAGCACCCCGAGCGCGTCGCCCGCGACACCCGCGAGCTGCGAACCGCCGGCGGCGTGGCCATGCAGGAAGCCGTCCGCGAAGGCGAGCGAGATGCCCGCGAACGCCACGACGATACCCGCCCACTGAATCCGCCGCATGCGCTCGCCGTCGACGAACCAGTGCAGGCCGAGCGCCGTGAAGCACGGCGCGGTGTACAGAAAGACCGCCATGCGCGATGCGCTGGTCAGCGTCAGGCCGAGAAAAATGCACACGAACTCGCCCGCGAACAGCACGCCCGCGAGCAGGCCGGCGCCCAGGGTGCCGTCGTCGCGAAAGAGCGGCGTGCCGCGTGAGCGCGCCCAGCCCCACACCAATACCGACGCAATCGCCGAACGCAGGCCCGCCTGGAAGACCGGCGGCACTGCCGCATTGGTGCTTTTGATCGCGACTTGCTGGAGGCCCCAGATCGCGCACAGGCCGATCATCAACAGGATGGCGAAGCTATCCGGGGCGCGGCGTGTGGGCAGGACGGGGGTGCTCATGGGCGGTGTCGAGTCGGAAATAGCTCGTACGATAGCAAACCTGCCGACGCTGCCCGCCGATGACCCCATTGCCTACGCGTGCTTCTTTTAGGCCGCAAGCAAGGCTGCAAGCGTTTTTGCCGACTTAACAACACCTGTCTCAGACTAATTTCGCACGGCTCGCGTTTCGCGCTAAGGTTCTGCCACTAAGGTTTTATCAGGACATTCCAGGCAGACGAACTCCATCCGCGCGACGCGGAACCTGTACGAGGAGAAGTGATGAAGAACGTAGGCAGGTTGGCGGCGGTCGCGGTGCCCGCGGCATTGGCGTCGTTGGGGTGTCAGTTGGCGCAGGCGCAATCCAGCGTGACGCTGTACGGCGTGGTCGACGAAAGCGTGCGCTACCTGACTCACGCCAACAAGGCCGGCGATTCGTCGATCGGACTCGGCACGGGCGGCATGACGCAAAGCCGCTGGGGGCTGAAGGGCGTCGAGGATCTCGGCGGCGGCTGGTCTACCTTCTTCAAACTCGAAAACCGCATCTACGTCAACACCGGCCAGAGCGATCCCACGCTGCCGTTCTTCAATGAAGCACAGGTCGGCGTGCGATCGGATTCGTACGGCCAGATCATCCTCGGGCGGCAGTACAACGTCGTGATCGAAGGTGTCACGGTGGCCGGCTACGGCAGCAATTCGTGGATCCCGTACGACTTCAGTTTCCAGCCTGAAATCACCATGACGGGCGGCATCTGGACCAGCAACCAGGTGCAATATCAGGCGAGATATAACGGCTTCACGTTCGCGGCCGGCTACGCATTCGGCGGCAATGCGGGCAATTCATACGGCAGCCAGATCGGCGCGGCCGCGGCTTATAAACCCGAAGGCGGTCCGTTGAGCGTTGGCGGCGCGTACGAAGTGTCGAAAGATTCGGTCAACGGCGCGGCCGCGAAGACATGGACGTTCGGCGGCGCGTACACGTGGAATCTGACGCGTTTTTCCGCCGGCTATATCGTCAATCAGAACGACGCGGGCTTTTCGAATTTCGCCAACGGCCCGTTCACCGCGCCCGTGCTGGCGGCGCTCAAGTACACGGACTTCGCGCGGCGCCGCATGATCATGGGCGGCATCACGCAGCAGGTGAGCAACAAATGGCACTTCGCCGCGAACGTCTGGCGCACGTTGCAGGACGGCAAGACCGCCGCGCAGGACGGCTCGGCGTGGCAGTATCAGCTGGTCGCCGACTACAACCTGTCGCGGCGCACGGACGTCTATCTGGAAGGCGATTATTCGCTGTATCGCGGCGACCTGATCGGCGCGCAACTGCAGGGTGTCAACAGCGTCGGGCTCGCGCAGAAGGGCTCGCAGATCGGCTTGATGGCGGGTATTCGACATCAGTTCTGAGTACTGATTCAAAGGTGGCGCTCCCTGCAACGCCAGGCGATTCCGGGTACATTGACGGTCTCGTTACCACGCAACTGGGAGTGCATCATGCGCCTGCTTCACACCATGCTCCGGGTCGGCGACCTGGATCGTTCGATTGCTTTCTATACCGACCTGCTCGGCATGAAACTGCTGCGCCGCGATGACTATCCGGACGGCAAATTCACGCTGGCGTTCGTCGGTTACGAAGATGAACGCGACGGCACCGTGCTCGAACTCACCCACAACTGGGACACGCCTTCGTACGACCTCGGCACCGGTTTCGGCCACCTCGCCGTCGAAGTGGAAGACGCTTACGCTGCCTGTGACAAGATCAAGGCACAAGGCGGTACGGTCGTGCGTGAAGCCGGTCCGATGAAACACGGCACGACCGTGATCGCTTTCGTCACGGACCCGGACGGCTACAAGATCGAGTTCATCCAGAAGAAGAAATAAGGCTGGCGGCAGGGCGAGGTCGACAATGAATAACATCAATCCCTACTTCAAAGAACTCGACGAGATCCACGTTGAAATCGAAGCCCTGTTCAACGGTTCCGCGGACGAAGGCGCGCTGCAGCGAATCATGGCGCGCTTCGCACCGCAATTCACGCTGGTCATGACATCGGGCATCGCGTTGGATCATGCCGGCGTGCGCGAGATTTTCTCGAAGCTGCGCGGCGCGCGTCCGGGCTCGCAAATCACGATCCGCGACAAGGAGATCGTCGCCGAGTATCCGTCAGCGGCAGTGGTGAAATATCGCGAGTATCAGCGCGACGGCGCCGGCAACGCGAACGTGCGGCGCTCCACGGCAGTGATGGATCTCGACGCGCACGGCAAGGTGACGTGGCGTCATCTGCAGGAAACTTTCTGCTCGGAATGAGCGGGCGTGTGTGACAAACCGGCGCTTTGGATTGAAATCGAAGCGCCGGTTTCAAGGCACTACAAGACACTACAAAGCACGAAATAGGCGTTAAAGCGTCGGCAGCAATTCCGGCGGATGCGACTTCAGTGTCTGCCGCGCTTCGCGGAATTCCGGAAAAATCGATTCGACTGTTTGCCAGAAGCGCGGGCTGTGATTCATTTCACGCAGATGCGCGAGTTCGTGCGCGACGACGTAATCGATGATGGAAAGCGGGAAGTGAATCAGCCGCCAGTTCAGGCGAATCTTGCCGTCACTCGAACAACTGCCCCAACGCGTCGCCGCTGACGAGAGCGCGTACGCGCGATAGTTCACACCAAGTTTCTCCGCGTAAATCGCGAGGCGCTCGCCGAACAGACGCTTTGCTTCACCCTGCAGCCAGCCTTGCACGCGATCCTTGATCTGCTGCGGATCCGCCTGCAAGGGCAGCGGCACTTGCAGCGCCGCATCTTGCGCGCTGAACGCGAGCATGCCTTGCGGCGCGCCGAGTTTCACGCGCACGGGCTGACCGAGATAAGGCACCTCGGCGCCATCTTTCCAATCGACTTTCGGCAACGCGCGCTGTTCGACACGCGTCTGCCATTCAATCAGCTTCGTGAAAATCCAGCGCTGCTTTTCGGTGATCGCGGTTTCGATATCGGCGAGCGTGACCCAGCGCGGTGCGGTGATCGTGAGCCCCGTGCTGTCGATCGCGAAACCAATCGAGCGGCGCGCCGAACGTTTGAGCGCGTAGTGCAGCGTGCGTGAGCCGATCGCGAGACTGCGCAGCTTGCTGCCATCCGGCGCGAGCGGCAGGGCCGGCTGCTGGCCGCCCGCTGAGCCCTGCGAAGCGCCGGGTGTGGGTGCGGAAGGTGAAGGCGACGACGACGTCGACCCCGGCTCGGCGAAGAGCGGGAGATCGAGTTGCCGGTTATCGAGCGCCGCAGCATGCTGCGGCGTGGGAGACTTCTGCATCGGATTCGGCTTCGCGCAAATACGCCTTCGAGGGCGTGGGCGCGTCAGATTGGTGCGGCGGCGGAACTGCTTTCCGCCGCGCGGTACGCGGTAGGATCGATGCGACGCATTTCAGCTTCGATCCACTGTTCGACGCGCGTGTTCACTTCGTCGGGCGTGAGCCCCGTCGTCTCGATCGGCTTGCCGATCGACACTGTGACTATACCCGCATATTTGAGAAACGAGTTGCGAGGCCACACACGTCCTGCGTTGTGCGCGATCGGCACGACCGGCGCGCCGGTGGCTGTCGCAAAACGCGCGCCGCCGGTTTTGTACTTGCCTTGCTTGCCGGTCGGCGTGCGCGTGCCCTCCGGAAACATGATGACCCAGGCGCCTTCGGCCATGCGCGCCTTGCCTTGCTTGATGACCGACTCGAACGCGTACTTGCCTTCCTTGCGATCGATATGAACCATCTTCAGCATGCCGAGCGCCCAGCCGAAGAACGGCACGTACAGCAGTTCGCGCTTGAATACGTAGCACAGCGGTCGCGGCATCAGCGCCGGAAACGCCAGCGTTTCCCACGCCGATTGATGCTTGGAGAGCAGCACGGCGGGTCCGTTAGGCAGGTTCTCGAAGCCTTCGATGTTGTAGCGGATGCCGTTGAGCCAGCGCACCGTATGCAGCGTCGCGCGACACCAGCCGGCCGCCATCCAGTAGCGGTTGTCGGCGCGCATGAACGGGAATGCGATGAAGCATGCAGTCGCGTACGGCACCGTGAACAGAACGAAGTAAATCAGCAGAAGCAAAGAGCGGATGAAGCGCATCGGCGTGGTCAGTGAGGGTTGGGGACGCGCGTGACGCGCGTCACTCTTGAGCGTCGGCGAGGAAGTCGAGCGCGAAGGCGCGCAGGTCGTCGTGGACGATCGTGCCTTCGGGCAAGCCGCCGGCCTCGAGCGTTTTGCGGCCCTTGCCGGTCAGCACCAGATGAGGCGGATGCCCGAGCGACGCGCCTGCTTGCAGATCACGCAGAGAGTCGCCGACCACCGGCGTTTGCTCCGGATCGACCTCGAAACGCTCGTTGATCATCTTCAGCATGCCGGGCTTCGGCTTGCGGCACTCGCAGTGATCTTCCGCCGTATGCGGACAGAAGAACACCGCGTCGATGCGCCCGCCGACCGCCGCCGCCATGCGATGCATCTTCAGATGCATGGCGTTGAGCGCGTTCATATCGAACAGGCCTCGGCCGATGCCCGACTGGTTGGTGGCGATCGCCACGCGATAGCCGGCCTGGTTCAGACGCGCGATGGCTTCGAGCGAACCCGGCAGTGCCACCCATTCGTCCGGCGACTTGATGAACGCGTCGGAGTCGACGTTGATCACGCCGTCGCGGTCGAGGATCACCACTTTTTTGGTCGGCATCGGCATGGCTTAGGGCTCAGGCGGCGAGTCGGGAAATGTCGGCGACGCAATTCATCTGCTGATGCAGTGCGCCGAGCAAAGCCAGACGATTGGCGCGCAACGCAGGATCTTCGGCATTGACCATCACGTCGTTGAAGAACGTGTCGACCGGTTCGCGCAACGCGGCGAGCGCCGTTAGCGCGCCCGTGTAGTCGTGTGCGGCGAGTTGCGATTGCACGCGCGGCGCGACTTGTTCGAGCTGCGCGTACAGCGCCTTTTCTGCAGCCTCGGTGAGCAGCGCAACCTGCACGCCGCCGATCGCCGCGCCTTCCGACTTCTTCAAAATGTTCGAGATGCGCTTGTTGGCCGCCGCGAGCGACGCCGCTTCCGGCAACGCTGCGAATTCACGCACGGCATCCAGACGCGCGACGATGTCATCCAGGCGTGTGGGGTTCAGTGCCAGCACCGCGTCGATTTCGCCTGCTGCATAGCCGCGTTCGCGCAGCAGACCGCGCAGACGGTCCATGCCGAATTCGTAAATGGCTTGCGTCGAATCGGCGACGTTCGGCACTGCGGCGAATTGCGCGTAAGCGGCGCGCAGCAGTTCGACGAAGTCGACCGGCAATTGCTTCTCGACGAGAATGCGCAGCACGCCGAGCGCGTGACGGCGCAGCGCGAACGGATCTTTTTCGCCGGTGGGCTGCAGGCCGATACCCCAGATGCCGACCAGCGTTTCGAGCTTGTCGGCCAGCGCGACGACGGTGCCGGTTCGCGTGGTGGGCAACGCGTCGCCGGAGAAACGCGGCTGATAGTGTTCCGAACACGCGAGCGCGACTTCTTCCGGCTCGCCGTCGTGGCGCGCGTAGTACGTGCCCATCGTGCCTTGCAACTCGGGGAATTCGCCCACCATGTCGGTGATCAGGTCGGCCTTGGCCAGTCGCGCGGCGCGCTTCGCGAGCGCCACGTCAGCGCCTATCAGTTCGGCGATAGCGCCGGCCAGCGCTTCGACGCGCTCCACGCGTTGCAGTGCCGAGCCCAGCTTGTTGTGATACACGACGTTCGCGAGCAGCGGCACGCGATCCGCGAGCGGCTTCTTCTTGTCCTGCTCGAAGAAGAACTTCGCGTCCGCCAGACGCGGACGCACCACGCGTTCATTGCCTTCGACGATATCGCCCGGCGTGGACGTCTCGATGTTCGACACGATCAGGAAGCGCGAGCGCAGCTTGCCGTTCGCATCCGTCAGCGCGAAATATTTCTGGTTGGTCTGCATGGTGAGGATCAGGCATTCCTGCGGCACTTGCAGAAATTCGTCCTCGAAACGGCAGGCGTAGACCACCGGCCATTCGACCAGCGACGTCACTTCGTCCAGCAGCGATTCCGGCATCACCACCTGATCGCCGTCGGCCTGCGCGAGCAGATGCGTGCGGATCGTTTCCTTGCGGTCGGCGAAATTCGCTACCACGTGGCCTTTGTGCAGCAGCGTCTCGGCGTACGTATCCGCATGCTGGATCTGCACGAAACCTTCGGAGAGGAAACGATGGCCGAGCGTGGTGTCGTCGGCGTCGATGCCGAGCGCGCTCACCGGCACGACCTGTTCGCCATGCAGCGCGGTGAGGCGCTGCGCCGGACGCACGAACTGCACGTTGGTGCCGTCCGGGCGCTGATACGTCATGACCTTCGGAATGGGCAGCTTGCCGAGCGTTTCGTCGAGCGCGGCCTGCAGGCCGTCGGCAAGCGTGGCGCCGGGCGCGGCATAGCGCAAGAAGAAGGCTTCGGCCTTGCCGTCCTGCGCGCGATCCAGGTCGTTCACCGAAAAATCGGGGAAACCGAGCGCGGCGAGTTTTTTGGCGAGCGGCGCGGTGGGCTGGCCGTCTTTATCCAGCGCGACGGAAACCGGCAGCACTTTTTCGCGCACGTGTTTTTCCGGTGCGACGGCGCGCACGTTCTTGATCGTGACGGCGAGACGGCGCGGCGTGGCGAAACGTTCGAACGACAGTTCGCCTTCGACCAGGTCGCGCGCCGCGAGGCGCTGCGCAATGCCTTCCGCGAAGGCGTCGCCGAGACGCGCGAGCGCTTTCGGCGGCAGTTCTTCGGTCAGCAGTTCGACGAGCAGGGTAGCTTGATGGGGTTGAGTCATTTCTTGATGTTCTCGTCAGTCCTGGTCGATCTTGCGTTCGACTTTGAGCGGCGGCGCCCACGCGGGCATCGCGGCGTCCTGTTCGTCGGTCGTGAGGCCGGGCACGCCGTGCACCGGATTGCCGAGCATCGGGAAGCCGAGCTTTTCGCGCGAATCGTAGTAGGCCTGCGCGACCAGCTTCGACAGCGCGCGAATGCGGCCGATATACGCCGCGCGTTCCGTGACCGAAATAGCACCGCGCGCGTCGAGCAGATTGAACGTGTGGCCGGCCTTCAGCACGAGTTCATAGGCGGGCAGGGCGATCTGCGCTTCGATCATGCGCCTGGCTTCGGCTTCGTAGCTGTTGAAGATCGAGAACAGCAGTTCGACGTTTGCGTATTCGAAGTTGTAGGTGGACTGTTCGACTTCGTTCTGGTGGTACACGTCGCCGTAAGTCAGGCGACGCAGTTCCGGGCCATTCGGGCCTTGTTCTTCCCACTCGGTCCAGACGAGGTCGTAGACGTTCTCGACCTTCTGCAGATACATGGCGAGGCGTTCGAGCCCGTACGTGATTTCGCCGAGCACCGGCTTGCAGTCGAGACCGCCGACCTGCTGGAAGTACGTAAACTGGGTCACTTCCATGCCGTTCAGCCACACTTCCCAGCCCAGACCCCAGGCGCCGAGCGTGGGGTTTTCCCAGTCGTCTTCGACGAAGCGCACGTCGTTCTGCTTCAGGTCGAAGCCGAGCGCTTCGAGCGAGCCGAGGTACAGGTCGAGAATGTTCTCCGGCGCCGGCTTGAGCACCACCTGATACTGGTAGTAGTGCTGCAGACGGTTCGGGTTCTCGCCGTAGCGGCCGTCTTTCGGACGGCGCGACGGTTGCACGTACGCCGCGCGCCACGGCTCGGGGCCGACCGCGCGCAGGAAGGTATGGACGTGGGACGTGCCCGCGCCGACTTCCATGTCGATCGGCTGGAGCAACGCGCAACCCTGCTTGTCCCAATAGGACTGCATTGTCAGGATGATTTGCTGAAACGTGAGCATGAAGTGCCTTTCGGGCATGAGGCCGCGCCGTGAGCGCCGAAGCGCGCCGGGTGGCCGTGGAGCGAAGTGCTAAACCGTAGATTTTAACGGAAAGGGAGGGGGGTGTCCGTTTTGCGGGGTCGGACGGGAGTTCGAGTGCGCTTTAGACGACAAAGGGCCGCGCGTGGCGGCCTTTCGTCTTTGTCGTGCGTGTTGCAGGCCGTGTCGGCCAGGCGGCTCAGGTTGCCGCCAACTCCACCTTCGGCGAGAACGAATCGCTTTGCGCGACCGGCCAGTACTTCTCGAACAACGAGTAGCGATGGTTGCCGTTGAGCAGATCGTTCGGTTCGAGATACTTCAGCAATTCCGACATCAACCGCACCTCATGCGACGACACGCGCCGCACGATGTGATGCGCGCGCAGTTCCGCCGGGTGCTTCAGCCCCGCGGCCTGAATGATTTCCTTCAGCGCATGCAGCGTGTTGTGATGGAAGTTGAACACGCGGTCGGCCTTGTCCGGCACGACAAGCGCGCGCTGGCGCACAGGGTCCTGCGTCGCGACGCCGGTCGGGCAGCGCCCTGTGTGGCAAGTTTGCGCCTGAATGCAGCCCACCGCGAACATGAAACCGCGCGCTGCGTTGACCCAATCCGCGCCGATCGCGAGCGTCTTGGTGATGTCGAACGCGGTGATCATCTTGCCGCTCGCGCCGATACGAATACGTTGCCGCAGGCCGATGCCGACCAGCGTGTTGTGTACCAGCAGCAGGCCCTCTTGCAACGGCACGCCGACGTGATCGGTGAATTCGAGCGGCGCCGCGCCCGTGCCGCCTTCCGCGCCGTCCACGACGATGAAGTCCGGCAGGATGCCGGTTTCCAGCATCGCCTTCGCAATGCCGAAGAATTCCCACGGATGTCCGATGCACAGCTTGAAGCCGGTCGGCTTGCCACCCGACAGCGTGCGCAGACGGTCGACGAATTCGAGCAGGCCACGCGGTGTGGAGAACTCGGAGTGCGTGGCCGGCGAGATGCAGTCGCGGCCCATCGGCACGCCGCGCGTCTCCGCGATTTCCGGTGTGATCTTCGCGGCCGGCAGCACGCCGCCGTGACCCGGCTTTGCGCCTTGCGAGAGCTTCACCTCGATCATCTTCACTTGCGGCTCGGCGGCCTGCCTCGCGAATTTCTCCGCGTTGAAAGTGCCGTCGTCGTTGCGGCAGCCGAAGTAACCCGAAGCGATTTCCCAGATGATGTCGCCGCCGTGCTCGCGGTGATATTTCGACATCGAGCCTTCGCCGGTGTCGTGCGCGAAGTTGCCTTTCTTCGCGCCGAGGTTCAGCGCCATGATCGCGTTCGCCGACAGCGAACCGAAGCTCATCGCCGAGACGTTGAAGATCGACATGGAATAAGGCTGCGCGCGATCCGGTCCGACGACGATGCGGAAGTCGTGATTCTCGAGCGTGGTCGGCGCGAGCGAGTGGCTGATCCATTCATGCGCCGTGGCTTTGACATCGAGTTCGGTGCCGTACGGGCGGCTGTCGACGTCGTTCTTCGCGCGCTGATAGACGATGCTGCGCTGGGCGCGCGAGAACGGTTTTTCGTCGGTGTCGCCTTCGACGAAATACTGGCGGATTTCCGGGCGGATGAATTCGAACAGGAACCGGAAGTGGCCCCACAGCGGATAGTTGCGTAGGATCGCGTGGCGCTGCTGCGTCAGGTCGAACAGACCGAGCGCGACCAGCGCGAGCGGCACGATGATCCAGAACCACGAGATGTGATGCGTGCCGGCCAACGCCGCGCAGACGGCGAACAGGGCGGCTGCGCACCACATGGCCAGATAACGTCGAGAAAACATGGGGACTCCAGTGCAGTGAGGATCGTCACGGCGGGATCGCCAGCGCTGCCGGCACAGACGGAATCCGCCGCGAAGGAAAACGAACGACTGCTTTTATGGTGAAGCTAGTTGTGGCTTGAAGAGCGGGCGCGTGGGTGCCGCGCGCCGCGCAGGTCGAAATGTGCAGCTATTACGTGTGCGGCGCCAGTCGTGTCGCCGCACGATCAGACGCGTGGCTCACGTGGCTCAACGGGCGTTCAGCAGCGCCGCTTTTTGCGGCTCGCGCGCGACCGGCTGCCCGGTGACCGCATGTTCGATGATGCCGCCGCCGAGGCACACGTCGCCATCGTAGAGCACCGCAGATTGCCCCGGTGTGACAGCCCATTGCGCGGCGTCGAAATTCAGTTCGAAGAGGCCTTCGCCGCTGCCCGCGCTGCTGAACGTGCACGGCGCATCCGCTTGCCGGTAACGGGTCTTGGCGCCGCACGCGAAGCCGTCCGCCGGTGGCTCGCCCGCCACCCAGCTCGTGTTGCCGGCGGACAGCGTATGGCTGAGCAGCCACGCATGATCGTGACCCTGCGCAACATACAGCGTGTTCGACGGAATATCCTTGCCGGCGACGAACCACGGCTCGCCGCTGCCGTCCTTGCTGCCGCCGAGGCCGATGCCCTTGCGTTGGCCGAACGTGTAGAACGCGAGGCCTATATGTTCGCCGACCACTTTGCCTTCGGTGGTTTTCATCGGGCCGGGTTTCGTCGGCAGATAGCGGTTCAGGAAGTCGCGGAACGGCCGTTCGCCGATAAAGCAGATCCCGGTCGAGTCTTTCTTCTTCGCATTGGGCAGCGCGATCTGCTCGGCGATTTCGCGTACTTTCGTTTTCGGAATCTCGCCGAGCGGAAACAGCGTTTTCGACAATTGCGCCTGATTCAATCGATGCAGAAAGTACGACTGGTCTTTCGTATGGTCGAACGCCTTCAGCAGTTCGAAGCGGCCGTTGCGCTCGTTCTGGCGCACGCGCGCGTAGTGGCCGGTCGCGATGGTTTCCGCGCCGAGCGACATGGCGTGGTCGAGGAAAGCCTTGAACTTGATTTCGGCATTGCACAGCACGTCCGGATTCGGCGTGCGGCCGGCCGAGTATTCGCGCAGGAATTCGGCGAACACGCGGTCCTTGTATTCCGAGGCGAAGTTGACCGCTTCGACGTCGATGCCGATCAGATCCGCCACCGAGACCACGTCGATCCAGTCCTGCCGCGTCGAGCAATATTCGCTGTCGTCGTCGTCTTCCCAGTTTTTCATGAACAGGCCGACCACGTCGTAGCCCTGTTCCTTCAGCAGCCATGCGGTAACGGACGAATCGACGCCGCCCGACATGCCTACTACGACTTTCTGCTTGCTCATAAGATGCTCACTGGGTGCTGCGTGACTTCATGGATCGTGGGTTGGCCGCTCGTTGCGGCTATCTTTTCGGCCCGACCGAATGCGTATGCACGAAGTCGAGCGGGAAACGCCGGCCCGCGAGGTAATCGTCGAGACATTGCATGACGAGCGGCGTGCGGTGCCGTTCGGGACAGGCGCGCAATTCGTCGGCGCTCATCCACAACGTGCGGACGATGTCGGGGTCGAGGGCGCGCCGTGGATCAGCTTCGCCGCCCGCGCCGCAATAGGTGAAGCGCAGGTAGGTGACGCCCTCACTGCCGGGCCGCTCGAAATGGGTCATGTACATGCCCACCAGCGCCTCGGGCGTGAATGGATGGGCGGTTTCCTCGAGCGTTTCGCGGATCACCGCTTCCACCAGCGTCTCGCCCGCCTCGAGATGGCCCGCGGGCTGGTTCAGGCGCAGACCGTCGACGGTATGTTCCTCGACCACGAGAAAGCGCCCGTCGCGCTCGACGATGGCCGCGACCGTGACGTGCGGCAGCCAGGTTTCCGGTTTCATGGCTGCGCATTTTACCGGTTATGGGCCTCGCCTGCCGGGAAGCGGGCGGCGCGCGGTCAGGTCGACCCCGCCCGCCGGGCACCCCCGGATTGTCCCCGATTTCTGCGCACCCCCATCTTTCGGTTAAAGTGAGGCGTTAGCCGTTGCACCTGCAAGCCGGCGTGCCTCGTCGGCCGATCTGTCGTAAAACAGGAAGTCGAGGAGGAACAAGATGCACATCGGAGTGCCAGCCGAGACGCGCGCGCACGAAACCCGCGTCGCCGCGACGCCCGAAACGGTCAAGAAGTATGTGACCCAGGGCCACCGGGTCACGATCCAGAGCGGCGCCGGCACCGGCGCCAGCTTTCCAGACGATGCCTTTACGGCCGCCGGCGCGGAGATCGTCGACGCGGCGAGCGCATTCGGCGCCGATCTCGTCCTGAAGGTCCAGTCGCCGACCGATGCTGAGTTGCCGTTGCTTAAACGCGGCGCGACGCTCGTCGGCATGCTCGATCCGTTTAATACCGAAAACTCATCAAAGCTGGCTGCGGCGGGCGTGACGGCGTTCGCTCTGGAAGCCGCGCCAAGAACCACGCGCGCGCAGAGCCTCGATGTTTTGAGCTCGCAGGCGAATATCGCGGGCTACAAGGCGGTTCTATTGGCCGCCACGCTCTATCCGCGCTTCATGCCGATGCTGATGACGGCTGCCGGTACTGTGAAAGCCGCGCGCGTACTGATTCTCGGCGCGGGTGTGGCCGGTTTGCAAGCGATCGCGACCGCCAAGCGTTTGGGCGCTGTGATCGAAGCCTCGGATGTGCGTCCCGCCGTAAAGGAGCAGATCGAATCGCTCGGCGCCAAGTTTCTCGACGTGCCCTACGAAACCGACGAGGAACGCGAAGCCGCGCAAGGCGTCGGCGGCTATGCGCGGCCGATGCCGCCTTCCTGGCTCACGCGTCAATCGGCGCTGGTCCACGAACGCGCCAAACAGGCCGATGTGGTGATTTCCACCGCACTGATTCCAGGCCGCGCGGCACCGACGCTGATCTCGGTCGACACCGTGCAGGCGATGAAACCCGGCTCCGTGCTGGTCGACCTCGCCGCGGGCCGCGGCGCCGAGTATGAAGGCCAGCGCGGCGGCAACTGTCCGCTCACTGAGGCGGACAAGGTCGTCATCAAGCATGGCGTGACGATCGTCGGTTATACGAATCTGGCCTCGATGGTGCCCGCTGACGCATCGTCGCTCTACGCACGCAACCTGCTCGACTTCCTCAAGCTGATCATCACGAAGGAAGGCGCCCTGAACATCGATCTCGCGGACGATATCGTCGCGGCCACGCTGCTGGCCCGTGACGGCGAAGTCACGCGCAAGGCCTAAGAGGAGAGTGCGGCAATGGAAGTCATCAACCACACCGTCATCAACCTGATCATCTTCGTGCTGGCGATCTACGTCGGCTACCACGTGGTCTGGAACGTCACGCCCGCGCTGCACACGCCGCTGATGGCCGTGACCAATGCAATCTCGGCGATCGTGATCGTCGGCGCGATGCTCGCTGCGGGCCTCACTCTGGGCACGCCCGGCAAGTTCTTCGGCACGCTGGCCGTCGCGCTCGCGGCGGTCAACGTATTCGGCGGCTTTCTCGTCACACGACGAATGCTGGAGATGTTCCGCAAGAAAGAGCCGAAGAAGCTCCCCGCCGCTGCCAAGGAGAACGCGTAATGAGTCTGAACGTCGTCACGCTGCTTTATCTGGTCGCGTCGGTCTGCTTCATTCAGGCGCTCAAAGGGCTGTCCAATCCGAAGACGGCGCGCATCGGCAATACCTTCGGCATGGCGGGGATGGCGATTGCGATCCTCACGACCATCGCGCTGATCGTCAAGCAGGCTAACGGGCTCGGTTCGAATCTCGGTCTTGGGCTTGGCCTGCTGCTGGTCGCGCTGGTGGTCGGCGGTGCGGTTGGCGCGTTCGTCGCCGCGCGCGTCGAGATGACCAAGATGCCGGAGCTGGTCGCGGCCATGCACTCGCTGATCGGTCTTGCCGCTGTGTGTATTGCGTACGCGGTGGTGTCGGAGCCGGCCGCGTTCGGTCTCGTCGATCCGGAAAACACCGCGCCGGGCTTCCTGCCGTACGGCAATCGCGTCGAGCTGTTCATCGGCACGTTCGTCGGCGCGATTACGTTCTCCGGTTCGGTGATCGCGTTCGGCAAACTGTCCGGCAAGTACAAGTTCCGGTTGTTTCAGGGCGCGCCGGTCGTGTACGCGGGCCAGCATCTGATCAACCTGCTGCTCGCGCTCGCGATGCTCGGCTTTGGCGTGATCTTCTTTCTCACGCAATCGTGGCTGCCGTTCATCATCATGACGCTGATCGCGTTTGTGCTCGGCGTGCTGATCATCATTCCGATCGGCGGCGCGGACATGCCGGTGGTGGTGTCGATGCTGAACTCGTATTCGGGCTGGGCGGCGGCGGGCATCGGCTTCTCGCTGAACAATCCGATGCTGATCATCGCGGGCTCGCTTGTCGGTTCGTCTGGTGCGATTCTGTCGTACATCATGTGCCGCGCGATGAACCGGTCGTTCTTCAACGTGATTCTCGGCGGCTTCGGCAACGAGGCGGGCGCGGCGGCGGCGGGTGGGTCGGCGGAGCAGCGTCCGGTGAAATCCGGTTCGGCCGACGATGCTTCGTTCATGCTCGGCAATGCGGAAACCGTGGTGATCGTGCCGGGTTATGGTCTGGCCGTCGCACGCGCGCAGCATGCGTTGAAGGAGCTGACCGACAAGCTGGTCGAGAAGGGCATCGAGGTGAAGTACGCGATTCACCCGGTGGCCGGCCGCATGCCGGGCCACATGAACGTGCTGCTCGCCGAAGCCGAAGTGCCGTACGACATGGTCCACGAAATGGACGACATCAACGGCGAGTTCGGTCAGGTCGACGTGGTCCTGGTGCTCGGCGCGAACGACGTGGTGAACCCGGCGGCGAAGACCGATCCGAAGTCGCCGATCGCGGGCATGCCGATCATCGAGGCGTACAAGGCGCGCACGGTCATCGTCAATAAACGCTCGATGGCCGCAGGTTATGCCGGTCTCGACAACGACCTGTTCTACATGGACAAGACGATGATGGTGTTCGGCGACGCGAAGAAGGTGATCGAAGATATGGTGAAAGCGGTGGAATAACTGCATGCTCGAAGTTCGCGGCCCGCCTTGCAAACGGCCGCGAACAACTGGCTTGTCTGCTTGAATACTCGTGCTCAAACGTGGTTTTGTCTCCACCGGTTCGATACAGCGATCCTATCTCGGCTTCGCATTCACATGCCGCAGCAGGTCCGCAAGCCGCCTGCCTTCCTGATCCGGATATTGTTCGAGCACCTGAAGATTCTGAATCTTCTCCAGCCCGAAATTGCGGAAATCGCCGCGCAATTCACACCACGCGCCAAGCGTCCAGCGCGCGCCCCAATACGCGAGGGCGAGCGGCCAGACACGGCGCTCGCTCGCCGCGCCGTTCACATCGACGTAGGCAAAGCTCACCACATGCCGCGTGTCGATCGCACGATGCAGCGCGTCGAGCTGCGCGGAAAAATCCCCTTTGATGTGAAAGGACGGCGCGAAGACCGCCAGCCTTTCCAAGGTCGCGCGCTTGTCGGCGGGCATGGCCGAGGCGATCTTGGCGAGCGCGCCGCGCGCGCCGCCCGCAAAGCCGGCGCCGCCCCACGATTCGAGCATGCGCGCGCCGGCGGCGAGCGCGGCCAGTTCATCGGCGGTGAACGTGAGCGGCGGCAAACTCGCCGTCCGGCTCAGCCGATAGCCGATGCCGGCTTCGCCTTCGATCGGCACGCCTGACAGTTGCAGATCGCGCACGTCGCGATACACGGTGCGCAGCGAGATATGCAGCCAGTCGGCGAGTTGTTGCGCGGTGGTCAGACGCCGTCCGCGCAACAGCTCGGCGATCTGGAACAGGCGGTCGGCGCGGCGCGTCATCGTGGGCGTCTTGTAGAAGAGGACGGGGACAGTTCCGCGATGATAGCGCCGCATGCCGCGCTCCGGTCGGCGTTCGCGCGCGGCGCTCAGCCACCGCCGCGCACGACGTTGTGTTGCGTTGCGTTTAGCCGTTGGTCCGCGAATGCAGGCCGAGGCGGTTGCCTTCCGTGTCGGTGAAGAACGCGATATAGCCGATGTCCTGCGGCAGTTTGATCACCGGACCGTCGGTCTTGCCGCCGGCTTGCTCGACGCGCGCGAGGACGGCGTCGACGGTCGGCTGCGCGTTCAGATAGACGAGCACGCCGTCGCCGGTGGGCGTCATCGACGGGCTGTGGACGATCGCGCCGCCGGTCGCCGGTTCCTCGTAGCCGAACACGGCGATCGGCTGGCCGCCGATTTCCTGGACGTTCAGTTTGACGTCGAGCGCCGCTTCATAGAAGCGGACGGCGCGATCGAAATCGACGGACGGAATCTCGAACCATGCAACAACTTTGGATGATGCGGACATGTCACTCTCCTGTGGATGGCGTAAGCCGTGCAAAGCGCCAGATGGCGTGAGAAGGAGTGTGCGGGGGTGCTACTGACAGCGTGGTGTCAGTAGGAGGTGGCAGGAGCGACGAAAGCAGTGGTGAAAGAAAAGACCGCCCGCAGGCCATAGGCGAAAAAAAACCGCGGAGCCGGTCCGCGGTTTTCGTCGCCGTATTGCATGTCGGACGCTGCGTGCCTCAGGCCGCCGGCGTATCGCTTTGCGGCCGCTGCCGCACGCTGCCCGCGATCAGATCGAAACGGAACAGACGGCATTCGAGCGCGCCGTTGAAGAGCGGCGTCTTGGTCGATTCACGCAGGCGCAACTGGCCCGGCAGCTTGCGATCCGATGTCAGGATGAACGCGTGCCAACCGGTGAAACGCTGCTTGAGCGCATCGCCGAGCGACTGGAAAAATTCGCTGTCCGGCGCTTCTTCCTGGACGCGCCGAAAGCCCTCGTCTTCGCGATTGTCGCGGCTTTCGCGATTACCGCGGCCTTCACGAAGCTCGCCGCGAGCATTGCGCCCGCGCACTTCGATCCGTTCGCCGTATGGCGGGTTGGCGACGAGGATGCCTGCTGCGGATGTCGGCGGCGTCATGCCGCGCGCGTCGACCTGTTTAAGCGGGATCGACGGCAAGCCCGCGCGTTGGAAGTTAGCGCGCGCCTTGTCGAGCATGTCGCCGGAAATATCGCTGCCGAAGATTTGCAGATCGGCGCGCGAACTACGCGCGGCGTGCTTCGCATCGAGCGCGGCGGCCTTGAGCGTTTGCCAGGTTTTGGCTTCGTATTGCTTGAGCCTCTCGAAGCCGAAGCGGCGTTCCGCGCCCGGCGCGATGTTCAGCGCGACTTGTGCGGCTTCCGCGAGGAAGGTGCCGCTGCCGCACATCGGGTCGTACAGGGGCATGCCGGCGGTCCAGCCGGTCAGACGCAGAATGCCCGCGGCCAGATTCTCGCGCAGCGGCGCCGCGCCCTTGTCGAGGCGCCAGCCGCGCTTGAAGAGCGGATCGCCCGAGGTGTCGAGATACAGCGTGCAGTCGGCGGCGGTGAGAAAGGCGAAGACGCGCACGTCGGGCGTGGCCGTGTCGATGTTGGGACGCGCGCCGCTGACTTCGCGCAGACGATCGCAGATGGCGTCCTTGACGCGCAGCGTCGTGAATTCCAGGCTGCGCAGCGGCGACTTGATCGCCGTGACGTCGACGCGCAGCGTTTCATTCGCCGAGAACCATTGTTCCCAGCGCTGTTCGACGGCGAGTGCGTAGATGTCCTGCTCGCTGCGATACGGGCGATGCGCGATTTTCAGCAGCACGCGGCTCGCGAGACGCGAATACAGGTTGGCGGCCATGCCGGCGGCCCAGCCTCCGCGGAAATGCACGCCGCCCGGCACTTGTGCGCCGGCTGTGAACGGCGCGCCGTTCAGGTGGTTGGCGGCGATTTCGGTGAGTTCAGCCGCAAGCGAAGCTTCGAGGCCGCGCGGGCAAGGGAGGAAGAAATCGAAGGACATTGAGGTTGCCGGGAGGCGGATGGGTAAGGGCGTATTGTACGCGGTCGAGATGTTGTGCTTTTGCACGGGTTTTTTTGTTGGATTGGCCTTTCCTTGAATTGTTAGTGGTCTATTGGCGTTGCCCCTGTGCGGGGCGGCACCTACTTTCTTTGCCGCGGCAAAGAAAGTAGGCAAAGAAAGCCGCTTCACACCGCCAGCCTGGAAGCGGGTCCCCTGGCTTGGAGGAGGCAGTGGTGCATCTGGAATCCGGCATCTCGCCCATTCCCCGGGAGCGACAAGGCAGTCATACCTCCCGCCTCGCACTCCGTGCTCGCCGGGGCGGTCTGCCCGAAAGACCGTGGCTTCGGTTCGCGCGGCGGGGGCCGTCGGCTTCGCCTCGGCGACATGCAGGGAGGATGATGGGAGCGCACCGCGCGGCACGCCCTGACGCCGCGTGGAGACCAGGTGCAGGCGAACGCCTGCACCCCCACGGGTTGATGAAGTACCGCCACGGTGCGCGCAGCGTCGCCGGAAGAATGACTGCTTTGTCACCAGGGCGGAATGTGCGAGAACACGGATTCCAGATGCACCACTCCCGTGGCTGTGCGGGGGACCCGCTTCCAGGCTGGCGGTGCAAAGCGGCTTTCTTTGCCTACTTTCTTTGCCGCGGCAAAGAAAGTAGGTGCCGCCCCGCACAGGGGCAACGCCAATAGACCACTAACAATTCAAGGAAAGGCCAACACAAAAAAAACCGGACCAAGCACCGCGCAAGCAAAAAACCCCACACCTTCAAGCCTTCAAAAACTGCTCCCGCGCGCCAAGCCAGCGCGCCAAATGCTGCATCACAACCTCCGGATACTTCTCAAGCAAAACCGCCGCAGCCTCCCGCGCAGGCTCAATCAACCATTGATCATTCTGAAGATCCGCAAACCTCAACATCGCCGCCCCCGATTGCCGCGCCCCCAAAAACTCCCCCGGCCCGCGAATCTCGAGATCCCGCCTGGCGATCTCAAACCCATCGGTCGTCTCCCGCATCGTCTGAAGCCGCGCCCGCGCAGTCATCGACAAAGGCCCGGTATAGAGCAGCACGCAAACCGAAGCCGCACTCCCACGCCCGACCCGTCCCCGCAACTGATGCAGCTGCGCCAGCCCAAACCGCTCGGCATGCTCGATCACCATCAACGACGCATTCGGCACATCGACACCCACTTCGATCACCGTCGTCGCCACCAGCAACTGCACCTCGTTGCGAGTAAACGCATCCATCACCGCCGCTTTTTCGGCCGGCGCCAGACGTCCATGCACAAGGCCGACTTTCAACTCGGGCAAAGCGGCCACCAGCGTCTCATACGTCTCGACCGCAGTCTGCAGCTGCAAAGTCTCGCTTTCCTCGATCAACGGACACACCCAGTACACCTGGCGCCCCGTCAACGCGGCCTCGCGCACGCGTCCGATCACCTCCTCGCGCCGCGCGTCGGACACCAGCTTGGTCAGGATCGGCGTGCGCCCGGGCGGCAATTCGTCGATGGTCGAAACGTCGAGGTCGGCGTAATACGTCATCGCGAGCGTGCGCGGAATCGGCGTCGCCGACATCATCAATTGATGCGGCTGGAAATCGCGCGCGCCATCGGCGGCGTTCTGCGCCTTGGCGCGCAGCGCGAGCCGTTGCGCCACGCCGAAACGGTGCTGTTCGTCCACGATCACGAGCCCGAGGCGCGCAAACTCGACCGCGTCCTGGATGATCGCGTGCGTGCCGATCACGAGTTGCGCGGTGCCGAGCGCGGCGGCTTCGATCGCGGCGCGCTTCTCCCGGGTTTTCAGGCTGCCGGCGAGCCACGCGACGCTCACGCCGAGCGGCTCCAGCCAGCCGCGCAATTTGCGCGCGTGCTGTTCGGCGAGAATCTCGGTCGGCGCCATGAGCGCGGCCTGGTAGCCGGCGTCGATGGCCTGCGCCGCAGCCAAAGCGGCGACGATTGTCTTGCCACTGCCGACGTCGCCCTGCAAGAGCCGCTGCATCGGATGAGGCTGGGTCAGATCGAGCGCGATCTCGCCACCGACGCGCTCCTGCGCAGCTGTCAGCGAAAACGGCAGCGCCTTCAGCAAGCGCGCCACCAGCGCCGCTTCGTCGCCCAGCTTGCGCCGCGGCATGGCCGGCGCGGCGCGCGTGCGGCGTTCGTCGTGCGCGCGCTTGAGCGACATCTGCTGCGCGAGCAGTTCCTCGAACTTGATACGCACCCAGGCCGGATGCGTCCCGTCGATCAACGCGGTCTCGTCCGAATGCACGCCCGGATGATGCAGGGTGCGCACGGCGTCCATCAACGACGGCACGCCGAGCGGCTCCATGAACGTTCGCGCGACCGCTTCGGGCAGCAGCTCCGGCAGCGACGTGCGCGACAGCGCGTTGTCGATCGATTTGCGCAGATACGCCTGCGTCACGCCCGCGGTGCTCGGATACACCGGCGTGAGCGCCTGCGGCAGCGGCGTGTCTTCGTCGACCACGCGCACGGCCGGATGCACCATCTCCATGCCGAAGAAACCGCCGCGCACGTCGCCGCGCACCCTCAGCCGCGCGCCGATCGCCATCTGCTTGACTTGCGAGCCGTAGAAATTCAGAAAGCGCAGCACGAGTTCGTCGCCGGCGTCGTCGCGCAGTTTCACCAGCAACTGACGGCGCGGACGATAGGCGATTTCGTTGTCGAACACCACGCCTTCGGTTTGCGAAATGCCGCCCGGCAGCAGATGCCCGATCGGCGTCAGCGAGGTTTCGTCCTCGTAGCGCATGGGCAGATGCAGCACGAGGTCGATGTCGCGTGTGAGGCCGAGTTTGGCGAGCTTGTCGGCGGTCTTTTCCGCGGGTTTGGCGGCGGGTTTGGCGGCGGACTTCGCTGCGGATTTCGTGGCGACCTTGGGCCCGGGCTTGCCGGCGGGTCTGTCGCCGAATATGTCGTCAGGCTTGACGGCGGGTTTGTCGCCAGATGGTTCCACGAGGCTTTCGGTGCGCTCGCCGCCGGATGTGCCAGCAAGACGGTCGGCGTGCTCGCGGCCAGATGCACCAGCAAGGCCGTCGGTGTGCTCGCCGCCGGATGTGTCAGCGTGCGTGCCTACGCTTTTGCCGCCAATTGCGTCCGCGGGCTTGCCATCCGATTCGCCGCCTCGTCGCGCGGCTTTTCCAGGGCTTAACCCAACCTCCGCGCCTGCGTCCACACCCGCGTCGCTCCCCTGCGCCGCCGCCTTGCCGCGCGAGACGCGGCGCCTGGGTTCGGCGCTCGCTTCATCGGTAACGGAGGGCAATCGGCGGTCGGACAAAGGCATGGGCTGCTTCGCAAGTACAATATCGGCTGTCAAAGGGTTCGGCGCCATACAGCGCGCGGGCTCGCGGGCCGCTCTGGCGTCCCGCAATCATAGCCGCCCGGCTCCGGCTTCGGCTCAATTCAGTTTCATTTCGCTTCCAGTCGTTCGCATGTTGACGCTTTCCGATTTCGATTTCGATCTGCCTCCCGAGCTGATCGCGCAAGTCGCGCTGCCTGAGCGCAGCGCCAGCCGCCTGCTCGAGGTGGATCACCCGGCCGACGCCGCCGGCCCCGCGCGCCTGATCGACCGCCGCTTTGCCGAGTTGCCCGAATGCATCGCGCCCGGCGACCTGCTGGTCTTCAACGATACCAAAGTCCTGAAGGCGCGCTTCCTCGGCCAGAAGGCCAGTGGCGGCAAGATCGAAGTGCTGGTAGAGCGGCTCACGGGCGAGCGCACGGCGCTCGCGCAGGTCCGCGCAAGCAAGAGCCCGCAGCCGGGCACCACGATCCGGCTGGCGGATGCCTTCGACGTCACGGTCGGCGAGCGTGTCGAACCGTTCTACACGCTGCATTTCCCCAACGACTGCCTGACGCTGATCGAGCAGTTCGGCCGTCTGCCGCTGCCGCCGTACATCGAGCACGATCCCGATTCGACCGATGAAACCCGCTATCAGACGGTGTTCGCGCAGAATCCCGGCGCGGTCGCCGCGCCCACGGCCGGCCTGCATTTCGACGACGCGCTGCTGGGCCGCCTCGACGAAAAAGGCGTGGAACGCGCGACGCTGACGCTGCACGTCGGCGCGGGCACGTTCCAGCCTGTGCGTGTCGAAAATCTCGCCGAGCACAAGATGCATAGCGAGTGGTATCACCTGCCGCAATCGCTCGCCGACAAGATCGCGGCGACACGCGCGCGCGGCAACCGCGTGATCGCGGTGGGCACGACCTCGATGCGCGCACTCGAAGCCGCCGCGCGCGACGCCGAGGCCGCGGGTCGCCCGTTGGCCGCAGCCAGCACGGAAACCGATATCTTCATCACGCCGGGCTATAAATTCCGCGTGGTCGACCGGCTGGTCACCAATTTCCATTTGCCGAAGTCCACGCTGCTGATGCTGGTGTCGGCTTTCGCGGGCGTCGAGACGATTCGCGAGACGTATCGCCACGCAATTGAGCAGCGTTACCGCTTCTTCAGTTACGGCGACGCGATGCTGCTCACGCGGCGCGACGCTTAACGCTGGCTCAGAACCGTTACAGCTTTGCAGTTCCTCAAGCCGCCGCGAACCTCGCTGGCGGCGTTTCAACTTATTGCGCCGGACTTGTCGATCCGGAGTTGGCGCTTTAGCGCTTACTCCGGTCCCATGCAAAGCTGTTTCCGGTAGCACAGGAGTCAATTCATGACCGACGGTCAAACCGTTAGCCCGCGCGCCGATCACGGCGCATACCTGGGCGATCACGTTCGCCCCGACAACGGCCTCAAATTCGAACTGCTCGGCACCGACGGCCAGGCCCGCCGCGGCCGCGTCACGCTGAATCACGGCGTGGTGGAAACGCCGATCTTCATGCCGGTCGGCACCTACGGCACCGTGAAGGCCGTGCAGCCGCGCGAGCTGGAGGAAATGCACGCGCAGATCATTCTCGGCAACACTTTCCACCTGTGGCTGCGCCCGGGTCTGGAAACCATCGAGGCGCACGGCGGCCTGCACGGCTTCATGGGCTGGAAAAAGCCGATCCTCACCGACTCCGGCGGCTTCCAGGTGTTCTCGCTCGGCGATCTGCGCAAGATCACCGAAGACGGCGTCACGTTCGCGTCGCCGATCAACGGCGACAAGCTGTTCCTGTCGCCCGAAGTGTCGATGCAGATCCAGAAAGTGCTGAACTCGGACATCGTCATGCAGTTCGACGAATGCACGCCGTACGCGACCAACAACGTGCCGACCTCGCACAAGGAAGCCGCCGATTCGATGCGCATGTCGATGCGCTGGGCGCAGCGCTCCATCGACGAATTCAGGCGCCTGGGCAATCCGAACGCGCTGTTCGGCATCGTGCAGGGCGGCATGTTCGAAGACCTGCGCGACGAGTCGCTGGCGGGCCTCGCGGAGAAGGATTTCCACGGCTTGGCGATCGGCGGCCTGTCGGTCGGCGAGCCGAAGGAAGACATGATGCGCGTGCTGAACCACATCGGCCCCAAGTTGCCCGCCAACAAGCCGCACTATCTGATGGGCGTCGGCACGCCGGAAGATCTGGTGGCGGGCGTGGCCGCCGGCGTCGACATGTTCGACTGCGTGATGCCGACCCGCAATGCGCGCAACGGCTGGCTGTTCACGCGTTTCGGCGACGTCAAGATCCGTAACGCCGCGCACAAGAATTCGCTGCGCCCGCTCGACGAGCAATGTGGCTGCTACACCTGCAGAAATTTCACTCGCGGCTATCTGCATCATCTGCATCGAGTAGGGGAAATCCTCGGTGCGCAGTTGAACACGATCCACAACCTGCACTACTACCTCGAACTGATGCAGGAAATCCGCGACGCGATCGACGCCAGAATGTTCGAGGCTTTCCGCAAACGCTTCCACGAGAACCGCGCGCGCGGCACCGCCGAGGCGCCCTGACGGCGCGCGGCGGATGGATTCCACAGAACAATCCGTCCGCCGCACAACGGAAAACCTTACAATCAACTTTCGCGAACGGCGAGAAAAACGGCCAAGCAGGCTTTAAACGGTTGATCGCAAAGCCGATTCGCCGCGCCGACGCGCGTCGGGCCGGTGGTAGAATAACCGGCTGATTTTTTTGATCGTTTTGACTTATAACGGAGAGACCAACGTGTCGTTCATTTCCAATGCCTTCGCCCAAGGCACAGCAACAGGTGGCATTGAATCGAACCTGATGAGCTTCCTGCCGCTGATCCTGATGTTCGGCGTGCTGTACTTCATCATGATTCGGCCGCAAATGAAGCGCCAGAAGGAACATCGCAACATGCTCGCCGCGATGGCCAAGGGCGATGAAGTGGTGACGAATGGCGGCATCGTCGGCAAGGTGACCAAGGTGGGCGAAGCTTACGTCGGCGTCGAAATCTCGGAAGGCACGGAAATCACCGTGCAAAAAGCGTCGGTCACGACGATTCTCCCGAAGGGCACGATCAAGTCGCTGTAAGGCCTGCTCTCTCGCGTCCGGCGCGGCCTCGCCGGCGATTCATGCAATCTGACGCTGAATTGCCCGCGCTCATCGCCGGACGCATCGCTTCCAAGCCAACCTTCCCGTTGGACCACTCATGAATCGCTACCCCCTCTGGAAATACGCCGTGATGCTGGTGGCTCTGGTCATCGGCCTCGTGTACACGCTGCCCAACCTGTTCGGCGAAGCGCCGGCGGTGCAGGTGTCGAGCGGCAAGGCCACGGTCAAGCTCGACTCGACCACGCTGTCGGCCGTCGAAGCCGCGCTCGCCGCGAATCAGATCAAGCCGGACGACGTCACGTTCGACAACTCGGCGACCAACGCGAACATCCGCGTGCGTCTGCCGGACACCGACACGCAGTTGCGCGTGAAGGACCTGCTGCAGAAGTCGCTGAACAGCGACCCGACCGACCCGCAGTTCATCGTGGCGCTGAACCTGCAAAGCGCGTCGCCGCGCTGGCTGACCGCCTTGCACGCGCTGCCGATGTACCTCGGTCTCGATCTGCGCGGCGGCGTTCACTTCCTGCTGCAGGTCGACATGGCCGGCGCGCTGAACAAGAAGCTCGATTCGGACGCTTCGGACGCGCGCACGCTGCTGCGTGACAAGAACATTCGCGACGGCGGCGTGAACCGCGTCAACCAGTCGGTGGTGATCAATTTCGCCGACCAGGCCACGGCGGACAACGCGTCGAAGCAACTGAGCCGCAGCATCGCCGAACTCCAGTGGGCCTCGCAAGCCGGTCCCGACGGTGGCGTGCAACTGGTCGGCACGTTCACGCCGGCAGTGCAGAAAGCCGTGCAGGACGCCGCGCTCAAGCAGAACATCACCACGCTGCATAACCGCGTTAATGAACTCGGCGTGGCCGAGCCGGTGATCCAGCAGCAAGGCGCCGACCGCATCGTGGTCGAACTGCCGGGCGTGCAGGACACGGCGAAGGCGAAGGACATCATCGGCCGCACGGCAACGCTCGAAGCGCGCCTCGCCGATCCGGTCAACACGCATCCGAATCCGTCCGATCCGGTGCCGCCGGGCGACGAGCTGTTCACGCAAGGCAACCAGACGCCGGTGCTGCTGCGCAAGCAGATCATCTTCACGGGCGACCGGATCATCGACGCGTCGGCGGGCTTCGACGAACATCAACGTCCGTCCGTGAACATCCGTCTGGATTCGGCCGGCGGCCGCGCGGTGGCGAGCATCTCGCGCGACAACATCGGCAAGCCGATGGCCATGGTGCTGTTCGAAAAAGGCAAGGGCGAAGTGCTGACGGTGGCCACCATCCAGTCGGAACTGGGCGACCGCTTCCAGATCACCGGCCAGGCCACGCCGCAAGGCGCCGCCGACCTCGCGCTGCTGCTGCGCGCCGGTTCGCTGGCCGCGCCGATGGACATCATCGAAGAACGCACGATCGGCCCGAGCCTCGGCGCGGACAACATTAAGAAGGGCTTCCACTCGGTGGTGTGGGGCTTCGCGGCGATCGCCGTCTTCATGATCGCGTACTACATGCTGTTCGGCGTGATCTCGATGATCGGCCTGTCGGTCAACCTGCTGCTGCTGATCGCCGTGCTGTCCATGCTGCAGGCCACGCTCACCTTGCCGGGTATCGCGGCTATCGCGCTCGCGCTCGGTATGGCGATCGACGCCAACGTGCTGATCAACGAACGCGTGCGTGAAGAACTGCGCAACGGCGCGCCGCCGCAACTGGCCATCCAGAACGGCTACGCGCACGCCTGGGCGACGATTCTCGACTCGAACGTCACCACGCTGATCGCCGGTATCGCGCTGCTCGCGTTCGGCTCCGGCCCGGTGCGCGGTTTTGCGATCGTGCACTGTATCGGCATTCTGACGTCGATGTTCTCGGCCGTGTTCTTCTCGCGCGGCATCGTCAATCTCTGGTACGGCGGCAAGAAGAAGCTGAAGTCGCTGGCCATCGGCCAAGTGTGGCGTCCGGAGACGGCGCCGGCAGGCTCGGCTGCTTACCTCGGTAGCGAAGATGCGGCGACCGACACGGCGCAAGCCGTCGCCGCGGTCGCTGCCAAGCCGTCGAAAGCGAGAGCTGCGGTCGCGCAGGCTCGCGCTGGCAAGCCGACTGTGCGTCGCCGCAATGCGCCGGATTCGTCCGCTACGTCGAACACGCCGCAGAAACCGGGTTCATCCCGCTGAGTCCCGGAGAACAAGACCATGGAATTTTTCCGTTTCCGCAAAGACATTCCGTTCATGCAGCGCGCGTTGATTTTCAACGCGATCTCGCTGCTGACGTTCCTTGCTGCTGTGTTTTTCCTGCTGCATCGCGGGCTGCATCTGTCGGTGGAGTTCACGGGCGGTACGGTCGTCGAAGTGCAGTATCCGGGCGCCGCGCCGCTCGAACCGGTGCGCGCGACGCTGGGCAAGCTCGGTTACGCCGACGCTCAGGTGCAGAACTTCGGCACCTCGCGCGACGTGTTGATCCGCCTGCCGCTCAAGCAGGGCTATACCTCCGCGCAACAGAGCGATCAGGTGATGACCGCGCTGAAGGCCGAGACGCCGCAGGTGCAACTGCAACGCGTCGAGTTCGTCGGCCCGCAGGTCGGCAAGGAACTCGCCACCGACGGCCTGCTCGCGCTTGCCTGTGTGGTGGTGGGCATCGTGATTTACCTGTCGTTCCGCTTCGAATGGAAGTACGCGGTGGCCGGCGTGATCGCGAACTTGCACGACGTGATCATCATTCTCGGCTTCTTCGCGTTCTTCCAGTGGGAGTTCTCGCTGTCGGTGCTGGCCGCGGTGCTCGCGGTGCTCGGCTATTCGGTGAACGAGTCGGTGGTTATCTTCGACCGGATTCGTGAGACCTTCCGCCGCGAGCGCAAGCTGACCGTAATCGAGGTGATCAACCACGCGATCACCAGCACCATGTCGCGAACCATCATCACCCACGGCTGTACGCAGATGATGGTGCTGTCGATGTTCCTGTTCGGCGGCCCAACGCTGCATTACTTTGCTCTCGCGCTGACGGTCGGTATTCTGTTCGGTATCTACTCGTCGGTGTTCGTCGCCGCGGCGCTCGCCATGTGGTTCGGCGTGAAGCGCGAAGACCTGATCAAGGACAGGAAGGATCGCCCCGACGCGGACGATCCGAACGCGGGTGCGCAAGTCTGATTCTGTTGTAGCGTCAGACCTCGCAATGCAAAAGGCCGGTTCATCATGAACCGGCCTTTTGCGTTTACCGCCGCCCTACGCCGCAGCGGAAAGACGCAGCGCCCGCTTTAACGAAAGCCGAGCTTGCGACGCGCCGCCATCAGCGCGACGAGACTCACGATCGCGGCGAAAATCAGGTAGTAACTCGGCGCGGCCTTCGAACCCGTCACGCTGATCAGCCACGCGATGATGAACGGCCCGAAGCCGCCGAAGATCGTCACGGCGATGTTATAGGCCAGCGACATGCCGGTCGTGCGCGTTTGCACCGGGAACATCTCCGAAAGCAAACCTGGCAGCGCCGCGAAATACCCGGTCATCAGAAAGCCGAACACGATCTGCATGGTGATCAAGGTGCCGAAGGTCGGATGCGCGACCAGATACACGAAAGCCGGATAGATGAGGACGAGCAGCAGCAGCGCCGAGCTCAGCATGATCGTGGTGCGCCCATGCCGGTCCGACAGATGGCCGATCAGCGGCGAGAACACCATCTGGATCAGGCCGGTCAACGCGATCGCCGAAAACGCGACCGAGGGCGCCAATCCCAACTGCTTCACGCCGAACGTCGGCATGAACAGCACCAGATACGTCGACACCGTGCCGAGCACCACCACGCCGATCGCAATCAGCAGGCGCAATTTCTGGTTGGTGAAGGTGTCGCGCAGCGGCGTTTCGGTGGTTTCGGCCGCGAGAAACTCGGGCGTTTCGTCGAGCTTCGTACGGATGTACCACGCGACCGGCCCGATCAGCAAACCAAAGAAGAACGGCACGCGCCAACCCCAGGAAGCCATCTGTTCCGGCGAGAGTTTGCCGGTGAGCAACACACCGAACCCGGCGGCAAGCAGGGTGGTGAGCCCTTGGCTCGCCACCTGCCAGCTCGCGAAAAAGCCGCGCCGCCCAGGCACGTGTTCCGCGAGGAACGCGGTGGCGCTGCCGAACTCGCCGCCCGCCGAGAAACCCTGCATCAGACGCGCCAGCACGAGGATCACCGGCGCCGCGAGGCCGATGCTTTGATAGGTCGGCAGGATCGCGATGATCAACGTGCCGGCCATCATCAGCAGGATCGAGAGCGTGAGCGCCGCCTTGCGGCCGGCGCGGTCGGCGTAGGCGCCGATCACGATCGCGCCGAGCGGGCGCATGAAGAACGACACGCCGAACGTGCCGAGCGTGAGGAGCAGCGAGACCGTGTCGTTACCGGCCGGGAAAAACAGTTTCGCGATGATCACCGCGAAAAAACCGTACACCACCAGATCGAACCATTCCAGCGCGTTGCCGATCGAGGCCGCGATCACCGCGCGCCAAGAATTCTGCCGGCTCCCCGCCAGGCTTGCTGCTGTCGTTGCGTTCATGCAGATCTCCAGGTCGCGCGAAATATTATTCATGCTGGCATTACGCCTGAAACGCCCGACTGGATGCGCGCACAACCAATACGGTGCCTGCGCTCTATGTACCCGAAAAATTAATGCCGCGCGAGTGCGAAATTGCGCGATGCCGCTGCACAAGGCTTCCGGGGTTCAACCGGTCAATAAAAAACCGCTTCGTCGCCAAAGCGAACGAAGCGGTTTTTTTGTTGCGGCGCAATGCGCGTCGCGATTGATGCCTGTAATCAAAGGCTCATCAGATCGCTTTATTGCTTGATGCCTTCGGATTGAATGTGCAGTTTGGTATCCATGCTGAAGCCGTACTTGGAGCCGAAATCCATGCCGTAATCGGCGCGGCTGAAATGCGCGCTCGCTTCCACGCCGCACACTTCGCGCTTGAGCACCGGATGCTGCATGCACTTGAACGAGTCGATCTTCAGATTCAGCGGCTTGGTGACGCCGTGCATCGTCAGGCTGCCGACAACTTCGACTGGCTTGTCGCCGTCGAATCTGATATCTGTGCCCTTATAGGTCGCCGACGGAAACTTGGCGACGTCGAAGAACTCGTTCGACTTCAGATGTTCGTCGAGCTTGCCGTTGCCCGTCTCGATCGACGCCGGATCGACCGTCACGTCGACCGTGCCGGTTTTGGCCGCGCGGTCGAGCGTAACGGTGCCCGAGCTCTTGGTGAATTTGCCGCGCCATACCGAGAGGCCGCCGAAGTGATCCGCCTCGAAGCTCGGATACGTGTGGGTCGGGTCGAGCTGATAGGTATCGGCGGCCGCGAACGCGCCGAACGAGAAAGAAGAAGCCAGCGCGCCGACGGCGATCAATACGGATGTTTTCAATTCACGCTCCTAGGTTCCTGAAAAAGGCTGCCGCGCCCGAACGGCGCGGCGAATGTCACTTGTGTGCTGCAACGATATGAAACTTGATGACCACCTCGTCGGCGACTACCGAGGTGTCTTTCCATTCGCCCGTGCCGATGTCGAATTGCGAGCGCTTGATCGGCAGCGAACCGTCGAAGGTTTGCACGGCGCCTTGCTGCGACACCGTGACCGGCACGACCACCGTCTGCGACTTGCCCTTGATGGTCAGCTTGCCGGTGACCTTGAACTGGTTGCCGCCGGCCGGCGCGATCGCGCTCGAAACGAAGGTGGCGGTGGGATATGTCTTGGCGTCGAACCAGTCCTTGCCGCGCACCTGGTCGTTGTAGCTTTCGTCGCCGAGATCGTAGCTGGCCACGTCGATGCTGAGTTGCGCGGTGCCCTCGGCCGGTTTTGCCGGATCGAACTTGAGCTGCGCGGTGAATTTGCCGAACTTGCCTTCCACCGGCACGTTCATCTGCTTCGACGTCGCGGTCACCGAACTCTTCGCGACGTCGACTTGCGCGAGAGCGCTGCCGGCCACCGTCAGCGAGGCCGCGGCGAAGGCGGCGAGCATGTAGCGATAAAACGAGACCTTCATGGTTGTCCTTATTTGAGGAAAGGGAGCATGCGCGAAAGCAGGCCGTCGCGGTCCAGCCATTGATGCTTGAGCGCGGCCGCGACGTGCAATGCGACCAGCACGAGCAAGGTGTAATTCAGCGTGATGTGCACGTTCTTCAGCAGTTCCTTGAGATGCGGGTCCGGCGCGATCAGGCGCGGCAGCGGAATCAGCCCGAGGTACACCACCGGGATGTTGGCCGCCGAGCTGTACAGATAGCCCGAGGCGGGAATCGCGATCATCAGCACGTACAGCAGCAGATGCGTGAGATGCGCGGCGCCGCGCTGCCAGACCGGCATGCGGCGCGGCATCACGGGAGCCGCATGCGTGGCGCGCCACAGAATGCGCAGGACGGCGAGCGCGAACACCGTCACGCCGATCCATTTGTGCCACGAGAAGTACTTCAGCTTGGTGGGCGTGAAGCCGGGAATATCGGTCATCACCCAGCCGAGCGCGAAGCCGCACACGATCAGCAGCGCGATTAGCCAATGCAGGGCGACGGCAGTACGCGTGTACGACTCCCGGTTGCCGAATGAAGGATTGAGTGCCATGACAGGTCAACGCAAGCTAATTGAGGTTAACGGCGCAGCCCGCACTGCTATTCCAGCGTTCGATGCACATGGCATCGACGCGTTTTACGGGACCATGCCAGCTGCGGCATACGCCAAGGCGGCCATGCTACCCCAATCGGAAAAAACTGGCTGTAGCCCACGGATAGGGCGCGGACCGGCCGCTTCAGCGCGCAGGGGTCCGCATTGAACAATTGGGGACGGAGGCTGTCAGAGTTATACCGATTGCATGTAGGATCAACTGCCAGCCGACAAGGCTATCCGCCCGTGCCGCGGTCAGTGCGACGGCCGGACGCGTTTTGGTACTATCACCTTTTTATCAGACCTGCCATAGAACGGGCTTTGCACGCTTCCTCTCACACCGTCGGCCCTTTGCCCTATGGACCATGACAATCTGATCGCGTGCCACGAATGCGATACGCTGTTCCGCAAGCCGAAGCTCGTCGGACGCACGGTCGCGCGCTGTCCGCGCTGCGGAGCGACGCTCTATCGCGGCGTGTCCCGCAAGCTCGACGCAATCAGCGCGATGACGCTGGGCGCGTTGATCACCTTCCTGATCGCGCAGGGCTTCCCGATCGTCGAACTCGAAACCAACGGCATCACCTCGCAGACCACGCTGTTCGGCGCGCTCGTCGCGCTGTGGGGCGAGGAGATGCAGATCGTCGCGGTCATGGTGTTCTGCTCGACCATTCTGTTTCCACTGACTGAACTCATCGCGCTGCTCTATGTGTTGATCCCGCTGCGCGCGGGTTATGTGCCGCCCGCCTTCAATCAGGTGCTGCGCGCCATTCAGTTCGTGCGCCCGTGGGGCATGATCGAAGTGTTCATGCTCGGCGTGCTGATCACGATCGTGAAGATGGTGAGCCTCGCGCGCGTGATTCCCGAAGCAGCGCTGTTCGCGTTCGGCGTGCTCACGCTGATGTTCGCCGTGGTGGTCACATTCGATCCGCGCATTCTGTGGGACCTCGCCGACGAACTCGGCGCCCGCAATCAGCGGCCGCTGCCGCGCACCTCCGCCGATAGCGCGGCGGCCGCCGTCGGTTCGGTCGCTGGTCCGCCTGCGCCGGCCGAAGCGCACACCGCCGCGGCGCCCGACATCCGCACTGCGCCGTCCGCCTTGCCTCCGGGCACGCCGCCGGTGCCGCCGACGCCACGTCGAGGATGAGCACGCCATGAAATACGTCACCGCGAAACGCGCCGGCCTGCTGAGTTGCCACGCCTGCGGACGGGTCGAACCGCGCATCCGGTCTGTCACGCCGCAGCACTGCGGACGGTGCGGCTCGCGCCTGCACTCGCGCAACCCCGACAGCCTGATGCGCACCTGGGCGCTGCTGATCGCCGCGGCACTCCTGTATATTCCCGCGAATCTGCTGCCGGTGATGCACACCTCGTCGCTGCTCGGTTCCGAAGACGACACCATCATGAGCGGCGTCGTCTATTTCTGGACCTCGGGCGACTGGCCGCTGGCGGTGATCGTGTTCATCGCCAGCATCATGGTGCCGATGCTCAAGCTGAGCGTGCTCGTGCTGCTGACCGTCACGGCGCAGCGTCGTTCGCGCTGGCGGCCCGAGCAGCGCACCACGCTTTACCGGATGGTCGAGCGGATCGGCCGCTGGTCGATGCTCGACGTGTTCGTCGTCACGCTGACGGTCGCGCTGGTGCGCTTCAAATCGCTTGCAGTCATTACGGCCGGCCCCGGCGCGATCGCCTTCGGCTCGGTGGTGATTCTGACCATGATGGCCTCCATGCAATTCGATCCACGGCTCATCTGGGACAGCGTAGAAGGGCGCGTGGAAGGCAGTACCCAAAAACCTCAGGATCTCAAACATGACTAGCCCGCAAGAACCGACGCCCGCGTCCGATGCGCCGCGCAACGATTCGAACGGACCGAAGCTGCCGCCCCAACTCCCGGACCCTGAAATCGAGCCGCGCAGCCGCTGGCTGCCTTCGCTCGTCTGGGTGATTCCGCTGATCGCCGCGCTGATCGGTATCGCGCTCGTGATCAAGTCGGTGACCGCGAGAGGCCCGACCATCACGATCAGCTTTGTGAGCGCCGAAGGTCTCGAACCCGGCAAGACCAAGGTGAAGTACAAAGATGTCGATGTCGGCTCGGTGAAGACCATCACACTGTCGAAAGATCTGTCCCACGTGCTGGTGCAGGTGCAATTGACCAAGGAAGGCGAAGACTTCGCGGTCAAGGATTCGCGCTTCTGGGTGGTCCGGCCGCGCGTCGGCGCGAGCGGCGTGTCGGGTCTCACCACGCTGCTTTCGGGCGCGTATATCGGCGCGGACGCCGGGCATTCGCCGGATACCGAGAAGAACTTCGTCGGTCTCGAAACGCCGCCGCCTATTACCGGCGACCAGAAGGGCCACCAGTTCGTCCTGCACGGCGACTCGCTCGGCTCGATCGACATCGGTTCGCCGATCTTCTACCGGCGCGTGCAGGTCGGCCAGGTGGTGGGCTTCTCGCTCGACAAGGACGGCACCGGCGTGACCATGCAGGTCTTCGTGTCCGCGCCGTTCGATCAGTACGTCGGCACCAATTCGCGCTGGTGGCATGCGAGCGGCGTCGATCTGCGGCTCGATTCCAGCGGCTTCAAGCTGAACACGCAGTCGCTTGCCACGGTGATTGTGGGCGGCTTGTCGTTCCAGTCGCCGCCGGGTCAGGGCGTGGGCGCGCAGGCGCCGAACAACATGACGTTCCGCCTCGGCTCGGACGAAGCGGACGCAATGCGCGAACCGGACGGCGTGCCGTTGCGCGTGGTGATGAACTTCAACCAGTCGCTGCGGGGTTTGTCGATCGGCGCACCGGTCGATTTCCGCGGCATCGTGCTGGGCCAGGTGACCAATATCGGCATCGACTACGATCCGAAGACCCGCAGCTTCACCATGCCGGTGACGATGAATCTGTACCCCGACCGTCTCGGCAGGCGCTTCCGCGAAACCGCGCCGGCACCGGGCAGCCTCGCGGGTCAAACCATGCTGCAGCAGCTCGTCAAACATGGTCTGCGTGGCCAGTTGCGCACTGGCAACCTGATTACGAGCCAGTTGTACGTGGCGGTGGATATCTTCCCGAAAGCGCCGCCGGCAACCGTCGACGTGGCGAGCGATCCGCTCGAACTGCCGACGATTCCGAACACGCTCGACGAGTTGCAACTCCAGGTCGCCGACATTGCGAAGAAGCTCGACAAGGTGCCGTTCGATCAGATCGGCAACAACCTGAACAGCGCGCTGAAGAACGCAGACCAGCTCTTCACGCGACTCGACAAGGAAGTCGTGCCGCAGGCTCGCGACACCCTCGCGGCGGCGAAGCAGACCTTCGGTTCGGCCGAGGCGACGTTGCAGCAGGACTCGCCGTTGCAATCGGATGTTCATCAGGCGTTGCAGGAATTGACGCGCACGTTGCAGTCGCTCAATGCGCTGTCGGATTATCTGGAGCGCCACCCCGAATCGCTGCTGCGCGGTAAATCAGGAGATAAACCATGATGTTTGCCCGGCTTCCCCGCCCGCCGCGCGGGCTCGTGCGCGGCGCTGTCGTTGCCGGCGCGCTGGCCGGACTCGCGGCGCTGGCGGCGTGTTCGTCGCCGTCGAGCCGCTTTTATACGCTGGGCGCTGATAGTGCTGCTGGATCCGTCGCGCCGGTCAGCGCCCGGACCCCGGCCGCGCCGGCGTGGCTGATCGAAGTCGCGCCGATCGACGTACCGCCGCAGGTGTCGAAGAATCAGCTCGTCGTGCAGACGGCACCGACGCAGGTCAAAGTGCTCGAGGAAGAGCGCTGGGCCTCGCTGCCGGGCGACGAGATTCGCCGGGCATTGTCGACGAGTCTGACGCAGCAGCTCAACACGATCGATGTGTATGGGACGGCTTATCCGGATGGGACGCCGGTTTATCGGCTCAGCATGAATGTGCAGCGGTTTGAATCATGGCCGGGTTCGCATGCGTTGATCGACGCAGTGTGGAGTGTGAGGGCTGTGCGTGGTGCGGCAGTGATGACCTGCCGGAGTGTGGTGAGTGAGCCGGTTAGCGGTGGGTATGATGCGTTGGTGGAGGGGCATCGGCGGGCATTGCAGCGGATTTCCATGCAGGTGGCTTCTGCTGTGAAGGCTATGGCGGTGGCTGTTCCTGTTGCTGCTTCTGTTGCTGCTCCGCAGGGGAAGGGGGGGGGGGCTGCTGGTAAAGCTGGGGTGGTGGTTGTGCCGGCTTGTCCGTCTGATGGTGTGGGTGCTGTTGCTGGTGGTTGATGGGGTTTTTGGTTTTGTAGTGTGTTGGCCTTTCCTTGAATTGTTAGTGGTCTATTGGCGTTGCCCCTGTGCGGGGCGGCACCTACTTTCTTTGCCGCGGCAAAGAAAGTAGGCAAAGAAAGCCGCTTTGCACCGCCAGCCTGGAAGCGGGTCCCCCGCACAGCCACGGGAGTGGTGCATCTGGAATCCGTGTTCTCGCACATTCCGCCCTGGTGACAAAGCAGTCATTCTTCCGGCGACGCTGCGCGCGCCGCGGCGGTACTTCATCAACCCGTGGGGGTGCAGGCGTTCACCTGCACCTGGTCTCCACGCGGCATCAGGGCGTGCCGCGCGGTGCGCTCCCATCATCCTCCCTGCATGTCGCCGAGGCGAAGCCGACGGCCCCCGCCGCGCTAACCGAAGCCGCGGTCTTTAGGGCAGACCGCCCCGGCGAGCACGGAGTGCGAGGCGGGAGGTATGACTGCCTTGTCGCTCCCGGGGGATGGGCGAGATGCCGGATTCCACATGCACCACTACCTCCTCCAAGCCAGGGGACCCGCTTCTGGGCTGGCGGTGTGAAGCGGCTTTCTTTGCCTACTTTCTTTGCCGCGGCAAAGAAAGTAGGTGCCGCCCCGCACAGGGGCAACGCCAATAGACCACTAACAATTCAAGGAAAGGCCAACACAGCACAAGCAAGCCACTCACCCCCAGCGCCCCGCGCAAAAAAACCAAATGGTTGGCGAACCGACCCTATAGGTGTATAACTAGAACCTATCAAACTCACCGCGCTGATTGATCCCCTAATGACGCTCACCGAATTGAAATACATCGTTGCGGTCGCCCGCGAGCGGCACTTCGGCCGGGCCGCCGAAGCGTGTTTCGTCAGCCAGCCGACGCTCTCGGTGGCAATCAAAAAGCTGGAAGACGAACTCAACGTCCAGATCTTCGAACGCGGCACGAGCGAAGTGAGCGTCACGCCAATCGGCGAACAGATCGTCACGCAAGCGCAACGCGTTCTCGAACAGACGCTCGCCATCAAGGAAATCGCCAAACAGGGCAAAGACCCGCTGGTCGGGCCGCTGCGCCTTGGCGTCATCTATACGATCGGGCCGTACCTGTTGCCCACGCTCGTCAAGCAGATGATCAAGCGCGTCCCGCAAATGCCCTTGATGCTGCAGGAAAATTACACGCTCAAGCTGATCGAGCTGCTCAAACAAGGCGAAATCGACGTTGCCATCATGGCGCTACCGTTTCCGGAAACCGGCCTGATGCTGCGCCCGCTGTACGACGAGCCGTTCGTAGTCGCCTTGCCGTCCGGGCACGCCTGGGAGAACCGTCCGAAAATCGACGCCGACGATCTGAAGCAGGAAACCATGCTGCTGCTCGGCAGCGGTCACTGCTTCCGCGACCACGTGCTGGGCGTCTGCCCGGAACTCATGCGCTTTTCGCAAAACGCGGACGGCATCCAGAAGACCTTTGAAGGGTCGTCGCTGGAAACCATCCGTCACATGGTGGCGAGCGGGGTCGGCATTACCGTGCTGCCGCGCATGTCTGTGCATGAAGTGAAACCGCACGCCGGTGGCATCGATTCGGGGCTGCTGAGCTACGTCGCTTTCGACGAACCCGTGCCGGATCGCCGCGTCGTGCTGGCCTGGCGCAAGAGCTTCACGCGCATGCCCGCGATCGAGGCCATCTGCGACGCCATCAGCTCCTGCGATCTGGCAGGCGTCAAGAAGCTCGATTTGCCGGTAGCGGTCAACTGACGAGCGCATTGAAAGGCGGCTTGCTGCGCAAGTCCGGCGACCGGCCGGCGCCTGCCTAAGAAGGTGCCGGCAGCAACAAACCTCACAAGCCTCAACAAGACCTCGAGCCGCCATAATTCCTATCGAATAGATAAAATTAATCAAAGGCAGTAATTCGATAGTCTTGATATAGTTTCCTCCATGGATCGCCCGATCCACCCGACCCGGAGGAAGCATGACGCAGTCCAAGCCACAGCCGCCAGTCCATATCCTCGCCTCGCCGTCAGCCTTGATGCCGCGCGGCTTTGTCGCATCGATTGCGAGTCTGCGTACCGTAGCGTTGTCCCTGCTGGTCGATCGGGCCCTGTCCGCATAACGCCTGAGCCTCCGGCATCAGTGCATCGCCCCTCTCCTCACGATCTGTTTTCAATAAGCGCCAACCAGGAGTCACGCATGTCCGAACGTAAGCTCACCAGCGCCGCCGGCGCACCCGTCGCCGATAACCAGAATTCGATGACCGCCGGCGCTCGCGGTCCGGCTGTTCTGCAAGATGTCTGGCTGCTCGAAAAACTCGCCCACTTCGATCGTGAAGTGATTCCGGAACGCCGTGTTCACGCCAAAGGTTCGGGCGCATTCGGCACGTTGAAGGTCACGCACGATATCTCGCGCTACACGAAGGCCAAGGTGTTCGCGCAAGTCGGCAAGGAAACGCCGCTTTTCATGCGCTTTTCGACGGTGGCCGGCGAGCGCGGCGCAGCCGACGCCGAACGCGACGTGCGGGGTTTCTCGATCAAGTTCTACACGGAAGAAGGCAACTGGGACGTGGTCGGCAACAACACGCCGGTGTTCTTTATCCGCGATCCGCTGAAGTTCCCGGACTTCATCCACACGCAAAAGCGCGACCCGTACACCAACATGCGCAGCAATGTCGCGGCGTGGGATTTCTGGTCGCGTCATCCGGAATCGCTGCATCAGGTAACGATTCTGATGAGCGACCGCGGTATTCCGCAAAATTACCGTCAGATGCACGGCTTCGGCTCGCACACGTACTCGTTTATTAACGCCAGCAACGAACGTTTCTGGGTGAAGTTCCATTTCAAGTCGATGCAAGGCATCGAGAACTTCACCGATGCCGAAGCGGCACAAGTGGTCGCGCAAGATCGCGAAAGCGCGCAACGCGATCTGATCGGCAATATCGATGCAGGCAACTTCCCGAAGTGGCGCTTCGCCATTCAGGTGATGCCGGAAGCAGAAGCCGCCGCGTATCGCTTCAATCCGTTCGACATCACGAAAGTGTGGTCGCAGAAGGACTATCCGTTGATCGACGTCGGCACGATCGAGTTGAATCGCAACGCACAGAACTACTTTGCCGACGTGGAGCAAGCGGCGTTCACGCCGGCCAACGTGGTGCCGGGTATCGGCTTTTCGCCGGACCGTCTGTTGCAGGGCCGTCTGTTCTCGTACGGCGACACGCAGCGCTATCGACTCGGCATCAATCACCACCAGATTCCGGTGAATGCGGCGCGCGTGCCGAGCCCGCATTCGTTCCATCGCGACGGCGCAATGCGCACGGACGGCAACCTCGGCGGCAATGTGAATTACGAGCCAAACCGCTTCGGCGACTTCGTGCAGGACGCCAACGCGTCTGAACCGCCGCTCGCGGCGGGCGCGGTGGATCGCTACGAGCATCGGCTGGACGACGACTACTACACGCAGCCGGGTATGTTGTTTGCGCTTTTCGATGCGGCTCAGCGCGAACGTCTGTTCGGCAACATCGCACGCCATATCAACGGTGTGCCGCAGGAGATCGTTACGCGCCAGATCGAGCATTTCCGCCGTGCCGATCCCGCTTACGCGGAAGGCGTGATCGCCTCGATGGCCGACCTCGCGGAACGCAACAGGCAATAAGCAGCAATCGAGCAATTGAAGTCATGCAGTAGAGCGGGACGCATTTGCGTCCCGCTAGCACCGATACGAACCGAAGGAGCACGACCATGATGCAGATGATGATGGCCACGCTAGGCGGCACGTCAGCCGCAAATAGTGCGCAACGACACGCATTGATGGCGCGCAGGGCGGTGGGCTTTGCAATCTTCGCGAGCGGACTCGCGGTGATCGCCGCGCAGGCGCTGCAACACGCGCTAGGCGGCTGATACAGGCCGCCGCCGCGACGCGGCAAGTGGCTACGCGTCATACGAACGCAGCAGCTTTCTAGGCTAAACTGTCGAGCGTTCGAGCTGTCGAGTTTGCTATCCGCAGACCGTCACTTTGCCGACCGGTTCGTATCACTCTTCGAAGGAGTCATCATGGCCAAAAAAGAAGCCGCAGCAGCCGTACAGCACGTCAATATCGGGATCAGCGACAAGGATCGCAAGAAGATTGCAGAAGGTCTGTCGCGCCTGCTCGCCGACACCTACACGCTGTATTTGAAGACCCACAACTTCCACTGGAACGTGACGGGTCCCATGTTCAATACGCTGCACCTCATGTTCGAAACGCAATACAACGAGCTGGCACTAGCGGTCGATTCGATCGCTGAACGCATTCGCGCGCTGGGCGTGCATGCGCCGGGCAGCTACAAGGATTTCGCCAAGCTATCGTCGATTCCGGAAGCGGACGGCGTGCCGGCCGCTGAAGAAATGATCCGCCAACTGGTGGAGGGTCAGGAAGCCGTGGTGCGTACCGCACGCGCGATTTTCCCGTCGACGGAAGCCGCCAACGACGAGCCGACCGCCGACCTGCTGACGCAACGCATGCAAACGCACGAAAAGACCGCGTGGATGCTGCGTTCGATGCTGGCTTAAGGATCTGCGCGCAAGGCGCCTCGTTCCGGCGCCGGCGTTGAAGTTGTCGTTGAAGCTATCGTTGAAGTTAAAGCCGAGCGCGACACCAACAAAGCCTCCCTGCACGGGAGGCTTTGTTTTTTGCGGCGCCTGCCTTGTCAGCCGAGCGAGCCCAGAAGCGGCGCGTCGTCCGTATCCCGTAAAATAGCCGCACCGTCTTCGCACTTTCACCGACTCCGCCCATGTTCGCCCGACTCCCCCTGTATCTGCGCCTCGTGCGCATGGACAAGCCGATCGGCAGCCTGCTGCTGCTGTGGCCGACGCTCAACGCGCTGTGGATCGCTTCCGACGGTCATCCGACGTGGCCGTTGCTGGTGATTTTCACGGTGGGCACGGTGCTGATGCGCTCGGCGGGTTGCGCGATCAACGATTACGCGGATCGCGATTTCGATCGCTACGTGAAGCGCACGGAGAACCGTCCGATCACGTCGGGCAAGATCAAGGCGTGGGAAGCGGTGGCGCTGGCGGCTGCGCTCTCGTTGCTGGCGTTTCTGCTGATTCTGCCGCTCAATACGTTGACCAAGGAACTGTCTGTGGCGGCGCTTTTCGTCGCCGGTTCGTATCCGTTCACCAAGCGGTTTTTCGCTATCCCGCAGGCGTATTTGGGGATCGCGTTCGGCTTCGGCATTCCGATGGCGTTCGCCGCGATTCAGGGCCACGTGCCGCTGCTCGCGTGGGTGATGCTGCTGGCCAATGTGTTCTGGTCGGTCGCGTACGACACCGAATACGCAATGGTCGATCGTGACGACGACATCAAGATCGGCATCCGCACGTCGGCGCTGACGTTCGGCCGCTTCGACGTGGCCGCGATCATGATTTGCTACGCGGCGACGCTTGGGATTTACGTCGGTATCGGCGTGCTGCTCGGCTTCGGCATGCTGTACTGGCTGGGATGGGCGGTGGCCGCGGGCTGCGCGATCTATCACTACACGCTGATTCGTGACCGCGAACGGATGGCGTGCTTCGCCGCGTTCCGGCATAACAACTGGCTGGGCGGCGCGCTGTTTGTCGGCATCGCCGCGCATTACGCGGCGGGCTCGTTCTAGTTTTTCTTGCCTAACTGAGGTACACCTCAAAAAGGCCCCGAGACATGCCGCAGCGCAATTCGGTTTCCCAAACTCCGTTGAGCGGCTTCCCGCACGGGTTGTTGCCGGGTTTGCGTTTCTCTTGAGCAGGCGCCGCCGAACCCGCTCACTGCTTGCCGAACTCGTCGCCCATTTCCTTCGCGCGGGCATCCGCGGCGAGCGCGCCGCGCACGATCGCATTCTTGATGCCGCTCGCGTCGAACGACGCCAGAGCCGCCGCCGTCGTGCCGCCTTTGGACGTCACACGTTCGCGCAACACGCTCGGCGGCTCGTCGGAATTCGCCGCCAGTTGCGCCGCGCCGGTGAAGGTCGCGACCGCCAGCGCGCGGCCTTGCGCTTCGTCCATGCCGAGTTGGCGCGCGGCTTCCTGCAAGGCCTCGATGAAATAGAACACGTAGGCCGGCCCGCTCCCCGAGATCGCGGTGACGGCGTCGATTTTCGCTTCGTCGTCGAACCAGACCGTTTCGCCGACCGCGCCCAGCACTTGCGACGCGAGCGCGCGGCCCGCTTCGTCGACACTGCTGGTCGCCACCAGTCCTGTCACGCCCATGCCGATCAGCGCCGGCGTATTCGGCATGACACGCACGATACGGTTGTGCCCATTGAGCCAGCGCGACATGTCGCCGATGCGAATGCCGGCCACAATGCTCACGGCCAGTTGCGACGCATTCAGATGCGGCGCCACCGCCTCGGCGACGCTCTTCAGGATCTGCGGTTTCACCGCCAGCACGACGGCGTCGTACGCGGCGAGCGCGGCATCCGCGGCGGCGCCCGTCTTGATGCCGAATTGCTGCTCATTGCGCTTGCGCGCGTCTTCGTTGGGATCGATTGCGTAGAGGTCAGCGGGCGCGACGCCACGCTTGATGAGACCGCCGATCAACGCGGCGGCCATGTTGCCACCGCCGATAAAAGCAATTTTCATGATGTTCCGGATGAAGTGCCAACTGCCGTGAAGAACCTATGGAGCCTGAAAGGCCCGAAGAGCTCAGTTAGAGTAATCTCGCGCGCCGAAGATCGCGGTGCCGACGCGCACGATCGTCGCGCCTTCCAGCACGGCGGCCTCGAGATCGCTCGACATGCCCATGGACAGCGTGTCGAGTTCGAGACCGTCGTTGCACAGACGCTCGAACAATTCGCGCAAGTGCCGATGCGGCACGCGTTGTTCGTCGATGCCGCCGGCCGGCTCGGGAATCGCCATCAGCCCGCGCAAATTCAGCTTCGGCAGCGCGGCGATCGCCTGCGCGACTTCCACCGCCTCGGGAATGCTCACGCCGCTTTTCGACGCCTCGCCGCTGATGTTGACTTGCAAGCACACGTTGAGCGGTGGCAAATTGTCCGGACGCTGCTCCGAGAGCCGCTGCGCGATCTTCAACCTATCGACTGAGTGCACCCAGTCGAACTGCTCGGCCACCGGCCGCGTCTTGTTCGATTGCAACGGACCGATGAAATGCCATTCGAGCGTAGCGCGCAGATCGGCGAGCGCCTCGATCTTGGTGAGGGCTTCCTGCACGTAGTTTTCACCGAACGCGCGCTGGCCGGCGGCATAGGCGGCGCGCACGTCTTCGGCGGGGAAGGTCTTGGAGACCGCGAGCAGATGGACCGAGCGCGTATCGCGTCCGGCCACGTGCGCGGCCATGGCGATGCGCTGCTGCACCGCCTCGAGGTTGTGAATCAGATCGGGCATGTCGGAACCGGAAGTCCAGCGAAAGTCGATTATCCGATTATACGGACAGCATGTGCTCGACCAGTTCGATCCAGTGCGCGACCGGCGTCGAGGTGCCGCTTTGCAGATGCGCAATGCAGCCGACGTTCGCCGACACGATCACCTGCGGCTCTTGCGCCTGCAGCCGATCGAGCTTCTGATCGCGCAGCGCGTACGAGAGTTTGGGTTGCGTCAGCGAGTAGGTGCCGGCCGAGCCGCAGCACAGATGACTGTCGGCGGGCAGACGCACCTCGACGCCCAGCGCGGTCAGCAAATGCTCGACCTTGCCGCGAATCTGCTGGCCATGCTGCAACGTGCAGGGCGGATGAAACGCCACCGTGTGAACCGAGCGGCGGCGCGTGACCGAGACCAAAGCTTCTTCGAACTCCGGCAGGATCTCCGCGACGTCGCGCGTCAATTCCACCACGCGGCGCGCCTTTTCCGCATACGCCGGATCATGGCGCAAGAGGTGCGCGTATTCCTTGACGGTCGCGCCGCAGCCGGACGCGTTCATCACGATCGCCTCCACGCCTTGTTCGATGTACGGCCACCATGCGTCGATGTTGGCGCGCAGGTCGTCGAGCGCGTCGTCGTTGTAGCCCAGATGCAGACGGATCGCGCCGCAGCAGCCGGCATCCGGCGCGATCAGCGTTTCCACGCCGAGCGCGTCGAATACGCGCGCGGTGGCGATGTTCACGTTCGGCATCATCGACGGTTGCACGCAACCCGCGAGCATCAGCATCTTGCGCGGATGTTTCGCCGTCGGCCATTCGAGCGGACGCTGCCGCGCGGGCACTTTGTCGCGCAACTTCTTGGGCAGCAACGGACGAAAATGCTGGCCGATACGCATGGTGGGCGTGAACAGCGCGCTGTTCGGCACGAAGCTCGCGAGCATCCGGCGCACCAGCCGTTGACCGAGCGGGCGCGTGACTTTCTCTTCGGTGAGCTTGCGGCCGATTTCCACCAGCCGGCCATATTGCACGCCGGATGGGCACGTCGATTCGCAATTGCGGCAGGTCAGGCAGCGGTCGAGATGGACTTGGGTGCTGCGCGTGACCGGCGCGCCTTCGACCATCTGCTTGATCAGATAGATCCGTCCGCGTGGGCCGTCGAGTTCGTCGCCGAGGATCTGATAGGTCGGGCAGGTGGCCGTGCAGAAACCGCAATGCACGCAATTGCGCAGAATGCCGTCGGCTTCGTCGCCATCGGGCGTGTTGCGAATGAAGTCCGCGAGGTTGGTTTGCATCGCGTCGCTCAGAAGTCGGGGTAGAGACGGCCGCGATTGAAGATGCGGGCCGGGTCGAAAGCGGTTTTCAGGCCGCGATGAATTTTCATCAGCGGCGCGGGAAGCGGGGTGAACACGCCGGCGCCGCGGTCGTAGCCGTGGCCGGTGCGGAAGATCGTGGCGTGGCCGCCGGCCTGCTTGGCGCTGATGCGCACGGTCTGCGCGTCGGTGTCGGTGATCCACCAGCGCTGGCCGCCGCCCCATTCCATGAGTTGCGCGCCGGGCAATTGCAACGGCTCCGTAATTGAAGGCAGAGCAAGGCGCCACAGCGCGGCCCGCGGCGGGATGGCGGCGAAGAACGAGTCGGTCTGTTCGCGCAGGCCGGCCCAGAAGCGTTCGGCTTCGACGGCATCGACCACTTCGCCGCCGAGAGCCATCTTCGCCGACTTGACCGCGGCCTCGGCGCCGGCAAGGCGCAGGACCAGCGTGCCATGACGCCACGCACTCGCGGTGATCGGCAGCGGCCGGCCGCCCCATTCGTTGAGCTTGCGGACCGCGTCGGTCCCGTTCATGTCGAATTTGAGCGTGGCTTCGGCCTGCGGCAACGGCAGCACCTTGATCGACAGTTCGAGGATCAGTCCCAGCGTGCCGAGCGAGCCGGCCATCAGGCGCGAGACGTCATAGCCGGCGACATTCTTCACCACCTGGCCGCCGAAATGCAGCTTCTGGCCCTGGCCGTTCATGATCACGGCGCCCAGCACGAAGTCGCGCGCCGCGCCGGCCGACGGGCGGCGTGGACCGGCGATGCCCGCCGCGATGCAGCCGCCGAAGGTAGCCTGCGGCCCGAAGTGCGGCGGTTCGAAGGCGAGCATCTGATGATGCTCGGCGAGCGCGGCCTCGATCTCCAGCAAGGGCGTGCCCGCGCGCGCGGTGATGACCAGCTCCGCCGGATCGTACGCAATGATGCCGCGATAAGCGCGCGTGTCGAGGATGTCACCTTCCAGCGTCTGACCGTACCAGTCTTTGGTGCCGCCGCCACGGATGCGCAACGCGCGCCCCTCGGCGCTGGCCGAACGCACACGTTCCGACCACACGGCGACGATGTCGTCCTCTTCCATGGTGTCCTGCTTCGTTGTGTTTCGTTTGATTGTACCGGGCGGGGGCTGGCTGGCAACCAGGAGCGGACCCGCATCGGGTGATCAGGGTGAGAGCAGGAAAAACGGCGCCCACGCGGCGATGCGCGATGCGTGGGCGGAGCCGTACAGCGTTAGAACCGCGGTAGCTCAGGATGCGGCAGCAAGCCGCCGCGCACATGCATCTTGCCGTACTCGGCGCAACGTGCTCGCGTTGGGATGCCTTTGTCGGGGTTGAGCAGGCCGGGTGCGTCGAAAGCTCGCTTGACCGCGTGGAACGTATCGCGTTCTTCCGGCGAAAACTGCACGCACATCGAATTGATCTTCTCGATGCCGACGCCATGCTCGCCGGTCACCGTGCCGCCCAGTTCGACGCATGCTTCGAGGATGTCGGAACCGAACGCTTCGGCCCGGTGCCACTCGTCCAGGTCATTGCCATTGAACAGGATCAGCGGATGCATGTTGCCGTCTCCCGCGTGGAAGACGTTGATGCAGCGCAGGTTGTAGGTCTTCTCCATCGCCTCGATGCGCGCCAGCAGCGGCCCGATACTGCGGCGTGGCACCGTGCCGTCCATGCAGTAATAGTCGGGTGAAATACGCCCGGCGGCGGGAAATGCATTCTTGCGCCCCGACCAGAAGCGCAGCCGTTCGGTCTCCGAGCGGGAAATCTGGATGCGGGTGGCGCCCTGTTCGCGCAGTACAGCGGTCATGCGCACGATTTCATCCGCGACTTCTTCGGGCGTGCCGTCCGATTCGCACAGCAGGATCGCCGCCGCGTCGAGATCGTAGCCGGCGTGGACAAATTCCTCGACCGCGCGCGTGGCTGGCTTGTCCATCATCTCCAGACCGGCCGGGATGATGCCCGCCGCAATGATGCCGGCGACCGCGTCGCCGCCTTTCACGACGTCGTCGAAACTGGCCATGATGACCTGCGCCGTTTGCGGCTTCGGGATCAGTTTGACCGTGACTTCGGTCACGATCGCGAACATGCCTTCGCTGCCGATCAGCACGGCCAGCAGATCGAGGCCGGGCGCGTCTGGGGCGAGCGAGCCGAATTCGACGATCTCGCCTTCCATGGTGACGGCGCGCACGCGCAACACGTTATGCACCGTGAGACCATATTTGAGGCAGTGAACGCCGCCGGAATTCTCCGAGACATTGCCGCCGATCGTGCAGGCGATCTGCGACGACGGGTCCGGCGCGTAATACAAGCCATAAGGTGCGGCGGCTTCGGAGATCGACAGATTGCGCACGCCCGGCTGCACGGTGGCGGTCCGCGCGTATGAATCGACTTCGACGATCTTGCGAAAGCGCGCGAGCGACACCACCACGCCGTGACGAATCGGCATGGCGCCGCCCGACAGGCCGGTGCCCGCGCCGCGCGGCACGATCGGCACGTCGAGACGGTGGCAGATCTGCACGATGCGCTGCACCTGCGATTCCGTCTCCGGCAACGCGACCGCAAGCGGCAGACGCCGGTAGGCGGCCAGACCGTCGCATTCGTAGGCGACGGTGTCTTCTTCGCGATACAGCAAACAATGGGTCGGCAATACGGCCATCAACGCCTGCACGACTTCGCGCTGGCGCTGGGCGAGTACTTCGGCCGTCAGTTCAGCGGGTGCGTTCATGTGACCTGTCTCCTCGTGCCTTTCAAGTCCAGCGCGGCTGGTTTTCTAGCGCCGCCGCGCCTGAATACGCGTCATGCCGCCCAGGTGAAGATCTTGCCCGGGTTCATCAGATTGTGCGGGTCGAGCGCGTGCTTGATCGAACGCATGGTGTCGACCGCGACTTCACCGTGCTCTTCGAGCAGGAAGCCCATCTTGTGCAGGCCGACGCCATGCTCGCCCGTGCAGGTGCCGTCCATACGCAGCGCGCGTTGCACGATGCGATGGTTCAGACGTTCGGCTTCGACGAGTTCTTCTGGCTTATTGGGATCGATCAGGATCGCGACGTGAAAGTTGCCGTCGCCGACATGGCCGACGATCGGGCAGGGCAGCGGCGACGCTTGCAGATCCTGTTCCGTTTCCTCCACGCATTCCGCGAGACGCGAGATCGGCACGCAGACGTCGGTCGTGACCGCGCGGCAGCCGGGCTTCAGTTGCAGCATGGCGAAATAGGCGTTGTGCCGCGCGTTCCACAGACGGCTGCGATCCTCCGGACGGGTCGCCCATTCGAAGCCTTCGCCGGCATTCTGCGCGGCGATCTCCTGGACCAGTTCGGCCTGCTCCTTCACGCTGGCCTCGGTGCCGTGAAATTCGAAGAACAGCGTGGGCGCTTCACGCAGCGTCAGATTCGAGTGGCGATTGATCGAGCGGATGGCGAGCGAATCGACGAACTCGACGCGCGCAATCGGTACACCCATCTGGATCGTTTCGATCACCGCGCGAACCGCGGCGCCCATGGACGGGAACGCGCACACCGCCGCGGACACCGCCTCCGGTTGCGGATACAGGCGCACGGTGATTTCCGTGATCACGCCGAGCGTGCCTTCCGAGCCGACGAACATGCGCGTGAGGTCGTAACCCGCGGACGATTTGCGAGCGCGCGTACCGGTTTTGATCACGCGGCCGTCGGCCAGCACCACGGTCAGCCCGAGCACGTTCTCGCGCATCGTGCCGTAGCGTACGGCGTTGGTGCCCGAGGCGCGCGTGGCCGACATGCCGCCGATGCTCGCGTCCGCGCCCGGGTCGATCGGGAAGAACAGGCCCGTGTCGCGTAATGCCTCGTTCAGCTGTTTGCGTGAGATGCCGGGCTCGACAGTGACCGTCAGGTCTTCGGCGTTGATCGACAACACCCGGTTCATTTCCGACAGATCGATCGAGACGCCGCCTTGCACGGCGAGCAGATGCCCTTCAAGCGACGAGCCGTTGCCATAAGGGATGATCGGCACGTTGTACTGGCCGCACAGTTTGACGATGGTTTGCACGTCTTCAGTCGTGCGCGCAAACACGACGGCGTCAGGCAGTTGCGGGTCGAACGGCGATTCGTCGCGGCCATGATGAGCGCGCACGGCTTCGGATACGGAGACGCGATCGGCGAACACGGCTTTGAGCGCGTTTAGCAACTCGGCGGGAAACGGCCGGCGCAGCGGGGCCGGCGGCACGGGATGATTCACGCATGTCTCCTGGTATTTGGGGCGGTGCTGGTTTGCAGCATGTGTTTCATTTTACGCCGATCGCCCGTGGGCCGGCATTGCCGGCCAGCGCTTCTATAATGGCGGCGACTTTACGATGCGTGCAATATGGATAAACGCGGTGCTTGATGTGCCGCTTCGGATTGATGTCGGCCGGCGGCGCGGCGCATCGTCACTGAATACAAGGGAGACACCATGGGCAACCGCTTGAGCAAGATCGCCACCCGCACGGGCGACGACGGCACCACCGGCCTCGGCGACGGTAGCCGTGTGCGCAAAGACAGCGCGCGCATAGCCGCGATCGGCGACGTGGACGAACTCAACTCGAACCTCGGTGTGCTGCTGTGTGAAACTTTGCCGGACAAGGTGCGGGTAGCGCTTATAGCGATTCAGCATGATCTGTTCGACCTTGGCGGCGAGCTGTGCATTCCCGGCCACACGATGATTACCGATCGGCAACTCGCTCAACTCGACGACTGGCTTGCCGACTACAACGCGGCTCTGCCGCCGCTGAAGGAGTTCATTCTGCCCGGCGGCTCGCGCGCGGCCTCGCTCGCACATGTGTGTCGCACCGTGTGCCGCCGTGCCGAACGGGCGATTGTTGCGTTGGGTGAGCACGAGATCATCAACGCCGCGCCCCGCCAGTATGTGAACCGGCTGTCCGATCTGCTGTTCGTGCTTGCGCGCGTGCTCAATCGTGCGGACGGCGGCACCGACGTGCTGTGGCAACACGAGCGCAACGCCGGCTAAGACCTGCCGTGGCAATACTCGCGTGACCGCGTAACGACGCATGCCGCGTCACGCGCGTCGACGAGCCTGGCACGTTAGCCGACCGCCAGCGTGACCGGCTTGCCGATCCGGCTCATCATTTCCACCAAGGTGTCGATGGTGAACTTGGTCGTCTTCTTGTTGACCACGTCGGACACGCGCGGGCGCGACACCATCAGAATCTCGGCCGCCTCGGCCTGCTTCAAATGATGCTGCTCGATCCACGTGGACAGTTCCGTCATGAGTTGCTCTTTGAGCAGCCGCGTGTCGTTGATCTGCTTTTGCGACGCGGCGTGCAGGCGTTTCGCCTCTTCGGCGGAAAAGCCGAGTTCGAGGAACAGATTGGCGCCCGGCCTAGTTACGTGACGAATTTTGGTGTCGGTCGTCATTTGTTAAGTTTTCCTATTGTTAGTGGTGGTGCGGCCGATGGTGCAGCCCGATAGCGCGATACCGTGTTTCGGCAATCTTCCTGTCAAGCGGACCCAGCTTCTGCGTTTTCTTCTGGAAGCAATGCAACACGTACAATGCCTCCACGAACTTGGTCACGTACATGACGCGAAAAATGCCGTCTGCTTCTTTGAGGCGAATCTCACGGGTTCCAGGGCCGATCGAGTCAAACGGCTTCCAGTCGTCCGGGTCGAGGCCTGCCTGAATTTTGCTGAGTTGAAACCCCGCTCGGCGGCGCATCTCTGCGGGGAAAGCGAGTAAATCGTGATAGCTGGAGCCTAGCCAGCGAATTTCTTTTTCCTGCTCCATAATCACCTTTCATGTACAAAATCTTATACGCAACATTCACCCCGGTCAAGTCGTATTCGACCCGGCCATGAGTTGTTACGGTACAGAGGCAATTAGAGGAGCACCATTCGTCCGTTCGGCTAACAAAAAACCCGGCTCATCCATCGAGCCGGGTTTCCCATGCATCCACCACTGCAATCAGCGTGGTTTTTTAGTTGCCGCTACCACGTGCCACACGGCGTTGCTTGACTGCGTCGGCGAGACCTTCGAGCACGGCGACGCTTTCATCCCAACCGATGCACGCGTCGGTGATGCTCTGGCCGTACGTCAGCGCGCAGCCTTCCTGCAGATCCTGGCGGCCCGCCACCAGATGCGATTCCACCATCACGCCGACAATCCGTTCGTCCCCCGAAGCAATCTGGCGGCCGATATCCGCGCACACCGGAATCTGATTCTCGTGCTTCTTCGAACTGTTTGCGTGGCTCGCGTCGATCATCAGACGCGCGGCGAGACCCGCTTTGCCGATGTCCGCGCACGCCGCGTTGACGCTGTCGGCGTCGTAGTTCGGCGTCTTGCCGCCACGCAGGATGATGTGGCAGTCCTCGTTGCCCGCGGTCGAGACGATCGCCGAGTGACCGCCCTTGGTGACCGACAGGAAATGGTGCGGCTGCGAAGCGGCCTTGATCGCGTCGACGGCGATCTTGACGTTGCCGTCCGTGCCGTTCTTGAAGCCGACCGGGCACGACAGGCCCGAAGCCAGTTCGCGATGCACTTGCGATTCGGTGGTGCGCGCGCCGATCGCGCCCCACGAGATCAGATCGGCGATGTACTGCGGGCTGATCATGTCGAGGTATTCGGTGCCGGCCGGCAGGCCGAGTTCGTTGATGCGCAACAGCAACTCGCGCGCGGTGCGCAGGCCGTCGTTGATCTTGAAGCTGTTGTCCATGTGCGGGTCGTTGATGAGACCCTTCCAGCCCACCGTCGTGCGCGGCTTTTCGAAGTACACGCGCATCACGATTTCGAGTTCGCCGGCGAAGCGCTTGCGCTGTTCGATCAGACGCCCCGCGTATTCCATCGCCGCCTTGGTGTCGTGAATCGAGCACGGTCCGATGATCACGATCAGCCGGTCTTCCATGCCATGCAGAATGCGATGCATCGCGGTGCGCGAGTTGTAGATCACGTCGGACACCGTTTCGTCGCAAGCGAATTCACGGATCAGGTGAGCGGGCGGCGTGAGTTCTTTCAATTCGCGGATGCGGACATCGTCGGTGTTGTGCGGGGGCATGTTGTTCTCCAATCGGTTCGTAGCGTGTTCGCGCGGGCAATCAGGTTTGCGATGAAGCAGCAATGCCAGAGCGGACGATCATCAAAATTAAAGTTTCAAAGGCATGAGGCAAAAAAAAACCGCCAGGCTAGCTGGCGGTTTTTCGGGAATTCTCGGTGTCTTGCGTGCACTAACACCCCTCTCGATCCGCCAGCGGTCTGAGATGCCAAAAAAAGTAAAAATAAAACTTGGCGGACATGACGAATGAGGTCGCAGGTCAAAAAGGGTGAGTGACTTTATAACCCGGGCAGGCGGTGCTTGCAAGCTGCAGGGTGCAAAAATGCGGAAAATCCGCATACTTCGCGCGACGCATGCACGAAGTATGCGTTTGACGCGAATTCAGGCCGTACCGCCGACCGTCATCTTCTCGATGCGCAACGTGGGTTGACCCACACCCACCGGCACGCTTTGGCCTTCCTTCCCGCACACGCCGACGCCCGAATCGAGCTTCATGTCATTGCCGATCATGGTCACGTATTTGAGCGATTCCGGGCCGCTGCCGATCAGCGTCGCGCCTTTCACCGGGTACGTGACCTTGCCGTTTTCGATCATGTACGCCTCGGAGGCCGAGAACACGAACTTGCCGTTGGTGATGTCGACCTGGCCGCCGCCGAAGTTCACCGCATACAAACCGTTCTTCACGGAGGCGAGAATTTCCTGCGGGTCCTTGTCGCCGTTGAGCATGTACGTGTTGGTCATGCGCGGCATCGGCAACGCCGCGTACGACTCACGGCGCGCATTGCCCGTGACCGGCATCTTCATCAGACGCGCGTTCAGCGTGTCCTGGATATAGCCCTTCAGAATGCCGTCTTCGATCAACGTGGTGCACTGGGTCGGATTGCCTTCGTCGTCGATATTGAGCGAGCCGCGACGATTCGGCAGCGTGCCGTCATCCACCACGGTGACGCCCTTGGCCGCGACCTGTTCGCCGATGCGCCCCGCGAACGCCGACGAACCCTTGCGGTTGAAGTCGCCTTCGAGACCGTGGCCGATCGCTTCGTGCAGCAGCACGCCGGGCCAGCCCGGTCCAAGCACGACGGTCATCGCGCCGGCCGGCGCCGGACGAGCGTCGAGGTTGACCAGCGCTGCATGGACGGCGTCGTCGACATAGCCGGAGAGAATCTCGTCGGTGAAATAGCCGTAGTCGAATCGGCCGCCGCCGCCGCCGCTGCCGATTTCGCGGCGGCCGTTCTGCTCGGCGATCACGGTGACCGACACACGCACCAGCGGACGAATATCGGCCGCGAAGCCGCCGTCGCTGCGCGCGACCAGCACCACGTCGTATTCACCGGCGAGGCCGGCCATGACTTGCTGGATACGCGGATCGCGGCCGCGTGCCATCTGTTCGATGCGCTCGAGCAGTTTGACCTTCGCGGTCGCGTCGAGCGAATGCAGCGGATCGGCCGGCAGATACAGATCGCGTCCCGCAATGCCGGTCAGCGACGACGCCACCTTGATCTTCTGCTTGCCGCCGCCAGCCTTGCCGATGGCGCGCGTGGCGATGGCCGCCTGGCGGATCGCTTCCGGCGACAGGTCGTCCGAATAGGCGAAAGCCGTGCGGTCGCCCGACACGGCGCGCACGCCGACGCCCTGGTCGATGCTGAAGCTGCCGGACTTCACGATGCCTTCTTCGAGACTCCACGCTTCGCTGCGCGTGTACTGGAAGTACAGGTCGGCGTAATCGATCTTGTGCGTGAAGATTTCGGCGAGCGTGCGGGTGAGCAGGGCTTCGTCGAGACCGTAGGGCGTCAGGAGGATGTCCTTGGCGGTGGCGAGATTACGGATACCGGGTTCGATGATGTTCATGCGAAGTATGTTCTGCTCGATACGAAGGATTCGGTTAGCGCCTCTGTCACACACTATATGAGTCGGGGGCGCCGCAGTTTCAATGTCACGCGAAGGGGTTGATCAACTGAGCACACGATGACGCCAGGCAGGCAGACTCTGTCGCACTTCGTCGATGCGCGCACGCTCGAGATTGCCGGCGACCACGCCCGCGCCTTCGTCGCGCACCGCGACGATTTCGCCCCACGGGTCGATCAGCATGCTGTGGCCCCACGTGCGGCGGCCATTTTCATGTTTGCCACCTTGCGCCGCGGCCAGCACGTAACACTGGTTTTCGACCGCCCGGGCGCGCAGCAGCATTTCCCAATGCGCGCGGCCGGTCGTGTAAGTGAACGCCGACGGCACCACGATCAGCGCGCAGTCGCCCATGCGCCGGTACAGCTCCGGAAAGCGCAGATCGTAGCAGACCGACAGACCGACGCGGCCGAACGGCGCCCCGAAGGTGCGGACCTCGCCGCCGGGGCAGATGGTGCGCGCCTCGTCGAACGATTCCTCGCCCTTTTCGAAATTGAACAGATGGATCTTGTCGTAACGCGCGGCCTCATTGCCTTGCGGGTCGAACACTAGCGTGGTGTTCAGCACGCGCGCGGCTTCGGGTGACATCAACGGCAACGTGCCGCCGATCACCCAGACCTGGTGGCGGCGCGCCGCGTCGGCGAGAAAGCGCTGGATCGGACCGTCCTGATAGGGTTCGCGCACGGCAAGCTTGTCCGTGTCCTTGAAGCCCATGAAGCAGAAGTATTCCGGCAGCAGGACGAGTTGCGCGCCGTCGGCGGCGGCTTCGGCGATCAGGCGCCCGGCCTCGGCCAGATTGCGCTCGCGATCCGGCGTGCTGACCATTTGCAGCGCGGCGACACGGAAGGCACTTTCCAGAGAGCCGCTGGAGACGGTTGAAGAGACGTGTGTTTCGCTCATGAGCGTTTCGAAAAACTCCCGGCAAGGCGGCGGCGCGAACCGCTGGCGCCGCATACGTCGTTCAAGGCTGGCTGGAGCCGCTGGTGCGCGACGGCGCCTGTCCGGCCAGACAGGCGGCCGGAGGCAGGCTCAGTTCGCTTCCACGGTCGAAGCCGGAGCGTCCATCTTACCGCGATCGCTCCGCACCCGCTCAACGTGCGGTTTCGACCACGAACCGGTGATGGCATAGTCGCGCGCGAACGCGTGCGAGACGGTCTGGCTGAAGGCGACATCGGCCACCAGCGCGCCCAGCCCGAGCAGCGGATTGATGACCGCCGCGGCAATCACGCCGGCGCCGGCGCTGATGGTCGGCACGACCCGCACGCGCAGATCCTGGCTTTCCTGAGCGAGGTCGACCGAGCCCTTCATCTCGGCGCGCGCCGGCGCGGTCACCAACTCGAAGTTGTCGGTGCGGCCGATGCCGTTGTGAATCTGCGCGGTGCCGGTGACATGTTCGAACGGCAAGCCTTCGCCGATCACGTCGCGGAAATTCAGCGTCGCGAAGCGCGCGAGGCTTTGCAGGCTAAGCACGCCCAACAGCTTGGCGACGCCCGGATCGACCTTGAGAATCTGGCCGTGACGCAGATCGACGGCGAGATTGCCGTTGAAGGTCGGATAGTCGATCTTGGTCGGGCCGCCTTGCCACACCACCTTGCCCGACAGCGAGCCGGCGCCGCCCTTGAGCGTGCGCGGCTGACCGAAGCGCTCGAGCAGCGCGCCGGCGTCCTTGATGTCGAGCTTGAAATCGAACACAGTGCGGCGCGGCGTGGCTTCGTCGGCGCTGTTGCCGAGTTCGGTCGAAGTGCGCCAGTTCGCGGTGGCGGTCAGCGTGGCGGCGGAGTTCGTGATGTCGAGCTTGTCGAGTTGCCAGACCGGCACGCCGTTTTCGTCGAAGTTGTGCGCGTCGACTTCGAGCCGGCCGACGTTGCGGTCGCGGAAGATCAGTTCGTTGACCACCAGATCGATGGACGGCATGTTCTGCGCCGGCGCGGACATCGCCTGGCCGATCAGGTCCTTGTCGGTGGCCGACGGAATCACCACGCGGGCGAAGCGCGCCTGCAGCGTGCCCGGCGATTCTTTCGTCGCGCCCGGCAGCCACGATACATGGCCCGACACCTGGTTCGACGCGATGTTCGCCTGCCACGTGCGGTCCGTATGGGAAGCGCCGACGATCACACTGTCCCAGTGGCGCTTGAGCAGCGTCAATGTGCCGATGTGCAGCGCGAAGCGGCTCGGCAGGAATTGCGTGACGGTCGGATTCGGCGTGACCGGCGTCGCCGCGGCCGGCGCGGGCGCTTCTTTGCTGCGCATCTGCGTGATCAGCGCGCGCCACGCGTCCGCGTCGAATGTGTCCAGGTCGACGGCGGCGATTACGCCTTCGGACGGCAGGTCGGCCGGCTTGTTCACGCCGATCGCGCCGCGCACGACCGTCGGCGTCGTTTGCGGCTGATAGCGCAGCAGATAGGTGGCGGCGATCGGGCCGAAGGTGAGATCGGCGCGTTCTAGTCCCGCTTCGCCCGAGGCAGCGGCCGGGCTGACGGCGAAACGCAGCGGCATCGGCGTGCCGACTGGCTTGTTGAACGGTGCGGGGAAGTCGAGCGCGAGGCCGGTCAGGTCGGAGTTCGCTTTCACTTCGGGCAACCGTCCCCTAGCGCCGCGCACATTGAGCGCGTAGGGCGCGCTGCCGCTCATGCGCGTCAGCACCTGCGCGGCCGGGCCATGCAGATCGAGACCACGCGCCGCGTCGACAGCGATATGGCCGCGGAGGTCGAGCGCGTAGGTGCCGTCCTGCTTCAAGCCGCCGTTCGCATGCACGTCGCCGCCGAGGAACTGCCCGGAGAGCCGGTCCACCTGCGCCGTGTGCTCGGTGAAATGCACCTTGCCCTTGAGTTGCGACAGCGGCGGCACATTGTCGACGCTCAAGCGGTTGTTCTGGAAGCCGAGCGCGCCTTCCACGGCGACGTGCGGCTTCGGCGTGCGCGGCACCGTGAGTTGCAGCGCGAGCGACGCTGGCCCTTCGGCGCGCACCTTCTCGGTTTCATGCTTCGCCATGATGCCGAGCGAACTGGCGTTCACATAGTCGAGCATGTCGGCGAGCGGGCCGTGGCCATCGCCCTTGATGACGAGGCTCGACGCTTTGGTGCCGAGATCGTCGATCCTGCCACTGACGCCCATCAGCGCGACCTGCTTGTAATGCGCCCGTTCGACGTCGAAGCGCAGCACGTTCTGCTTGAGCTCGAACACGCCGTCGATGCCGTCGAGCGCCGGCCACACGTTCGGCGTGCCATTGCGCATCTTGCGCGGCGGGAAAGGCGTCGGATCGAACTTGCCGCCCTTGAACGGCGCAACGATATGAAACAAGCCGGCGCCCGGATCGCGCGAGTAGGGGAACTTGGTCAGATCGCCGTGAATTTCGATGGTCGCGCCGTGCGACATGCCGGCCTGCAAGCCGTGGCCGAGATAGATGCGCAGCTTTTCGCTGATGCTGGTCGGCAGATAACGGACGATGCGCTTCACCTGCGCGCGCTGGAAGTCGGCTTTCAGATCGAGCGAGCCGCGTCCGTGGCCAGGGTTGCTGTAGTCGGCGGAGGCGCTGGCCGCGACGTCGGCATTCGAGACGCTGAAATCGGCCAGCTTCACGGTGAAGGCGGGGCGGGCTTCGCCCGGCTTCTTCGGCGTGATGGTCCAGTCGGCGCGGCCATGCAGATAGTCGAGCTTCAGCCGCGGATCGTCGAACACGCCCGGCAGGGTGATGGCGACATTGGAGGTGTCGAGCAGGGCGGTGCCGCGGGTTTCGTCGGCATCGACCTTGCCCCACAGATTCTCGATGCCGGGAATGCCCGCGCGCGGGTGGTTCAGCGGCGTGAGCCCCGGCGGCGGTTCCTGGGCGGCGACGCTGATGCCCTGCAGATCGCCCTTGAAACGATAATGTTCGATCGGTTCGGCGCCGCTCGGGTGACGGTCGCTGCCTGCTTCGCCGGATTCCGGCTTGCCGCGCTCGACTTCGATCACATAGTTGGCGACCAGACCGCGGGGATTGAAACGCACGAGATTGTTCAGCAGGCGTCGCGGCAGCGGCAACGCGCGGCTGAATTCGGCGAGGATGCCCAGATCGACGCGATCGCCGCTCACGCTGACGAGCTGTCCGTGTTGCTGCGAGGCGGTCCGGTAGCGGCCATCGAGCGTGGTGAGCGCCAGCGTACGGGTGAGCGGCGTGCCGTCGTCGAGCGGCGGCTGGCCGAGTTCGGCGTGCAGATTGGTCAGTTGCAGTTTGTAGTCGCCCTCGTCGGCTTCGAGGCGCCATGAAAAATTGGCGACTGGCACGAGCAGCTTCGGCTGGGTCGGACGCACCCGCAGGGCGACATCGGTGCCGGCCAATTGGCCGCCGGCTGACTTCATGCGGCCCTCGGCAAAGTCGATCCAGATGGCGTTGTCGATACGGCCGGCAAACGTCTCGATCGGGAAATTGACGTAGCGCGCGAGCGTCGGCAGATCGACGGGGCCGGTCGAGACGTAGACCTGGCCGGTCCAGTTGATCGGCTTGCCGATCGCGGAGAGCCGTGCGTGTTTGAAGTGCGTGCGGAAATCGAGCGGCCCGTGCAGGACCTGGCCGTCGGCGGGCGCCTGCAGCGCGAGGCGGTGATCGTAGCCGTCGTTGAGGATCGCGATACGAATATCGCGTAACGCCAGCTCCGGCGCGTCATGCTGCGCATCGCGCCAGCGCAGCGCGCCGCCGCGCACCACGATCGCCTGCTGGCGCAGCAGCCAGGTGGACAACGTGTCGTTGCCGCTGTGACGGGTCGGCACCGGCACGCCCGCCACCGAGAGCACGCCGTCGCTGCTGCGCGACACCAGTACGTCCGGCTGATCGACGATCAGACTGGAGAGCGCGGGATGAAACTGCCAGAGCGAGCGCCACGAGAGCGTGGCGGTGGCGTGCGGGATTGTCAGCGCGGCTTTGCCGTCGTGATCGCGGATCACCAGGTTGGTGACGTCGAGGCCAGGCTGGAAGCCGCTCCAGTGCGGCGCGAGCTTGCCGATGGTGAACTGCGCGTGCAGCTTGTCGGAAATGGCCGCTTCGATACGCGGCCGGAACGAGTCCACGCGCGGCAGCACCACGTAGCGCAAGCCGAGAAACAGACCCATCGCAATGAAGTACAGGACGAGCGCTAGCGCGAGGACCACGTGCAGGATCCGACGCAGCACGATGTGGTCGCTTCCGCTCACAGGCCGGACCTGCACAGTTTCGCGCGGATCGGCGGATTCGTTTCGCTCGGACATGCTGCGGCGGGTGGGCGTATGGTAGTTTTGCGAATTAACGACGAAATGTAACACACGGGAAAGCGTAGGCGGACCTCCTGCAAACCCTGTCTGCATGCCGCCTCGCGACCTGCGGGAGGCGGCCGCGACCGCCGCTGCCGTGTACTACTGCGAACTGAACCACGCTGATCAAGCAACGAGCGAGCCAGACCCCTGATGACTGACGCCACTCTCCTGAGTTCCAACTATTCACACTACGCGGCGCGCGCTGCGGCTGCCCGTCCGAAACTCGTGGCGCGGGTGGCAGCGCTCGCGTCCGGGCCGCTTACTCGCGAGCGTATCGACGCCCGTTTCGACGCTTTGTGCGCCGAAGCGGCCGGCGCGACCGACGCGCCATTGAATGAAGATGCACTCAAACGGGCCTTGCGCCAATTGCGCACCGAGGTCTTTTGCGCCGTGATGGAGCGTGATCTGGCGGGCGAGGCGGATGTTGCCGAAGTCACCGGCGCGATGACCGACCTGGCGGAGACGACGGTCCAGCGCGCGCTCGCTGTTCTGTCAGCGGAGCTCGAAACGCTATATGGCGAGCCGCGCGGGCCGCAAGGCGAACGGCTTTCGCTCGGCGTGGTGGGCATGGGCAAGCTTGGCGGGCGCGAGCTGAACGTGTCGTCCGATATCGACTTGATCTTCATTTATGAGGAGGACGGCGAGACCTCGGGCGGCCAGCGTTCGCCGATCGCCACGCAGGAATTTTTCACGCGCCTCGGCAAACGCCTGATCGGCGCTCTCGCCGAAGTGACCGGCGACGGCTACGTGTTCCGGGTCGACATGCGGCTGCGGCCGAACGGCGACTCGGGGCCGCTCGTGTGCAGTCTCGGCATGCTCGAAGAATATTTCTACGTGCAAGGCCGCGAGTGGGAGCGCTATGCGTGGATCAAGGGGCGCCTCGTGTCCGAAGGCGCGAGCGATGCGGCGCAGCGGCTGCAGAAGCAACTCGATGCGATCGTCATGCCGTTCGTCTATCGCCGCTACCTCGACTTCGGCGTGATCAGCGCGATTCGCGCGCTGCATCTGCAGATTCGTCAGGAGGCGCAACGGCGCGCGTCGATGCGGCCCGACAAGGCCGACGACATCAAGCTCGGGCGCGGCGGCATCCGCGAAATCGAATTCAGCGCGCAGGTGTTCCAGTTGATCCGCGGCGGCCAGGACGCGGGCTTTCGCGTGCGGCCGACACTTGCGGTGCTGCGTCACGCGGCCACGCATGGGCTGCTCGACACGTCGGTTTGCGTGAAGCTCTCGCAGGCTTATCGCTTCCTGCGCGAACTCGAGCATCGTCTGCAATACCGTAACGATGCGCAGACCCATGCGATGCCGGTCGATCCGGAGGACCGTTCGGCGCTTGCCCACGCAATGGGCTGCGACGACTACGCCGCGCTGATGACCAAGCTCGATGCCCATCGCGAATTCGTCGAACAGCAGTTCGACCAGATTTTCGCTGACAAAGTGAACGGCCGCGACGGCTGTGGCGCGCCCGAAGACGGCGCAGCCGCGTGGGTCTGGAGCAGCGCGCTTGCCGACGACAGCGCCGACGAAGCCCTGCAGTCGCGCCTCGTCGAACTCGGCGTGGCCGAGCCGGGCGAACTGGTCGCGCGACTGCGCGCGATCTGGCAGTCGTCGCGTTACGCGGGGCTGGCCGAGCGCAGCCGGCAACGTTTCGACATCGTCGCGCAACGGGCGCTGGAAGCCGCCCGCACGCTGGAACCTGCGGAGCGCCGCGGCGATACGGTAGCGCGTTTCTTCAACCTGCTCGAAGCGGTGAGCCGGCGCGGTGCGTACCTGGCGCTGCTGACCGAATATCCGCAAGCGCTGCATCGTGTGCTGTCAGTGCTCGGCGGTTCGCGGTGGGCGGCGGGCTATCTGATCCGCCATCCGCAACTGCTGGACGAATTGCTGGACGACGAAGCGATCAATAGTCCGTTCGACTGGCCCGAGTTCAAGCGCACATTGCGCCTGCGTCTGGCCGCGGCGGACGGCGTCGAGCAGCAAATGGATCTGTTGCGCCATGCCCACCAGGCCGAGGTGTTTCGCATTCTGCTGATCGATCTGGCCGGCAAGCTGAGCGTCGAGCATGTGAGCGACCGGCTGTCCGAACTGGCCGACGCCGTGCTCGACGTCACGCTCCAGGCCGTCTGGAACCAGTTGCAGAAACGCCATCGCGACGTGCCGCGTTTCGCGGTGATCGCGTACGGCAAGCTGGGCGGCAAGGAACTGGGTTACGCATCTGATCTCGATTTGATCTTCCTCTACGACGACCCCGACGATGCCGCAGCCGACGTCTATGCCACTTACACGCGCCGCCTGATCACCTGGCTGACGACCGCAACCGGCGCCGGCACCCTGTTCGACGTCGACTTGCGTCTGCGGCCGAACGGCGAGTCGGGCCTGCTCGTCACCGATCTGGACGCGTTCCGCCGTTACCAGCTGCGCGAGGGCGACGCGGCCAATACGGCATGGGTCTGGGAGCACCAGGCATTGAGCCGCGCGCGTTACTGCGCGGGCGACGCCGAGATCGGTGCGAAGTTCGAGGCCATCCGCGAACGGGTGCTGACTACGCCGCGCGAAGCGGCGCCGCTCATGAAGGAGATCGTCGAGATGCGCGCGCGCGTCGAAGCCGGGCATCCGAACCATACGGCGCTGTTCGACCTGAAGCACGATAGCGGCGGGATGGTGGATATCGAATTCACCGTGCAGTACTGGGTGTTATTGCACGCGGCGAGCGATCCCGAACTGATCCGCAATACCGGCAACATCGCGTTGCTGCGGGAGGTATCGCGCTTCGGCCTGATGAGCGAGGCGGAAGCGGAGACAGTGGGCGCGGCGTATCGCACTTACCGCAAGTTGCAGCATCAGCTGCGGCTGGATGGGATGGAGAAGGCGCGGGTCGAGCCGGCGCTGGTGGCTAAGGAGCGGGAAGCGGTGCTCGCGCTGTGGAAGCGCGTGTTTGGATGAGGGTTGGTCGGGAGTTCGCGGTTTGTTCAGCTCGGTGCCTTGCGGTGCCTTATACAGCGGCGTGAGCGAATTCGCGGCGTTCGCTCTCCGAAACGGCATGAAGGGTGGTGAGGTGAGGCGCGGCGAAGCAAGACGTCAGGCGGGCTCACCTACGATCGTTCGCCGCCGCGGGCGTTGTGCCTGCGAGCCGCATGGGTGCCGGTTTCTCGCGACCAACCAGGCGGCTAGCTTTTCTGCGCGAGACGCAGATGGCGACGGCATTCCCAGCCAACGAACAACTACGCCGCCAGCATTTCCTTCGCGTGTTTCCGCGTGGTTGGCGTGATCTCCAACCCGCCGAGCATCCGCGCGACTTCTTCGACGCGGCTCGCCTTGTCGAGCGAAGTCACGCTGCTGACCGTGCCGCCTTTGCCGTTGCCCGCCTTCGCCACCTGGAAGTGATGGTCGCCGCGTGCGGCGACTTGCGGCAAGTGCGTTACGCACAGCACCTGGCGTTGCTGGCCAAGCTGATGCAAAAGCCGCCCGACCACTTCGGCGACGCCCCCGCCAATGCCCGTGTCCACTTCGTCGAAGATCAGCGTGGGTGTCGGGCTGGCGGCGCTGGCAATGACCGCGAGCGCGAGGCTGATCCGCGCCAGTTCCCCGCCCGAGGCAACCTTCGCGAGCGGCCGCAGCGGCACGCCGGCATGACCGGCGACGCGGAACTCGACCTGTTCGAGCCCATGCGCGCCGCCTTCGGGCAGCGGCACCAGCGCGACTTCGAAGCTGCCGCCTTTCATCGACAGTTCCTGCATGCCGGTGGTGACCGCCGCTCCCAGCGCCTTGCCGGCCTTGGCGCGCGCCTTCGAGAGTTTCTTCGCTTCGGTCAGGAAAGCTTCCTTGGCCTTGGCTTCGGCTGCGTGCAGGCTGTCGAGGTCGGCGGCCGCGTCGAGCGCGGCGAGTTGCGCGCGACGCGCCTCATGTTCCTCAGGCAACGTCTGAGGCTGCAGACGAAACTTGCGTGCGGCTGAATGCAGCACGTCGAGGCGTTTTTCGACTTGGGCGAGCCGGTCCGGATCGAGTTCGAGCTTTTGCGCGTAGTGGCTCAGCGAATAAGCCGCTTCCTGCAACTGGATTTCGGCGGGCTCCAACGCGGCCAGTACGTCGTTCAAGGCCGGGTCGATCTCGGCCAGATCGCGCACCTTCGAGACGATCGAGGACAGATGCGTGATCATGGCCTCGTCCGATTCGGACAGTGCGCCGAGCGCGCCCTGCACGCCGTCGATCAGATTGGCCGAATGCGACAGCCGCCGATGCTCGGCGTTGACCTCTTCCCACTCGCCCGGTTGCGGCGCGAGCTTGTCCAGTTCGGTGAGTTGCCAGGCGAGACGCTCGCGTTCGAGTTGCAGTTCACGGTCACGCGTTTGCGCGTGCTCGACCGCCTGAACTTTCTCGCGCCACGTGCGCCATGCCCGCGTGACGCTTGCCGCGGTGTCCGACAGGCCCGCGTGGGTGTCGAACAGTTCGCGTTGCGCGTCGGGGCGCATCAGCAATTGGTGCGCGTGCTGGCCATGAATATCCACCAGCATCTCGCCGACCTCGCGCAACTGCGCGAGCGTGGCCGCGGTGCCGTTAATAAAGGCGCGCGAGCGGCCGTTGGCATCCACCACGCGCCGCAGCATCACTGTGTTGCCGTGATGGCCGTCCTCGCCGGTCGTGCCGAGCGCCTGCTCGTCGAGCCATTGCTCGACCTGCGCATGGGTCTCGAACTCAGCGGCGAGGTCCGCCCGGCTTTCGCCAGTGCGCACGACGTTCGCATCGGCGCGGGCGCCGAGCGCGAGCGCCAGCGCGTCGATCAAAATCGATTTGCCGGCGCCGGTTTCGCCGGAGAAAACAGTAAAGCCGCTGTCGAATTCGAGGTCGAGCGCGGCGACGATGACGAAGTCGCGTATCGAGAGGTGGCGAAGCATGGAGGTCGTCTGGTGAGCTTGATGTTCGGGTTTCGGCAGCGGCGGCGTTCGCGTTCCGGTGTGCTCGCCGCTCAGGGCTTGGAGTCTTCTTCGTGCGACGGGTATTCGTTCCAGTGCAGTTTCTTGCGCAGCGTGGTGAAGAAACTGTAGCCGACCGGATGCAGCATCGGCACCGTATGACGCGAGCGGCGCACTTCGATCGTGTCGCCCAGTTCGAGCGAGGTGAACGACTGCATGTCGAAATTGACATTCACTTCGCGCCCCGAAACGATCTGGATGCTCACCTTCGAGTCGTCCGGCAGCACGATCGGCCGGTTCGAGAGCGCGTGCGGCGCGATCGGCACCAGCACGATGCCCTGCAATTGCGGATGCAGAATCGGCCCTTGCGACGACAGTGCGTAGGCGGTCGAGCCGGTGGGCGTGGCTACGATCAGACCGTCCGAGCGCTGGTTGTACATGAAGCGGCCGTCCACCGAGACATGCAGCTCCGCCATGCCCGAAAAGCCGCTGCGGTTGACCACTACGTCGTTGAAGGCCAATGCGTGATAGATCGGATTGCCGCCGCGCATGATGCGCGCTTCGAGCAGCACGCGTTCCTCGCGTTCGAAATTGCCGGACAGCATTTGCGGCACGATCTCGCGCATGTCGGAGATCGGAATGTCGGTGATGAAGCCGAGCCGCCCGTGGTTGATGCCGATCAACGGCGTGCGGTAGGGCGCGAGCTGGCGGCCGATGCCGAGCATGGTGCCGTCGCCGCCCAGCACGACCGCGACGTCAGCGCGCGCGCCGATCTCGGCGGGACGCAGCGCCGGGTAGTCGGTGACGCCGATCTCGGCGGCCGTGTCTGCTTCGAATACGACCTCGAAGCCGCGCTTCGCGATGCACGAGGCGAGCGCGGTCAACGGCTCGGCGATGCCCGGCGTATTGTTGCGCCCGACGAGCGCGACGGTCTTGAACTGGCTGGTCACTTGCATGCCGGCATTACACCATAGGTAGGGCCTGAAAAGAACCGCAGACAGACCCGGTAGCGGGCCGGCGCGCGCGGGCCGTCAGCGCATCTCGCGATTATCGTTAGAATGGTGAAGCCTTGATGACATGTGCGCCGTGTAAAGTGCGGCGGGGCGCCGGCAGCCGGGCCGCCCGGAAGGTGGCTCGCAAAGTGGTCAGCAAGGTGGTCCGAACAGCGCCGGGCGGAACGCCGGCTTGCGGGCCGGACCGAAGGCAGTGCGCCGCCCTGGCAAACGGCGGCTCGTTCGTCAGGGATGGGTGCCCCTAGCGCTCGCGGTAGTCGTGCCATTGAGCTAAAATTTTCTCTCATGCTAGATCCTCGCGCACAAACCCTCCTAAAAACGCTGATCGAGCGCTACATCGCCGAAGGTCAGCCGGTCGGCTCGCGCACGTTGTCGCGCTATTCGGGCCTGGAATTGAGTCCGGCAACGATCCGCAACGTGATGTCCGACCTCGAGGATCTCGGGCTCGTGATCAGTCCGCATACTTCCGCGGGCCGCATTCCCACTCCGCGCGGTTACCGTCTGTTCGTGGACACCATGCTCACAGTGGAGTCCGCCGCGGACGAAGAAGCCGTGACGCGTACCGTCAAGACTACGCTGCAGGCAGGCGAGCCGCAGAAAATCGTTGCGGCGGCGGCCAGTGTGCTGTCCAACCTGTCGCAGTTCGCCGGTGTGGTGCTCACGCCGCGGCGCAGCCACGTGTTCAAGCAGATCGAATTCATGCGTTTGTCGGACAAGCGCATTCTGCTGATCATCGTCACGCCGGAAGGCGACGTGCAGAACCGCATCATGGCGACTCAGCGCGACTTCTCGCCCTCGCAACTGGTCGAAGCGTCCAACTACATCAACGCGCACTTCGCGGGCCTGTCGTTCGACGACGTGCGGCGCCGCCTGCGCGAAGAAATCGACGCACTGCGCGGCGACATGACCACGCTGATGCACGCCGCCGTCACGGCCAGCACGGACGAATCCGACACGGGCGAAACCGTGCTGATTTCCGGCGAGCGCAATCTGCTCGAAGTGGCCGACCTTTCGTCGGACATGGCGCGCTTGCGCAAACTGTTTGATGTGTTCGATCAAAAGACCAGTCTCCTTCAGTTGCTCGACGTGTCGAGTCACGCGGCGGGCGTGCAGATTTTCATCGGCGGTGAGTCGAATCTCGTACCGATCGAGGAAATGAGCGTGGTCACCGCGCCTTATGAGGTGAACGGCAAGATCGTCGGCACGCTCGGCGTGATCGGGCCGACTCGCATGGCCTACAACCGCGTGATCCCGATTGTGGATATCACCGCGCGCCTGCTTTCGCTGACACTCAGCCAGCAGTAGGCGGCTTCGACTCCTGGGCCGCGGTCGCGCGTGGCTCCTGCTCCTGCTGCAGATAATGCGTGACGGCGCGCGGCTTGCCAATTGGCCGAATGGCCAGGGGTGTGCGGCGGACCGGTGCATGGACCGCGCCGCTATAATGAATCCCACCTCAACCGACTCTCCGCCAATACCGGTACTTTGCTGCCTATGCGCTTCGACCTCGAGCGGCCCTCACAGAACGCCACGTCGCACCGTGTCGCCGTGCTGCTGATCAATCTCGGCACACCCGACGCGCCGACGCCGCGCGCGGTCCGCCGCTATCTCGCGCAGTTTCTGTCCGATCCGCGCGTGGTCGAAATTCCGGCGCTGCTCTGGCAGATCATTTTGCGTCTGCTGATTTTGCCGTTTCGGGGCGTCGCCTCCGCCAAGAAGTACGCCGCGGTGTGGATGCCGGAGGGCTCGCCGCTGCGCGTCCACACGGAGAAACAGGTGGAAGGCCTGCGCCATCTGTTGCAATTGAACGACTACACGGTGCTGGTCGATTACGCGATGCGCTACGGCACGCCGGGCATCCCGGCGATGCTGAATCAGCTCAAGCTGGCGGGCGCGGAGCGCGTGCTGTTGATGCCCATGTATCCGCAGTACTCGTCGTCGACCACCGCCACCGCGTTTGACGACGCCTTTTCGGCGCTCAAGCGCATGCGCAATCAGCCGGAAATCCGCACAGTGCGCCAGTACGCCGACCATCCGGCCTACATTGCGGCGCTTGCGGCGCAGGTGCATCACTATTGGCATCAGCATGGCCGGCCGGATTTTGCCGCGGGCGACAAGCTAGTGCTGAGTTTCCACGGGGTGCCCAAGCGCACGATGGATCTCGGCGATCCGTACCACGAGCAATGCCAGCAAACCGGCGCGCTGCTGATGCAGGCGCTTGAGCTGACGCAGGTGGAATGCCGAATCACGTTTCAGTCGCGCTTTGGCAAGGCCGAATGGCTGCAGCCGTACACGGCGCCCACGTTAAAGGAACTGGGCGCGGCGGGCGTACGGCGCGCCGACGTGTTCTGTCCGGGCTTTACGGCGGATTGCCTTGAAACCATCGAGGAAATCGGCATGGAAGTGAGCGACGAATTCCTCCATGCAGGCGGCAAGGATTTCCATCGGATTCCCTGCCTCAATGCCTCGCAGGCGTGGATTGCCGCGCTGGGCGAAATCGTTGCGCAGAACCTGCAAGGCTGGCCGGTGCAGGCGTTGCCGGTGCCGCATACGACAGGAGCTTGAACAGGCTCATGAACTACAGGATTGCAACTGACCCGGGCGCGAAGCTGCGCATCGACAAATGGCTCTGGGCGGCGCGCTTCTTCAAGACGCGCTCGCTCGCGGCGGACGCCGTCGAAAAAGGGCATGTGCGGATTGGCGGCGCCAGCGTCAAGCCGGCTAAAGACGTGCGGGTCGGCGACCTGGTCGAAATCGAGATCGAGCGGATTGTGTGGCAGGTGGAGGTGCTGGGCGTGTGCGACGTGCGCGGTCCGGCGAGCGTCGCACAAACGCTTTATGCGGAGACCGAAGAGAGCAAGGTGAAGCGGCAGGTCGAACAGGAGCGGCGCAAGACGTATCGCGAACCGGCGGCCGCACTGCATGGCCGGCCGACCAAGCGCGACAGGCGCACTATCGACAAACTTTCAGGTGGGGGTTGAACAGCTGTTCCATGGTCGCGTGCACACCGCCGTATTCGGTGGTGTGGTCGTTGACAGCCCCGGACATACAGATGGTCGTGGTGCCCGCAATCAGAACCAATGCGACCACCGAGATTGCAAAGGTCAGTTTCACGGTACTCCCCTTGGGAAGGTTCAGGATAAAGACGGGCAAATCGGGTGGGAATTGCAATATATCGGAAAGGTTTACGTCAGATTAGGGTTAACGTGTCTTTTCCGATGCTTAAGTGGAGCATAGGCCACTTGTCAGCAGCACTCAATCTCAATCTGATTGCGCAGCAATAATGGTTGTAACCGGGCATTTCCGCGGCTCATCCGCGGTGCGAAAAGTTCCGGGAGAACCGCTTGAAATGGTTGCTCCCGGCCTCATCTGCCGTTTTGATTGACGGTGACTCGCGAAGTTGTCTGTCGCGATTTTGCAACGCACAAACCGCGCCAGGTTTGATGTGCTGCCGGCCACCGTTGGCTTTTACCTCGCTTTCACCTATTTAACGACTTTCAGCGACATGGAAAACACGCAAGAGAACCCGACGAGCCAGAATCCCACGCCCGCCGACGAAACCGCGCGCCAGGCCGCCGAGGCCGCAGCACCTCAGCAGGAAGCGGCGGCCAACGCCGCAACCGACTCGCCGGTCAACGCAGAGCAGACGGCCTTGGCCGAAGCCGAAGCGAAGATCGCCGAGTTGCAGGAGAGCTTCCTGCGCGCCAAGGCTGAGACCGAAAACGTCCGCCGCCGCGCTCAGGAAGACGTCGCCAAGGCGCACAAATTTGCAATCGAGAGCTTCGCCGAGCATCTGCTACCGGTGGTCGACAGTCTCGAAGCCGCGGTCGCCCACTCGTCCGACGATCTGCAGAAGGTGCGCGAAGGCGTCGAGCTCACGCTGCGCCAGCTCACCGGCGCGCTGGAAAAGGGCCGCGTGGTCGCCCTGAATCCGGTTGGCGAGAAGTTCGATCCGCACCGTCATCAGGCCATTTCCATGGTGCCGGCCGAGCAGGAGCCGAACACCGTGGTAGCCGTGCTGCAAAAGGGCTTCGTGATCGCCGATCGCGTGCTGCGTCCGGCACTCGTGACCGTCGCCGCACCGAAGTAAGCGCAGAGGATTCGGTAAGCCGCTTCGTCCGGCAGGCAATGCGCTCCATGGCAGACCTCCCGTCGACGCCACCGCCCTCGGCCTCAACGGCTTCACAGCAGCGTTGACGGGCATCGCGAACCCGGCTTGTGCTTTATCGTGCATGGTCTGCCCTCATAGTTTTCTGCTGCGCAAGCGACTCGGCTGGCAAGGCCTTGAGCAGTTCGAACCTGCGGCCGCGGTCACCGCCGCACGGGGAGAGGATTCGGGCCGACACACGGGCAAAATGCCCGGCGCCACGAACTGTGCCCAGGCCGATGGAACGAATTCGGGCAAAAGTTCGCCCGATTGAAAAAAATTAAAGACCGCATCGTAAAAGAGGTCTTGAAAACGATGCGGACGCACTTATGTTGAGTGCAGGTAGGAATTGAGAGCGGATCGCCTTACGGCCGGCAGGGCAAACAAGGCGCTTCCCGCAGCGATCAAAGTTAGGAGAATAGGAAAAATGGGCAAAATCATCGGTATCGACCTGGGCACGACCAACTCGTGCGTGGCGATCATGGAAGGCAATTCGGTCAAGGTGATCGAGAACTCGGAAGGCGCGCGCACCACGCCGTCGATCATCGCTTACATGGAAGACGGCGAGATTCTCGTCGGCGCACCGGCGAAGCGTCAGTCGGTCACGAATCCGAAGAACACGCTGTACGCGGTCAAGCGCCTGATCGGCCGCCGCTTCGAAGAAAAGGAAGTTCAGAAAGACATCGCGCTGATGCCGTACAAGATCATGAAAGCCGACAACGGCGACGCATGGATCGAAGTGCGCGATCAGAAGCTCGCGCCGCCGCAAATCTCGGCGGAAACGTTGCGCAAGATGAAGAAAACCGCTGAAGACTACCTCGGCGAGCCGGTCACCGAAGCCGTGATCACGGTTCCCGCGTACTTCAACGACAGCCAGCGCCAGGCCACCAAAGATGCAGGTCGCATCGCCGGTCTGGAAGTGAAGCGGATCATCAACGAACCGACCGCAGCCGCTTTGGCATTCGGTCTGGACAAGGCCGAAAAGGGCGACCGCAAGATCGCGGTGTATGACCTGGGTGGCGGTACGTTCGACGTGTCGATTATCGAAATCGCCGACGTCGACGGTGAAATGCAGTTCGAAGTGCTCTCCACGAACGGCGATACGTTCCTGGGCGGTGAAGACTTCGACCAGCGCATCATCGATTACATCATCGCCGAGTTCAAGAAAGAGCAAGGCGTGGATCTGTCGAAAGACGTGCTTGCGCTGCAGCGCCTGAAGGAATCGGCTGAAAAGGCGAAGATCGAGCTGTCGTCGAGCCAGCAAACCGAAATCAACCTGCCGTACATCACGGCCGACGCATCGGGTCCGAAGCACTTGAACCTGAAAATTACGCGCGCCAAGCTGGAAGCGCTGGTTGAAGAGCTGATCGAACGCACGATCGAACCGTGCCGCGTGGCGATCAAGGACGCGGGCGTGAAGGTCGGCGAAATCGACGACGTGATTCTGGTCGGCGGTATGACCCGCATGCCGAAGGTGCAGGAAAAGGTCAAGGAGTTCTTCGGCAAGGATCCGCGCCGTGACGTGAACCCGGACGAAGCCGTGGCCGTGGGCGCCGCGATTCAAGGCCAGGTTCTGTCGGGCGACCGTAAAGACGTTCTGCTGCTCGACGTGACCCCGCTGTCGCTCGGCATCGAAACGCTCGGCGGCGTGATGACGAAGATGATCAACAAGAACACCACGATCCCGACCAAGCACGCACAGGTCTACTCGACGGCTGACGACAATCAGGGCGCCGTGACGATCAAGGTGTTCCAGGGCGAACGCGAAATGGCAGCCGGCAACAAGCTGCTGGGCGAGTTCAACCTCGAAGGCATTCCGCCGGCACCGCGCGGCACGCCGCAGATCGAAGTGAGCTTCGACATCGACGCGAACGGCATTCTGCACGTCGGCGCGAAAGACAAGGCGACCGGCAAGGAAAACCGCATCACGATCAAGGCGAACTCGGGTCTGTCCGAAGCCGAAATCGAGAAAATGGTGAAGGACGCCGAAGCGAACGCGGAAGAAGATCACAAGCTGCGTGAACTGGCCGATGCTCGCAATCAGGGCGACGCGCTGGTCCACAGCACGAAGAAGGCGCTGACCGAATACGGCGACAAGCTGGAAGCTGCCGAGAAGGAAAAGATCGAAGCCGCGCTGAAGGACCTCGAAGAAACGCTGAAGAGCGGTTCGGCGGACAAGGCTGCGATCGAAGCCAAGATCGAAGTGGTGGCCACCGCCTCGCAGAAGATGGGCGAGAAGATGTACGCCGACATGCAGGCTGCGCAAGGTGCCGAAGCTGCGGCCGCTGGCGCGGGTGCAACGGCGGGTGGCGCGAGCCAGCAGCAGGACGATGTGGTCGACGCCGAGTTCAAGGAAGTCAAGAAAGACTAAAGCCAGGTCGCGTTTCGACCGTAAAGCCGCACACAGCCCTGTGTGCGGCCCGGCTGCACCAGAGACTGCGCCCGCGTGCCGGACATCGGGACAGCAAACGTGCAAGAGCGGTTATCTCGCCTGGCGAGCCTTTTAGGCTCTCCGGGCACATTTGTTTTATGGAGGGCGTTGTTTTGTACCGCATTCAGGCGGCATGAAACAGCGGCCGGACGAGTCGTGAGACTCCAGCATTCAAGAGGAGCCACCGTGCGCATTGCGCGAGTGGCGTTGAACCGATATGGCGAAACGGGATTACTACGAGGTTCTGGGCGTCGCAAAGAACGCGAGCGACGACGAAATCAAGAAGGCTTATCGCAAGTTGGCGATGAAGCACCACCCCGACCGCAATCCGGGCAACAAGGATGCGGAAGGGCATTTCAAAGAGGTGAAGGAAGCCTATGAAATGCTCTCGGACTCGCAAAAGCGTGCCGCGTACGATCAGTACGGCCACGCGGGCGTCGATCCGAACATGGGCGGGGCCGGGGCGCAAGGATTCGGCGGTTTTGCCGACGCATTCGGCGATATTTTCGGCGACATCTTCGGCCAGGCGGCCGGTGGCGCCGCACGCGGCGGCGGCCGCGCTGGTCCGCAGGTGTACCGCGGCGCCGACTTGCGCTACAGCATGGAAATCACGCTGGAACAGGCCGCGCACGGCTACGACACGCAGATTCGCGTGCCGAGCTGGGTATCGTGCGAAATCTGCCACGGTTCGGGCGCCAAGCCCGGCACCAAGCCGGAAACCTGCCCGACCTGTAGCGGTTCGGGTTCGGTGCGGATGTCGCAAGGCTTTTTCAGCATTCAGCAAACCTGCCCGAAGTGCCACGGTACCGGCACCTATATTCCTGAACCGTGCGGCCACTGCCACGGCGCGGGCAAGGTGAAGGAAACCAAGACGCTGGAAGTGAAGATCCCGGCGGGTATCGACGACGGCATGCGGATCCGTTCCGCCGGCAACGGCGAGCCGGGTATCAACGGCGGCCCGTCGGGCGATCTGTACGTCGAGATTCACATCAAGCAGCACTCGGTGTTCGAACGCGACGGCGACGATCTGCATTGCCAGATGCCGATTCCGTTCACCACCGCGGCGCTCGGCGGCGAAATCGAAGTGCCGACGCTCGCGGGCCGCGCCAGCTTCACCGTGCCGGAAGGCACGCAGTCGGGCAAGACGTTCCGTCTGCGTGGCAAGGGCATCAAGGGGCTGCGTTCGAGCATTGCCGGCGATCTGTACGTGCACGTGCAAGTCGAAACGCCGGTCAAACTCACCGAGCCGCAACGCGATCTGCTCAAGCAGTTCGAGAAGGCGTTGGTTGAAGGCGGCTCGCGGCATAGCCCGCAAAGCAAGAGCTGGTTCGACCGGGTGAAGAGCTTCTTCGATTAATGGCGGTTTGAAGTTGGCGGTAGGTATGACGGCAGATGAGCGCGGCACGGTGTTCGCGTTGCTCGACGATTGCGACGCGACGGCGGCGCGCCGTTCGAGTCGTCTGTACACGGGTTTTGTGCAGGAACGGGTGTGCGCGGACGCCGCGCAGCTCGAAGCCGTGTGCGAAACCGTGGCAGCGCAGACGCAGTGTGGTTTGCATGCCGTCGTGCTCGCCGACTATGAGTTCGGCCGGCATCTTCTCGGCGGAGATTCGAGCCAGTCTTTGAAAACGCAGCGTGGCGATGCCACGCTGCGTTTTTTATTATTCGAACGTTGCGAGAAGCTCAGTCGTGAAGAGGTCGACGCGTGGCTTATGGCGCGCGACGCAAGCGCGGTCGAGCCGTCCGTGGCGGGCACGATGAACGTGCGTGCGAGCGTCGACCCGGCTCAGTTCAACGCAGCGATCGATGCGATCCACTCGGCCCTGCGCGCCGGCGATTCCTATCAGGTCAACTACACGTACCGGCTCGGCTTCGATATCTTCGGCTCGCCCAGCGCGCTGTATCGGCGGTTGAGGGCGCGTCAGCCGGTACCGTATGGCGCGCTGATCGCATTGCCGGGCGGACACTGGGTGCTGTCGTGTTCGCCGGAACTCTTCATCGAGAAGCAGGGCGCGACGTTGCGTGCGCGGCCGATGAAAGGCACCGCGCCGCGCTCGGACGACCCGGCGGTGGACCGGCGTGCTGCCGAATTCCTCGGCAACGATCCGAAAAACCGCGCCGAAAACGTGATGATCGTCGACCTGTTGCGCAATGATTTGTCGCGGGTGGCGCAAACGGGCTCGGTCAAAGTGCCGGCGCTGTTTTCGGTCGAGCCGTATGCGTCGGTGTGGCAAATGACCTCGACCGTGGAGGCGGCGCTAAAGCCCGCCACGTCGTTCGCCCAGACGTTGCGCGCGCTGTTCCCTTGCGGCTCGATCACCGGCGCGCCGAAGCATCGCACGATGCAGTTGATCGATGAGCTCGAGAGCACGCCGCGCGGACTCTATACCGGCGCGATTGGTTGGCTGGACGCGCCTTCATCGTCGGCTGAGAATGCGGACGCGACCAGGCGCGACGCAAACCGGACCGGCTGCGGCGACTTCTGCTTATCTGTCGCGATCCGCACGCTGACGTTGAGTCCGTCCACGCAAACCGGTCATCTGAAAGGCAAGATGGGCGTCGGCGCGGGCATCGTGCTCGACAGCGTCGCCGCCGACGAATTTGCGGAGTGCCAATTGAAGGCCAGCTTTCTGACCGGCGCCGAGCCGGGTTTCGAGCTGTTCGAAACGATGTATGCGACGCGCGAAGAGGGCGTACGGCATCTGTCCCGCCATCTCGCGCGACTGTCATCGAGCGCCGCGACGCTCGGCTTCAGGTTCGACGACGCAAACGCCATTAGCTCAGAGATCGCCACGAAATGCGCGTCGCTGCCCGCTGAAACGCCGCATCGCATGCGGCTTGCGCTGAGCAAAAACGGCACGATTCAGATCACGGTCGCGGTGTTGACGGCGCTAGCCGAACCGACCGTCGGTGTGATGCTTGGACCCGATCACGCATTCCCTGCAACCGACGCCGCCGACCCGCTGCTGCATCACAAAACTACGCGCCGCGCCGAATACGATCGTGGCTGGCGTGAAGCCGAAGCAAAGGGCGCGTTCGACACGCTGTTCTTCAACGCGCAAGGCGAGTTGACCGAAGGCGGCCGCTCGAACGTCTTCGTGAAACTGGCTGGCCGCTGGTGGACGCCTCCGCTCGCGTCGGGCGTGCTGCCAGGCGTGATGCGTGGCGTGTTGCTGGATAGCGCGTCGGAACTGCAGGCGGGCGAACGTGTGCTGACCCGGACCGATCTGCAAAACGCCGAAGCGCTAATGGTGTGCAATGCGCTGCGAGGCGCAGTACCGGCGCGGATCGTGAACTGATAGAGGCGAGAGCGCAAGCCGCTAAATGCGGCAATCAACGCAAAGCAGGGCCGCCGCCCGCGCCTCAACCGTGAAATGCATGCAGCAGCCGAATCATCCAGCCGCTCAAACATGCATGCAAACCCGATTCGCGCACGTCATGCGGCACGGTCGCGTGGTCGCGGATTCCCGCTACGTCGATCAGACAAAATGGGCTCATGGTGGTCTCTCCTCGGCTCGCGGCCAGGCCGCATAAACAGGAAGACGAAGATAGACAACCGGCTTTGCATGCAATATCGGATCGATCTCAAAACGGGCACGAAGCAGCCCGTTTTGCCGCAAACTTGATCGATTTCAAACTCAGAACGTATGCTCCGGCCCGGGAAACGAACCATCCTTCACCGCTGCCACATACGCTTCCACAGCAGCGAGAATACTCGGCTGCCCGTGCATGAAATCCTTCACGAAGCGCGGCCGCTTGCCGGGGAAAATGCCCAGCATGTCATGCAGCACCAGCACCTGACCCGAGCAATCCACGCCCGCGCCGATGCCGATCGTCGGAATACGCAACTGCTTCGTGACGTCGCCGGCGAGCAGCGTCGGAATCGCTTCCATCACGATCAATTGCGCGCCGGCCTGCTGCACGGCGAGCGAGTCGCGCATCAACTGCGACGCGCCTGCTTCGGTTTTGCCCTGCACCTTGAAGCCGCCGAACGCATGCACGGATTGCGGCGTCAGACCGACGTGCGCGCATACAGGAATCGAGCGCTCCACCAGGAAGCGCACCGTGTCCGCGAGCCATTCGCCACCCTCGAGCTTCACCATCTGCGCGCCAGCCCGCATCAACTCCACCGAGCTTCTGAAGGCGTCTTCCGGCGTGCCGTAGGTGCCGAACGGCAAGTCGGCCACGATCAGCGCCGCGGGCCGCGCGCGCGCCACGCTAGCCGTGTGATACGCGATGTCGGCGAGCGACACGGGCAGCGTGGTCGTCTGGCCTTGCAACACATTGCCGAGCGAATCGCCGATCAGCAGCACGTCGACGCCCGCGCGGTCCAGCAGCGCGGCGAAGCTCGCGTCGTAGCAGGTGAGCATGGCGATTTTTTCGCCGGCATCGCGCATTGCCTGCAGTTTCGGCACGGTGATGGCGTTCCGGCTCGCTTCCTGCAAATAGGTCATGGGGTCAATCCGTTGAGAAAAGAGAGGTGGCCGCGCTGCTTACAGCGACGTGCCTTTGACAAAGAATTCCTTGCGGCCGCGCATGGTTTCGATGCGTTCGGCGAGTAGCGCAAGGTCCGCGTCCGAGTCGAGCGGATTCAGATGTTCGGCATTGACCGTCAGCACGGGCGTGCGGTCGTAGTGATAGAAAAACTCGTTGTACGCGTCGCACAGGGCGTGCAGGTAGGCGTCGGAAATCTGCAGCTCCATCGGCACCGCGCGCTTCTGGATTCGCGCGAACAACACTTCCGGGCTTGCCTGAAGATAGACCACGAAGTCCGGTGCCGGCGCATTGACGTCGATGCGCGCGGCGAGCGCGCGATACAACTGCCACTCGTCTTCCTGCAGCGTCAGACGCGCGAAGATGTCGTTCTTCTGCGTCATGAAATCGGCGACCAGCGGTGTGCCCGATGCGTGTGCCGCGCTTACGTCCTGAGCCTGCTGCGCGCGCTGCAAGGCGAAGTGCAACTGCGTAGGCAACGCATAACGCGCGGTGTCGCGATAAAAGCGTTCGAGGAAAGGATTGTCCTGCGGCCGTTCGAACAGTTCCTGCATCGACCAGCGTTGCGCGAGGCGCCGTGCGAGCGAGGTCTTGCCAACGCCGATCGGCCCTTCGATCGCGAGATAGCCGAACGGAGGCCGCAACTGCGGCGCCGTGACGGTAAGCGGCGTTGAATTCATTCGCAACGGCCTTTAGGAGTGGTGCTTTCACCTGCGGCCAATGCATTTAGCATGGGGCACTGGCAAGGCCCCTTCACTTTCTCGATGCGCTGATCGCTCACACCGCTGAGCAACGCTTCGGCGCGGCCATGCTGTGGGATCACGAGTGAGGGATCGATCTCGACGAGCGGCAGCAGCGCGAATGCGCGTTCGATCAAACGTGGATGCGGCACGATCAGATCGGCTTCATCGATCGATTGATCGCCGAACAGCAGGATGTCCAGATCGAGCGTGCGCGGTGCATTGCGAAACGGCCGCTCGCGGCCGAACTGATGCTCGATTTTGTGGCAGAGCGCAAGCAGATGCCGCACGGGGAGCGTCGTATCGATCTTCACGACGCAGTTGAAATAATCGTCGCCGCCCGCGTCGATCGGGGCAGTGCGATACAGGCTCGACTTGGCGAGCACGGAGATGGTGTGCTGTTGTGCGAGGCACACCACCGCGTCTTTCAGGGTCTGGCGCGCGTCCCCGAGATTCGCGCCGAGGCCGAGATAAGCAACCGTCATGGCATAACTTCCTGCAACTATCGTTCGACGGCAACAGCCAACGCTAGGTCAGTCTTCGTGCGGGCCGTCATGGCCTGCGTCTTCGGCTGTGCGTTCGGCTGGCGTGCCGCCCTCCAATCCGTCCCCCGGCTTGCGGTTTCTACCGGCGCTGCTGCGCCGCCGTCGTTTTCTGGGGCTTCGGTCCTTCCCGCCTTGCGTGAGCAATGCCTCACGCGCGGCGATGTCTCCTTCTATGAACTCCGTCCACCACGCACCGACCGACTCGTCGAGTTCGCCCGATTCGCAGCGCAACAGGAGGAAATCATACCCCGCTCTAAATCTTTGGTGTTCCAGCAGCTTCAGCGCGCTTCTGCCGGAGCGTTTTTCGAGGCGCAACTGCAGGCCCCAGATCTCGCGCATATCCGACGAGAAGCGTTTGTGGATCGCGAGTTTCTCCGTTTGCATGTCGAGGACATCGTCCATCGCGCGATGCAATGCGGGCACCGGATATTCGCCGTTCGCTTCAAATTTTTGCCAGCGCTGCTGCACGTCGTGCCACAACAGCGTAGCGAACAGGAAGCCCGGCGACACCGGCTTGCCGGCGCGCACGCGGGAATCTGTGTTGTTCAGCGCGAGCGTGATGAATTTTTCGCCGATGGGCTGCTCGAGCACCACGTCGAGCAAAGGCAACAGACCATGATGCAGGCCTTCCTTGCGCAAGCGTTTCAGACACGCGAGCGCATGGCCCGAGAGCATCAGCTTGAGCATCTCGTCGAACAGACGCGCGGCGGGCACGTTGTTGATCAGATCGGCCATGTTGGCGATCGGCTCGCGCGTGCTGTCCTCGATCTCGAAGTCGAGCTTGGCCGCGAAACGTACTACGCGCAGCATGCGCACCGGATCTTCGCGATAACGCGTGGCCGGGTCGCCGATCATGCGCAGCAGACGCGCGCGCATGTCGGCCATGCCGTTGTGATAGTCCAGCACGGTTTGCGTGGCCGGATCGTAGTACATCGCGTTGATCGTGAAGTCGCGGCGCGTGGCGTCTTCGTGCTGCTCGCCCCACACGTTGTCGCGCAGCACGCGGCCGCTCGCGTCCACCGCGTGGGTGCGGCGGTCGAGTTCGTCACGTTTCAGGCGGCGGGCCGGAGGCGCGTCGGCCGCGGGCGGATCGACCAGCGCGCGGAACGTCGAGGTCTCGATGATTTCCTGACCGAACTGCACGTGCACGATCTGAAACCGCCGGCCGATGATGCGCGCGCGGCGGAACAGCTTTTGCACCTGTTCGGGCGTGGCATCCGTGGCGACGTCGAAGTCTTTCGGCTTGATGCCGAGCAGCAGATCGCGCACCGCGCCGCCGACGATGAACGCGCGGTGCCCCGCCTGTTGCAGACCTTCGGTCACGCGAATCGCGTTCCTCGAGATCAGCGCCTGGTCGATGCCATGCACGTCGTGCGGAATGATGATCGGCACGTCCGGATCGCGCACGGTCTTGACGGGCGCGCTGGAACGGGCGGGTTTGCGGCGCGCTTTGCTCGCGCCTGACGGAGTGCGCGCGGGTGCGCTGCCGGTTTCGTCTGTCTCGGCTTCGGCGGGCAGGTTGTCGTCAGCGGGCGCCGAGTCCTGGCCGAATAGCTTGCGGATAAGTTTTTTGATCACGAGGGTTGAAAGAGTTCGAGGATGCGCCAGCCTTTGGCCTGCGCATGGGCGCGCAATGTGTCGTCCGGATTGGTCGCGATCGGGTCCGTGACTTTTTCGAGCAGCGGAATGTCGTTGTGCGAATCGCTATAGAAATAGCTGCGCTCGAAGTCGCTCCACGTCTTGCCGAGCGAGGCGAGCCATGCTTCGGTGCGCACGATCTTGCCTTCCTTGTAGCTCGGCGTACCGGTGGGGCGGCCGGTGTACGGCGAATGCGGCTCGCCGTCGACGGTTTCCGCTTCGCAGGCGATCAGCGCGTCGACGCCGAATGCCTGAGCGATCGGGCGGGTGATGAATTCGTTGGTGGCGGTGACCACGCAGCACAGGTCGCCGGCTTCGCGGTGCTGCTTCACCAGTTCCAGCGCGATGGGAAAAATGGCCGGCTTGATGACTTCGTGCATGTACTGCGCGTGAAAGTCGGCGAGTTGCGCGCGCGTGTACTTCGACAGCGGCGTGAGCATCGCGATCAGATACGCGTGAATGTCGAGCTTGCCGGCTTTGTAGTCGGCGAAAAAGCGGTCGTTTTCACGGGCGAAATTTTCGGCGTCGACCATGCCGTGTTTCACCATGAAGCGGCCCCATTCGTGGTCGCTGTCGGTGGGGATGAGCGTGTGGTCGAGATCGAAGAGTGCGAGGTTAGCCATGGGGGTCTATTTTACTTGAAGCGGCGGATGACGCGGATGAGGCCGCCGAGGTCGGCCCGCCGCGCCGTTCTTCGGCGTCGGGCGAAGCCAGCATGGTACGCAGCAGCGGCAGCGTGACCGCGCGTTTCTGTTCGAGCGAGAAGCGGTCGAGCGCGTCGAGCAGTGCCATCAGACTGGGCATGTCGCGGCGAAAATGCGTGAGCAGGTAGGCCGGCACGTCGTCGGCGAGCATGATGCCGCGCTCGCGCGCCGCGTGTTTCAGCACCGCGGCCTTGCCTTCGTCCGGCAGCGGCGCGAGATGAAACACGAGACCCCAGCCGAGGCGCGTGCGCAAATCCTCGCGCACCGTCATGCCGATGGGCGGCGCGTTGCCCGCGGCGACCAGCGCGCTGGTGGGATGCGCGCGCACCTCGTTGAACAGGTTGAAGACGGCGATCTGCTGCGCGGCCGACAAGGCGTCGCAATCGTCGATCGCGTAGAGCGCGACGCGCGGGTCGAAGCTGAACGCGGCGAGACTGCTCTGCGGGCCGGCGAAACGCGCATGCCCCGGCGATGCTTCGTGCACGAGCGCCTGCAACAGGTGCGTGCGGCCGCTGCCCGACTCGCCCCACAGATAGAAGGTGCGATCGGCGACCGGCCCGGCGGCGAGCGCGTTCTCGAGCTCGCGCAGGCGCGTGACCAGCTCGGCGTTGGCGCCGGCGAAGAAATTGTCGAATGTCGATGGCGGCGGGGTGCCGAGATCGAGCGTCAGTTGACGAAGCACAGTAGGTGAATGCCGAAAATGAGGCTTGGGCCGCAAACGGCCGTATGACGGGCCGAAATAGTCAAGGAGCAGTCAGTTGTTATAGAGCGTGCTCGTCAGATAGCTTTGCCGCAACTCGCGCACGGCGACCGACAGAATCGCGCTGACCGGCAAGGCCAGCAAAACACCGAAAAAGCCGAACAGCTGCCCGAACGCGAGCAACGCGAAAATCACCGCGAGCGGGTGCAGGCCGATCCGTTCGCCCACCAGCCGCGGCGTGAGATAAAAGCTCTCCAAAATCTGGCCGACACCGTAAATCACCGCGACCGCGCCGAAGCCGTACCAGTCGCCGAACTGCAGCAACGCCGCGAGCAGCGCCAGCACGAGGCCGGTTGCGAAACCGATGTACGGGATGAACACCGCCAGTCCGGTAAAAATACCAACCGGCAAGGCGATCTCGAAGCGCGCGATAGTCAGCGCCACCGCGTAAAACACCGCCAATACGCCCATTACGAGCAACTGGCCGCGCAGGTATTGCGACAGCATCTGGTCCATGTCACGCGCGAGCTGCAGCGTCTTGTCGAGCCAGCGGCGCGGCACGACAACCTGCGCACGCGCGAGCATGCGGTTCCAGTCGTACAGCAGATAGAACAGCACGAGCGGCACCAGTACGACGTTGCCGACCACGGTCACCATCACGTTGCCGCTCGTGCGGATATAGGTCCACGCGTACACAGCAACGGTTTGCGCGCTGCCTTCCAGTTGCCCCATGACCAGATCGCGAATGCTGGCGAAATCGAGCGAATCGGCGAGTCCGAGCATGGCCAGCTTGGGTTGCAGCCAGGCGTTCACGTGCGCAAAGAATACAGGCACTTGTTGCTTGAGTTGCGGCGCTTCTTTCTGGATGACAGCCAGAACCAGCAGCACGAGCAGCGTCATGACGAGCGTGAACAGCAGCATCATCAGCAAGGCGGCCAGAGCGCGCGGCACGCGCCGGCGCACCATCCACGCCACGCCCGGCTGCAGAATGTACGCGAGGATCGCGCCGAGCAGAAACGGCGTTAGGACCGGGCTCAGCAGCCAGAGCAGAATGCCGACGCCCAGCGCGATAGCCACCCAGATGAAGGCGCGGCGCTGAACAGGCGTCAGGATCGAAGAGTTCTCTTGCAAGGTGGTTTTCCAGGTGTCGTCGCGACCGGATCAGGTAAAATCGCATTTTACCGACCTTCGAGCTCTTCCCCATGAATCAACCGAAATCCGCCCCGAATTCAACTGATTCGGCCCAAGGTCTGTCGTATCGCGACGCCGGCGTGGACATCGACGCGGGCGACGCCCTGGTCGACGCGATCAAGCCCTTTGCCAAAAAGACGATGCGCGACGGCGTGCTGGGTGGCATCGGCGGGTTCGGCGCGCTGTTCGAAGTGCCCAAGAAGTACAAGGAGCCGGTGCTGGTGTCCGGCACCGACGGCGTCGGCACCAAGCTGCGTCTCGCGTTTCAGCTGAACAAACACGACACCGTCGGCCAGGATCTGGTGGCGATGAGCGTGAACGACATTCTCGTGCAGGGCGCCGAGCCGCTGTTCTTCCTCGACTATTTCGCTTGCGGCAAGCTGGACGTGGGCACGGCGGCAACGGTCGTGAAGGGCATCGCGCATGGCTGCGAACTGTCGGGCTGCGCGCTGATCGGCGGCGAGACGGCGGAAATGCCGGGCATGTATCCGGACGGCGAGTACGATCTGGCCGGTTTCGCAGTCGGCGCGGTGGAGAAGAGCAAGATTATCGACGGCAGCACCATCGCCCCGGGCGACGTCGTGCTGGGTCTGGCTTCGAGCGGCATCCATTCGAACGGTTTTTCGCTGGTGCGCAAGATCATCGAGCGCGCGCAGCCGGATCTGAACGCGGATTTCGACGGCCGCTCGCTCGCCGATGCGCTGATGGCGCCCACGCATATTTATGTAAAGCCGCTGCTGGCGCTGATGCAACAGATCGCCGTCAAAGGCATGGCGCACATCACCGGCGGCGGCCTGGTCGAGAATATTCCGCGCGTGCTGCGTGAAGGCCTGACGGCCGAACTGGATCATCGTGGCTGGCCGTTGCCGCCGCTGTTCTCGTGGCTGCAAAAGCACGGCGGCGTGGCGGATGCGGAAATGCATCGCGTGTTCAACTGCGGTATCGGCATGGCGGTGGTTGTGTCGGCTGCTGATGCGGATGCGGCAATCGGTCTGCTGTCGGCCGCCGGCGAGCAAGTTTGGAAGATCGGCGTGATTCGCGAAAGCGCGGCCGGCGAAGCTCAAACTGTCGTGGTCTAAAGTCAAAGCTTCTGGTACCCGCGTGGTGTGAGGATAGTCTTCACCTCGCGGGTTCAAAACTTTGCAGCAATCTCAAAGCAACGCTTCAACCGCTTCAAGCACCCGCGCCGTCGCGTGCGGATCGCAGCAATCCACCACCACCCGCTCCGGCATGCTTCGCAGCCATGTGAGCTGTCGCTTGCACAACTGCCGCGTCGCAAAGACGCCCTTGTCGCGCATGGTCGAATAATCGACCACGCCATCCAGATATTCCCAGACTTGCCGGTAGCCCACACAACGCATGGACGCCATCTCGGGCAATAAGTCGCCGCGTTCGCGCAGCTTTACCACTTCATCGATAAAGCCGCCGGCCAGCATCGCGTCGAAGCGTTTCTCGATGCGCGCATGGAGCACGCTGCGCTCGGACGGCTCCAGCGCAATCGGCACGAAGCGCCACCGGGCAGCGGAGTCGTCTTGCATGACCGGCGCGGCCAGCAGCGCGGACATGGTCTGTCCGGTCAGCATGAAGACTTCAAGCGCCCGCTGAATCCGCTGCGAATCGTTTGGCGCCAACCGCGCAGCCGTTACGGGGTCGAGCGCGGCGAGCCGCGCATGCAGGGCCGGCCAGCCTTCGCGTGCGGCGTCGGCGTCGAGCGTGGCGCGCACATCCGCGTCGGCGGCGGGCAGATCGTTGAGCCCTTGCGTGAGCGCCTTGTAGTACAGCATGGTTCCGCCGACCAGCAACGGCAGCCGCCCGCGCGAGTGGATCTCGGCGGTCAGCCTTAAAGCGTCGGCGCGGAATTGCGCGGCGGAATAGGCGTCGATGGGATCGACGATATCGATCAGGTGATGCGGCGCCACCGCGCGTTCCTCAGCGGTTGGCTTGGCCGTGCCGATATCCATCTCGCGATAGACCAGCGCTGAATCGACACTGATGATTTCCACCGGACGCCGTGCGGCGAGCGCCAGCGCGGCCGCGGTTTTGCCGGATGCGGTCGGGCCGAGCAGGCATGGCACGACCGTGGGTGGGCGCGACGTCATGTGCGCGGTCATGGGCAAACGGGTGCGCGTCGAAGCAGCGTCACGTCATTGCCCGCGCATGAACAGCCGATCCAGATCGGACAGCGTCAACTGATACCACGTGGGACGCCCGTGATTGCATTGATCGGCGCGCTCGGTGGCTTCCATTTGACGCAGCAGCGCGTTCATTTCATCGAGCGTCAGACGACGATTCGCGCGCACCGCGTGATGGCAGGCGAGCGTGCCGAGCATATCGTGCTGACGTTCGGTCAACACGCGCGAGCCGCCGTACGCATGCAGATCGGAGAGAACCGCGCGCGCCAGCGCCTGCAGATCGGCGTCTTTCAGCAGCGCCGGCACGGCGCGGATCGCGAGCGTGGTGGGCGATAGCACGGCGAGGTCGAAGCCGAGCGCGTCGAGCGTGTCGCGCTCTTCTTCCACCGTGCCGATTTCGATCGGGTCCGCCTGCATGGATTGCGGGATCAGCAGCGGCTGCACGGCGATCGTACGATCGGCCAGCGCGTTCTTGAACTGCTCGTACAGAATGCGCTCGTGGGCGGCGTGCATGTCGACAATCACCAGACCGTGCGCGTTCTGCGCCAGCACGTAGATGCCATGGATCTGGCCGAGCGCGAAGCCGAGCGGTTGCTCGTCGGCGGCGTGGAAAGCGGGCGCCGGGTAGGGCGCTGACGCGTTGTACGGCGATGGCGATTCGGCCGCCGAGTCGCGCGCTTCGAACAGCGTGGCGCCTTCTGCCGTACCCGCGTTGGTATCCCTGCGGCCGAACAGCGCGTCGTAAAACGCGAGCGGTTGCGCGACCGGCAGTGTGCCCTGCGTCATGCGAGCCTGGCGCATCCACGTGTTGCCTGACGGGCCTGGTTGCGACGAGCCGAAGCCGCCGCCTGATGTGCCACCCAAGCCGCCACCCAAGCCGCCGCCGAAGCCGCTTGCGCCGTTGCTCGCGCCGAAAGCGCCGCCGCCGATGCCCGCGCCACCCAACGGCGTCGCGCCAAACGAAGCCGGTCCGCCCGCCGTGGGCTCCAGATGCGCCGCATGCCCGCCCGCCGTTGTTTCCGGCGATGCGCCCGCATGCCGCGCCAGTGCGCGCTGCACGGCGTGAAAGACGAACTGGTGAATCGAGCGCGAATCGCGGAACCGCACTTCGATCTTCGACGGATGCACGTTCACATCGACCGCTTCAGGCGGCAGATCGAGGAACAGCACATAGGACGGATAGCGTTCGCCGTGCAAGACATCTTCATAAGCGGCGCGCACGGCGTGCGTAAGCAGCTTGTCGCGCACAAAGCGGCCGTTGACGAAAAAATATTGCTGATCGGCCCGCCCGCGGCTCGCGGTCGGCAGACCCGCGCAACCGTAGACGGCCAGCGGTCCGGCGGATTCGTCGAGCGGCAGATGGGCGGTCGCGAACGTCTCGCCGAGAATCTTCGCGACCCGCACGGGCGGCTCGCTGGCGTTCCAGTGTTCGACCGCCTTGCCGTTATGCAGCACCGAAATCGCGACATCCGGCCGCGCCAGCGCCGCGCGACGGATCTGTTCGAGACAATGGCCGAGTTCCGTCTGCTCGCTCTTCAGAAACTTGCGGCGTGCCGGCGTGTTGAAATACAACTCGCGGACTTCGATCGTGGTGCCCTGCGTGCCCGCAGCCGGGCTCAGCACGCCGGTGTCCGCGTCCACCCGCACCGCATGCGCCGCGTCGGCAGTGCGGCTCGTGATGGTCATCTGCGCGACCGAGGCAATCGAGGCCAGCGCCTCGCCGCGAAACCCGAGCGTAGCGACGGCTTCCAGCTCGGCAAGCGAGCGGATTTTGCTGGTCGCATGGCGCATTAGCGCAAGCACGAGTTCGTTCTCGGGGATGCCGCAGCCGTCGTCCGTAATCGAGATGCGTTTGACGCCGCCTTCGTCGAGCAGGATGCGCAGCGACCGCGCGCCCGCGTCGAGTGCATTTTCCAGCAGTTCCTTGACGACCGAGGCCGGCCGCTCGACCACCTCGCCGGCGGCGATCTGGCTGATCAGCTGATCGGGAAGGGGCTGGATCGCGCGTAACGGGCGTGGGGCGGGCGCGGCGGCGGAAACCGCGGCCGCGGCGTCGAGGCCGGCAGGCGTTTCGGAGAATTCGGACATGGCGAAATTATAGCGATTCGGCGCGGCAAGCCCGCAGCGCGTGCAAGCACACCCGCGCGCGGGAGATTTTTAATGATGGCCGGGCACTTTCTGTATCATGACGCGGTCAATTTCCGGCGGCGAGTGAGCGCTTGCCGCCATCGTCAACAGGCCTGTTCACACGGCTGTTCTTGCCATCGTCATATTCGCTTCATAAAGGATTCTCTTTGGACACGTTGCTACATTTCGTCAACCTTGTCTTGCATATCGACAAGTTCCTCGGAGACTTCATTCATGTGTACGGCGCCTGGGTCTACGCGGTGCTGTTTCTTATCGTGTTCTGCGAAACCGGGCTCGTGATCCTGCCGTTTCTGCCGGGCGATTCGCTGCTGTTTATCGGCGGCGCTTTTTGCGCGACTGGCGAAATGAACATTGGGTTGCTGATCGTGTTGCTGCTTGTGGCGGCCATCGCCGGCAATACTGTCAACTATATGATCGGGCGGGCCATCGGGCCGCGGGTATTCAATTCGCACATTCCTTTTCTCGAACGCTTTCTCGATCGCACCGCGCTGCAGAAGACGCACAACTTCTACGAGAAGCATGGCGGCAAAACCATCGTGCTGGCGCGTTTCATTCCGGTGGTGCGGACCTTCGCGCCTTTCGTTGCGGGCGCATCGGAAATGACGGTGAGCCGGTTCCAGTTGTTCAACTTTGCCGGCGCTTTTTTCTGGGTGTTGCTGCTCACGTTGCTCGGCTACTTCTTCGGCAACATTCCGTTTATCCGTCAGTATCTGAATGTGATCGTGCTGGTGGGTATCGGCGCCGCGATCGTGCCCGTCGTGCTCGGAGCGGTGTGGAAGATGATGCGCAAGAACACGTCGAATGCGAACAACCGCTGACGTTCTACAAGCAGAGCCGGCCAGATGAAAAAAACGGCGTCGCGAATCTAGCGACGCCGTTTTCTTTGGTACGTCCAGATCCTATGGATTTGACAATTGACGACGCGAGACATCCGCGTCTCGCGACGATGCTCAGGTCACCGCACGCGGCGCCAGCGGCGTTTCCGGCGTCGGGTAGCCGGCTTCCTTGAACGTCTGGATGATCGCGCGATTGGTGTCGAAATAGACCTGCCAATAGTGCTCATTGTTCGTGTAAGGCCGCACGCACAGCAGGGGGCCTTCCGGCGTGAAGGTCAGTACTTCGATGTCCGGCGCGGGACTTTCGGCCACGTTCGGAATCTGTGTGACGGCCGCTTTCAACCGGTTCATCGCGTCAGTCGGATCGACGCCATTGGCGATCTTCGCCGTCAGTTCGACGCGCCGCACCGGGAGGATGCTGTAGTTCGAGATAGTGTCGGAAAAGATCTTGTTATTGCCGACGATGGTCGTCACGTTGTCCGGCGTCACGATAGTCGTGCCGAACAAACCCAACTCCGAAACCGTGCCGGTGACGCCGCCCGCGGTGACGAAATCGCCGACCTTGAACGGCCGCAATACCTGCATGAACACGCCCGCTGCGAAGTGCGCAAGCAGGCCGCCCCAGGCAGTGCCGATCGCGAGACCCAGGCCGGCGAGCAGTGCGGCAAACGACGTTGTCTGGACACCGAATACCTGCAGGATCGCGAGTATCAGCAGCAGGTTCAGCAGTGCGCCGAGAATCGAGCCGAGATAATGCGCCAGCGTGGGATCGACCCGGCCGTTGCGCGCCAGCACTTTGCGCAGTAGTCCGGTGATCAAGCCGATGAGCCAGCGGCCGACGATCCAAAGGACGATCGCCCCGACGACCTTGGTGCCGAGGTCGATGCCTCGGGTCATGATGAAGACGCGTACGGTTTCGAGATCCAAGATGTTCCTCGCTGGGTGAGTTGCCTTCGACTGATTGGACAGCGGTGGTGCAATACAGCGGCAAATGCCCGGCGGCGGGCGCAAATGGTAACTCGGGGTACCACTCGGTCTTCGGAAGTTATAGGCGACGGCGCGGGCATGCGCAAGGACCGTTCCAGTTGCTCATATGCCATGTCTGGCGGGAAAAAGCAGGCGGCTCGGCGGAAGCTTTCGGCTCGACCGCGCTTGCCGTGGCTTACATTGGCAGATTCGATTTCGAATACGGCGAAGTGTGGATGACGAGCGTTTTGTCGGCGCTGACTTTTGTCCGGCGTGCGGCGCGACGCGGGATGAAAGCGGCGATGATCGCGAGCAGGTAGGCGCCGCCGCGCTCGAAGAATGCAGTCGATGTGCTGAACTGACCGTAGCGGCTCTGCGAGTCGGCGAATACCAGGAAGGTCAGCGCGGCATCGAGCAGGAATGCGACCGATGCCAGCGCGGCGAATATATGCGAACCATTGAGTGACGCGCCGGGGACGAAGCGATTGCACAAGTGACAGGCTGCCAGCACGAAGGCAAGCAGAGCCAGGTTCGAGAACAGGTCGAACAGGAAATTAGTCATATCGATGAAATGAAAGCGCAGGGGGCTGCGGCGTTACCAAAGCGTCTGCTCACGCAGAGTCGCAGCGTATTTCGCCGGACCGGCCGCGATCATTGCACGTCTTTACGTCTCAATAAATGTCCAGTTCGGAGTCCGTTGTTTCCTGTTTGTACCAATCGTGTTGGCGTGGGAAAACGCGGTTGTGTTGTGGAAATGGCGTTGAGTGTTGCGGGAAATTTCCGCAACGTGATTGGTATTTATATGTGGCTGCGATATAAATTTCACGAGCGTTTTTGCGTGACTTTCTGGGTGTCGGCGCGCGAGAGAGAAGGGCGTGCCGGAGAGGTCGGCGTGAATGGCACTTTTGCCGGTGATCAGTTACCCGGTGCAAACTCAACCACAGTCAAACGGCCGGCTTGCAGTCCCTCTCTCGATTTTCCTCAGTACCCAGCCATCGACTCTGCATACAGAAAAGTCCGAATTCCGAGGGCACTCCCTCTCGCGCGCGAACAGTCGTTTTATGAGCCCGGGAATCTGTACAACTGGTTTGTCCGCAGGGAAAGTTGCGTGACGAGAGTATTGACAAGTTCTCGCGATACCGCGAGCGCGGCGTCGACATTCCCGCGCGTGAACCGATCCCGCATACGGTCTGCCTCGACCCGGTCGGTCTTTGCAACCCGCGCGTAGTCTTTCTCAAACTGCAATTGCTTGTCGGCAATCGCCAATGCCAATGCGTCGTATCGGCTACGCACGATTGGAGCGAGGTGGGGGAAGTCCTGCATCGCGAGCAACTGGACCTTGCGGAATTGCCAGAATGCGCTGCTGTCGTCTGAATCGCCGGTGACGCCCCGATAGGATTCCGGGATCGCCGCGCCTTGGTAGAACGGAAGATAGATTCCGAGCGCAGTCATGCCAAGGTCGAGGTACTCCACGTTGGCGATTCCTTCCGGCAGTCCTTTGCGCGTTTGCAGCACATGCGACTGATAGGTGCGATAGACCGAAATCGGTCTCGCCGTAGCGGCCGGATTTCCGCTTGTGTAAGGATCGCTCGGCGTCCCGGCGAAGTAGTCCTGCAGCGCACGCTGGACATCCGTCACCGCCACCGGGTGATCCGGTCGCCGGAACGTCGGAAAGCCGTTTGCCGTGACGGACTGATCCGCAGCATTCGCAGTAAACCACTTCTGGAGCTGAGCGACCCGCGGGTAGTTGTACCTGACGTCGATCTCATTGTCACGTCCGAATGCACGGCGAAAGCTGAACGGCCCATCTGTTCCACGATCGTACAGGCCATGCGTTTGTGCGAAACCGACCAGATTCGGGGACGAAAGAATGTTGTGGTCGTCAGGATCGAATTCGCCAAGTCGCGACTGGTTAGCCGACACAAAGTAGCTGTCGTCCGGGATCTTCATGGCAAGCCATTGATGACCGCCCGCGTTTTCCAGATACCACGCTTCGTTACTGTCGACGAACGCGACGCCAAAGCCCTCCGCGGATCCGTGTGATTCAACAAGCGCACCAAGCAGCTCGACTCCTTCGCGCGCCGACTTCGCCTGCGAAAGAATAATGGTGGGAATCACTTCTTCGACGATGCCCGTTTCCTTTACGTAGGGATCGACGGACAGAGTCCGTGCGTTACTTACGATGGTTTCAGTAGCCGATACGCCGACGCCGGCATCGTTAAACCCCGACTCGTCGTAGGCACTGCCACTTCCTCTTGGAGAACCTGTGTAGCCCATCAGATGCGAGGGCATCTCATATGAAAACTTGTTCTTCATGACGCTGCGCAGTGTGTAGCCGTCGCGCCTGGGGGGATGATAGAGGAAGTTGACGGCAGTTATTCCCGGACCGTCGTCATTGCGGGCCACGAGGATTGAGCCGTCCACCGTGGCCTTCTTGCCGACGATAATCGTGGTGCAGGCCAGAGATAGTTGAGCAGACGCAACGAAAGCGAAGATCGCCGCAAATATTCGTTTCATGTTCATATCCTGAATGTGAGGAAACCCTTGGGCGACGAGCCCGGCGGCGACGATTGGACAGCGCCCCAAAGAGAGTGACAGGCCCATCGATCGCCACCGCGACGCACACGCCCGGATGCGGAGAAGCCCTGCCGGGTGGGATCGCACGTGGAAGTAGTGCCGGTCGTCCCATCCCGAGAAACGGAAAGGACGACATGGCCGCGACGTGGTCGGGTCGCGGCCTGTTCTGGCAACGGCGACTAGAAACGGGTGATCATGCCGACGCCGATACCAACCTGGCTGCGCGAGGACGACGGCGTGCTGTTCTGGCCATCACCGATCGATGCGGTGGCGTTGACGATGCTGGTGCTCGTGGCGCTCGCCAGGAGCGTCTGCCCTCCGGCGCGTTGATAGGCCTCCGCGGCATACAGGCCCGTTCGCTTGGACAGGCTGTAGTACTGCACGAGATTGAACTGCGAATAGCTTGCAGGACTGGAGATGCGGTTCGCCTTCGTCGCACGCGTGTAGCTATAGCCTGCGGCCAGGTCCAGTGCCGTGAGTGGCCTCCAGTGCACCACCGCGCCACCTGTATTGAAGATCGCCGTGTCACGGAATGCGGAGCCTGTGCCGGGAACATACTGCACGTTGGAGTACGAGGCAGTAATGTCCCATTGCGGGTTGATGTTATATCCCGCTGTCACCGCAAAGCGCTGTTGTGCTCTCGCGGTCTGATAGCCGATATTGATTGCCGAGACGGCGGGTTGGGAGCCGTTATTCGACAGGGTCGAGTTGGAACCCCACGGACCACCGTTCGTTGTCGCGTTATTGACCCTCATGAAGCCTGTAGCGATGCCGACTGGTCCGTTGGCATACTGGGCCGCCACGCTCCATGTCGAGCCGCTGTACAGCGACCCCGGAGTACCACTCAGCGCGTAGGAGCCGCCCAGCGTCAGGCCATTGAAGACCGGCGACGTATACTTGAGTTCGTTGCTGACACGATAACTCGTATCGAGCGAGTCGATATCACCGGGGTGGGCGCCGTATGCGCCGGTCAGCCATTTGGTCGGACTGTAGGGTGACAGAAGCTGATAATAAGAAGTGTACTGGCGCCCCCCTGTGAACGTGCCGTAGCTTTTATTCTCCACGCCAACAAATGCCTGGCGATTGAACGCCAATCCGGACACCGACTGGGCGCCGGTTGCGCTGTTGAAACCTTCTTCCAGTGTGAAAATGGCCCTTGTGCCACCGCCCAGATCTTCGCTACCTTTTAGCCCGAACCGGCTGCCCGACCAAATGCCGCTGTTCATAGCAATTGACGACTTGCCGCCGGTCGCGGCGCCCCTTGGCGTCGAGCTGCTCAAGTATCCGATACCTGCATCAACGATTCCGTACAACGTAACGCTGCTTTGCGCGAGAGCAGGAACGGCTGCCAGTACTGCAGTGCTGGTCAGGGTAATTTTCACGTATTTTATTCGCTTCATCGTTCGCTTCCTTGTTGGTACTGGGTTTGGCTCGAAGGATCTTTTTGTGTGGTGATCGGATCTGTTTTCCTGTCTGCCGGAGAGCTGATTTAAATTGGCAGTGCAAAGCTTTATATGGGGATATTTTCGTTTTTGATTGCCGTCATAACTGAATTAGATTTGAAGTGTTGGCACTGGGTATAGAGATGAAAGTCGGCTGTGGCCGCTGCTGCGCTTTATACTTCTGCACTCGGCCGGCGAGTGAATGTTCCGCAATATTGGTTAACCATGTTGCTGTGGTGGTTGGTAGTACGAATAATATTGAAGAATCGGAGTCGTCAATTTTAGGTCGCTGCCATTATTTTTCAGCGACTTAAAAGTCGACGTATTTCGAGTAGCCTCTCTTTTGCGTTATCGTTTATGAACGTTGTAGAAAATTCTAAACATTCCAAAAATAGGCTATCTGCGCTCTCGCATGTTTGCGCAGATAACTACTTTCGACGTTTATCGATTATCCCCGCCCATTCCAGGCAGCTTGAGGTGGATCAATAGCTGCTCACGTGTGATCTCATGCATGACTGCAGCCCGACGCGGCGAGGAATATTCCTTTTGGGAACGTCTCTCGCGGGCTTCTCTGCCGGATGTGTCTCTTCTGCTTGTTTTGCAAACCATTGCCGTCCATGCCGCACGGGCGTCGTACGCCACCGTATATGTGACCGGCTCACCGAACCTTCGCTTGGCGCGAGCACAGATCGAAGCATATCGCCGCGAATCTACTCGAGGAAATTCTATTTCTTCGGTCGAGTATTCGACTTTGCTATACATAGTGTTTACGCGGACCAAAATTCAGCCCGATCGCGCTGACTGAAAATTGAGCCGGGCAGTCAACCTATCCCGCCAGTTTTTCTGCCAGGGTGTTTGGGGACGATCCCGATGACGATGATCGGCACGGTGCGGCGGATGTTCAATCGCCAGAACAGGTCGGCACGCGAGATAGCGGGTCTCACGAGCCTGCCGCGCAACACGATTGGTTAATATCTGAACATGGATGTTCAGGAGGAGCCGAGGTATCGGCAGCGCTCCCAGCCTTGATTTCGACGCGGAGCGCGTGATCCAGACCAATTTGCGGACGATGTGCCAAGGGCGCAGATCGCATTTTTGCGGAGCAAAGAAAAAGGGCTCAGCTTGCGCTGAGCCCTTCATGTCTTTGGTAGGCCGTACGGGATTCGAACCTGTGACCAACGGATTAAAAGTCCGCTGCTCTACCAGCTGAGCTAACGACCCAAAAGAGAAGCGAGATTATAGCGATAGCCTCGGCGCGCTGTCAACCCATCGCGGCAATCCGAGCGATCGGCACTTCAGATAGTGAAAAGCCCGGGCATCACTACCCGGGCTTTTCAGCGAGAGGCGCGCGTGGCTATGACGTCGGTCACTGCGCGTTACTGCTCAACTACTTGAGCAATACCACAACTACTTAATCTGCGATAGCTTGCTCTGCGCCGACTGTGCGACGTCCGAGCCGCCGTATTGCGCGACGATCTGCTCCAGCGTCTTCTTGGCCGCAGCCTTCTGACCTTGCTCGAGCTGATTGTTAGCAATTGCCAGCAGCGCTTCCGGCGCCCGCGGATGCTGCGGATATTTCTGCACCACGCCCTGCCAGGTCGCCGTCGAACCCTTGTAGTCGCGCAGTGCATACAGCGCGTTGCCGAGCCAGTACTGCGCGGTCGGCTGGTAAGGGCTGTTCGGGAACTTGGCGATGAAGGTGCGGAACGACGCCGCGGCATTCTTGAAGTCGCCGTTGCGGAATTGCTGTGAAGCCGCGTTGAACGAATCGGTCTCACCCGGCTGCACCTCGCCCTGGACGCCGTCCACTGTCTGCTGCTGCGGCTCGAATTTCTTCAGGCGCGTGTCCAGATCGGTGTAGTAGTCCTTCTGCTGCTTTTGCACCGTGGCGAGCTGGTTGGCCATGTCCTCGTTCTGTCCACGCAGCGTGGCGACCTGCTGATTCAGCTGGTCGAGACGGTTGGACTGATCGAGGATGGTGCGCTGCGCGGCCGACAACTGACTCGACAGGCTATCGGTCTTCGAACGCAGGTCGAGAATAGCCTGACGGGCCTGGTCGTCGTCGAAGATGCCCGCATGCGCGGGCACAGCCGCGAAGGCCGTGCCTGCGACGCAGGCCGCTGCGGCAAACCGCAGCCAGGAGAAACGATGCGTCATTCGGCTCATCACCCGTTACTTACTGTTGGTACACGAGGTCGGCGCGGCGGTTTTGTGCCCACGACGATTCGTCATGACCCGTAGCTTGCGGCTTTTCCTTGCCGAGGCTTACGGCTTCCATTTGCGAGTCCGTCACGCCCATCAGCGACAGCGAACGGCGCACAGCTTCAGCACGCTTCTGGCCGAGTGCCAGGTTGTACTCGCTGGTGCCGCGTTCGTCAGTGTTGCCCTGGATCAGGACGTGGCGTTGCGGATGGCTCTTCAGGTATTGCGCGTGTTGTTGCAGCAGCGATTGGTAGTCGTCCTTGACCGAGTAGCTGTCGAAGTCGAAGTAAATGCTGCGCTTGGCGAGCGGGCTGTTCGGATCGTTCAGCGGGTCGACGTTGACCGTTGCGACATCGTTCGGGTTCGGCTGTGCCGAAACCGTACCACCCTTGTTAGCGTTTTCGTCGAGCTTGACGCCCGAGTGACATGCGGCCAGCGCACCGACCATCAATACTGCAAAAGCGAAGCGAAGTTTGGACATCATTTTGATAACTCTCCTTGTGTTATTGCATCAACGTTATTGCATAAACGGGCCCCAGGATGGCTCGCGTACGCTGCCACCCTGAACGGACAGGACCTGCCGAGTGCGACCGTCGGTCGATACTGCGGCCAACACGCCACGGCCGTTCACCTGTGTGGCGTAAAGAATGTACTGACCGTTCGCCGCGAAGCTCGGCGATTCGTCATGTGTCGTGTCCGTCAGGCCTGTGGCGGTGTTGCCTTGCAGGTCCTGGATGTACAGCTTGAACCCGCCGCCCACGCGCGAGATATAAGCGAGCTGTTTGCCGTCCGGGCTCACGCGCGGGCTGGTGTTGTAGCTGCCCGTGAACGTGACGCGTTGCGCGGCGCCGGCGTTTTCACCTTGCGCCGACATCTTGTAGATCTGCGGCTGGCCGCCACGGTCGCTGGTGAAATAGATCGACTGGCCGTCGGGCGAGAAGCACGGTTCGGTGTCGATCGAGCTGCCTTGCGTGAGACGGCGCAAGCCGCTGCCGTCCGCATTGACGGCGAAAATCTGCGTGTTGCCGGTGCGCGAGAGCGCGACGGCCAGCGTGCGTCCGTCCGGCGACCACGCCGGCGCACTATTGTTGCCCTTCTGGTCCGAAACGACCACGCGACGGCCCGTAGGCAGGTCGTGGATGTAGACGATCGGCTTCTTCTTTTCGAACGAGACGTAAGCGACTTTGGTGCCGTCAGGCGACCATGCCGGCGAGATGATCGGCTCGGGGCTCGACAGCGCGATGTGCGCGTCCTGGCCGTCCGAATCGGAGATCTGCAGCTGATAACGGCCGCCCGTCTTGATGACGTACGACAGGCGCGTGGCGAACACGCCGCGGCCGCCCATCAGCTTCGCGTAGATGTAGTCCGCGACCTTGTGAGCGCTCATGCGCAAGCCGCTTTCCGGGCTCACCAGCACGAGGCCGCCGAGGCTTTCGCCCTTGACAGTGTCGTACAGCTTGAAGCGCACTTCGTACTGGCCGTTCGGCAAGCGGTTCACGCTGCCCGACACGAAGGCGTTGGCGCCCTTGGCCTTCCAGCTCCCGAGGTCGACGGAATCCGTTTCGGCAACCGGCGTGGAGCCCGCGTCGATATTCGTGAATTTGCCGCTGCGTTGCAGATCCTGACGCACGATCGTGCTGACTTGCTGCGGCGAGTTCGCTTCGTTGGCGAAATTCGCCGTTGCGATCGGAAACTGGGTGGACCCGACGCCTGTCACGAGGACGTTGAGTTGTGCGTGGGCGGCGCCGCCGACGGCGATCAGGCACGACGCTACAAGTGTCCGCAGGCCTAGCTTGGTCATCAAACTCATGCTGTATGGATTCCCCAAAAACGGTTTTACTAACACTTCAAGACAGCAGACAGACCCGAAAAGAACTAATTCGTTCCCGAGCGCGCCCCGGTGGGCAGGGCGCGGAGTCTGCTGTCAACTGATTGTCAAACTACGGTGAATCAACCGGCCGGGCGCAACGTGATCAGGAAGCTGGTCGGTGTTTTGCCATTGATGTCCTGAGGCATCGGATCAGTACGCTGGACGGCGCGCAGTGCGGCATCGTCCCACGCCGCGTTGCCGCTGCTGCGCGAAATCGATGCGCCAAGCAAGGTACCCGTCGGTGAGCAGCGTACGGAGACCACCGTCTCCAGACCGCTCGTTTCGCCTCCCCAGGAGATATTCGGGCGCACGGCGCGACGCACTTTGTCAGAGTACCCCGGCGATGTCGCCGTGCCACCCGAGCCGCTGCCCGTGCCGCTCTTGCCAAGCCCGTCGCTGTTCGAACTGGTGCCTCCGGCCGAGCCCTGCATCATTTGCGCGACGCGCGCGCGATGCTCGGCATCCGCCTTCTTTGCCTGCGCCGCGGCTTCGGCTTGAGCCTTGGCCTTCGCTGCCTTCTGCGCGTCGGCCTTCTTCTGCGCTTCAGCCTCGGCTTGCTTCTGCTGTTCCAGCTTCTGTTCCTGCTGCTGTTCCTTCAGTTGCTGTTGCTTCTGCTGCTCGGCCAATTGCTGTTGTTTCAGCTTGTCGGCCTGTTGTTGCTGTTGCTGCTGCTGTTTCTGCTTGGCCGCCGCGGCTTTCTGCGCAGCCAGCTGTGCCGCCTGCTCGGCTGCCAGTTGCTGCTGACGCTTCGCCTCGGCTTCCTGTTGCGCCTGCAGCTTCTGCTGACGCTGTTGTTCAGCCAATTGCGCCTCGCGCGCCGCTTGCTGCTGTTGACGCTTCTTTTCCTGCAGCGCAATGTCTGCCTGGTCGTCGCGCACCGGCGGAGGAGGGGCCACGACCGGAGCGGGCGGCGGCGGAACGGGACGCGGGATCGCCGTATCCGGCACCTCCGTCCACAACTCCGCTTCCGCGCCTTCCGGGGTGCTGTTTTGCCACTGAATGCCGTGGTACAGGAAGAACCCGAGCAACGCGTGCATCACCAGCGCGAACGCAAAGGCTCGCCCGGTGCCGCGTTCACGCGGTGGCTGGAGCGGGTATTCGGAATTCTTGCGGATCATTGCGATTTGACGAGCAATCCAACGCGCTTGACGCCGCGAGCTTTCAGCTCGGACATCACGTTCATCACGACTTCGTACTTGACGGTCTTGTCGGCGGCGATCACGACCGGCTGATCAGGATGCGATTGCGCGCGATCGGCGATGAAGCCGTTCAGATCGGCTTTAGTCATGTTCTCCTGCTGTTGCGCGCCCGAATCGTCCTTGTACTTGACGCTCATGTTGCCGTCCGCGCGAATGTTGACGATCACGGGCGGCGTTTGCTGTTGCGGCGCGGCGCCGCCGACGGTCGGCAGATTGACGATCGAAGGCGCCACGAGCGGCGCGGTCACCATGAAGATCACGAGCAGCACGAGCATCACGTCGATGTAAGGCACGACGTTGATGTCGGCCATCGCGCGGCGCGAGCGGCTGCCGCGCATGCTGGAGGAGCGAGAGCCTGCCATCGTGGACTCCTTACTGTGCCTGGCGCTGCAGGATATTCGAGAATTCTTCGATGAAAGTCTCGAAGCGGATTGCCAGACGGTCGATGTCGTGCGCGTAACGGTTGTAGGCAACCACGGCAGGAATCGCGGCGAACAGGCCGATGGCGGTGGCGGTCAACGCTTCGGCAATACCCGGCGCGACGTTGGCCAGCGTGGCCTGCTGCACGTTGGCAAGGCCGCGGAACGCATTCATGATCCCCCACACCGTGCCGAACAGACCGATATACGGACTGACGGAGCCGACAGACGCGAGAAACGCGAGGTTGGCCTCGAGCACGTCCATTTCACGCTGGAACGCGGCACGCATGGCGCGCCGTGCGCCGTCGAGAATCGCGCCCGAATCGTTCAAACGCTTTTCCTTGCCTTTCAGGAATTCGCGCATGCCGGATTCGAAAATCCGTTCCAGTGCACCGATCGTGTGACGGTTGTTCGCAGCGCTCTGATACAGCGCCTGCAGGTCGCCGCCCGACCAGAAATCGCGTTCGAAACGCTCAGTTTGCGCGCGCGCCCGGCGGATCGCAAACCACTTGCGAAAAATGAAAGTCCACGACAACAGCGACAACAGCAGTAGCAGGGCCATGACAGCCTGCGCCAGCAGGCTTGCGTTGAGTACGAGTGAAACGATCGACAGATCTTGTGTAGTGTTCATAAAGGTTCGTTTTAACGTCCCGAAAGGGGGCGTCCGGCTGCAAGGCCGCTCGAAGCTTGCCGTGAGCAAAACGGAAGCATCGGCGATATTGCAAGCCGAACCATGCTTTGTGTTGCTTGATCGTTACGAGTTCACTGACCCCGTAACAACGGCGTTCATTCGTTGTCCGTTGACACGCGGGGCTCGCTCACGTTCGGCCCACGCCGCAAGGCGTCGAGAACCGGCGGAGGAATCGCGGCCGGCCGCAGCGCAATGCGGTCCACGCAGCCGACCCGGATGGAACCGGTAGCAAGCAGCGTGCCGTCCCGCCACGCCTCTTGTGCGAAATCGACCGAGGCTCTCCCGAGCCGTTCGATCCGGCTGACCACGTTGACCACGTCGTCGAGCCGGGCCGGCGCCCGATAATCGACCGCGGTGCTGCGGACGATAAAAATCGCGCCCGCTTCGTCCGCGAGCCGGTTCTGGTCGACGCCGCACGCGCGCAGCCATTCGGTGCGCGCACGTTCAAAAAACTTCAGGTAGTTCGCGTAAAACACGATGCCGCCGGCGTCGGTATCTTCGTAGTACACGCGGATTGGCCACGTGTAGCCGATTTCCGCGCCGGGCTGGCTGGTCGACATATTCATGCGGCGCATTTTACCGGAACGCACACCCCCAGGTCTGTTTCAAGATGTGCGCCCCGTCCGGCGGGCTTCAGCCGGGACTTCAGCCGCGATGGACGGATAAGGCAGAGAACGATTGAGCCACCGGCATCAGTTCGATCGTGTTGATGTTGACGTGCGCGGGACGCGTGGCGATCCAGTAGATCGAGTCGGCGATGTCCTCGGGCGTCAGCGGCTGCACGTTTTCGTACATCTTGCCGGCCTTCGCGTCGTCGCCGCGAAATCGCACGTTCGAGAACTCGGTGCCGCCGCACAGGCCGGGCTCGACGTTCGTCACCCGCAGCGCGGTGCCGGCCACGTCGGCGCGCAGATTCAGGCTGAACTGATGCACGAACGCCTTGGTGGCCCCGTAGACGTTGCCGCCCGCGTAAGGCCAGCTGCCGGCTGCTGAGCCGAGATTGAAGATGTGGCCGCGATCGCGTTCCACCATGCCGGGCAGGAGCGCGTGCGTGACCTGGACGAGCCCTGTGCAATTGGTCTCGATCATGGTGTTCCATTCATCGAGACTGGCTTTCTGCGCCGGTTCGATGCCGAGCGCGAGGCCGGCATTGTTGACCAGCACGTCGATGGCGGCGAAGTCGGCCGGCAGGGAGGCCGGCACGGCTTCGACGGCGGCACGGTCGCGCACGTCGAGCTCGTACGGCAGAAGCGCGTCGCCCAGTTCGTCGGCGAGCTCTTGCAGGCGGTCCTTGCGGCGAGCGGTGGCGATGACGCGGTGGCCGCCTTTGACGAAGGCGCGAGCGATGGCGGCGCCGAATCCGGCGGACGCTCCGGTGACGAACACGATCATTGCAGTGGTTCCCAGGCTGGTAAGAGAGAAAGGCCCCAAGCCTACTTCCATTGCGGCGCTGCGGCAAGGATGAACCAAGCGCACGAGAGGCCGTGGCAGGGAGGCGACGCGAGTTTCCGTGGGATTTTCCTCAGACGGTTGTGCGCCGCATAAGAAGGCTCTGCGGGCCGCCAGGCGGGCATCTGCGGGATCGGCCGGGCGCCGGTTGCCTATTCGATCCGCTTCCAATAAACTAACGCGCTCATCCCTGCGTGACTGGCGATAGAACCGGTTCAAACAACCGGATTCAAGGTGGAGCAACCCACCGTGAAGCGCAGGGTGCCGTTTTGCCGTTCGCCTGGGCAGCCGTGATCCGCGCGCATCGATCTGCGCTGACGGTGGCTGTCCTGCCTCGCGTGTGCGGCGACTCTCCATCCGCCACGTCAGGGCTGGCACAGCCGCCAGCAGCGCTGCGTACCCTCTACGCAAGATTCGGCGCACGATCCGGTCAACCTGAACACATTCAACGGAATCCGTATGTTTGACAGAGCCCAAAGCACCATCGCCAACGTCGATCCTGAACTCTGGAAGGTCATCGAGCAGGAAAATCGCCGTCAGGAAGAGCATATCGAACTGATCGCGTCGGAAAACTACACGAGCCCAGCTGTCATGGCTGCGCAAGGCTCGCAACTCACGAACAAGTACGCCGAAGGGTATCCGGGCAAGCGCTATTACGGCGGCTGCGAGTACGTCGACGTCGCCGAGCAACTGGCGATCGACCGCGTCAAGCAACTGTTCGGCGCCGAAGCCGCGAACGTGCAACCGAATTCCGGCTCGCAGGCCAACCAGGGCGTGTTCTTCGCCATGCTCAAGCCGGGCGACACGATCATGGGCATGAGCCTCGCGCACGGTGGCCACCTCACGCACGGTTCGCCGGTCAACATGTCGGGCAAGTGGTTCAACGTGGTCAGCTACGGTCTGAACGAAGCCGAAGACATCGACTACGACGCTGCGGAGAAGCTCGCTCAGGAACACAAGCCGAAGCTGATCGTGGCGGGCGCCTCCGCGTTCTCGCTGCGTATCGATTTTGAACGCATGTCGAAGATCGCCAAGTCGGTCGGCGCGTACTTCATGGTCGACATGGCGCATTACGCCGGTCTGATCGCCGCGGGCGTCTATCCGAACCCGGTGCCGCACGCTGATTTCGTCACCACCACCACGCACAAGAGCCTGCGTGGCCCGCGCGGCGGCGTGATCCTGATGAAGGCCGAGTTCGAAAAACAGATCAACTCGGCAATCTTCCCGGGCATTCAAGGTGGTCCGCTCATGCACGTGATCGCCGGCAAGGCCGTCGCCTTCAAGGAAGCCCTGTCGCCGGAATTCAAGGCCTATCAGCAGCAAGTCGTCGAAAACGCGCGCGTGCTGGCTGAGACGCTCGTCAAGCGCGGTCTGCGTATCGTGTCGGGCCGTACCGAAAGTCACGTGATGCTCGTCGACCTGCGCGCGAAGAAGATCACCGGCAAGGCTGCGGAAGCCGCACTGGGCGCCGCTCACATCACGGTCAACAAGAATGCGATTCCGAACGATCCGGAAAAGCCGTTCGTGACGAGCGGCGTGCGCCTCGGCTCGCCGGCCATGACCACGCGCGGCTTCGGCGTCAAGGAAGCCGAGCAGGTGGGTAACCTGATCGCCGACGTGCTGGACAACCCGGAAGACGCCGCCACGATCGAACGTGTGCGTGGCCAGGTCGCCGAGCTGACCCAGCGCTTCCCGGTTTACCGCTAAGCCGCCATGCATTGCCCCTTCTGCCGTCACGCCGATACGCAAGTGGTCGACTCGCGCGTATCCGAAGACGGCGCGACGATTCGCCGGCGCCGCCGTTGCCCGGCCTGCGACAAACGTTTCACGACGTATGAGCGGGTCGAGCTGGCGTTGCCGTCGGTCGTCAAGAAGGACGGCAGCCGCACCGAGTTCGACCGCCGCAAGATCGTCGCGAGCATGCAACTGGCGCTGCGCAAGCGCCCGGTGGCAGCTGACGCGATCGACGCCGCGGTTGCCCGCATCGAGTATCTGCTGCTCGGCAGCGGCGAGCGCGAAGTGCGCAGCGAGCGCCTCGGCGAACTCGTGATGAACGAATTGCGTGCGCTCGATACCATTGCCTACGTTCGTTTTGCTTCCGTTTACCGGCGTTTCGAAGACGTCTCCGAATTCGAAGACGTGATTGAAGAATTTCGCCGCGCTTCTTCTCCTCCCAAGCCTTCCCGCAAGCGCTGAACGCAGCCGCATCGCGCGTTGCGTTTGAATCGCCGATCTGTTTCGCGTTGTTTCGCGCATCCGTATCTCCCGCTGCCGTTATGGATCGTCGCGTGCATTTTTGCGCGGGATAGCGTCTGAGTGCCACCTGGCCGTTCGGCCGATTGTTGGGCGATTTGCAAATCGCTAGATTGGCTGCATTCTTCGAATCGATCAGGGATGCAGATGAATCGGAATGCAGTCCGTCCGCCGCGATACCGCGGCTTCACGCTTGTCGAAACGCTGGCCGTTATTGCGCTGCTGGCCGTCGTCGCTGTGATGGCCACGCCGTCGTTCGTAGCGTGGCACGTGCGAGACCAGGTCGACGCCCGCGCGAAGGCGCTTGCCTCGACGCTCGCTTATGCGCGCAGTGAAGCGTTACGCCGAGGCGCGCGCGTCACCGTATGCCGGACCGACGCCGCGCGCCATTGTCTCGCCGCGGGGCAGCCGTGCGGTAATGGCGTCGCTGACTGGTCGTGCGGCTGGGCCGTTCTGGCCGACCGTGGCGGCACGCTTTCGCTCTTGCGTGCGCAACCTCTCCTTGCGGCCGTGAGTATCACCGGCACGCAGACGAACCTCACGTTCACGCCGCCGGCCGGGCAATTGATCGGTACGTTTCGCAGTTTTGATATCGCGCCGCGTACACCGTCGAGGGTGACGCAAGGGGGCAAGTGGCGACGCTGCATTCACATTGCTGCGGGCGGCCGCGCGCGGGTCGTCGAGGGTGCATGCGGAGCAGCGTCATGAGCCGACATTCGCAGAGTCCGCACTCGCGCTGCTGCGATTCCAGGTGTGGCGGCAGCTCATTGATCGAAGTCATGCTGGCTGTCGGCCTAATGGCGGTCACCGCACTAGGCTTGATTGCCGGTCAGTTATGGACCGCGCGCGAAGCCCGTGCGATGTCCCAGCGCGAACATGCTGCCTGGATAGCCGATTCCGTCGCGGAGGCGATGTACGCTCCCACCTCGGGCGACTCCGCAATCAGGCAATGGAGCGCGCGGGCAGCGACACTTTTGCCGCATGGCGAAGCCTCGGTGGGTGACATCGGCGGTGTGTCCGCTGCGCGTGTGACCTGGACCTCACTACGCGACTTGCCACCTTCCGACGACGTGATCGACAAGCCCGCGCCCTGCGGCGGAGCGGATCTGCCCGTGGGCTCGTCATGCGTAGTGTTGGCGTTTGCGAAATGACGCGGCGTTCGAATCCTGCGCGCGGCCACACCTTAATCGAATTCGTGATTGCCATGGCGCTGGGCCTGCTAGTGACTGCGGGTGCCGTCTCGCTCTATACGACGCAGCGGAGCGCATTCGAACGCGCGAGCGATGCGATGCGGATTCGCGAAGCCGGGCTGACTGCGCTGATGCTGATTGGCCAGCAATTGCAAATGGCCGGCTTCGTACCCGCGGACATCGCGCGGTACAACAGTCCGCCGCCGGTGTTCGGATGCTCGGGCGGCCGCCCGACCGGCGCGGACGATAGCCTCGCCTGTGAGAGCTTGCCCAGTCACTCGGACGGCGTCGCGGTCCGTTATGTCGGTGACAACGTCTCCACGTGGCCGTCGGCCAGTGGGCAAACAACCGACTGCCTCGGACAGGCCGTATCAGGCAGCAGCGCCGCGCTCGGCGACCAGGGCGCGGCGGTCGTCAACCGATACTTCGCGAGGGTCAGCGGTTCGACCGGTGAACCGGAACTTTACTGCGAGGGCAACGGCAAGACGGGATCCGCGCAACCGCTGGTCGAAGGTATCGAGCGGCTGCGGATCAAGTACTGGTTAGCCGGTGGGCTGGCCGCGATCGACGCTTCTGCCGTCACGGCCGATCAATGGGCGAAGATCGTCGCCGTCGATCTTTGCGTGCTTGTACGTGGCGCGCCGCTGGGGCAACAGCGTTCGCGCTATGTCGATTGCGATGGCGTAAGCGCTCTCGGCGCGGATTTACGACCGCGTCAGGCGTTCTCGCGGCGTGTGGCAATACGCAATCACGTGGAGGTTTCGCCATGACGAGATTGCGAATGGAAAAGCAACCGTACCGCACAGAGGGGAAGTGCGTGAGACTTCACGGTCAACCGGCAAACCTGACAAACGTGGCAGGCCTCAATCGGATGAGGTGCAACGCGCGACGCACCAGACAACACGGCATGGTCCTGCCGATCGTCCTGCTGATTTCAACAATGATGCTGGTCACGTCCGCGGCCTGGTTCGAGACGTCACTAGCGGCAGCGCGTGGCACCACCAATGTTCGCGAGTACTTGCAGGCCTTTCATGCCGCGGATTCGGCGCTGACCTTGTGCACCCGCAGTGTCATCGCGGCTGCAAGCGCGCAGTCCGCAGCATCGCTGCCGATTGCATCCGGCACGCCCGCGCAATGGAAACTCGCTGCCGCATTCGACACAGGGGCCGTGACGCCCGTGGCGCAATGGCCGGGATCGCCGCGCGCGCCGCAATGTTTGATCGAGGCGTGGCGTCTCGCCACTCGTGCCGACGCGCGGGCGTATCTATTGACGTCGCGAGGTTTCGGCCGTACCAGCGAGTCGCAGGTATGGCTGCAAATGGAACTCGTGATTGATGGCGAGAAGATCGAACGTCGTTGGCGGCGCGTTGCCGCCAGGCCGTTCTGACGGAGGCGACATGAAGCCGCATGCATCCGGATTCACGCTGCTCGAGCTGGTGATCACGCTAGCGATTGCCGCCACGCTGGCCGTCTTTGCCGTGCCGTCGTATCGCAGCCATATTGCGCGAACTCATCGAATCGACGCGGCGTCCGCGCTCTATCGCGCGGCGCAATTCGTCGAAGGAGCGACAAACGACAGCGCACCGACATTGCCACCGGGTCTCGACCAGGCGCCGCAATTCGGCACGGCTGTCTATCGCCTGCATGTACTGCCCGCGGACGATGCAAACGGTGGCTATGCGATCGAAGCAACGCCGAGCGAATCCGGCCCGATGCGCGACGACACATGCGGCATTTTCACGCTCGATGCGACAGGATTACGCGGCAACAAAAACGCGGCAACCGGTTCGACCGCTGCTAGCGGCGACTGCTGGAATACGAGCTAGCGAACCGAACCAAAGCGAGGCATAGCGAGGCATAGCGGCACGCAGCGTTTGCCCTCAGTACCCACCATCCGTCGACTCAACCTTGCCACCCGATGATGCCGCCGAATCCCGCTTCATCTGCTGCCAGATCCGATAGGCTTCCCACCCGGCAAGACCGAGGCTGCCCCATTTGAGCACGGGTTTGGCGCCGGCTACGACCGTTGTGCGCAGCGGCTTGGCAAGCACGATCGAGGCGATCGAGCTGATCAGCGGATATTGTTTGAGCAGGGCGCCGATGCTGCCCGCGTTGATGAAACTCGCCTTCGAGCCTTTACCGACGCGCATGCCGCCGAAGCCCGGCAGAATAAATTTGAGCCAACTGAAGTGCGTGACCGCCTGTCGCAACTCGATGGTCGCCTGAGCGAGTTCCATGCGCTCGACATCGGCGCGCACCAGCAGGAGCTCCTTGCGCAGTGCGCGCAAATGCGGCGCGCTCAGATCTTTGGCCTGATGGCGCTTGTTACGGAACGCGGTATCGGAATGGTTCTGGCTCATGGCGTGTCGGCGGCAGTGAAGGTGGAGCAGTAGAACGGCGCTGCAAATCGCGCAAGTTTGTTAAGCAAGACGCAGAACCGAAGAGACGCAAGACGCAAGTGCCACGCGGTTGCGTCTTCCGGCTCACGGTTTGCGGAACACATCGCGGTCTTTTTCAAACTCGGCGATGGTCGCTTCGAACACCATGGGCGCATTGCGCAAACCGCTGCGCGCTTTTAATGCACAGATCAGTCCGGCAATCGCGTAGACCGCGGTGATGCCTGCCAGCGCCTGCCAGCGGTAGGTGTCCCAGAACGCGATGGCGATCAACGCAGTCAGCGCGATCAAGGCCATGGTGGCGAGCATCATGGCGGCAAGGCCGAGGAACAGCACGGCGAGCAATCGGTCCTTTTCTTCGGCGAGTTCGATGCCGACCAGTTCCAGCCGCGTTTGCAGAATGGCAAACACGGAACCGATTATGCGGCGCAACGGACTATGTTCTCCGCGCTGCGATTGTGTTTCGATCGTCATGGCTGTGGGCGTTGCGCGTGAAGGCCTAACCGGCGCGCGCGCGCGCCAGAAGAAGCGGACCGGCCAGGCATGCGCCGGTCAACTCGATTCGCTGGTGCGCCGGACGAGACACGCCCGGCGACATTGCCAGTGCTTACTTGCGGTTGATCAACAGCCCAAGCAGCACACCGGCGCCAGCGGCAATGCCGATGGACGCCCACGGATGCTCGTGCACGTAGTCGTCGGTGGCGCGGGCCGCCTTCTTGCCTTTTTCGACCACCACGACCTGAACGTCGGCCGCCTTTTCCCTGGCTTGCTTCAGGCGCGTCAGCGCCGTTTCACGCAGTTCCGAAGCGCGCTCGCCGGTGGCGCTCGCGGCCTGTTTCAGCAGATCTTCAGCGTCCGCGAGGACGGTTTTGATATCCGACATCAATCTCTCCTTGTTGATTTCCGACATTGACAGCTCCCCTTCGTCTCACGCCACGCGTGAATCGTAACCAAAGAAACGGCCGCTGGCGAGCGCAGGGCTTGGTTGGTTCACAACATCGCACGAACCGTTCCCGCTTGAAGCATAGCCACAAACAACGCCGCTGCCGCACGACGTGCAGACAAAGTTTGCTTAAGATGGAGTTGATCTGTCCCGCAAAGTTTCCACTAAATCGGTGAAAATTACAAAAACGCATAAAGTAGTGACGCGATGTTGGTTCGTCATACACCGGCGCTCCCGTATGCTTTATCGTTGCGGGGCGCCGCGTGTGAATGCTTCGTGCGGCAATGTCCAAACCCATAGGAGATGCACAATGAGTCTACGTCTTGGCGATATCGCGCCGGATTTCGAACAGCAATCGAGTGTCGGCCCGATCAAATTTCACGAGTGGCTGGGCGATAGTTGGGGCGTGTTGTTCTCGCATCCCGCCGACTTCACGCCGGTCTGCACGACCGAACTCGGCCTGACCGCCAAGCTGGCCGACGAATTCGACAAGCGCAATGTGAAGACCATCGCGTTGTCGGTGGACAGCGCCGAGTCGCACAAAGAGTGGATCAAAGACATTAACGAGACTCAAGCCGCCAATGTCGGCTTCCCGATTCTCGCGGACGGCGATCGCAAGGTCGCCGAGTTGTACGACATGATTCACCCGAACGCCAACGAGACGCTCACGGTGCGCTCGCTGTTCGTGATCGACCCGAAGAAGAAGGTGCGCCTGATCATCACCTATCCGGCCAGCACCGGCCGCAACTTCGACGAAGTGCTGCGCGTGATCGATTCGCTGCAACTCACCGACAGCCACTCGGTCGCCACGCCGGGCAACTGGAAGCAGGGCGATGACGTGGTGATCGTCCCGTCGCTGAAGGACGAGGAAGTCATCAAGCAGAAATTCCCGAAGGGCTACAAGGCGCTGCGTCCGTATCTGCGCATGACGCCGCAGCCGAACAAGTAAAGGGTTGAAGCGCCGCGAAGCGGACCGTTAGCCACGGTGCTTTCAATCGAATGAAAAAAGCCAGTTCACGAATGAACTGGCTTTTTTATCGTGCTGCGCAAACCTGCCGCAATCGAAGCAATCCGCGCGATCCGTTCTTCAGAAAACCTTCAGAAAAAAGCCTGAATGCCGGTTTGCGCGCGCCCGAGAATCAGCGCATGGATGTCGTGCGTACCTTCGTAGGTGTTCACCACTTCCAGATTCACCAGATGCCGCGCGATGCCGAACTCGTCCGAGATGCCGTTGCCGCCGAGCATGTCGCGCGCGAGCCGTGCAATGTCCAGCGCCTTGCCGCATGAATTGCGCTTCATGATCGAGGTGATCTCGACGGCCGCGGTGCCTTCGTCCTTCATGCGGCCGAGGCGCAGCACGCCTTGCAGGCCGAGCGTGATCTCGGTTTGCATGTCGGCGAGCTTCTTCTGGATCAACTGGTTCGCGGCGAGCGGCCGGCCGAACTGCTTGCGATCCAGCACGTACTGACGCGCGGTGTGCCAGCATGACTCAGCCGCGCCGAGCGCGCCCCAGGCAATGCCATAGCGTGCCGAGTTCAGACAGGTGAACGGACCGCGCAAACCGCTGACTTCCGGAAAGCGGTTCTCTTCCGGCACGAACACTTCGTCGAGCACGATCTCGCCGGTGATCGACGCGCGCAGACCCACCTTGCTGTGGATGGTGGGCGCCGACAGCCCCTTCCAGCCCTTCTCAAGAATGAAGCCGCGGATCGCGTCCTTGCCATCTTCTTCGAGCTTTGCCCACACGACGAACACGTCGGCGATCGGCGAATTGGTGATCCACATCTTCGAGCCCGACAGCGAATAGCCGCCGTCCACTTTCTTCGCGCGCGTGACCATGCTGCCTGGATCGGAGCCGTGATTCGGCTCGGTTAGACCAAAGCAGCCGATCCATTCGCCGGTGGCGAGCTTCGGCAAGTACTTCTGCTTTTGCGCTTCCGAGCCGAATTCGTAGATCGGCACCATGACCAGCGACGACTGCACCGACATCATTGACCGGTAGCCGGAATCGACGCGCTCCACTTCACGCGCGATCAAGCCGTACGCCACGTAGTTCAGGCCGGGGCCGCCGTATTGCTCAGGAATGGTCGGGCCGAGCAGGCCGAGTTCGCCCATCTCGCGAAAGATCTCGATGTCGGTCTTCTCATGACGGAACGCTTCGAGCACGCGCGGCTGCAGCTTGTCCTGCGAGTAAGCCGCGGCGGCGTCGCGCACCATGCGTTCGTCTTCGGTGAGCTGCTGATCCAGCAGCAACGGGTCTTCCCAGTGAAACTGCGCGGCCTCGGCCATGGCTTATCTCCTGATTCCTTGCTTGACGGAAACGTGTTTGCGCTTGACTTGAGTTCCGCTATGCGAAACAATGTTTTGCAAACCACGTCCGAGTGTACCACCCCATGACGCCGACATCTACTCCCTCCGAACCGCTCGACGAGCGCAAATTTGTCGTCGCTCTGGCACGCGGGCTGGATTTGCTGCGCGCGTTCAAGCCGGGCGAAACGATGCTCGGCAATCGCGATTTCGTCGAACGCACGGGTTTGCCGAAGGCGACCGTCAACCGCCTTGCTTACACACTGACCGTGCTCGGTTATCTGCGGCTCGACGAAACATTGGGCAAATACGCGCTCGACGCCGGCGTGTTGTCGCTCGGTTTCGCGCTGCTTTCGGGTACGGACACGCTCGAACTCGCACGCCCGCACTTGCGCGTATTCGCACGCGACGTGGGCGCGGCAGTTTCGCTAGGTTGCCGGGACGGGCTCGACATGATTTATCTGGAGACGATCCGCAGCGAAACCGCATTGACGCTTGGGTTGGCGTCCGGTTCGAAACTGTCGATGCTGACGAGTTCGATGGGCCGCGCCTATCTGGCCGTGCAACCGTTCGACGCGCGCGCCGCGTTATTGGCGGAATTGAAAAAAGCAGCGGGCAAGGCAGGCGCCGAACTGGTCGCCGACGCCGAGCAAGAAATCGCCGCCTTCGCCGAGCAGCGCTGCTGCTATTCGTTCCGCGCGTGGCACGACGACGTGAACGCGGTCGCCGTGCCGTTTCGCGAGCCGCGCGAAGGGCGCTGGCTGGTGCTGAGCTGCAGCGGGCCGGCGTCGTCGATGGGAGAGGATGTGTTTCGTGACAACGTCGCGCCGCGGCTGAAGGCGCTTGCGCGGCGTTTGGGCGATACCGGTTGACGCCAGTGGCGCGCGTTTGTCACTGCACCAGGTCAACGCCCCGCTCAAACCGCCCGGTCGTGATAATGCGCATTGAACAGCGGCCCTTGCACGAAGCGCACGTCGTACTGCTGCAAAGCCTCGAACTGCGTTTCATCCACCACGCGATTGAAAATCAGCGGAATCCGCAGCCGGCCTGCATAACCCACTAGCGGTTTGACCGTGGCATCGCGCAAAGCGGTCCCTGCATCCATCTTGAGAAAGTCGAGCCGCGCGGTCTCCGACACCGACAGAATCTGCCCCGCGTTGGACAGATTGCCCGCCACCTTGAAGCCGTAGTGCTGGTAGCTCTTGGTCAGATAGCCGAGAAAAGTCTTGTGCGCGACCGCCGCTGCGGGCAGCTCGATCACCACCCGCGACGGGTTCAATCCGAACGACACCAGCACGCTCGAAAAATGCCGCCCGTGGTCGTACTTCACGCTCTTGAGCAGCCGCTCGTGCACGCGCAAAAACAGCAGACCATGCCGCTGCGCGCCAAAGAAGTTGATGGCATGCAGCGCACGCGACATGCGGTCGAGCGCGACCAATTCCTGATCGTCGGCGATGCGGTCGAACGGATCGAATACGTCGAACGGCGCCGCGTCGACCTGATGCGTGACGGCCTGAAAGCCGAGTTCATCGCCGAAACGGTCCACCCCTTCGACCCCAGACGAAAGCGACTGCGCCAACGCATGCACGCTGATATCGAAGATCGGCTCATAGGCACTGGCGAGTTCAAAGCCGTCGAATTGCGCCAGCGCGACGTCGTGATGCAAGCCTTGCCCCATCACCAGATGCTCGCCGAGAAACGGATGATCGGCACAGCGGGCAATGAGGTTGGGGATGGTCGGCGGAATCATGTAGGCGTATGGATGGCGAAAGTGAGGCGCATCCATTGATGGTAGCAGTCCGAACCGCGCTCACATGAACAAATTGCTCATAACGTTATCCGGCGAACGCTTGTGCCGACGGGCCGTTCGGGGATTTCGGGTGACTTTTCAGGGTTTACGTTAATTTCACTATACGTAATTAGTTTTACTATACGTAAATTGCAATGCGGCTTCGATCGTGTGATGGCTTGTGCCGTGCACGCCGCCCAAGCGCCGCGGACAGGCGCTTTCCAGCAGTGTTCAGCCCCCTCGCAACCAACGAGCAATCCATCCAGTCAGCATCAGGAGACGACCCAATGAGCGCGAAACCGGCCGCGGCCGCCGCCAATGTGATCGAAGTCGAGCAGGTGCTCGGCGAAACGCATCACCCGGCATTCCAGTTGCTGCTGCTCGCGCTATGCGGGTTGTGCCTCGTGATCGACGGCTTCGACGCGCAGGCGATGGGCTACGTTGCGCCGAGCGTGATCGGCGAATGGCACGTGTCGAAGGCGGCGCTCGGTCCGGTGTTCAGCGCGAGCCTGTTCGGCATGCTGCTCGGCGCGCTCGGGCTGTCGGTGCTGGCGGACCGCATCGGGCGCCGGCCGGTGCTGATCGGGTCGACGTTTTTCTTCGCGCTGTCGATGCTGGCCACGCCCTTCGTCGCCACCATCCCCGAATTGATCGCGCTGCGCTTCATCACCGGTCTTGGGCTCGGCTGCATCATGCCGAACGCGATGGCGCTGGTCGGCGAATTCTCGACCCCCGCCCATCGCGTCAAGCGCATGATGCTGGTGTCGTGCGGCTTTACGCTGGGCGCGGCGCTCGGCGGCTTTATCAGCGCCGCGCTGATTCCGGCTTATGGCTGGCGCGCGGTGTTCTGGGTTGGCGGCGCGGTGCCGCTGCTGCTCGCGCTGGCCATGCTTATGGCGTTACCGGAATCGCTGCAATTCCTCGTGCTCAAGGGCCGCAGCGAGCGCGCGTTGCGCTGGCTCGCGAAGTTCAACCCGGCGCTGCCGATCGACGCGAACACCCGGCTCATCGTGCGTGAGAAGGGCAATGGCGGCGCGCCGGTCGCCGAGCTGTTCCGTGCAGGCCGCGGTCCGGTAACCTTGATTTTGTGGGCGATCAGTTTCATGAACCTGATCGATCTGTACTTTCTGTCGAACTGGCTGCCCACCGTGATGCGCGACGCAGGCTATTCGCCGAGCACGGCGGTGATCGTCGGCACGGTGTTGCAGACGGGCGGCGTGGTCGGCACCTTGCTGCTCGGCTGGTTCATCGAACGTTTTGGTTTTGTGCGCGTGCTGTTCGTGTGTTTCGCGGGCGCGGCGCTGGCGGTCGGCACGATCGGCACGGTGGCGCATGCGTTGCCGTGGCTGTTGCTCGTGGTGTTCGCGGGCGGCTTCTGCGTGGTCGGCGGACAACCCGCCGTCAACGCGCTGGCCGGCCATTTTTATCCGACCACGCTGCGCTCGACGGGCATCGGCTGGAGCCTCGGTATCGGGCGGATCGGCTCGGTGATCGGACCGCTGATCGGCGGCCAGCTGATCGCGCTGAACTGGTCGAACGCCGCGCTGTTTCATGCGGCCGCCTTGCCGGTGCTGTGCTCCGCGCTGCTGGTGATCGCGCTGGCCGCCGCGACGCGCCAGCGCGGCCAGCCGTCCGAGCCGCGGACCGCATGAAATGACGAGATCGAGTATCAACGGAGAACCTAGCATGGATACCCAAACCCGTACGCCGCACACTGGCAGCTCGCGGCTCGAAATCGAGCCCGGCTATCAGTCGGGCTTCGCAAACGAATTCGCCACCGAGGCCTTGCCGGGCGCGTTGCCGGAAGGCCGCAACTCGCCGCAGCGCGCGGCTTATGGTCTGTACGCCGAACAACTGTCGGGCACGGCGTTCACCGCGCCGCGCGGCCATAATCGCCGCTCGTGGTTGTACCGGATTCGTCCGGCGGCAGTGCATATGCCGTTCACGCCGCTGCCTTCGGAGCGGCTCGTCGCCAACTTCGCCGAGGTGCCTCCGACGCCGCCCAACCAGTTGCGCTGGGACGCGTTGCCGATGCCGGCCGAGCCGACCGACTTCATCGACGGCTGGGTGACGATGGCGGGCAACGGCGCGGCCGAGTCGATGACCGGCTGCGCGATTCACGTGTATGCGGCGAACCGCTCGATGCAGGACCGCTTCTTCTACACCGCCGACGGCGAATTGCTGATCGTGCCGCAGGAAGGGCGCCTGCACATCGCCACGGAGTTCGGCAAGCTCGACGTCGAGCCCTTCGAAATCGCGGTGATTCCGCGCGGCGTGCGCTTCGCGGTGAGCCTGCCGGACGGCGTGGCGCGGGGCTACATCTGCGAGAACTTCGGGGCGTTGCTGCGCTTGCCGGACCTTGGTCCGATCGGCTCGAACGGCCTTGCCAATCCGCGTGATTTCCTCACACCGCACGCGGCCTATGAAGACCGCGAAGGCGACTTCGAACTCGTTGCCAAGATGAACGGCAACCTGTGGCGCGCGGATATCGGCCACTCGCCGCTCGACGTGGTCGCGTGGCACGGCAATTACGCGCCGTACAAGTACGATCTGCGCCGCTTCAACACGATCGGCTCGATCAGCTTCGACCATCCGGATCCGTCGATTTTTCTCGTGCTGCAATCGCAAACCGACACGCCGGGCGTCGATAGCATCGACTTCGTGATCTTCCCGCCGCGCTGGCTCGCCGCCGAAGATACATTCCGTCCGCCCTGGTTCCATCGCAATGTGGCAAGCGAGTTCATGGGCCTCGTGCACGGCGTGTACGACGCCAAGGCCGAAGGTTTCGTGCCGGGCGGCGCATCGTTGCATAACTGCATGTCGGGTCATGGCCCCGATGCGGAGACGTTCGAGAAAGCCTCGCACGGCGATACGTCGACGCCGAAGAAAGTCGGCGACACGATGGCCTTCATGTTCGAGACGCGCACGCTGATCAAGCCCACGCGCTTCGCGCTCGAAACGGCGCAATTGCAGGCGCATTACTACGAGTGCTGGCAAGGTCTCACGAAACACTTCAACCCGGAGCAACGATGAACGCATTGAGCGATCTTCAGGCGACGCTCGATCCGTCGCGTAAAAGTTGGGTCGAGTCGGCTAACGATTCGGCCAACGACTTTTCGATTCAGAATCTGCCGTTCGGTGTTTTTAGCGACCACCTGAATGCGACTCGCCGCGTGGGCGTCGCGATCGGCGACAGCATCGTCGATCTGGCCGCGCTTGAAAGCGCGGGTCTGCTGAGCGTGCCTGCATCGGCCGCGGGCAACAGCGTGTTCGTGCGCGACGCGTTGAACGATTTCATCGCACTCGGTCGTGACGCCTGGCGCGGCGTGCGCATTCAGTTGAGCAAGCTGCTGTCACGCGATAACGCAACGTTGCGCGACGACGCCGAACTCCGCAGCCGCGCGCTGATCCGCCAGGCCGATGCCCAATTGCATCTGCCGGTGCAAATTCCAGGCTACACCGATTTCTATTCGTCGAAGGAGCACGCGACGAACGTCGGCTCCATGTTCCGAGATCCGAAGAACGCGCTGCTGCCGAACTGGTCGGAGATGCCGATCGGGTACAACGGACGGGCGTCGTCGGTGGTGGTGAGCGGCACGCCGGTGCGTCGTCCTAATGGACAGTTGAAGCTGCCGGATCAGGATCGTCCGGTGTTCGGCGCGTGCCGCAAGCTGGATATCGAACTGGAAACCGGCTTCGTGATCGGCGCCGGCAATGCCTTGGGCGAGCCGGTTGCGTGCGCGGATGCGGAAGCGCATATCTTCGGCATGATGCTGCTGAACGACTGGAGCGCGCGCGATATTCAGCAATGGGAATACGTGCCGCTCGGACCGTTCAACGCGAAGACTTTCGCGACGACGATCTCGCCGTGGATCGTGACGCTCGACGCACTCGAACCGTTCCGCGTCGCGCAGCCGGCGCAGGAGCCGCAGCCGCTCGCGTACCTGCGTCATGAGGGCGAGCATGCGTTCGATATCACGCTGGAAGTGACGCTGCGCCCGCAGCAGGCGAAAGCGGCGAGCACGATCTCGCGGACCAACTTCAAGCACATGTACTGGACGATGGCGCAGCAGCTCGCGCATCACACGGTATCGGGCTGTAATACGCGCGTGGGCGATCTGATGGGCTCGGGCACGATCAGCGGACCGACGGAAGATTCGTTCGGCAGCCTGCTGGAGTTGACGTGGAACGGCAAGAAGCCGCTGGAGTTGCGGGAAGGCGGCACGCGCAGTTTCATCGAAGACGGAGACGAACTGACGCTCGCCGGATGGTGCCAGGGTGAGGGTTATCGCGTGGGTTTTGGCGCGTGTGTCGGGGAGATTTTGCCGGCGTTGACGTGACGCTGTCATAGCGGGCGACGCGCTCGCAGCGTGCATGACGAGAACGGCGAAGCCGCGATAGTGGCTTCCCCGTTTTGTTGTTTGCGCATCATCTTGCGCCCGTGCCAGAGACTGTCGATCGAGCGGCGAGCGGCGAGCGGCTATCGGCGACTGGCGAACCGCCAACTGTGAGCCGCGATCCAACCTCGCGACCCGCACCCGCCGCCTCTCTCAAAGCTGCCGCAAAAAACGCCAAAGCAGCGGAGAGCGGCACGTCGGCGATCGCATCGCTGCCGACGCCGCAGTGCTGCACGAAGATCAGCCGATCAACCCGCGACCCGCACCGTCACCCGCCGTCTTTCCCACCAAACGGCCGCCAGAAACGCCAACGCGGCGACGAGCAACACACCGACCATCGCGTCATTCCCGACGCCCTTCATCAACGCCCCAGCCACCAGCGGCCCGCCGAAGCTCGCCGCGCTCCACGACGCGCCCACCAGCGAACTCGCGGACACCAATGCGACACCGCGAAAGCGTTCGCCGCAGGCAACCAGCGACAGCGTATAAATCGCACCGGCTGCCGCGCCGAGCACATATAGCAGCGGCCAGCACAGCCAAGGCGAGGCGATGGCCCACGGGAGCAAGGGCAGCAGCGCCACGACGACCACACCGCAACCGATATGCACGCGCTCTCGTCCAAGCCGGTCGGCAAGCCAGCCGATCGGAAATTGCATCGTCGTATCGCCGAGCAACAACGCCGACGCGAACAGCACGGCCACCTCGCTCGAAATGCCGTGCGACATGGCGAAGAGCGGCAGCAGCGAAAGCGCGATCGTGTCGAACAACGCGAAGAAGCCGGTGCCGATCACGAGCGCGGGCATTTGCGGTAAAACATGACGCCAACTGCCGTGCGCCGCGTGCTCGTCCTCGGATGCTTGCGGCGTCTTGCGGATCGTGGAGAGCATCGGCAGGGCCAGCAGGAAGATCACGCCGCAAATCAGGAAGCGCCATGGCGCGAAGCCGGCAATCTGACTCACCAGCACCGGACCGGCCATCTGGAACAGCGTGAAGTTGGTCGCGTAGATAGCGATGACGCGGCCGCGCGCGGCGTCGTCGGCCAACTGGTTGACCCAGGCTTCGCCGATCGTGAAGAGGAGCATCAGCGCGGCGCCGCACAGCACGCGCAGCACGGCCCACAGCCACAGGTTGGAGGTGAGTTGCATCAACGCGGTGGCGAACGCCACCACGAGCACCGCGCCGACGATCACCTGGCGGCCGCCGAAACGCGCGGCGATCCATCCCGCGAGCGGCACGATGACGAGCCCGCCGCCCGCTTGCGCGGCGGTCAGCAGGCCGACCACGTCGGTGCCGTAGCCCGCTTGCGTGAGCGCGAGGGCGGTGAGGGGAAGCGTCGCGCCGCTGCCGAGTCCGACGACGGCGACGCTCAGGATCAAAGCGAGGAAATCGCGAGTGAAGATGACTTTCATCGGCCGAGATGCTACTACGGCCGTGAGTCGACCGCACCTGCGTGCGGTCTGAGAGGACCGCGGAGAGAGGGGCGCTTAACCCGCCATCGCCATGCGTTGCGCACGCCGGTCAATCGACACCGACCACAGCGTCAGCACCAGCGCGCCGATCGACGTCGCCACGCCGACCCACGGCAGCGTGGTGAGCGGTGCGCCGGCGCCGATCGCCATGCCGCCGAGCCAGGCGCCCGTCGCATTGCCGAGGTTGAAGGCGCCCTGATTCAAGGTCGAGGCCAGATTCGGCGCATGGCTCGCGCGGTCGACGATCAGCATTTGCAGCGGCGGCACGATCGCGAAGGCCAGAATGCCCCACACGAAAATCGTGATCATCGCCGGGATCTCCGCGTGCATGGTGCCGGTGAAGATGGTCAGAATCACGACGATCGCCAGCAGGAACGCCACCAGCGAAGGCATCAGCCGCCAGTCCGCGAGCTTGCCGCCGAGCGTGCTGCCCACCGTCAGGCCGAGGCCGAACAGCAGCAACACGAGCGTGACGGCGTGCGGTGTGAAGCCGGTCACGTCTTCGAGAATCGGCGTGATGTAGGTGAAGGTGGAAAAGAGGCTCGCCGACGCCAGCACGCTGATGCCGAGCACCATCAACACTTGCGGGTTCTTCAACACGCTGAATTCGCGCACGAGGCTGGCCTTCTGCATCTCGATCTTCGCCGGCAGGCACACGGCGAGCGCGGCCGCCGCGACGACGCCGATGCCCGTCACCGCCCAGAAGGTGGCGCGCCAGCCGACCGCCTGGCCGAGCGCGGTGCCGAGCGGCACGCCCAGCACGTTGGCGAGCGTGAGGCCCGTGAACATCAACGCGATGGCTTGCGCGCGGCGGTTCGGCGCGACGAGGCCCGCAGCCACCACCGAGCCGATGCCGAAGAACGCGCCATGGCAGAACGCCGTCACGATGCGCGCGGCCATCAGCACCGCGTAGCCCGGCGCCACCGCGCACAGCAGATTGCCGACGATGAACACGCCGATCAGGCTCATCAGCGCCTTTTTGCGCGGCATGTTGGCGACCGCGATCGCGACGATCGGCGCGCCGATGGTGACGCCGAGCGCGTACGCCGACACCAGCATGCCGGCCGCCGGGATCGACACGGACAGGTCGCGCGCGACATCGGGCAGCAGCCCCATGATCACGAACTCGGTGGTACCGATTCCAAACGCGGCAACGGCAAGAGCAAGCAGGGGTAAGGGCATGGCGAAAGAGCGTGAATCGGCGCGACGGGAAGCGTCGCGCGGCCGGCGCGCATTTTCGGGGCGAAAACGCGTGCGCCGTACAGGGGTAAAACAGTAGGGGATTCTACCTAAGTCAAATCGGGCTTGCTGATCGTCGGCACGGATGTTGTTTTTTGCAGAAAGCCGCTGTCGATCGCGAGCCTCGCTGCGTTTTTAGCGACCGCCGCCATTGGGATCGAGCGAGCTGCCGTGCCGGCCGGCACCACTCGCGAAGTGTGCCGCGCCCGTCACGCCTTCGTCGAAAACCGCTTGATAGCCGCCGGCGCCTTCACGACGCAATGCTTCGGCGAGATCGTCGAGCATGCTGTTTTCCAGCACCGAACGACGGTCGGCGAGCAGCGCGGCCTGCGGAAAGGCAGCCAGTTCGGCGGCCAGCTGCTCGGCCGCCGCGCGTGCCGTGCCTTTCGGTACGACGCGATTGGCAAGACCGAAGCTGAGCGCTTCCTGCGCGCTCACGGCGCGCCCGGTCAGGATCAGGTCCAGCGCACGTGACAGTCCGATCAAGCGCGGCAAGCGGATCGTGCCGCCGTCGATCAGCGGAATTCCGACGCGTCGGCAGAACACGCCCAGGACCGCGTCCTCTTCGACGACTCGCAGATCGCACAGGGCAGCCAGTTCCAGCCCGCCCGCCACCGCATAGCCCGCAATCGCGGCAATCACCGGTTTGCTGAAGCTCGTGCGCGTCGGTCCCATCGGACCGGGGCCGCTGCCGTCCGCGTGCAGTTCGTTGCGGCGGGTGTCGTCGGCGAGAGCGGTCAGGTCCGCGCCGGCGCAGAAGGTGCCGCCCGCTCCGAACAGCACCGCCGCGCGCCAGGCCGGCTCCGCCTCGAAGCAGGCGAACGCGGCGCTGAGCGCCTCGGCGACAGGACGATCCACGGCATTTCGACGCGTGGGACGCTCAAGGACGATCGTGGCCACGCCGATATCCCGATTAGCTTCGATGCGCACGTGGTCGTTGAAATTTTGCGTGGTTATCATCGTTGTCACCGTACAAGTCATCAGCGTCTGCCCGCTCGTTGCGGGGTTGTGAGCAGTGTGCTCATGCAGAGTAATTAATACCGTGGTCTGTCATGCTTCTTACACAATCGGCTCGTAGCGTAAGCGCTCTCCTAACACGCTGGCGTCTTTTCGCCAGCTTATCGAGCCTGCCTTTGCCCTTGTCCAATTCATCGTCAGCCGCCGCGCCGGCTTGTGCCGAAACGGTCTGGACCGTGCCTCTGCAAGAGCATCCATGGTACGACCATGTGCGTCTGAAACGCGTCTTCGTCACGGACGGCACGCGCCATCAGGTTGTGCTCGTCGACGTGCGCAAGCTGCTCGCGTGCGCCGATCGCGACAACACCGATTACGTGCTGAAGCCGGTCGCCGAATGGCATTCGGGCAAGGTGCGCGGCATTCGCGAGTTTCTCGATCCGGAGAATCCGCGTATTCCGCAGATGCCGTACGTGACCATCTCGACGCGTCGCGCGCCGGGTCTTCTGGGCTGGTTCGGACTGGAGCGCGAAGGCGTGGTGGCGTTTCGCAACGGCCAGCATCGTGCGCGCTATCTGGCCGATGCGGGCGCGCGCTGGTTTCCAGTGGAAGTGCACGAACGTGAGGCGACCTTGCTGCGCGAACTTTGCGGCGCGGCGGACGACGCGCGCACCGTGGTCCGCGCGACGCCGCTGAACACCGGCGGCGTCTAGGCGGGCGCGCGCACCACGTTGCGCGGCGTGCCGGCTTGCCAGGCCGCGACGTTGTCGAGCGTGGTCTGGGCGATCTCGTTCATCGCCTCGCGCGTGAAGAACGCCTGATGCGCGGTGACGATCACGTTCGGGAACATCAAAAGACGCGCGAGTACATCGTCCTGCAACGGCAGGTTCGAGTGATCCTCGAAGAACAGGCCGCTTTCTTCCTCGTACACGTCTAGCCCGAGATGGCCGAGCTGGCCATCTTTCAGGGCGCCGATCAGCGCATTGCTTTCGACGAGGCCGCCACGGCCCGTATTGATCAGCATCGCGCCGCGTTTCATCTTGGCGAGCGCGGGGCCGTCGATGAGATGGTACGTGTCCGGCACCAGCGGACAATGCAGGCTGACTACGTCGGACCCGGCGAGCAGCGCGTCGAGCGGCACGTAGCGGGCGCCGAGCGCGAGCAGATCGTCGGCGGGCTCGCCGGGATCGTACGCGAGCACCTGCATGCCGAAGCCCGCCATGATGCGCCCGAATACGCGGCCGATCATGCCGGTGCCGATCACGCCCACGGTCTTGCCATGCAGATCGAAACCGAGCAGACCGTGCAGCGAAAAGTCGCCTTCGCGCGTACGTGCGACAGCGCGTGGCAGCCGCCGGTTCAGCGCCAGAATCAAGCCGACCGCATGTTCGGCCACCGCATGCGGCGAGTAGGCCGGCACCCGCGCGACCGTGATGCCGAGGCGCTCGGCCGCGGCCAGATCGACGTGATTGAAGCCCGCCGAGCGCAGCGCGATCATGCGCGTGCCGCCGGCATGAAGCCGCGCAAGGACCACCGCGTCGACGTTGTCGTTGACGAACGGACACACCACGTCGTAACCCTGCGCGAGAATGGCCGTCTCGCTGTCGAGGTGCGACTCCTGGCAGTGCAATTCATAGCAATGCGTGGCATTGGCTTCGGCGAACGTGTCGCGGTCGTATTGGCGGCTGCTGAACAGGATCATGCGCATGTCGGGCTCCGAAGAATGCGTGCCGGCACTAACCACGCGGAATCACGACGCGGCAGCCGAGCGGTCCAATATATAGGTTAGCGTCTCGCACGCGCTGCATTGCCAATCCATTTACCTTTGCTAAAAATCATTGTTTTGCGAAGTCAAGCGAACGCGAGGTGAAAATAATATTGACAGCTACAGAAAATTACAATATTTATTAAAAAGCAGTTCCAAAAAAGCATGTTCGCTCATGCTGTAATAAATCGGCCATCAGCAGACGATGTCTTTTCAAGGCGCAAGGCGACTTCGCGAGGAAAGAGTGACTGTCGAGCTATCGGAAGACTGTTTCAATAACTGCCGCTGCAGTGCGGCAAATCAGCTCGGGCGCAATTCGCGTCATTTCATTGCCATAAATTAAATTTTCACTCAATCACGATGCGGGTTGAGTAAAGCGTGCGTCATACTGCGACGAATTAATCTATTCGAGTTTTTCGAATGATTGTTCAGTCTCCTGTTAATAAACCCGTCAATCGGCGAGCCAACATGATCGGTGAATTGCTGAGGTCTCAACCGGAGATCGCGCTGTTCGCAAGCCTTGCAATTGGATATTTCATTGGTTCGTTCCGCATCGGTCCGATTCAGCTCGGCGGTGTGTGCGGCACCTTGATCGTCGCGTTGTTGTTGGGCCAGACGGGCGCGCGCATCGCCCCCGATCTGAAGAACATCGCCTTCGCGCTGTTCATCTTCGCGCTGGGCTTCACCGGCGGGCCGCAGTTCTTTGCCAACATTGGCCGTGGCTGGCGCTACGGGTTGCTGTCGGTGGTCGAGATCGTGTCGGTGCTGATGCTGATCATGATCGCCGTGGCCGTCATGCGGCTCGATGCCGGCACCGCGGCCGGTCTGCTGGCCGGCGCCGCGACGGAATCGGCCGTGATCGGCACGGCATCCGAGGCGATCGCCAAGCTCGGCTTCGGCGAAGCGGAAACGATCCGGCTGCAGGCCAATATCGTGACCGCGTACAGCGTGAGCTACCTGTTCGGCCTGATCACCATTGTGCTCTTTACGAGCCAGTTCGCGCCGCTGCTGTTGCGCGTCAATCTGCGCGACGAAGCCGAGCGCGTGTGGCGCAAGCTCGGCGGCGAAGGCTCGTTCGGCGAGGGCCAGCGCGCGGCTGCGCCGGCGCTGGTGGGGCGGGCGTTTTTCGTCGGCGCGGCGGCCGGCGCGACGATCCAGGCGTTCGAACAGCAGTACGGCTTCAACCTGACGGTCGAGCGCGTGCGGCGCGACGGCGCGGACGTGCCGGCTGAACCGCAACTGACGTTCGCGCCCAACGACATCGTTCTGCTGGCGGGGCGGCGTGAAGCGATCGTGGCGGCCGCAGCCGGTCTCGGCGACGAAGTGAGCGGCGCGGACTTCGGCCTCGTGGTCGCCGAAAAGGTCGATGTCGTGCTGACGCGCCGCGATCTGCACGGCCGGACCATCGCGCAGGTGCGCGAACAGGCGACGCCGGAAAACGGCCGCGGTGTCTACATCGCGGCGGTCACGCGGCTTGAAACCACGGTGCCGGCGCTGCCCGGCACCGAACTGAATCGCGGCGACGTCCTGACGCTGGTAGGCGCAAAGGCCGATGTCGAACGCGGCGTGAAGCGTCTGGGCTACCTAGTCGTCGCGACGCAGAAGACCGACTTCGTCTATCTGGCTCTGGGCGTGCTGGCCGGTATGGCGATCGGCCATCTCGGCGGACGGGTGGGCGGCGTGTCGGTCGCGCTCGGCACCGGCGGCGGTTGTTTGCTGTCGGGGCTGCTGTTCGGCTGGATCCGTTCGCGGTATCCGCTGATCGGTTCGCTGCCTTCGGCGGCCGCGCAAATCCTCAAGGACTTTGGTCTCGCCACTTTTATCGCGGCAGTGGGTCTGTCGGCGGGACCGGACGCCATCAAGCTGGTGCGTGAATACGGTCTCGCGTTGCCGGTGGCCGGGATTCTGATGGTGCTCGTGCCGGGACTGCTGTCGCTGTGGATCGGCCGCATGTTCCTCAAGCTCGAGGCGCCCATGCTGCTCGGCGCGATTGCCGGCCAGCAATGCAGCACGCCCGCGATCAGCGCACTCGTGGGCGTCACGGGAAATTCCACGCCGGTGATCGGCTACACGATCACGTATGCACTCTCGAACATTCTGTTGCCGCTGATGGGGCCGGTAGTGGTCGGCCTCGCCGGGAAATTCCACTAGGCGGTCAGATGTGCCGGAGGTGGCGCGCCATGTCACGTTCGGCCGATGCGGCATGCGGCACGCGACGCGCGACACGATGGCGCTCCGTGTGCACAGGGCGCACTCGGTAAAGTACTCAGTATCGCAAACTATCCAGCGAGGGCACGATGGACTGGCTACATCACATCTTTCAGAAGTCACCCGAGATTGCGTTGTTTCTGTCGCTCGCAGTCGGCTACTTCATCGGGCAGATCAACTTCGGCAAGTTTCAGTTGGGCGGCGTGGGCGGGTCGCTGCTGGCCGCGGTCGTGATCAGTCAGGCGGGCGTGACGATCGATAACGGCGTGAAGTCGGTCATGTTCGCCGTCTTCATCTACGCGGTCGGCTACGACTCCGGGCCGGGCTTCTTCAATTCGCTGAACCGCAAGACGCTGCGCGAGATTGCAATGGCCGTGTTTCTGGCGGCCAGCGCGCTGGTTACGGTGGTCATCTGCGCGAAGCTGTTCCACCTGAACAAGGGACTTGCCGCCGGGCTCGCGGGCGGTGCGCTCACGCAATCGGCGATTATCGGCACGGCGGGCGACGCGATCGCGCGTCTCGGCTTGCCCGCCGATCAGGTCAAGTCGCTGCAATCGGATGTGGCGATCGCCTACGCGGTGACCTACGTGTTCGGCTCTCTGGGCGCGATCATCGTGTGCGTGAATATTCTGCCCAAATTCATGGGCCAAAGTTTGCGCGACGCCTCGATCCAGGCGGAACGCGAGTTGACGTCAGGCGCGCCGTCCGTCGCGCCCGGGCAGCTTTCCGCGTTGCCCGAGATGGTCGGCCGCGCGTACAAGATCGACGTCAGCGCCGGGAAAACGGTGAAGGCCGTCGAAACGCAGCATCAGGACCTGTTGACGATCGAGCGGATCAAGCGCGATGGCCAGCAACTCGACCCGGCGCCCGACCTCGTATTGAAGCCCGATGACGTGGTGCTGGTGGTGGGCCGCCGTGAAGCCGTGGTCGCATTCGGCGCGAGCGGCGGCGAAGTGGCCACCGTCGAGGACGTCGGCGTGGTCATGCAGACACGCCAGGGCGTGTTCACGCGCAAGGGCATGAATCACACCACGATCGCCGCCGCGCGAGAAGTGGTGGACCGCGATATGCGCCACGGTGTCTACATTCAGGGTATTTCGCGCGCCGGTCAGCCGTTGCCGATCCTGCCGGAAACCGAACTCGAGCACGGCGACGTCATCACCTTCTATGGTTCGCCGAAAGACACCAAGCGCGCCGTCGAAGCCGCGGGCTACGAGTTGCCGTACAGCATCAAAACCGACTTCATTTACATGGGCGTCGGCCTCGTGCTCGGTTTGCTGATCGGGCTGATCGTGATCAACGTCGGCGGTATTCCGCTCACGCTCGGATCGGGCGGCGGCTGTCTGCTGGCCGGCCTGCTGTTCGGCTGGATGCGCGGCAAGCATCCCATGTACGGCGTGATGCCGTCGGCGGCTTCGCGGCTGCTGCAGGATTTCGGTCTGGCGGCATTCGTGGTGGTGGTTGGGCTTAACTCGGGCTTGCAGGCCGTGGTGACGGTCAAGCAACTCGGCATCACGATTTTCCTGCTCGGCGTGTTCGTCACGCTGTTTCCATTGCTGCTCACCATGCTGTTCGGCCGCTACGTGCTGAAGTACAACAACGCGGCCATTCTGGCCGGCGCGCTGTCCGGCTCGCGCAGCGCGAATCCGGCATTCGGCGGCGTGCTCGACAAAGCGGAAAGCGCCGTGCCGACCGTGCCGTTCGCGATCACGTATGCCATCGCGAACGTCGCGTTGACGCTGCTCGGGCCGCTCGTGGTCGGGCTCGTCTAGCGCGGGCGCAATCGATCTCTCGCGCCGGCGCTCACCGAGCGATCATCGCCGCGCCGGCGTCTTTCACTTGACTCATTGGAGAACGCATCATGGCAAAAGAGAAGGGCGACAAGAAGCATGCAGATATGGCACAAGCAGGCATGGCCGCGCTCAGCCCGTTCGAGTTGAAGGACGAGTTGATCAAGGCGGCCGGGGGCGGCGCCGTGGAGCGGCCCGCCAATGCATCGATGCTCAACGCCGGCCGCGGCAACCCCAATTTTCTGGCGACGATTCCGCGCCACGGCTTCTGGCAACTCGGCCTCTTTGCGATGCGCGAATCGGAGCGCTCGTTTGCCTACATGCCGGAAGGCGTGGGCGGCTTTCCGCGACGCGATGGCCTCGAAGAGCGCTTTGATCTGTTCCTGCGCGAAAACAAGGGTGTGGCGGGCATCGACTTCCTGCGCGGCGCGGTGTCGTATGTGCGCGACCAGTTGGGATACTCGGCGGGCGACTTTCTCTATGAAATGTGCGAGGGCATTCTCGCGTCGAACTATCCGGTGCCGGACCGCATGCTTAAGCTGTCCGAACTGATTGTCGGGCAGTATCTGCGCAAAGAGATGATTGGCGACCATCCTTTTGTCGGCGAGTTCGACGTGTTCGCGGTGGAAGGCGGCACGGCGGCGATGACGTACATCTTCAACACGATGCGCGAGAATCACCTGATCAAGGCCGGCGACACCATCGCGCTCGGCATGCCGATCTTCACGCCGTACATCGAGATTCCGCGCCTGAACGATTACAGGCTCAACGTGGTGAATCTCGAAGCCGACGTCGCGAACGGCTGGCAGTATTCGAAGAAGGAACTCGACAAGCTGCGCGATCCGAAGGTGAAGGCGTTCTTCCTCGTGAATCCGAGCAATCCGCCTTCGGTGAAAATGAATGACGAAAGCCTTCGGTACATTGCCGACATCGTCAAGGAACGGCCCGATCTGATCCTGCTGACCGACGACGTGTACGGCACGTTCGCGGATGACTTCGTGTCGCTGTTCGCGCTCGCGCCGAAGAACACCATTCTCGTGTATTCGTATTCGAAGTATTTCGGTGCGACCGGCTGGCGTCTGGGTGCAATTGCCACGCACCGCGACAACGTGCTCGACAAGCTGATTGCCGATTTGCCGAAAGACGTCAAGAAGCAGTTGCACGAACGTTACGAGTCGATCACCACGGAGCCGGACAAGCTCAAGTTCATCGACCGTCTGGTGGCGGACAGCCGCACCGTCGCGCTGAATCACACGGCGGGTCTGTCCACGCCGCAACAGGTGCAGATGGTACTGTTTTCACTGTTCTCGCTGATGGACACGCCGGACGCATACAAGAACGCGTTGAAGCGCCTGATCCGCAAACGCAAGCAGGCGCTCTACGAAGAGGTCGGCATTTCGTTCAAGGACGACGATCCGAATCAGGTCGATTACTACACGATTCTCGACGTCGAATTCCTGGGCGAGAAGATGTTCGGACGCGAGTTCGTCGATTGGCTGCTGAAGAACACGGAGCCTTCCGAACTGCTGTTCCGTCTCGCGCGCGAAGCACGCGTGGTGCTGCTGCCGGGCCTTGGCTTCGGCACGCAACATCCTTCGGGACGGGTGTCGCTCGCGAACCTCAACGAGTCGGACTATCGGCAGATTGGCCGCGCCATGCGCAAGCTGATCGAGGAACTGGTGGAGCGCTTCAATGCCGCGACCGGCAAGAATCTCGACAAGACCAAGGTTAAATAACTGTCATTTGCGCGGATGCTGAACGAAATTTCGCGCACAGAAGCACAGTCAAAAAACTTGCGCAATCGCGCGGATCGGTGAATGATCGGACACGCGGCCTCGCCGGCGTCACTGTCGGCGAGGCCGTTTGCTCCCTGGCGTTCCGTTATTCACGTACCGATCATCATGCCGACTTCCTCATTCACTTCCGCTGCTTCCGTAGTGCCCTGTCCGGTTGTCGAATCGCTCGACGCCATTCTTCCAGAAGAGCCGCTTCTGATGATGGGCGCCGGCCCCGTGCCGATTCCCGCGGCCGTCGCCAAGGCCAATACCATCGTCATCAATCACCTGGGCGGCACGATGGTGAAGGTGATCGGCCAGGTCAAGACGATGGCGCGCTACGTGTTCCAGACCAATTCGAAATGGGTGCTGGGCGTAGCGGGTCCGGGCTCGGCCGCGATGGAAATGGCAATCTCCAACCTGGCGTGGGAAGGCACGCGCGTGCTGTCCATCAAGAACGGCTTTTTCAGCGAACGGATGGCCGAAATGGGGCGGCGTGTCGGCGCGCACGTGAGCGTGCTCGACGTCGCGGACGGAGCGGTAGCGAGTCTCGACGAAGTGGCCGAGGCGATTCGCCGCGAGCGCCCTGAAGTCGTAACGGTGGTGCAGGGCGAGACGTCGAATACAGTGTGGAATTACCACCTGAAGGACATCGCCGCGCTTGCCAAGGCGGCGGGCGCGCTGGTCGTCGTCGATGCGGTGTGCACGTTGAGCACCATGCCGCTCGAAATGGACGCATGGGGCATCGACGCGGTGATCACGGGCGGGCAGAAGGGCTTGTCGTCGATTCCGGGCGTCTCGCTGATCGCGTTTTCCGACGCGGCCTGGGAGCGTGTGAAAACGCGCACGGCGCCGAATGCGCACTGGTGTCTGGACGCGTCGCTGGCGGAGAACTTCTGGCACAACGCGGGCTATCACTACACGGCGCCGGTGTCCGGCGTGCTGGCGTTGCACGAGGCGCTGCGGCTCGTATGCGCGGAGACGCTTGAGAAGCGTTTTGCGCGGCATCTGAAGTGCTCGCTGGCGCTGCAGGAAGGGATCGCCGCGCTCGGGCTCAAGCTATACGCGCCGCAGGCTTGCCGGCTGAACTCGGTGGTCGGGATCGAAGTGCCGGCCGGTTCGAGCCCTGGCGATATTTGCGGGCATATCTCGCGGCATCATCAGGTGGAGATTTCGGGCTCGTTCGGATTGCCGATCGTGCGCATCGGCCAGATGGGCGAGCAGTGCCGCGAGCACAATCTGTTCAGGACACTGCACGCGCTCGGCCGCACGATGGTGGATCTCGGCTCGGCGGTCGATCTGCCGGCCGGTGTGGCGGCGTTGGAGAAATCGTTGTCCGGCGGTGCGCGCGCGGTCGCGCGCTGACAGCGGTCGTCACGCGGCGGGGCGCATCGCGTCGCGTGTGCTGCGTGCCGCGGATTGCGCTTCACGCAACTGCGCGCCGATGTGGTGTGATGTTTTACACGAAGGCTTGAACGGCGACTGGCGGGCATGAAGCAGCGAGGCGTTGAACGATTGATCGCGCGCCTCGCGCTCGTGGCTCTCGCGCGAATTCAGGTTATCGCAGGCGAACCCGGCGCCCGCGCATTGCGCAGATAAAGCATGGTCGAGAGGCCGACCGCGGCGGCAGACGCAACCGCCGCGAACAGAAACACCTGCGCGTAACCGAACTCGCCGGCAATGTAGCCGGCCAGCGGACCGGTAATCCCCAGCGACAGATCGAGAAACACCGAGTACGCCGACAAGGCTGCGCCGCGGCTTGCCGGCGGCACGAGTCCGACTGCTTCCACGCCGAGCGCTGGGAACACCAGCGCGAAGCCGAAGCCGGTCAGCGCCGCACCGGCCAGCGCGATATGCGGTTCGGGCGCGAGCCACAGCATCAGCAGGCCGGCACATTCGAACGAAAACGAAGCGATCGCGACGCGGAAGCCGCCGTAGGTTTTGATCGTATTGGCGAACAGCAGGCGCGCGCCGATGAACAGCGTGCCGAAGACCGTTAGCGACAACGCCGCGTTCGGCCAATGCTTCGCGGCATAAAACAGCGTGATGAAGGTAGCAATGGAGCCGAAGCCGGCTGAGCCGAGCGCAAGACCAAGGCCGTGCGGCAGTACGCGTGTGAAAACGCTGCGGTACGACATGCGCTCGCCGTGCACGATGGGCACCGGTGCGATCGGGCGGGCGAGGTAGAAGCCTAGCGCCGCCAGCATAATCACCATAATGCCCAGCGCGGCAAAGCCCACCGTATGCGCGATGGCGACGCCGAGCGGCGCACCGACCGCCAGCGCGCCGTAAGTGGCGATGCCGTTCCACGAGATCACCCGAGCATTGTTGCTAGTGCCGACCCGGCCGATGCCCCACAGAATCGCACCCGTGCCGCACAGGCTCTCGCCGAAGCCCAACACAAGACGGCTGCAGACCAAAAGCCCAAGACTTACCACCGGCCAGCGCCCACACAGCACAGCCAGCAGCAACAAAACCCCACTCGCGCCACAACCCAGCAAACCGATCGTCACAGTCCGCTTCGGCCCCAACGTATCCGCGGAGCGGCCGGCCAGAGGCCGCGACGCCAGCGTCGCCAGATACTGCACGCTGATTGCCGCGCCGGCCAGCACGGCGCTGTAACCCAAGTCGTCGTGGACGTAGCCCGGCAGCACCGCAAGCGGAATTCCGATCGTCAGATAGCAAAGAAACGTGAAAAAGACGACCGGAATGATCTGCATGGTCGTCGCAAATTCGCTGCGAGGTGTCGCTGAGTCGGTGGACATGGGGAAAACGAGACTTGAAATCGGCGGGAAGGCGTGATTTTCCCATGGAACCGATTCTCTTGCAGGACTTGCTTAATAATTCGTCGGACGAAAAGCTGCTCCGGGAACCATATAGTGGTCCGTTTTTGCCCCTTCGATGCCTAATTTTTGAGCTCGATCGGCCAAACTACCGCGATCTAAAATGTCCGTTATGCCGCATTAAATTTAAAAACACAGCGAAACGCCCTAATGACCATAAGCCAGCCGACTCCCAAACTCATCTCGATATCTTTTCGCGGATATGTCCCGCATGCGATCCGAGCTATGGGTTGTATTTATTGACGGTGATAGTTTTCGAACCATCACTGCTGCAGGTCCCCACGGACACAGAACATTCGAGAGTAACGAGACATGACTGAGCCGATTCGCTTCTACCACCGCAACGCGATCCGCGAGATCAAGGACGCGCCCGTCACCCGCACCGTCCTGCAATATCTGCGCGAAGACGCGCATTGCACGGGCACCAAGGAAGGCTGCGCCGAAGGCGATTGCGGCGCGTGCACGGTTGTGATCGGCGAGCGCAACGAGGCAGGCGGCGTCGACTTCAAGGCAGTCAACGCCTGCATCCAGTTCGTGCCGACGCTCGACGGCAAAGCGCTCTACACGGTCGAGGACCTGCGCCAGCCGGACGGCTCGCTGCATCCGGTGCAGGAAGCGATGGTGGAGTGCCACGGCTCGCAGTGCGGCTTTTGCACGCCGGGATTCATCATGTCGATGTGGTCGCTGTACGAAAAGCACGGCCATGAACATAGCTGCGCGAACAAGACCGTGCCGTCGCGCGACGCGATCAGCAACGCGCTGACCGGCAACCTGTGCCGCTGCACAGGCTATCGTCCGATCGTCGACGCGGCGGTGCGCATGTTCGAAGCGCCCGCGCCTAAAGCGCCGGTCGACATCGAGGCGCTGTCGAAAACGCTCGCTACGATCGAGCGCAAGGACACCTTCCACTACCAGCACGCCGGCCAGCAGTTCGACGCGCCGCGCACGGTCGAGGCGCTCGCGAAGATCAAGGAAGCCGAACCGGCTACGCGCATTCTCGCCGGCAGCACGGACATCGGCCTGTGGGTCACGAAGATGATGCGCGACCTCGGCAACATCGTGTATGTCGGGCAGATCGTCGAGTTGCAGAAGCTCGAAACCAACGACGAATGGATCGAGATCGGCGCTGGCGTGAGCGTCGAAAAGGCCTACACGGAAATCGTCAAGCAGTACCCGGAACTGCTCGAAATGCAGCAGCGCTTCGCGTCGCTGCCGATTCGCAACGCCGGCACGCTCGGCGGCAATATCGCCAACGGTTCGCCGATCGGCGATTCGATGCCGGGCCTGATCGCCCTCGGCGCGCGCGTGATCGTGCGGGGCGGCGAGATCGAGCGCGAAATGCCGCTCGAAGACCTGTACCTCGCGTATCAGAAGAAGGACATGGCGGAGCATGAGTTCGTCGTCGGCCTGAAAGTGCCGTCGCGCACTGGCGTTCGCAAGAACCTGCAGTTCCGCTCTTACAAACTCTCGAAGCGTTTCGATTCGGATATCTCGGCGGTGTGCGCCGCGTTCTCGTTCATCGCGGACGGCAACGTGATTCGCGAACCGCGCATCGCGTTCGGCGGCATGGCGGCCACGTCCAAACGCGCTTCGCACGCCGAAGCCGTGTTGCGCGATGCCGAATGGCACGAAGCCACGGCACAAGCCGCAATGCTCGCGCTCGGCAACGACTACGCGCCGCTCTCGGACATGCGCGCGACCAGCAACTATCGCCTCGAATCGGCGAAGAACACGCTGTACCGCTTCTGGCTCGAAACGCGGCCGAACAATCCGCTGCCCAAGAGCGCGCTCGATGTGCGCGCGGTTGCCGCGGCGTGCGCGCCTGCAGGCGTCTAAGCAGAAGCCCAACGGATATGGAGAACACACACAATGAATCAGCACGCCGAACCGTTCCTGAAAGACCTCAAGGAGCTCGACGACTTCACGCAGGTCCACGTCTCACGTCCGCACGAGTCCGCGCATTTGCACGTGAGCGGCCGCGCGACCTACACCGACGACATCCCAACGCTCGCCGGCACGCTGCACGCCGCGCTCGGTTTGTCGTCGAAAGCGCATGCGAAGATCGTCTCGATATCGCTCGACAAAGTGCGCGCCACGCCGGGCGTGGTCGCGATCTTCACCGCTGACGACATCCCGGGCGTCAACGACGTCGGTCCGATCATCCACGGCGACGATCCGATTCTCGCCGACGGCCTCGTGCAATACATCGGCCAGCCGATCTTTATCGTAGTCGCGACATCGCATGACACCGCGCGTCTCGCCGCGCGCCGCGCCGAGATCGTCTACGAGGAACTGCCGGCGATCCTGACGGCGCAACAGGCGCGCGCCGCCAACCAGCACGTGCTGCCGCCGATGAAACTCGCGCGCGGCGAAGCGGACACGAAAATCGCTCGCGCCGCGCGTCGCGAAGCCGGCGAAATGCTGCTCGGCGGCCAGGAGCAGTTCTATCTGGAAGGCCAGATTTCGTACGCGGTGCCGAAGGATGACGACGGCATGCACGTCTACTGTTCGACGCAGCACCCGACCGAAATGCAGCACATGGTCGCGCATGCGTTGGGCGTGGCGTCGCATAACGTGCTGATCGAGTGCCGGCGCATGGGCGGCGGCTTCGGCGGCAAGGAATCGCAATCGGGTCTGTTTGCGTGCTGCGCGGCGCTCGCCGCATGGAAGCTGCTGTGTCCGGTGAAACTGCGTCCGGACCGCGACGACGACATGATGGTCACGGGCAAACGCCACGACTTCCACTACACGTATGAAGTCGGCTACGACGACAAGGGCGTGATCGACGGCGTGACGGTCGACATGACCTCGCGCTGCGGCTTCTCCGCCGACCTGTCCGGTCCCGTGATGACGCGCGCGCTGTGCCACTTCGACAACGCCTATTGGCTCTCCGATGTGACGATCGACGGTTTCTGCGGCAAGACCAACACGCAGTCGAACACGGCGTTCCGCGGCTTCGGCGGTCCGCAAGGCGCGTTCGCGATCGAGTACATCATGGACAACGTCGCGCGTTCGGTGGGTGAAGATTCACTCGACGTGCGCCGCCGCAATCTCTACGGCAAGACGGAGCGTAACCAGACGCCGTACGGCCAGATCGTCGAAGACAACGTGATCCACGAGTTGATCGACGAACTCGAAGCGACCAGCGAATACCGCGCACGTCGCGCGGCGATCAACGAGTTCAACGCGAACAACGCAATCCTGAAGAAGGGCATGGCGCTGACGCCGGTCAAGTTCGGCATCGCGTTCAACGTGACGCACTTCAACCAGGCCGGCGCGCTCGTGCACATCTACACCGACGGTTCGGTGCTGGTGAATCACGGCGGCACGGAAATGGGCCAAGGTTTGAATACCAAGGTGGCGCAGGTCGTCGCGCATGAGCTGGGCGTTGGCTTTAACCGCATTCGCGTCACGGCGACCGACACCAGCAAGATCGCCAATACGTCGGCGACGGCGGCATCCACAGGCTCCGATCTGAACGGCAAGGCCGCGCAGGACGCCGCGCGCCAGTTGCGCGAACGTCTGTCAGCGTTTGCCGCCGAGCGTTTCGGCGCGGGGAACGTGAGCGCGTCGGAAGTGCGTTTCATGCATGACCGCGTGGTGGTCGGTGACGCGATCGTGCCGTTCGAAGAAGTGATCGCGAAAGCTTATGTCGCGCGTATTCAACTCTGGTCAGACGGTTTCTACGCGACGCCCAAGCTCTACTGGGATCAATCGAAGCTGCAAGGCCGTCCGTTCTACTACTACTCGTACGGCGCGGCCGTGTCGGAAGTGGTGATCGATACGCTGACCGGCGAAATGCGCGTGCTGCGCGCGGACGCATTGCATGACGTGGGCGCTTCGTTGAATCCCGCGCTCGACGTCGGCCAGGTGGAAGGCGCGTTCATTCAAGGCATGGGCTGGCTCACGACCGAAGAACTGTGGTGGAACGCGGGCGGCAAGCTGATGACGCATGCGCCGTCCACCTACAAGATTCCGACCGTCAACGATACGCCGCCCGATTTCCGCGTGCGTCTCTTCAAGAACCGCAATGCGGAGGACAGCATCCATCGTTCGAAGGCAACCGGCGAGCCGCCGCTGCTGCTGCCGTTCTCGGTGTTCTTCGCCGTGCGCGATGCGGTATCGGCAGTCGGTGACCACAAGGTCAATCCGCCGCTCAATGCGCCCGCGACCAGCGAGGAAATCCTCAAGGCGGTCGGCGCGGTGCGGGCCGCAACCGCAGCGGCGCGTCAATAAGCGCGGCTGTCGCGCGCCAATAAGCCGGGAAAGAAGCACGTGAACAACACACTCACTGGAATGATCGCCATGAACGATTTTTCATCCGTTCAGATCGGCCGACGCAGCACCGTGCAGATGCCGCGTCCGGCGCCGATGCATATCGTGCTGTTCGGCGCGGGGCACGTCGGGCACGCGCTCGTCAAGCTGCTCGGCAGCTTGCCGTGCGTGGTCCAGTGGGTCGACGAACGCGACGAACTGTTCCCCGACGAAACGCCCGCCAACGTGCAAGTCGAAGCGACCGACACGCCGGACGCGATCGTCGATGCCGCGCCGCCCGGCGCCTACTTTCTCGTGATGACGCATAACCACGCGCTCGATTTTTCGCTCGCCGCGCGCATCATGCGGCGGCGCGATTTCACCTACTTCGGCATGATCGGCTCGAAGACGAAGCGCGTGAAATTCGAGCGTCGTTTGCTCGATCGAGGCGTGGATCTGGATCGGCTGGTGGAGATGACGTGTCCGATCGGCGTGGCGGGTATCGTCGACAAGGCGCCTTCGGCGATTGCCGTGGCGGTGTGCGCCGAGTTGCTGCAGATTCGCACGCGGCAGGTCGTGGCGCAACGCGCGACGCAGCAACTCTGCGCGAGCGTGTGATGTCTGAGCAATAGAGCGAATCAGAACGAGGCGCCCGGCCGGCGCCGATCGAACTGCAAAACTCGAAACGTCAGCCCGTTGCGGCTGACGTTTCCTTTTTGGGCGCGCGCTTCGCACGCCGCACCTTCTGCGCGACCAGCGTATCCGACACTTGCGACATGAGCGTACGCAGCCAGCCGACATCGCTCGGCCGGTCCGGCTGCGGATGCCACAATTGATAGCACTTGATGCGCGGAAACGGAATCGGCACATCGACGACCGCGAGCGGCAACATGTCCGCGTAGTGCATCGCAAAGCGGCGCGTCGTCGTGAAGATCAGATCGGATTGCAGCAGCGTCTGCGGCACCAGCCCGAAGTAGGGCAGCGTGGCGACGATGCGGCGCTCGGCGCGCGCCCGCGCGAAGCCGATGTCGATGGCGCCGCTGCTCGCGCCGCTGTACGGCGTCGGCGCGAGATGCGGCGCGGCGAGATACGCTTCGCGCGTCAACGGCATACGCGTCAACGGATGATCGGCGCGCATCATGCACACCACGGTGTCGGAGAACAGATCGCTGCGCTCGAAACGCGGCTCGGGCTTCGGCCAGTTGCCGATCACGAGATCCAGTTCGCCGGCGTCGAGCGCGGCGGAATAATCGAGCAAAGGGCTGAGCGAACCGATCTCGAGCCGAGCATGTGGCGCCGCCTCGCGAAACTGCGCGATGACCGTCGGCATGAAGAAGTCGTTCAGATAGTCCGGCGCGGCCACGCGAAACGTGCGGCGCGAGCGGCCGGGATCGAAGTCGCCGTGCGGCGTCGCCACGAAGTCCACGTCGCGCAGCACGCGTTGCGCGGAAGCCAGCAGCGATTCGCCATATTCGGTCGGCACCATGCCCGACTTGCCGCGCACGAGGATCGGGTCGTTCAATGTTTCGCGCAGTTTGCGCAGCGCGGTGCTGATGGCGGGCTGGGTCTGATTCAGACGCAACGCTGTCTGCGTGACGCTGCGCTCGACCAGCAGCGTGCGCAGCACGCGCACGAGCCAGATATCGAGGGAAGCGGCGGTGTCGTCCATGGTTTAAGCAAGGCGGGGCAAACGAATCGGATCCGATGAGGCGTCTTACGGAGCCGCTCGCGAGATTCTCGCAAGCGCGCAACGCCAACGCGCATGGCGCGAAGGTCATAACCTTAGGCCCGTTTGCGGTGTAGCGGCATAGCGGGCACGGTATGGCCGGCATCAGCAAGCCCGTTTTGCCGCGACAAAGCCACATAAGCGCCGTGCGGCGCGCGTTTTGTCCGCGCTACGCTTACGTATCGCCTACGTTTGAATGTTCGCGAGCCCCGAGGGCAGCGAACTGATCCGTTTGACTTCTCTCGATTCGAGCCAGTTCGGCGTGCGCGCGCAGTACAGCACCATGGGCAACGCGTCTTCGCCCCAGAACAATTGATCGTTCAGGAAGAAGGTCGGCACACCGTAGACGCCGAGGCCGATCGCATCCGCCGTATTGCGCTGCAATTGTTCGAGCACGGCTGCGCTTTGGATGATCTCCGGACCGTCAGGCATGCCGACGCGGTCGCACAGCTCGGCAAAGGCTGCTTCGGTGGACGGATCGCGTCCTTCACGCCAGATGAAACGGAAGATCTCGCGCACGAACTGGACGTCGCCGTTCGCCGCGGTGGCGAGCAGCAGCGGCTTCATGGAGTCGAACGGATGCGCGGGCGGCATCTTGTACGGAATGCCGAGTTGCTCCGCGCGAAACAGAGCGTGCCGGTACAGGAAGGTGCGTTTCGAGGGCACCCCGTAAGCGGGCCGCTGTCCCCAGTGACGATAGAGATCGTTCAGTACGACCGGCGTGAACACGAAGTCGAAGCCCGGCCATTTGTCGTGTTGCTCCAGCAACAGGTAGGTAAACGGCGAGACGAAGTCGTAAAACCACAGCGGTTGCCTGGCGTCGATGCCAACGGTCATAAATGTCTCCCGAATTGCCTGTTTCCTCACGGCGCGTCTGCTGCACCGTCGGAATTGTAATGATCTTACGCGGTGCAGCCGCGGCTTGCACCCGTCAATATGGTTTGGCGTTGCCCTCGTCGCCGCCTTCGCGTGTTTCGCCGATTTCGGCCGCTTCGTTCGCGGCGGCCGGCGTGGGCTCCGCACCAGGTTCGCCTGAATTGCTCTCCGCGCTTTCCACTTCGTTGGCAGCGTCGTCGCGCTGGGCGTCGCGGGCCTGCGTGAGCCGCTGGCGCACGAAGCCGATATGCTCGCGCAGCACGTAAAACTGATCCGCATAGGCGAGCGGCATCTTCAGCCCGTTGACCGACTCCTCGATCGCGTCGAGCCGCTCGATCAGCGTGGCGCGCTCGGCCGGCGAATGGTCGCTGAGCGCGCTGCGTTCGATCGCGATCAGCGCGCCGTACCAGCGATAGATGCGCGATTTCACCCGCCATGCATAGAGCGACGGCACCAGGCGCAAGGCCGGCACCAGCAACACGATCAGCGGCACGACCACCACCAGCAGCCGGTCGGCGAGACTCGCGAGCCAGAACGGCAGGATGCGGTAGAGGAAGCTCTTGCCTGACTTGTAATAGCGGGCGGCGTCGTCGCTGATCGGGAAGTCGTGCGCGAGCGGCGCGGGGAATTCGCCGGCGCGCTGCATGATGTTCGCCTTGCCGTGCACCTCGCGCGCGGCTTCGATCAACAGGTCCGACAGCGCGGGATGCAGCGAGTCGCGCGCCACCAGCTCGGCGGTTGGCGCCACCATGTGAATCGGCGCCGACGGCAGGTTCTTGCCGAGGTCGAACGCGCCCATCGGCATTTGGAGTTGCGTCAGGTAGGGAAAGCGGCGCGTGTAGGCGTCGGCTTGCGAGAAGTCGTAGAACTGCACGTTCGGCGTGCGGTACAGCTTGCCCATCACCGCGGGTTGCGCCGAATCGCCGGCGAGGAACGCCGCGTCGACCTTGCCGGAGACGAGTGCCTCGGCGGCGTCGTCGCCGGAGAGCGGCAGCAGTTTGGTCGCGCCGCCCGGCACGATGCCGTTGGCCTTGAGCAGCGCGAGCGCCAGTTCGCGCGTGCCGCTGCCTTCGGCGCCGACCGCGAGCCGCTCGCCCTTGAACTCGGAAAGCCGCGTGACGGTCGGTCCGTGATAGAAAATCGCGAGCGGCACATAGGCCACGCTGCCGAGCGACATCAGCCCTTCCGCGGCCGGACCGGGCGCGACGCCGTCCTGCACGAAGCCGACATCCACATCCGACTTCGGGTCCGACAGCCGCTTGAGATTCTGCAGCGAACCTTCCGACGGCAGTACCTTCAGCGTGATGCGGTTGCGCGCCAGAATCTCCTTGTACTTTTGTGCGGCATTCCAGAAGGTGCTGCCTTCGGGGCCGGCGCTGATGGTCAGCGTGCTGGGCGGCGCGGGCTGGATCAGCCGCACGGCGACCCAGATCGCGACGGCGACGATCAGCAGGATCGGCCCGAACGAGACCGCGAGATCGCGCCAGGAGATCGCGACAAAACGGGCGACGAGACGGGGAGGGCTTTTGCGGCCGGTGGCTGGCTTCATCGGATGACGTGACGGCTACGGTCGAAAGTGAACAGGGGCGGCGCTCCGCGGCGCGCAAGCGCGCGGCGGTGCGGCAGCGCGCGTCGCGCCGATGGTACCTGAGATTCACCACCCGGCGAAACGCGTGGCGGCGGCCGGCGCCGACAAACCCGTAACAAATCGTGAACGTGGCGTGGCAGTCCACACGCTGACGCGATTTGCATCTAAAGCATCTCGAGTATGACTAAACCTGACTAAACCCTTTGCGATTCTGGCCCGGCTAGATTAAATTGTGCATCGCTGCCGCAAACGGATGTTTTGCGCGGCGCGACCCGGCACGACATACAAGAACCGGGCGCGTCGGCGGACCTCGCGGCTTGCCGGTTTTCGTACCGCGCTGCATGCCCGTCATCGCGGGCGGCAACGGCAACCGGCCTCTCTCGCCTCTCGCACATCGTGTTACAGCCATAGTCGGCCGTCGCTCGCGCGCGCTTTGTCGCGTGCGCCTCGCATGGCCGCCGGAAGTCGTAACGAAGCCGCTTGTCTATGCGGTCCAATGTGAAGCAAAGGAGAAGAAAAGCTATGAAATCGGTCGGTTTTCTGAAAACGCTGGGTTCGGTTGTGGCAATGGTGGTGGCGTGCAATGTGTACGCTCAGGCAAGCGACGCAACGGCAACCGGCACGACCGCCGCGCCGGCTGCGAGCGCCAAGTCGGTCAAGAAGGCGAATAGCCAGCTGGGCCGCAAGGTGCGTAGCGCGCTGGCCAAGACACAAGGTGTCGACGTGTCGAACATCGCCGTGCGTGCTCGTGGCGGCGCGGTGACGCTGACGGGTTCGGTGCCTGACCAAGGCCAGATCGACGCTGCCGGCCAGGCCGCCAAGGGCGTCGCCGGCGTGACGTCGGTGTCGAACAAGCTGACCGTTGTGCAGCAGTAAGTAAGCTGCGGCACCTGGCGCGGGCGGTTCATGCCGTCATGCGCCATCGTGATGCAGACGTGCACCAAGGTTCCGGCAAAAAACCGGAGCCTTTTTTTATTTTTATCTGGCGATTATTGACGCGGCGATGATGAGGCTTAGCCATGTCGAACGGGACGGTGGCGCGGCCACGGTCCGTCTGTGCGCTGTGACACACTGCTGACGCGTTGCTAAGCGTACTGTGACGGATAGCAAACCGGAGTCAACGCCATGGAAACCTCGCCTTTGCGCTATACCGATCTACCTATCGGCGATCGGGCGGCTTTCGAACTGGTGTGCGCGCGTCACGGTTTCGCGCCGGCGCATTTCGACATCAGCGCCTGCGCGGATCCAGGCGACGTGGCGCACGAACGTCTCGTCACCGTGCGGCGCGGCGGCTGGGCGCAGTCCTATCATGACCGTCACGGTCAATGGATCAGGCAGTTCGAGTCCGATCTGACCTGCCGGTTCTTCAAATAACCGCTGGACGTTTTGCGTCGGCGCGTTTGCGTCGGCGTGCGTCGATATTCTTCAGGCGGTTTCAGGCCAGCACGAGACGCACGCCGACCAGCGTGAGCGTGGCGGCGAGCAGGTTGCGCAGCAGCTTGTCCGGGGCGCGCGACGACAGATAGCTGCCGATCGCGATGCCCGGCAGCGATCCCACCAGCAACGACAACAGCATCGACCAGTCGATCGAGCCGAGCAGCCAATGGCCGGCGCCCGCCAGCAAGGTGAGCGGCACCGCATGCGCGATGTCCGAGCCGACGATGCGCGTGGTCGGCAACAGCGGATACAGCAGCAGCAACACCGTCACGCCGATCGCGCCCGCCCCGACCGAAGTCAGCGACACCAGCACGCCGAGCACCGCGCCGGTCAGCACGGTGAGCGCGAGCGTGCGTCCCTGACGCGGCGTACGCTGCTTGCGCGCACCGAGCGCCGCGAGTTGCGGACGAAACACCAGCGCCACCGCCGTCACCAGCAACGCCGCGCCGAGCACGACCTGGATAAGCCGGCCGGCGCCCGGCGTGTCCATCCCAAACCGATGCAGCAGGATCAGCGTGATGGTGGCCGCCGGCACGCTGCCGGCGGCGAGACGCAGCGTGATCTGCCAGTCGACCGAGCCCTTCAGGCCGTGCACCAGCGTGCCGGTCGCCTTGGTGGCCGCCGCGTACAGCAGGTCGGTGCCGACCGCGGTGGCCGGATGCACGTTGAACAGCAGGACCAGGATCGGCGTCATCAGCGAGCCGCCGCCGACGCCCGTCAGTCCGACCAGAAAGCCGACAAACAGGCCGGAGACGGAGTACAGCAGATCGATGTGGGGAAGGGCCATTGAGCGGACCGCTGACGGTCGGGTGAATTGGACGGGTTATAGGCGGCAAGGCCGGCGCGCCGGCCTTCGACGGTCGATGGAGCGCGGCGCTCAGGCCGCCGGGGCGCGGCGAAAGCCGCTATTGTCGCAAAACTGCCGCGTTTGCGTATGAAGCGGCATGCATACGGTCGATCAACGCCAGCACTTCGGGCCGGGTCTCGCCTTTCGCGTGCACGAAGTAGTACGTCAGCGGCGAGGCGACTTCATGGCGGCCCACGCGCGCGAGACCGCTGCGCTGCAGATAGGCATCGGCGAGCGCCCGGGGCTCGCGACGCTATGGGGTGGGTTGATGGCGATTGCCGACGTGGTGGTCGTGGCGCTGCGCGAGCGCTCGTGAAAGTGAGGCCGCACCGCCAGCGCAACCGCAGCGCTAGCGCAAAGCGATGTGTTCCAACCCCCGCTCAAAGCGCCCGGCGAATTTCCACGACGCCGAACGCCGCCAGCGTGAACCCGACAATCTTGTCGATGGCCACGCGTAGTTTGCTGCCGATCGCATGGCGCGCGAGCGACACCACGGTCACGAGAAAACACCACCACGCGATCGAACCGCAAAACACGCCGCCGACCGTGGTCAGCGCGATGCTCGATGAGAACGCGCCGCGCGGGGCGAGCGTCGTGAACAGCGCGGCGAACATGATGACCGTTTGCGGATTGGTCAGCGTGAGCAGCAAGGAACTCGCGTACGCGCGCAGCGCGCCCGCGCGGCCCACTTGCGCGAGCTTGCCGTTGGCTTCGCCGTTGCCGTTCGACGCGTCGGCGGGCGCTTTTTGCAGCAGCGTGCGCACCCCCAGATACAACAGGAACAACCCGGCCAGCAAATGCAAGGGCCGGTCGTACGCGAGCATGAACTGCGAGATGCTGACGAGGCCGAGCGCCGCGATCAAACCATAAGCGGCGTCGCCGGTTGCGATGCCGAAACCGATGGCAAGCCCGGCTCGCGGACCGCCGGTCAGCGTGCGGCGGATACACAGCATGCCCATCGGGCCGACCGGCGCGGCAATCGCGAGGCCGACGCCAGCGGCGGTAAGGAAAAGACTGGTGGTGGACATGGCTATCTCTGATTGATTGTTCTGGTGTTTCTGCGGTGATGCGCACTGCAAAACATGCACGCTGCAAAGATGCGCGCGCCCGGCAAGCCCCTCAGCATAGCCAGACTGGAAAAGCCCGGCAAGTGCGGGCGCGGTCACGAGCTCAGGCGGATCAAGCGGCTTGGGCGTCTCACGCAGCGGTGAGCGCCTCAGGTGCCCAATCAGTCCACACGACGCGACAGTCCAAGCAACTCCCGCGGTAGATACCCTGACATGGCCTCAGCCGCCGTCATCGTCGGGCATAATTTTCCCACTTTGAAGCTTGGGAGCACGCCCGCTCATGTGGCAGATCGATCAGGTCACGTTGCGCTTGTTCATTGCCGTCTGCGAGGAAGGCACGATCGCGCGCGCGGCCGAACGCGAGTTCATCGCGCCGTCGGCGGTCAGCAAGCGGCTCGCCGATCTCGAGGCGCTGGTCGACGTCGCGTTGCTCTCGCGCAGCCAGCGCGGCGTGCGCGCGACCGCCGCCGGCGAGGCGCTGCTGCGGCACGCGCGGCTCATCATGCGCGGCCACGAACGCCTGCAGGCCGAACTCAGCGAATACGCGGCCGGCGCGCGCGGCCATGTGCGCGTGCTGGCGAACGTGTCGTCGATGGTCGAATTCCTACCCGAGGCGCTTTCGGCGTTTCTGAAGGCGAACCCGCGAATTCGCGTGGACGTCGAAGAGCGCGTGAGCGCGGAAATCGTGCGAGGGCTGGAAGAGGGCGTCGCCGATCTCGGCATTTGCCGCGACGTCGTGGCGATGGGCAGTCTCGACATCGTGCCGTATCGCGCCGATCATCTCGCGCTGATCGTGCCGCGCGATCATCCGCTCGCGGGCGAGGCCGCGATCAGCTTCGAGCAGACGCTGGCGTTCGATCACCTCGGGCTCTCGTCGAATGCGTCGGTGAACGCGCTGATGCAGCGCATCGCGTTGGAAAAGGGCCGCGAACTCAACTATCGCACCTACGTGTCGACGTTCGACGCCGCCTATCGTTTCATCCAGGCCGGCCTCGCCGTGGCGATCCTGCCGCGCGAAGCGCTGCCCCGCCATGCCGCCGACGAATACGGCATCATCGCCGTGCCCTTGCGCGAAGCCTGGGCCGAACGGCGCTTCGTGATTTGCATGCGCGACCGTCAGGCGCTCACGCTCGCGGCGGCGCATCTGCTCGATCATCTGTTGAACGCGGTGGGAGGCGAAGCCTGCGAATCCAACGGCGATCCACGCATCAAGACCCTCTGAAAAGCCCTTAAGGGTTTCCCCTTTGCGACGGCTCACGCCCGTCCCGCCTGCCTGAGCCGCCATCGCGAACGGCGATGGAGTGCGTCGCCAACGCAGACTTTTCCGCGCGCCGATGCGTGGGCACGCTGTCACTCAGTTGCTTCATTCCCCGCATTCTCCGCGGCATTCAAGACCGGGATACAAGACCATGAGTGACATCCAGGAGCGCGTTGTCGTGACCGAAGTCGGTATGCGCGACGGCCTGCAAAGCATCGCCCGCACGATGCCCACCGAGTTCAAACGGCGCTGGATCGACGCCGCGTATGCCGCCGGCGTACGCCATATGGAAGTCGCCTCGTTCGTGCCGGCGAAGCTGCTGCCGCAAATGGCCGACGCCGACGAAGTCATCGCCCACGCGCTCACCTACGACGATCTGATCGTGACGGCGCTGGTGCCGAACCTGAAGGGCGCGCAACGCGCGCTCGAAGCCGGCGTGCACCGCATCGTCGCGCCGATTTCGGTGAGCACCGCGCATAGCCTTGCGAACGTGCGCAAGACGCCGGCCGAAATGATCGAGGCGTTCGCGGCAATGCGCGAGTCGATCGACGGTGCGTCGAAAGCGGGCGCGCGGCGCGTCGAACTGATCGCCGGGTTATCGACGGTGTTCGGTTGCACGTTGCAAGGGGCGGTGCCGTACGCGGATATCGCCGCGATCGCTCGCGCCGCGGTGCAAGCGGGCGCCGATGTGGTCGCGCTCGGCGACACCACCGGTGAAGCGACGCCGCGTCAGGTCGGCGAGATCATCGAACTGGTGCGCGACTTCGTGGGCGGCAAGCTGCGCTCGCTGCATTTCCACGACACGCGCGGCCTCGGTCTCGCCAACACGCTGGTCGCGCTGCAACACGGAATCCGCGAATTCGACGCGTCGCTCGCCGGACTCGGCGGCTGCCCGCACGCGCCGGGCGCGACCGGCAACGTCAACACCGAAGACCTCGTGTTCATGCTCGACAGCATGGGCTATGAGACCGGCATCGACCTCGACCGTCTGCTCGCGTCGCGCGCCGTGCTCGCCGACGCTTTGCCCGGCGAACCGCTGTACGGCTATCTGGCGCGCGCCGGCTTGCCGAAACAGTTCAGCGCCACCCGTCAACGTTTCGAATCCTCCGACTCGCAGGTACTGCAATGAATCCGCTTTCCTCTACTTCTTCTTTGGCGCCGCAGCCGCAGTCCGGCGCGCTGCCGCTCGCGGGCATTCGCGTGATCGAGTTGTCGCATATGGTGATGGGCCCGACCTGCGGGATGATTCTCGGCGACCTCGGCGCCGAAGTGATCAAGGTCGAACCGCCGCGCGGCGACGGTACGCGTCGTTTGCTCGGCACCGGCGCGGGCTTTTTTCGCACCTTCAACCGCAACAAGAAGAGCGTGGCGCTCGACCTCGATAGCGAAGCGGGCTTGGCCGCGCTGCACAAGCTGGTCGATACCGCCGATGTGTTCGTCGAGAACTTCAAGCCGGGCCGCATGGCGAGCCTCGGCCTCGATTACGCCTCGTTGCGCGAGCGCAATCCGAAGCTCATCTACGTCTCGCACAAAGGCTTCCTGAACGGTCCGTATGAACACCGTCTCGCGCTCGACGAAGTCGTGCAGATGATGGCCGGCCTCGCCTATATGACGGGACCGGTTGGCCGTCCGTTGCGCGCGGGCAGTTCGGTCAACGACATCATGGGCGGCATGTTCGGCGCGATCGGCGTGCTCGCCGCGTTGCATGAACGGAGTGCAAGCGGCCGCGGCAAGGAAGTGCAGAGCGCGCTGTTCGAGAACTGCGTGCTGCTCTCCGCGCAGCACATGCAGCAGTTCGCTGCGACCGGTGTGCCCGCCGCGCCGATGCCCGAGCGCATCAGCGCATGGGCCGTGTACGACGTGTTCACGCTCGCCAACGGCGAGCAGATGTTCATAGCCGCGACCGGCGACGGCCAGTGGCGCGCGCTGTGCGCGATTCTCGGCCGCGCGGATCTGCTGGCCGACCCGCGCCTCACCACCAACAACGACCGCGTGCAGGCGCGCGAATGGTTGCTGCGCACGCTCGGCGAAACGCTGAGCCAGTTCGAAGGCGCGGCGCTCGCGCCGCAGTTCGAGCGCGACCACATTCCGTTCGCCTCGATCACGAAACCCGAAGCGTTGTTCGACGATCCGCACCTGAACGAGAGCGGCGGTCTTGCGCGCCTCACGCTCGACGACGGCAGCGAAACCGCCATGCCTCTGCTGCCGATCTCACTCGACGGCGCGCGTCTGCAACCGCGTCAACCGATCGCGAAGATCGGCGAGCACACCGCGCAAGTGCTGCGCGAGCTGGGCTACGACGAAGCGCAGACCGCGGCGCTGGGCGGCGGTTCGACGCAGGTGCCGCGCGAAGCCGCTGCCTGAGCGCTGCGCTCGACGCATCGAACGCAATCAAATCAATCTCATCCGGCGCGAGACCGGATCAAGGAGACAGACGATGAAGTCGTCGAATCAAGCGGTGTATGCAACGTCGATCGGCGATGCCGGCGCGCTCGGCGGATTACCTTCCGGCGCGGGCGCATCCGCCGGCGACCGCGCGGACGAAATCGGGCTGGACGGCGCGCGCATTTCCGCGCGGCTCGACCGCCTGCCGGCCACGCGGTCGATCTGGAAGCTGGTGATGCTGCTGAGCCTCGGGCTCTTCTTCGAACTGTACGACCTGATGTTCTCCGGCTACATCGCACCGGGACTCGTGCGCAGCGGCATTCTCACCGCGACCACGCACGGGCTGTTCGGCACGAGCGGTGTGGCGAGTTTCATTGCGGCCTTGTTCGCGGGCCTGTTCATCGGCACGGCCGCGTGCGGGTTTCTCGCCGATCGTTTCGGCCGGCGCGCGATCTTCACGTGGTCGCTGCTCTGGTACACGGCGGCCAACATCATCATGGCGTTTCAGGACACGGCGCTCGGGCTCAATCTCTGGCGTTTCATCGCAGGGATCGGCATTGGCGTGGAGATCGTCACGATCGGCACTTACATCTCCGAACTCGTGCCGAAGCATGTGCGCGGACGCGCGTCGGCGTGTTCGCAGGCGGTCGGCTTTTGCGCGGTGCCGATCGTCGCGTTTATGTCGTATCTGCTGGTGCCGCATCGTTACTTCGGTCTGGATGGCTGGCGTCTGGTCGTGCTGACCGGCGTGGTCGGCGCGATCGTGGTGTGGTGGATCCGTCTGCGTCTGCCGGAGAGCCCGCGCTGGCTCGCGCAAAAAGGCCGCATCGACGAAGCGGACGCGATCATGACGCGGCTCGAAGCACGCGTCGAGCGTGAGTACGGACGGCCGCTGCCGGAACCCGCGTTGCCCGAACCGGTGCGCGCGAGGGCGGCGTTTCGCGATCTGCTGGTGCCGCCGTACCGCAAACGCACGCTGATGCTGATCATCTTCCACGTGTTTCAGACAATGGGGTATTACGGCTTCGCGAACTGGATTCCGACCTTGCTGATCAAACAGGGCATTACGGTGACGACGAGTCTGATGTACGCGAGCATCATCGCGATTGCCGCGCCGCTCGGGCCGTTGCTGGGCTTGCTGATTGCCGACCGCTTCGAGCGCAAGACGGTGATCATCTGCATGGCGGGGGTGAACGTGGTGTGCGGGCTGGCGTTTAGCCAGGCGCGCGAGACGGTCTTGCTGGTGAGCCTGGGCGTGTGTCTCGTGCTAGCGGGAAATATTATTTCGTATAGCTATCACGCGTATCAGGCCGAGTTGTTTCCGACCAGTATCCGGGCGCGGGCCGTGGGATTCGTTTATTCGTGGAGCCGGATCTCGGCGATGTTCTCCGCGTTCGTGATCGCGGGATGTTTGAGCCGCTTCGGCGTGGACGGCGTGTTCGTGTTTATCTCCGGAGCGATGGCGGTTGTGATGCTGGCCATTGGGATGCTTGGACCGAAGACACGGGACGTGGCGCTGGAGGATATTTCGAAGTAATTCGTTGACGAGAATGCCCGCCTGTACGTGGCGGGCTTGCTCGTTTTAGTGCTTCTTCTGGGTCGCCGACACGCTGGGTGCTACGCGGATCGGCGGCGCGCCGGATGGCGAAGTGGCGGGTTGGGGTTTTTTCGCCTGCTTCGGTTTCTTGACTTCGCGGTTACTGCGCATTTGACCTTTTGCCATGATGGACTCCCCAATTGGCGGTTTTTGCTCCGCATACGAGCAATACGCTAGTGTGCGCCCGATTTAGCGCTTTATGTTGGGGTTTCTGGTTTTTAAGACGTTCGCCTGGCTCGGGTCGCAGCGAAACTTACATCAGGCCCAGCAGCCTGGCCGGCGCGCAAGTCACGCAAGAAATCTGACCGGTTTTTTCCAGTGCGATGAAAGCAATCGCCAGCGCCACGAGAATAATCGCCGCAACGGCGAATATCTGTTTCTTGCGCGAGCGTCGCGGAACGGTTTGCGTCTCGGCTCCGGCAGCTACGGTCCGTACCGCTACTGCGGGCTCCGCATGCAGCGCGTCGACATCCTTGACGAGTTCCGAAAGCACGCCCAGTTTTTTGCCCACGATCTTTCGTTTGAGATGGACGCGCTTGAGTTCGTTCTCGAGTTCGGTGAAGTACGACTCCAGCGAATTCGATTCGGCTTTCAACCGTTCGAGCATCGACGAGACGTCTTCTGCTGCTTCAGGTGTGGGGAGGGGAATGTTGTGGTTCCAGCTTTCAGCGATCGGAGTTCTGTAGTTCATCTGGTAGGTGTTGCTCACGTCTTACCTCGCCCGCTGAGAGTGCTGGCCTGTTGACTGTTTAAAGGAGTAGCGGATTCTAGGCAGCGGGAACCTGCTTCGCTATAAGACAAATCTCAAGCTTTTGATGCGCTGCTGTGACAGCGTGACTCGTTTCGACGCCGAACTTGCGGTGCCTGTTTCGAGCGGCCAAAAAAATAACGTCAGCCGGCCCATGAGCCGGCTGACGTTTTTCATGTCCGCCGAGTACCCGAATCCGGGTCCATCAAACGCGTGTCTTACATGCCGACGTATCCCACCGGCGTCGTCGCGTTGGCCTTGGCGACCGACGCATTGTTCGACACCACGTACACCGGCGATTCAGTCAGGTTGAGCGTCAGCACACCGTTGCTGTACTTCGCATTGGTCGCGTTGCCCATCATGTCGACCACCTTCACGGTGCCGCTCGTGCCCGGCGCGTCGACGTCGAGGCTGTACGCGACGCTATAGGTCGAGCTAAAGCCCGCGCTCGCGCTCCACACGTTGTTGTTGTGCGCCCACAAAGCGGTGACAACCGCGCCGTTGCCTACCTGCTGGAACGCGTACGCGTAGACGCCGTTAGGCGTGCCGTTCACAGGACCGAGCGTGGTGGTGCCGTCGAGCGTGTGCGTCATCGCGCTGATCGCCATGGCGACCGGCTTCGGGCTGATGTTGGTCGCGCCGTAGGCGCCTTGCGCGTCGCTCAGGTCGAAGAAAGTGCCGTAGCCGACTTCATCCGGATAGTCCGCGCCGTAGAACACGTAGGTCTGGTCCGCGCCTTCGCCGAGCGTGATGATGTGCATGCGCGCCGCGACCGCCGCTTGTGCGTACAACACGTTCGCGCTCGGATAGTTCGGGCCGTACGACGTGCCGAGGTCGTAGCTGATGCCCGCTTCCGTCGAGAACAGATGCATGCCCGTGCGGTAGTCGGTGGCCATTTCCGCGCGCAGGTTGCGCATCTGGCCGCGCAACGAACCGTCGGCGGTGGACGGATCGCTGTCGTAGCGCTCAGGTGGATGCGACGGCGAGGTGCCCGCGTCGTAGTAACCGTGCGTGGCGACCGCATCGATGTATTGGCCGAAGCCGAGCGAGGCGAGACGCTTCAGGTGCGAAGTGGTCAGGCTCGGGAAGGCATCGGCCGGGCCCATCACCATCGCGTGCGGATCGGTTGAATGAATGCCCTGATAGGCCGCCTGGTACAACGCGACGAAGTTGGCGTCGGTGTCGGTCCACATCTGGTTCGGTTCCCACGTCACCTGATAGTAGTTTGCCGATTGAGTCGGGAAGTACGCGGCGCGGATCGCGTTCGATTCCGTGCCGACGCGGCTCATATAGCTCTGGTAGTACGACATGTCGGTCGGCAGCGTCGTGTCATCCTGGAAGGCGCCGGTGCTGCTCGCCCACGCGGGAATGCCGTCGAGGCGGATGAGGCGCATCACGTTGCCGCTCTTGTAGAACGAGTCGAGATTATTCGCCGACGGGTTGAACGTGTTCGGTCCGTTCGGTTCCGTGCTGGAGAGCTGGCGGTCGTCGATCGTCGACGAAATGCCGAGCGCGGCGAGCAGAGGACCGTTGTCGTTCGCGCCTTGCATGCCGAAGCGATGCTGCTCCTGGCGCGCATAGGTCACGGCCGGAACGACGCCGGAGAGGTTCGGCGTTACGCCAAAGCTGGCGATGCCGACCGGACGTGTGCCGGCTTGCGGCAACTGGCCGCCGTTCTTCGCCAGCGTACCCGTCGCCGCGAAATAGCCGGCGAGCGTCGAGGTGCAATTGAACGTGATGGTTTTCGCGCCGCTCGGCACGGCGGTGCTGCCGCTCGCGGCGACGCGGCCGAGCGTGTCCGTGACGGCCCAGTTCAGCGTGTCCGCGCTCGGCGCGTTGGTGTTGAAGACGAGCTGGAAGGCGCTGCCGGACGCGAAGATGCGCGTGTTGTCGGCGCTTGGCGTATCGGCGGAGATCGTGGCGCTGCCCGAGCCGCCCGACGTGGCGGGCGAGGCGCAGCTCATGGCCGCGGTGCCGCCCGCGGCGTTCAGTGCGGCGGTGCCGGTACTGGCGTTGCCGGCGGCAGACGTGCTGGCCGAACTGCTTGAACCGGTGGCGCCGGCCTGGGCTGCCGCGGTGCTGGCGGCGCCGTTACTGCCGCCGCCACCGCCGCATCCGGCGAGTGCGAGGGAGAGTGTCGAGAGTAGGAGTAGTCGTGATTTCATCAATCTGTAAGCAATGCGTGAGCTGATCATGGGTCGACGTCCTCGCGCAAAGCGCGTCGGGAGGTCGGGTGAACAGCGGGGTTCATTTGCAAGCCAGCCGATGACCGAGGCTTCGACACTGGCGTCCTGAGTGCGCAGCTTCGCGGCTGCGCGAGGGTGATGCCTTCCCGGGATGCCGGCCCCGAACGCTTCTGTGCTGAGAAAACGTTTGTCATACGAAAGCCACCGCTTAGAGGAAGCGGATTTTGGCGGAATCGGACGACCGGGGAAGGTACGACGAAAACGGCCAGCGTGTTGAGGAACAGCGCGATTCAGATCGCAGTACGTGAACTCACGGCGCAGCCATTGAATTTTTTACTGTCCTGCAAGCTAGAAGAGCTTAGTTTGGGAAGAATCGACCGCAACGATACGCATTAGTATGCTTAAAAGAAGTAACGAGTCGTTACGTATGAACATTAATGCAGTACTAATTGCTTTGATCGCACGAAAATATCTGTCAGGCGAAACCAGTATTTTCCCGCCAGAGCGAATTGGGGGCCGCAATAATTTGAAACGGATGCCTAACTATCTGGCATGGTCAATCGACTGAGAAATGGGCGCTAGCGCTCATTGGTCAGCCGAAAAGCTCTTGGGGTTGGCGTAAAAGTGCTGAACCTTGGGTGTAAGGTTTCTTCGCGACATGGACTTCGCAGCGGAACTGTCGCTGTTTTACGAAGACATTGACGCGCTCTGCAAAGCGGAACGCGCCAACCACGATGTTGGATGCCGACGTTACTTTGCGTCTGCCATAACGGGGGCGGCATCCCTCCGCTGCGCAAAAAGGGCGGTTATCCAGAGAGATAAATCGTGAGGATTCTTCAACTGGTTCATGCACCGCGTTTGTCCGGCGCAGAAGTACTCGTAAAAGGATTGGCCATTCATCATCAGCGCGGTGGCCATGAGGTCTGCATGACATCGCTGCTTCCGGAGCAGGAGGATTTCGCCGCAATTCATGCAGAACTTCAGGCAGCCGGCGTCACGTGTCTGTTTCCCGAGGTTCGCTACGGCAGGGTAGGAAAGCTGCTGCACCTGTATCGCGTGGTGCGGCGATTCCGGCCCGATTTCATCGTCGCTCATGCCACGCTTGCCGCGCTGTATGTGCGCCTTCTGCCGGTCCATACGCCGATTGCGTGGGTCATGCATTCCGGCGTCAATGATTTCGAGAACGGCGCGCTGAAGCGGGCCGAACGCCTGCTCTCGCGGCGGGCGCGAGCCATCATCGGCGTGTCACAGCAGAATATCGACGACTACCTTCGTGAGATTGGCCGGCATCCCGCCATGGTGGTGATTCCGAATGGCGTGGATGCGCAATTGTTCTCGCAAGCCAACGACGTCGCCGCGCCGGACATCGGCATGCACCCGAAGCAGATCGTCCAGCTCGGCCGCTATATCGAAGGCAAGAGCCAGCTGGACACGATCCGCGCGTTCGAGCGCGTGTTGCAATCGGAGCCTGAGGCACGTCTGCTGTTTTGCGGCGTCGTCGAAGATCTCGACTATCACAGGGCGGTGCTGTCGCTGGTTCGTCAGCTCGGCCTGGAAAGTAGGGTGACGGTGGGCGGGCCGCGTTCCGACGTCGCCGCGATTCTGCGCGCCTCGCGGGTCTTCGCGATGCCGTCGCGTTTCGAAGCGCAGAGCATTGGGTTTCTCGAGGCGCTTGCGTCGGGCATTCCAGTCGTGGCGAGCCGGATTCCCTCGTTCGGCTTTGCGAGCGCGTTTGCCGGCGTCAGCCTGGTCGACACGACCGACGCCGAAGCCTACGGCCGCGCGCTGTTGCACGCGCTCGACACGCCGCGCGCGAACCGGCAGCTGGCCGGCTACACGCTGCACGACACGGCGGATCGTTACATGACGATCGCGCGGAAGTTCGTTCACCCGCTGCAGGTTTCGGCCTGACGCCGGTCGGACCGGCCGGCTTGCTTAACGTTACCGCGGTTACTGTGCGAGCCGGTCGATTCGCACGGTCTCCGAGAAGAGCCCCGGTAATTTGCCGAGTTCCTGAGCTTCGCCCAGCACCAGGCCGTTTCCGGATGGATAGCGCGTGATTGCCGGCGCGCCGCCGGTGAAATAGAAATCGCCGAGGGTCGCGTCGGTTCGTCGAAACAGCACGAGTGCCGCCCCCTGTTTGTCGCGCACGAATTCCGGAAACACATCCGACCACGACATGCCATGCAATGTCGCCGTCTGGGCCGGCGCGCTCGCCGCGCCGCTCAGGTCGAGCGTGGCGACGTCGATCATGGCTTCTTCGCTCGATTCGTCCAGATGCGGCGTCAGCAGAATCAGCGTGTTGCCGTCGCGGCCATGCACGGCGCCCATTGTCACTTTCACGAAGCCGGGCGCAAAACTCGCCGGCAAGACGTTGCGTTCGCCGACGCTCATGCGCGTGCCCTCGTTGGTGATCGGCGTGAGCGCGAGGCGTCCGTCGGCGCCGTCCACCGCGACCAGCGAGGCGCGCGAGCCGGCCGTTCCGCGTGCCAGCAGATCGACGTTCTGCGGCAGATTCCTGGCCTGCGCCCAGAGCACCGGCGCCGATCCCGTCGAGGCGCCCGGTGCTTGCGAAGACGCCAGCCACAGATCGAGTCCACTGTCGGGCCGTTTCTGCGCGATCAGCACGCTGGCTCGTCCCGTTCCGGTGAAGTTCGCCGCCACATATTGCTGCGTCAGTTCCGGCCGGAACGCATTGCTCGTCTGCAGCCAGAGGCGTGGCGCCTCGAACGATTCGCCGGTACTGCGAAGCAACCAGAACGCGGTGCCGCCCTGGCGTGCCGCGACAATCATCAGGTCCGCCTTGCCGTCGCCGTCGAAATCGCCGAGCAGGAAGCGCACGCTGTCGAAGCACAGTTTGTCGCCGGCGCAACTCGGTGCGGTAGCCTGAGGATCGAACGGGATGGCGTTCGCATACCACAGCGCGGGCGCCGAAGCTTTGGCGAGGGAAGCGGCATACACGTTGAATCCCGGCCCGTCGTGTTGCCGCTGGACATACACCGCGGACTGCTCGCCCGAGCCGGCAATATCGCCGGCCATCGCGGTGGCGAGCCTCAAGTCGTTCGCCTGCGTGCGCTGCGTGGTGGCCCAGCGGTAGCGCGTGGTGAGCGCGGTGCAGCCTCGCATGGTCAGCTTGCCGTCGTTTTCGCCGAGGCAATGCCGCAGCGGCGTATAGACGAGGCCGAAGTCCCACGGCGTCCAGCTTTGCGCCACATCCCATCGATCGCAAGTCTCGGCGACCAGATAGCCGTCGCGCTCGGCAATACATTGCGAGGTCGCGACGCTCACGAGCGCGGCGTTGCGCGTATTGCCGGGATACACGGTCAGCGGATCCCAGCGCCATTGCTGCGTGGACGAGTCCGTGCAGGCGGCGAGCGTCGGCGCGCGTCCTGGCCCCGCGGACGTCAGGCAGCGGCTCGCCGCCGCGTTGAACAGCTGGATCGGATGAGACACGAAATCCGGCACGCGGCGATCGGCGCGATCGGCAAACGCGTAGCGTCGCGAAATCCAGTTGCCGTCCCATTGAAACTCGCCGAATACATGGGACGACTCGCTGCCGTCGATCGAAAAATAACTGGCGACGATGTCGCGCTTGCGCTGCACTTCGGCCGCGGGAAGATTGCCGGGCCAGCCGCCGGTCGGATAGGTGACGTGGTAGACGATCGGCACGCCTTTGCCGAGCGTCTGCGCTACGTGGCGAGTAATACGCGCCGAATAGATATGATCGGGATGCTCGATAAACGGCACGGTGTCCGGATTGAGGGTGTAGATCAGCGTCGCCGGCGCGAGCATCGCTTTTAAAGTGGCCGACAACGAATCGCGATCGTATTTCACGCGCACGGAGCCGTCCGCGTTCATTGGATACGTGGAAATCGTGGCGTGTTGTTCCCACAGCAGGCCGAGCGGCACGCGGCCGCCGCGCACGGCGCCGCCGGGCAGGCGAAGTTCGAGCAATCGCACTTGCGGCCTGGCCTTCAGCACCATCTGATGCACGAGCTTGCCGGCAATCGTGACGTTGGATTCCAGCCACTCGTCGGGCACGCCGGCCATGCGCGCGTAAGCGAGCCGCGAGGCCCGCTCGCGGGTTTGCACGTAGGCGAAGTCGGCACCGTTGGCGCCGCCGATCAGATGCACCGTGGTGATGCACCAGCCCGCGTCGAGACGCTCGCTGATGGCAGGGTCGACGAAGAGCAGATCGTCGTCGAGATGCGCGACTACCGTAACCAGTGTGCCGGGGCCGCACTCGGCCGCGCGCGCCGCGCCCGGCAGGAAGGCGAAGAAGAGAACCGCGAGAAAAGCAAAGAATGAATCGCGAACGAGCGGGCTTGCCGATAATCGCATAGTGATTCGAGCTCTGACGGTAAGCTCGAATCATACTGTAGCGGCTTTGATGGGCACGTTGCCGAACTCACAGTCAGTGGCAAATCGCGATCCGGCGGCGCGGATTCAGCCATCGTGCGATGGTTTGCGACTGCGTTAGCGGAAGTAGGCTTTGGTGTTGTCGTGAACGTCCTCGCGCGCGAGCAATTCCGAAGGCGCAAGCCACACATATTCGCTGTGCTGCTCGGGCCGCCCGAGCGGCGCGGTGCCCGTAAGCGCAAGCGAATAGGCGAGCACGATGTAGTGCGTCGACACATCCGGCTCGCCTGCGAAGTTGTCGCTGTAGTGATGTTCGAACACGCCTTCGAAGCGTGCCGTCGAGCGCGCCAGTTTCGCGATGCCCAGCTCGGCGTCGGCGATGCGGGCAAACGCGGCGTCGAGTGTTTCGTCTTTGTGGATGCGGCCGCCTGGAACGAACCAGGTGCCGCGCGCAGGGCGGTTGCGGCGGCGGCCCACCAGCACGCGCCCTTGCGCATCGCTGACAATCAGATCGAACGCAACCAGAGGCGTGAGGCGGACCACATCCAGGAAATCGATCTCGGTCAGCAGCATGTCATCTCCCGCGGTTCTCGCGCTGCTTGTGCGCGTCATCGACTAATAATCGCGATGGTGGTCGTCGTGCCGCGTAAGCCGGCCCGAGACGCTCGTCAAAAAAAGCGCGAGCACAATCGCGCCGATCGTCGCGAAGAAAAACGCGCCGATCATTGCGGCCAGTATCAGTGTCATCCAAGCAAGGCCGTTCATGTCTCGGCTCCAGCGTGTTGATAGGCATGCTAACGTGCCTCCGCTTGCATACTATGTGCGCCAGTCGCCGCAGAGGCTGTCCCATCACGCCGAAGTATCGGCACATCGCGCCGCTAATGCGCCACGTAACCCTCGGGCGTGATGACCGCGTCCTTGAAGACGTCGGCGTTGCCGGAGACGACATAGACCGGCGCGGGCGAGAGTTTCAGGTTAGCCACGCCGTCGCGGTACGGCAAGCTCGTCGCGTTGCCCATCATGTCGAACGCCGTCACCTCGCCGGTCGTGCCCGGCGAGTCGACCCGCAGACGATAGTCCACGCTGCGGCTCGCGTCGAAGCCGCTTTTGGCGTTCCACTTGTCGTTGTCGTGCGTCCATAGCGCGGTCACGATCTTGCCGCCGCCGAGCCGGCGAAACGCGTAAGCGTAGACGCCTTTGGGCAGATCCTTGAGCGGGCCGAGCGTGTCGGTGCCGTCGACGATGCGCGTCATCGCCGCCACCGCGAGCGCCGCCGGTTTCGGGCTGATTTGGGCCGGACCGTATGCACCTTTCGGATGATCGAGCTCGAAGAAAATCCCGTAGCCGGGCGCGGCGTCCGGCATATCCGCGAGATAGAACACGTAGGTCATGTCGGCGCCTTCGCCAAGCAAAATCAGATGCGTGCGCGCCGTCACGGCAGCTTGGGCGTACAGCACGTTCGCGCCCGGATAGTTCTTGCCATACGATTGCCCGATGTCGTAGCTGATGCCGGTTTCGGTCACGAAGAGCGGCGCGCCGGGCTTCAGGTACAGACGCATTTCGTGGCGCAGCGCGCGCATCGCGGCGGGCAGCGCGCCCGGCACGGTGCCCTGATTGCCGGTGTCCGCGACGCGCTCGGGCGGATGCGAGGGCGTCGTGCCGATGTCGTAGTAACCGTGAATCGTCATGCCATCCATATAGCGGCCGATTCCAAGCGGGCCGAGCTTGCGCATCCACTTGACGTTGCCCTGCACCGACGAATAAGTCAAACCCATGACCACCGCATGCGGATCCGTCTGATGGATGCCTTCCCAGACGGCCTTGTACATGGCGATGAAATTCGCGTCGGTGTCGCGCCATGGCAGACCGCCGTCGGCGTCCGGTTCCCACGTCACCTGATAGTAGTTGTCGCGCTGTTTGGGAAAGTAAGTCGTGCGCACGCGATTCGACTCGGCGCCCACCTTGGCCATGTAGTCCTTCATTTGCGCGAGCGATGTCGGCGCATAGCTGTGCGTCTCGCTCCCGGTTGGACTCGCCCACTGCGGAATGCCGTCGAGCTGGATCAACCGCAGCAGGTCGCCGCGCCGGAAAAACGGTGTGAGCTGTTTGCTCGCGGGCTCGAACGTGCCCGCTTTTTTCGGCTCCTCCGTATACCAGTTGCGATTGTCATTGACCCATGTGAGGCCGAGCGCGGTATAGACCGGCCGATAACCGTCGCCGTCGCAGCAATGCTGCCCCGGCGCAAGATAAGCCGCGCCCTGTCCGCCGAAGCGGTGCAGATCTTCGTACGGAAAACGGACGGCGGGCAATGCAACGGACACATCCGGCAGCACGCCGAACGTCGCGATGCCCGCGGGGCGCGTGCCACGCGATTCGAGCTGACCATGTGCACGTTCCAGCGACGCGGACACCGCGAAGTAGCCCGCCACGCTCGACGCGCAACTCAACGTGGACAGCGTCGCACCCGCCCTGACGGGAAAGCGTCCGCTGGCGCGCACGGCATTCCACGCGTCGCGTATCTGCCAGTTGAGTGTGTCGGCTTGCGTCGGGCGTGTGGCGAAAACCAGCGCGAACGGTTTGTTCGCGGCGAACAGACGCGTGCCGTCGCTGGGCGTATCGGCCTCAAGCAGAGCGCCATTCGCCGCAGCGGGAACTTGCGATGAGGGCGACGAGCAACGCAGCCCTTGCCCGGATGGCGCCTTCAGCTCTACCGGTGTGGCCGATTGCATCGCAGCGCTCGGCGCTGCGTCCTGCTTCGCGACAGGCGCGGGCGCATTGCTCGCCGCCGCCGGCGCCATCGCGCAACGTTTCTCCACCCCTGGCGCAGGATCGCCGAAAACGCCGTTATTGCACTCCGCGCTACTCGAGAATGTTTTGATGACGTGTTGTTGCGGCGTGCCGTACAGCACGTCGCGCGTGCCGCTGAAACGGCAGGTGCCGTATTCCGCCGCGCACGGTGTCCACTTCCTGCCGTCTGCGCTGAACTCGCTATTGCTCACACCATTCGCTTGCGGCGCAGCATCAGCGGCTGCGCATTGGCCGGCCGCGAAGCCAAGCAGAACGACCATCATCGCCGAGAAAGCGATGGCAATTCCGAGGCTTCTCGCGCCGCCGGAAAAGGCGCCATCGCGGTTTCGCGGCGCGCGCTGCTCGCGTACATTCGACATGTGTTCCCCGTGCCGTTCGCAGTCCGTCCAAAGGTTAGAGACGCGTCGCCCAACTACTAGTTCACCAGGTCAGAGCCGCCTCGCGTGACCTCTTCAAGTAATGTGTTGCGGAAACCGCATAGTGTATTTCCGCAAACCGGTGGCGGAAATGGCTCGGTGCCCCCTCGACACATTCGGCCATTGGCCCGTCTATTGCCGTGCGCCCTAAAGTTGCCTTATTCCCGTGTTTCACGTTTGAAACATTAATCGTCACGTTTATATTCCCGAGATCCAATAACAACCAAGTAAATAATTTTGTCGAACTCTCAAGTGTTTATATTGGTTGTTCGTTTTACTTATTGCCATCCCCGCGCATATATCGTCAGAAGAAACCCAGGTGGGCAAGGGGCGCGGCGGATGCCGGGATTGCAAAGCCGGTTGCACTCATTCTGGCATCCGAATGGGGAAAAATCACTTTAAATCGGCATCGCGATGGATGGATCAAATTGTAACTACGCCGTTTTCGAGTAGTCGTGGTGTGTGCGGTGGCGTACGAAATGGCGTTTTTATTTGCATTAACATTCGCAGAATGCAAATTCATTCCTATGCGGAATCGGCAATTAATTCGTTGAAAAGACGGCGGTAGCGGGGTTGTTCCGAAAATCCCTGGATGGTCACCCTGTCCATACGCCAACATGTCTGCGCTTTCGGTCATGGCGGCAAAGTGCTTGAGTGGCGGTGACTATGATGCGCTGCACAGAGGATGGCCTCTCTGTGGCCGTCCAAGGTGAAAAGTAGATCCGTTTTCTGGTGAGAGGATGACTATGACCTGCGCAAGTCTCGAGTCCGCAATGCTGCGCTGGGTGCACGCTCCGAGCAAGGGTATGCGTCGCATCGCGATACTGATGTTCAACGACTGCTCGCTGCAGGGAGCAGGGGTTGTTGCCGAGGTGTTCCAGGCAGCGAACGAAATGGCTTCGTCCGGCTCGGGCGGCTGGTTATACGACGTTTCGTTCCTGTCGGCCGACGGCGGCATGGTGACGTCGTCGTCCGCGCTGCGGGTCTGGACAGACGGACTCGACGCGCGGCATTACGGCGGTTTCGACGCGCTGTATGTCGCGGGCGGCAAAGGCGCATTGGCTGCCGCTAGCGATGAACGCCTGATTGCGTGGCTGCGCCGTGTGCGCCGCAACACCGGCATGATCCGGCCGATCGCGGAAGGTCGCGCGTTGCTCGAGGCAGCCTATGTGCCCGACAGCCAGGAGGTCGGCGATGCGCATGCGCAGTCCGCCGCACCCGCGCGCCAGCCCGAACAGACAGCCGATGCGGGCGATCGTCTCGAATCGATGCGAAGCGCGCTCGCCATGATCAAGCGCGATCTCGGCGGCGCCACGGCACGTACCGTTGCCGAGCGCCTGCTGGCGGACTCGTGCTCGAATCTCGCGCCGCTGCTCGGCGAAGACGGCGGCCTGAGTCCCGGCGACAAGGTGCGCGCGGCAGCTCGCTGGCTGCAAGAGAATTGCCAGCAGGCCATTTCGATTGCCGACGCGGCGCAGTTCGCCGCGATGAGCGAGCGCAACTTTCTGCGCCGCTTCAAGATGGAAATGGGCATTACGCCCTCCAGTTTTCTGTTGCACGAGCGCCTTGCGGTGACTTGCAGCCTGTTGACCGAATCGGAATTGCCGGTCGACAAGATTGCCCGGCGCACCGGCATGGGCAACGGCGATCGACTCGCGAAAGTGTTTCGCAAGCGGATGAGAATCTCGCCAACCGAATTTCGGATTCAAAGTCGCCGACTAGTCGGCGAATAGCGCGACGGGGCCAGCCGGATGCCGTGTGACAACACGGCATCCGGTCCGTACTTCTGCCCAACTTTGGGAATTGTAAGGAATGCGAATATGTTGAATCAGGGAGCTGTAGGCGCCGCATCGGTCGACACGAACGGTGCGGATGCCACGACGGCGGGCGCGCGTTGCACGCGCATCGTCCCAGTCATTCTGGCGGGCGGGTCGGGCACGCGGCTTTGGCCGGTGTCGCGGGAGAACTATCCGAAGCAACTGATCGACGTCGTCGGTTCCGACTCGCTGCTGCAGGCTACCGCGCGGCGCATGGACGGCTTTCCGGCCGGCTGGAGCGTGGATGTCTCGCCGATCATCGTATGCGGCGAAGAACATCGCTTCGTGATCGCAGAACAACTTCATGAAAATGGCGTCGACGCTCGTCTTATTGTCGAGCCGGCACGTCGCGATACGGCACCGGCGTTGACGCTCGCGGCGTCGCTCGCGTGCGCGGACGGTGGCGACGCGATTCTCGTCGTCATGCCCGCGGATCACTCGATCGCCGACGTGCCCGCCTTGCAGTCCGCGCTGGAGCTTGCCGCGCGCTATGCCGCGCAGGGTTCGATCGCGACGCTGGGCGTGCCGCCCACGCGGCCCGACACCGGTTTTGGTTATATCCGCGTCGGCGCCGGGCTGGCGGGCGGCGGCCATGTGATCGACGGTTTCGTCGAAAAGCCGGCGGAAGAACTCGCGGCGAAGTACGTCGCGGCAGGCATGTACTGGTGGAACAGCGGCATCTTTATCGTGCGCGCGAGCGTGTGGCTCGATACGTTGAAGCGTCTGCAACCGGACATGCACTCGGCCTGCGAACGCGCATTCACCGGCGGCCGGCTGGACGGTGCGTATTTCCGGCCGCTGGTCGATGCGTTCCTCAGTGCGCCCGCGAACTCGATCGACTACGCGGTGATGGAGCGCCTCACCGAGACGGCCGGCCCCGAAATGCCGGGTAGCGCACCGGCGACGCCGGCGGGCGTGGTGGTCGGACTGAATGCCGGCTGGTCGGACCTGGGTTCCTGGGACGCCGTCTGGGCCGCGATGGAGAAGGACGCGAACGGTAATGCAGGACGCGGCCGGGTGACGTTCGAAGGCGCTGTGTCGAGCTACGCGCATTCGGAAGGCCGGTTGGTCGCTTGTGTCGGCACCACCAACGTGGTGGTGGTCGAAACCGCCGACGCGGTGCTGGTGGTCGACCGCTCGCATGTGCAGGACGTGAAGGGGCTGGTGTCGCGCATCAAGGCGCAACACGCGCCGGAGGCCGACGCGCATCGCAAGGTGCGCCGTCCCTGGGGCTTCTACGATTCGATCGACCATGGCGAGCGTTTCCAGGTCAAGCGCATCGTGGTGACGCCGGGCGCGCAACTGTCGTTGCAATTGCATCACCATCGCGCGGAACACTGGGTCGTCGTGCGCGGCACGGCGCTCGTCACACGCGGCGAAGAGCAGTTTCTGCTGAGTGAAAACGAATCGACCTACATCCCGCTCGGCATCAAGCACCGGCTCGAAAACCCGGGCAAGGTGCCGCTCGAAATCATTGAAATCCAGTCAGGCGCCTATCTCGGCGAAGACGACATTGTGAGGTTCAACGACAACTACGGCCGCTGCTCCTAAACAGCACGCCGGACTCAACTGCGGACAAGAACGGCAAGAACGAGGTGACCAGAATGCGCAAGTTTCAGGATTTGCTCGCGCGAATTTTTGATGTTGCATTGGTATTGGTGGGTGCGGCGGTGGCGTCGCAAATCCGCTTTGATTACCTCGCTCAATCCGGCTTCTATTGGGCGCTCGTGATGTTCTCCGCAGCCTTCGCTCTCGCCATCTTTCCGGCGTTCGGCGTCTACGAATCATGGCGTGGCCGCTCCAAGCTGGTGCTGGCCGGCCAGGTGTCGCTCGCGTGGCTGATGGTGCAGGTCAGCGCGCTCGTGCTGATGTATTCGCTACATCGTATCGACTTCGTGTCGCGGCTGTGGTTCTCGTATTGGACAGCGGTCACAGGCGGCCTGCTGATCGCTTACCGGCTGATGACGCATGCCGTGCTGGCGAGCGCGCGCAGTGCCGGGATGAATCTGCATCAGGTCGCCATCGTGGGCAGCGGCTCGCAGTGCGACGCGATTATTCGCCGGATCAACGCCGCGCCGACCACCGGTTTTCGCGCCACCGCCGTGTACAACGCGCGTCCGGATGTGTCGCCGGTCGCAAGCCCTGGCGTCCCGGTGTTCGACACCGTCGACGCGCTCGCCAACTACATGCGGACCAACGACGTGCACGAGTTGTGGCTGATGCTGTCGCTTTCCGAAGAGCCGCTGATCTGTTCGCTGGTCAGCGAATTCCGCGACGACCTGGTGAACATCCGCTTCATGCCGGACGTGCGCAGCCTCGCGCTCTTCGAGGGCAGCGGCGTGATCGATCTGCTCGGCGTGCCGGCGATCAATCTCGTGGCTTCGCCGCTGTCCGCCAGTTCGATGCTGAAAAAGGAAATCTTCGACCGCCTGTTCGCCTTGACCGCCCTGATCGCGCTCGCGCCGGTCATGCTCGTCATCGCGATCGCGGTGAAGCTGTCCTCGCGCGGTCCGGTTCTGTTCAGGCAGAAACGCAAAGGCGCCGACGGTCGCGTCTTCACAATCTATAAGTTCCGTTCTATGCGGTTGCACACGGAGCAAAAAGGCACCGTCAGGCAAGCTACGCGTAACGATCCGCGAGTCACCAGAGTGGGCGCCTTTTTGCGCCGCACGAGTCTCGACGAATTGCCTCAATTCTTTAACGTGTTGCGTGGCGACATGTCGGTCGTAGGACCGCGTCCCCACGCACTCGAGCACGACGACCTCTACCAGAAAGTGGTCGCGGGCTATATCAATCGCTACCGCATAAAACCGGGGATCACGGGGTGGGCACAGATCAACGGTTTTCGTGGCGAAACCGACCGCATCGAGAAGATGGAACGTCGCGTCGAACATGACCTGTATTACCTGGGCCATTGGTCGTTCGCGCTCGACATGCGGATTATCGGCGCGACGATAGTCGCCGGACTGGTGCATCGAAACGCTTATTAGTTGTTAACAAAACGCCGCGCGCTTCGTTCCTTGAGGAAAAACGCCGTGGCACAAGGAGGAACATCATGAGCTCGCTTGGTCTACGCACGGGAAGTCTCCTGGTTTTCGCTACTGCAACACTGCTTTCCGGATGCGGGATCGCACCCGGCCAGCGGATGATCACACCGGCCGCCATTCAGGACACCGGTGGTGATTACAGTACTGAGCCGTCGCAGCAAACGCAGATTCCGATTACGGATATCAATCTTTCGCTGCTGCGCAAGATGAACCAGGCGCAGACGGCTTCGACGCTGCCGCCGGCGACGACCGCACTGTTCGGCAAGCCGACCGCTTACAAGGTCGGCCCCGGCGACGTGCTGCAGATCACCGTGTGGGATCACCCGGAACTCGCGGCCGCGCTCGGTCAGCCGCAGCAGAACACGAAGACCTCGGACGCCGCGCCCGGCTTCCTGATCGACGAAAACGGCGACGTGCAGTTCCCGTATGCCGGCACGGTGCATGTGGCCGGCAAGGACGCCACGTCGATCCAGAAGGAGCTCTACAGGCGTTTGAGCAAGGTGTACCAGAAGCCGGAAGTGACGGTGCGGGTGGCCTCGTTCCGCGCGCAGCAGGTCTATATCGACGGCGAAGTGCGCACGCCTGGCGCGCTGTCGGTCACCGACATTCCGATGTCGCTGACGAACGCGATCGGTCAGGCCGGCGGCCTCAGCGCCAATGCGGATCGCAGCCGCGTGGTGTTGCTGCGCAACGGCGTGCCGTATCAGCTGAACGTGGACGACCTGATCAAGCGCGGCAAAAATCCTTCGGACATCTACCTGCAACCGGGTGACGTGCTGCGGGTGGCATCGCGTGAAGACAGTGGCGTCTACGTGATGGGCGAAGTCAACAAGCCTGCGACCATCCTGCCGATGCGCAACGGTTCGTTGACGCTTTCGCAAGCGATCTCCGACAGCGGCAGCTTCGACTCGAACACGGCCGCGGCGCGGCAACTGTTCGTGATCCGCAACTCGACGAGCGAAACGCCTCAGGTGTACCACCTCGACGCGACCTCGCCGGTGTCGATGGTGCTCGCGAATCAGTTCGAACTGCAGCCGAAAGACGTGGTGTATGTCGGTCAAGGCGGGCTGGTCCGCTTCAACCGTGTGTTGAACCTGCTGCTGCCGGCGATCAACGCGGCTGTAACGGGCGCCGTTCTCGCGAAATAGTAGCCGCACAGTGTGAACTCGAACCTCCGGACCTTGTTGGGTGAACAAAATGGCAATCAACTTTGAAAACCGTTACACCGACGTGTCCGGTCCGGACGAGCTTCACCTGTCGGACTATCTGCGCACGATCGTGCGAGGTTGGCGCACGATCGTCGTGGTGACGCTGATCGCGCTCGCGCTGGGGTGCGCTTACGCTTTCCTCGCGCCGCCGACGTACCGCGCGGATGTTCTGTTTCATGTAGAGGACAAGACGGCGAATGCCAATGGGAACAACAAGGATTCCCTGCCGCCGCTCACCGGCATGTTCGACACCAAGCCTTCGACGGCGGCGGAGATCGAGTTGCTGAAGTCGCGGCTCGTCACGGAAGAGACCGTCAAGAAGCTGCACCTCGATATCACGGCTACGCCGCGCTATTTTCCGGTTATCGGTGGAATGATCGCGGGGTTGGTGAACGGGCAATGGGGCTTCAGGTTGCCGCAGTTCATCAACCTGTCCGGCTATGCATGGGGTGACGAGAGCATTTCGGTGTCGCAGTTCGACACGTCCAAGGAGATGTACGACGCGACCTTCACGCTGGTTTCCGGTAATGACGGGTCGTATGTGCTGCGGGACAAGAACGGTATTGCGATTCTGTCGGGGAAAGTCGGCGAAACCGTGCAAACGGATACCGCGGACGGCCCGATCACGCTGCGCGTCGACAAGCTGGTCGGCCCCGCCGGCTCGCGTTTCGAATTGCAGCGCGCCTCGACACTGAGCACCGTGGACCGTTTGCAAAAGGCTTTGGTGGTGCAGGAAACCACGCTGCAATCCGGCGTGATCCGCGCGAGTCTGGAAGGCGGCGACGCCGGCCTGACGGCTGCGATCGTCAACAGCATGGCGCGCGAGTTCGTGCGTCAGGATGTGGAGAGCCGTTCGACCGAAGCCGAGCACATGCTGGCCTTCCTCGATCAGCAGCTGCCGGGCTTGCGCAAGGAACTCGACGACGCCGAACAACGCTACAACAAGTTCCGCAACACGCACGGCACGGTCGACCTGGGCGAAGAAAGCCGCCTGCTGCTGCAACAGATCGTCGATAACAAAACCAAGCTGATGGATCTGCAGCAGCAACGCGCGGAGATGTCGCAACGCTTCACGGCGAATCACCCGGCGGTGGCCGCGCTCGACGCGCAGATCGCCGCATTGCAAGGCGCGGCGGCCAACATGAACCGCAGCGTGGCGGTGATGCCGGATACCGAGCAAACCGCTTTGCGTTTGCTGCGCGACGTGCACGTCGATACGGAGCTGTACACCAATCTGCTGAACAGCGCGCAGCAACTGCGGGTGGCGAAGGCGGGACAGGTGGGCAACGTGCGCGTGGTCGACTTCGCCGAAGCGCCCGATGAACCGGTGCGGCCGAAGCGCGTGCTCGCGATTCTGATCGCGCTCGGCGGCGGCCTCGTGCTCGGCATTCTGCTGACCTTCTTCAAGCGCGCGATGTACGGCGGCGTGGAACGTCCGGACGAACTCGAAGGCATGCTTGGCGTGCCGGTGTTCGCGGTGGTGCCGCGCAGCCAGACGCAGTTGAAGCTGCAGGAGAACGTCATGCTGCGCCGTCGCGGTCTGCATGTGCTGGCGCAGCAGGCGCCGGAAGACATCGCGGTGGAAGGCGTGCGCAATCTGCGCACCTCGTTGCAGCTCTCGCTCGATCACGCGGAGAACAACGTGGTGATGATCACCGGCTCGCGGCCCGACTCGGGCAAGTCGTTCCTGTCGGTGAATCTGGCGGCGCTGGTGGCGTCGGCGAACAAGCGCGTGCTGATTATCGACGGCGACATGCGGCGCGGCGACGTGCACTCGCATTTCGGTGTCGCGCATCAGCCGGGTCTGTCCGACGTGCTGAGCGGCGGCGATCTGGGCTCGATGATTCAGCGCGACGTGCTGCCCGGTCTCGACGTGCTTGCGAAGGGCACGCTGCCCTCGCATCCGGCCGAACTGCTGATGAGCAAGCGCTTCGAGACGATGCTCGAAGAACTGAAGGCGCATTACGACCTCGTGATCGTCGATACGCCGCCGGTTCTCGCGGTGACCGACTCGACGGTGATCGGCAAGTACGCGGGCACGACGCTGCTGGTGGTGCGCCACGGCCGCCATCCGCTCAACGAAGTCATGGAAACGGCCAAGCGGCTGCGCAATGGCGGCGTGGGGCTCAGAGGCGTTCTGTTGACCGATGTGCCGCAGGAAGGCGCGTTCCTCGGCTCGGGCTATCAGGGCGGCTACTACGGCTACGACAGCATCGCCGGTTGATGCAGCGGGGCCGGCGGCCGGCCGCTCGCAAAGCCGCGCAGCCAAGCTTGTGGCACCGGTGGGATTGCAAAGGTTAACGAGGAGAAGGCTCCATGAAACGTAAGGTCGCGCTGATCACCGGTATCACTGGACAGGACGGGTCGTATCTGGCGGAACTGCTGCTCTCCAAGGATTACGACGTACACGGCATCAAACGCAGGTCATCCTTGTTCAACACTGACCGGATCGATCATCTCTACCGCGATCCCCACGATCCGGACCAGCGCCTCTTTCTGCACCACGCGGATCTGACCGACTCGACCAGCATTCTGCGCGTGATCCAGCGCGTCGAACCGGACGAGATTTATAACCTCGCCGCGCAAAGCCATGTTGCGGTGTCGTTCGAAGAACCGGAATACACCGCCAACGCGGATGGCCTCGGCGCCTTGCGGATTCTCGAAGCGATCCGCATTCTCGGCTTGCAGGAGAAAACGCGCTTCTATCAGGCCTCGACCTCGGAACTGTACGGCCTTGTGCAACAGGTGCCGCAGTCGGAGACCACGCCGTTCTATCCGCGCAGCCCGTATGCCGTCGCCAAGCTGTTCGCGTACTGGACCACGGTCAACTATCGCGAAGCGTACGGTCTCTACGCGTGCAACGGGATTCTGTTCAATCACGAATCACCGGTGCGCGGCGAGACGTTCGTGACGCGCAAGATCACGCGCGCCGTCGCGCGCATCGCGGTGGGCATGCAGAAGACCTTGTATCTCGGCAATCTGTCGGCGCTGCGTGACTGGGGTCACGCGCGTGATTACGTGGAGATGCAATGGCGCATGCTCCAACAGGAGCAGCCGGAGGACTACGTTATCGCGACCGGCGTGCAGTACAGCGTGCGTCAGTTCGTGCAGCACGCCGCCGCTGAACTGGGCGTCACCGTGCGTTTCGAAGGCACCGGCGTGGACGAAATCGGCATCGTCGAAAAGGTGGAAGGGCGCGAGATCAGAATGTCGCCGGGCGATGTGATCGTGCGCGTCGATCCGCGCTACTTCCGGCCCGCCGAGGTCGAGACGCTGCTCGGCGATCCGTCGAAGGCGCATGCGAAGCTCGGCTGGCAGCCGACCACCTCGTTCGCCTCGCTCGTCAAGGAAATGGTGCGCTCCGACTATCAGATCGCGCGACGTGACGCGCTCGTCACGCTGGCCGGATTCACGGCGCTGGAACATCACGAGTAACGGCGATGAACAAACAAGCACGCATCTTCGTCGCGGGCCACCGCGGCATGGTCGGCTCCGCGCTGGTCAGGCGTCTCGCCGCCGACGGGTATCAGAACGTGATTACCCGCTCGCGCAAGGAGCTCGATCTCACGGATCAGGCGGCCGTGAATCGCTTCTTCGAAAGCGAAAAGATCGACGTGGTGCTGCTCGCGGCCGCGCGCGTGGGCGGCATTCTCGCGAACGCGACGCAGCCCGGTGAGTTCATCTATGAAAACCTGGTGATCGAAACCAACGTGATCCATGCCGCGTATCGCGCCAAGGTCGAGCGGCTGGTGTTCTTCGGTTCGTCGTGCATCTATCCGAAGCAATGTCCGCAGCCGATCCGCGAGGAGTATCTGCTGAGCTCGCCGCTGGAGCCGACCAACGACGCCTATGCGATCGCGAAGATCGCCGGCGTGAAGTTGTGCGAAGCGTACAACCGCGAGTACAACACGCAGTACGTCGCGTTGATGCCGACCAATCTGTACGGCCCGAACGACAACTACGATCTGAAGAGCAGCCACGTGTTGCCGGCGCTGCTGCGCAAGGCGCACGAAGCGAAGCTGAACGGCGACGCCACCTTGACGGTGTGGGGATCGGGCACGCCGCTCCGTGAGTTCCTGCATGTCGACGACCTTGCCGCGGCCACGCTGTTCGTGCTCGAGCGCAACGTGACCGAAGGCCTCTTCAACGTCGGCGTGGGTGACGACCTGTCGATTCGCGAGCTGGCCGAATGCATCTGCAAGGTGGTCGGCTTCGAAGGCGAACTCGTGTTCGACGCCTCGAAACCCGACGGCACGCCGCGGAAGCTGCTCGACGTTTCGCGACTCGCGCAGATGGGCTGGCAGGCCACGATCGGCCTCACCGACGGCATTGCCTCCACCTATCGTGACTTCGTCGAATCACACGCTGGTTCGACGCCCGCCGCCGCCATCGAAGCGTAGGCGCGTGGACGGCCGCCTCGGCGCGGCTTTGCATTGAAGGACCAAAGGGGACGCTGTGCATGCGCAGGACGCGCAATGCGCGCAGGACGATATTTCTAGGAGTGGCATAAAAATGACAGCGTCAGTCACGATCTTCCACAACGTCGTGTGGTCGCGCCACAAGGGTGTCGTGTTTTCCGCCTTGCATAACATTTCGGCATCCGGAGCGATTCGCTATTCGATGGTGCAGATCGCCGATACCGAGCACGACCGCGTCGGTTTTTCCGACGTCGATTATTCGTTTCACCGCTATCCGATGCAAAAGCTGTTCGATGGCTGCTACGAAGACGTGCCGACCATGAAGCTGATCGCGCGGCTCACGTGGGAAGTATTGCGTACCAAGTCGGATCTGATCGTGCTGCCGGGCTATCACCGGCCGGAGTACTGGGCGATGCTCGCGGCGTGCATCGTGACCGGTAAACGGCGCGCGGTGTTCTGCGATTCGACCGCGCGCGACCGGCCCAAAAAGTTGCTGACGTCGATTCCGAAGCGCGTGTTTTTCTCGCTATGCGACGGCTATTTCGGTTTCGGCGAGCGCAGCCGCGAGTATCTGCTGTCGCTCGGCGCGAAGCGCGACAAGATTTTCGTGCCGTGTCAGGCCGCGGCAATGCCCGGTTCGTTTTCGCCGGAACGTGCGCTGGTCGAGCGGGTCGCCGCCCGCGCGGGTAATCCGCCGGTGTTTCTGTTCGTGGGACGTTTGTCCGAAGAGAAAGGCATCGGCACGCTGATCGACGCGTTCGCTGGATTGCGGCGGCGTATTCCGGCGGCGAAGCTGCGCATTGTCGGCACCGGCCCGATGTGCGACGCGTTGCATGCGAAGGTGGCCGAGCTCGAACTCGGCGACGCGGTGACGTTCGTCGGCAGTCTGCAGGACGAGCCGCTGACGCGGGAATATTACGGCGCCACTTGCATGGTGCTGCCGAGTTACAGCGAACCGTGGGGACTCGTGGTCAACGAGGCGCTCGCGCATGGTTGCCCGGCGGTGGTCAGCGAAAGTTGCGGCTGCGTGCCGGAACTGGTGATCGACGGGGTGAGCGGCTATGCGTTTACCGCGGGCGATGTTGCCGGCCTGCAGCGCACCATGCTCAAGGCCATGGAGGCGTTCGCCGATGCGGGCGGCACCGCGCGCCGCTGCATGGATGTGATTCGCCGTTTCGATCCGCCTTCCGCGGCCGCCAACATCGCTCGCGGCTGTGCATTGATGTTGAGCGACTGAGCCGCTTCGCCCGGCCAGGTCGCGCACAACGCCCTTACTCGCTCCGGCAGCCACGATGAAGATACTGATCTACGGCATCAACTATGCGCCTGAGCTGACGGGAGTGGGCAAGTACACGGCGGAAATGGCCGTGCTGCTGGCGAGCCGCGGACATGACGTGCGCGTGGTGTGCGCGCCGCCGTATTACCCGGAGTGGCGTGTCGGCGAGGGCTACGCGTCGTGGCGCTATCAGCGCGAGACGCGCGAGGGCGTGGCGATCTGGCGCGCGCCGCTGTGGGTGCCCGCGCGTCCGAGCGGCCTGAAGCGCATGCTGCATCTGGCGACCTTCGCGGCGACCTCGCTGCCGCTGCTTGCGCGACACGTGCTGTGGCGCCCGCACGCGGTCATGCTGATCGCACCGACCTTGATGTGTGCGCCGGGGTCGCTGATGCTTGCACGCGTCGCGCGAGCGCGAGCGTGGGTGCATATTCAGGACTATGAGGTCGATGCGGCATTCGATCTGGGGCTGCTGAAAAGCTCGCTCGCGGCCCGCGTGGCGCGCTGGGTGGAAAGCGCTTTGCTGCGGCGCTTCGATGCGGTGTCTTCGATCACGCGGCAGATGAGCGAGCGCGCGACGACCAAGGGCGTCGACGCATCAAAGGTCGTTTGCCTGCCCAACTGGGTCGACGTGTCGATGATCTTTCCGCTCACGCGGCCGAGCGAATTCCGTCGCCTGCTGGGGATTCCCGACGACCGGAAAGTGATTTTGTACTCCGGCAACATGGGCGCGAAGCAGGGCATCGAAACGCTCGCCGATGCGGCGGTCGCACTCGCCGCGCGCACGGACCTCACTTTCGTGTTCTGCGGCAGCGGCGCGGCGAAAGAAGATCTGCGCGAACGCTGCTCGGCATTAACGAATTGCGTGTTCCTGCCGCTGCAACCGTTAGACCGCCTGAACGAACTGCTCAACCTCGCCGACATTCACGTGCTGCCGCAACGCGGCGACGCGGCCGATCTCGTCATGCCGTCCAAGCTCACCGGCATGTTCGCGAGCGGACGCGCGACCGTGGCGATGGCGCGTCGCGGCACGGCGCTCTACGAAGCCGTGGCGCCGCGCGGCGTGGTCGTGCCGCCCGACAACCTGAAAGCGCTGACCGCAGCGATCACGACGCTCGCGAACGACGCGGAACGACGCGCGGCACTTGGCAAAGCGGCGCGCGCTTACGCGGAGCGCACGCTCTCGCCGGAGTCGACGATTCGCACCTTCGAGGAACGGCTCGCGATGCTGTTGCGCGAAGTGGGAGGCAAACGCGGTAAAGGCGGCAACCGCGGCACACCGTCTTTCGGCGCGCGGCCTTCAGGTGCTGCGGCGAGACGCCGGCGAAAACCGGCTACCGCGGAGGAAGCCGCGCCGGATTGATCCGGCACGCGGCTCTGTCATGAAGTGGATATCACCACGGAGAACGGTAGACGCCCTGCTTGCTGGCGTAGGGATCGGTATAGGTGGTTCTCGCGGCCCCTTCGGGCGTCACAACACCGGCAGCCGCGTTCGGACGTCCCGGCTGGGCGGCCACACGCAGCTGGCCGTTGGCCGCAGCCGGCGCTTTGCCCTTGCCCTTGCCTTTACCCACCGCGGGCTGCGCGGCCTGGTCGCCGCCCAGCACCGTCATGCGTTGCGTGTCGAGCAGCGCCGCGCGTTGGGCGTCGTTCGTATCGCCTTGCGCGCCGTCGGTGCTGTAGGGGTTCGGAGCGCCGAGCAACGCCTGCTCACTACTGCGATGCGCGGCGCGCCGGTTGGCGGGAAGCTGCGCATTGAGACCGTAGCCGTTGGCCGCCGTCGCGGCGGGCGGCAGGGCGGGCGCCGCGTTATTGGGCGCGGCGTTCTGCGCGAACGCCGGCGCCGCGCACGATGCGATCGCGAGAAGCGTCCAGGTAGCAGTGTGTCGAAGCGAGGTCATCATCTGATTCCTCAAGAAGATGCTGTCGGGATAAAGCTATCGTGCGCCAACCGGTACGCGTGTAGCCGCCAAAACGCTTGCCTGCACAGCCACCGCGTGAAGCCGGGCCAGGTGCCGCAACATAATGTGAGAGGTTTACCTGGCATGCCTGCCTATGTTTACCACTGTTCGTGGTTCGGAGAAAGCTGATGGGTCACGTAGCCGACGATCCTCACGTCGGGCGTATGCCGCAGGCCGAGAGCGCGCGCGAGAACGGCCGCGTGATCGATCTGTCGCAGGCCGGAAAAGGAAACTATCAGGCGAAGCGCGGTGCACTGATCGAACTCATCTGGTTCGTGCTGGAAGCCTGTGTGATCAACAACAAATTGCTGCCGTTCTCCGGTGTGCGCGTGGCGTTGCTGCGTCTGTTCGGCGCGAAGATCGGTACGGGTTGCCGATTCGTGCATCCGCTGCGCGTGAAGGCGCCGTGGAATCTCGAGGTGGGCGAGAACTGCTGGTTCGGTGTCGATGTGTGGATCTACAACCAGACGCTGATTCGCATCGGCTCAAACGTGTGCATTTCTCAGGGCACGTTCCTCACCGCGGGATCGCACGACATGAGCACCACGATGGATCTGCATGTCGCGCCGATCATCATCGAGGACGGCGTCTGGATCACTTCGAAGTGCGTAGTGCAAATGGGCGTGACGATCGGCCGTTCGGCGGTCGTGACACCTTTGTCGGTCGTGCATCGTTCGCTGGAAGCGGAGGGCGTGTACGGCGGCAATCCTTGCCGTTTTATCAGGAAACGGTTCGACTCCGTGACCTGAACCACAGACCTGAAACCGCAGCGTCTGTACGCTGAGGTGGCCGAGGTCGTTTCGCCGGAATGCCGGCCGTCGCAAACAGGATTGCCGCGCTGCGGGATGCGCGGCATTCGCGATGGCACCCATGCAAGTTCCGGCTGCGACGTCTGCGTGGTCTGGTTGCCGGCTCCGCCTGGCGAACCGCGCCATGCTCAGGAAATGCGTGAAGCAGATGGGAGTAGCGGATGTTCATCGATACACGTACTGTTGAACAGAACACCGTCGTCGAGACGACGGTCTGCATCATCGGCGCAGGCGTCGCGGGCATTACGCTCGCGCTCGAAATGTCGAGGGCGGGTATCGACGCCTGCATGCTCGAAAGCGGTGGTTTTGGACCTGACGACGCAACTCGCGACCTCTATCGCGGCGAGAACATCGGCCTTCCCTACACGTTCGCGGACGGCTCGCGCAGCCGCTATTTCGGCGGCAGCAGCAACTGTTGGGGCGGCTGGTGCCGCCCGCTCGATCCCTGGGACTTCGAAAAGCGCGACTGGATTCCCCACAGCGGCTGGCCGTTCGGCCTCGATGAACTGGCGCCTTACTATGCGCGCACGCATGAACTGTTGAAGCTCGGCCCGCAGAATTTCGACCCCGCCTACTGGGAGCGCGAGATCGGGCGTCAGGACGTGCGCCGTCTGCCGCTCGCCACCGGCGACATGCGCGATACCGTTGCGCAGTTCAGTCCGCCGGTTCGCTTCGGCAAGGCGTATCGCGAAGAACTGTCGCATTCGACGCGGGTCCGCGTGTTCCTCCATGCAAACGTGCTGAGTATCGACGCCGACGCGCAGGGCACGACGATTTCGAAACTGAAGGTGGGCACCATCAGCGGCCGCGCGATAACGGTGACCGCGCGAATTTTCGTGCTGGCCACGGGCGGTATCGAAAACGCGCGCCTGCTGCTGGCATCGAACAACGTGCAGGCGGCCGGACTTGGCAATGCCAACGATCTGGTCGGCCGCTACTTCATGGATCATCCGCGCATGATGTCGGGCAAGGTGCGCTTCCGTCCGGGCATCGCGCGCAACAAGCTATACGACATCAAGTACCACTACCAGAATGTGGCTGTCTCGGCGCACGGCACGAAGATCTCGTCCCAGTTCGCGCCGAAGCAGGAGTGGATGGAACGCGAGAAGCTACTCAATTCGCGCGTGTGGCTTTACTCGAAATGGTACGGCGAGGGCAGCGCGGGTTCCGAGGCGCTGATCCGTTTCAAGGAAGCGCTGATGGGCAAGGACCAGCCCGGGCGCAGCGTGAAGCGCGACATCGAGACCATGATCGCGCACCCGCTGGACACCGTCGGTTTCGGCTTGACGCGGCTGTTGCAATGGCCTGCCTTGATCACCGACGTGACGCTGCAGGCCATCGTCGAAGCGGAGCCCAATCCGGACAGCCGGGTGACCTTGTCCGCCGACAAGCGCGATCACTTCGGCATGCCGCGCGTGCGGGTGGAGTGGCGCCTTGGCGACCAGGTGCAGCGCACTTTCGACAAGACCTTCCAGTTGCTCGCGCAGGAGTTGCAGATGGCGAACGTCGCGGACGTCACGCTCGATGAGCCGCTCGAAGGCCGGACATGGCCGGCGAAGCTCGAAGGCACGTGGCACCACATGGGCACCACGCGCATGCACGATTCGCCGCGCGAGGGTGTGGTCGATCGCGACTGCAAGGTGCATGGGATCAGCAATCTCTACATTGGCGGCAGCTCGGTGTTTCCGACCGTCGGCGCCAATTTCCCGACCATCACGATTGCCGCGCTGTCGTTGCGTCTCGCTGGCCATCTGATGCGGCAACTCGAGGTGCCGGACGCCGTTGGCAGTACGCGAGGCGCAGTTGCCAACAGCGCCACCATGTCGCTTCAGACGCCGCCGCAGGTCGACACGTTGCCGATCGCGGCTTCGACGTTGACGCCGTTGATGAAAGAGCAGTGAGCGTGTGATCGGGACAAGCGAAGATGGCGCGCACAAGGCGCGCCATCTTCGCTTGGGTTGCCGGTTCGGGAGCTTGCCTGGTGGCAGCCGGCGCGTGTCAGTGGGTTGGCTGGGTCGTTTCGCGCAATGTGGTGGGCGTGTTGTCGTTGTTACGCGCGTCGTCGTGGCCGCCCCTGGTTTCGAGCAGAGCGGTCAGCGCGTTGACCATGGTCTCGACACGGAAGCGCGCGTTAAAGGTCTCGGACGCCTGCGCGCGCATCGCAGCGCGAGCCGCGTCGTCCAGTTCCAGCCAGCGCAGCAGATTCTTTTCCGTTCCGGCGATGGTGTCCGCGGCCACCATCCCCGCGCCGTCCGCTTCGATTTCGCGCCACACGTTGACCTTGTCGGAGATCAGCGCGGGCAATCCGCAGCCGAGCGCCTCGGCCACCGCCACGCCGAAATTCTCCTGATGCGACGGCAGAACGAACACGTCGCTCGCATGAAAAGCGCCCCACTTGAGTTCGCCCTGGAGCATGCCCGGCAGGCTCACGCGATGCGCGATGCCGGCCGCCTGCGCCTGGCTGCGCAGCGTCGAGGCCCAGCCGGTTTCATCCGGACCCGCGATCACGAGATGCAGCGTCTGATCGCGGCTGGCAACGCGTGCGAAAGCGTCGATCAGCAGATCGCAGCCTTTCTTCGCGTGGACGCGGCCGAGAAACAGCACGATGCGTTTGCCGCGCAGGCTCGGTATGGCTTGCAGGAACGCTTCCCGCAGCGGCGCCGCTTCGAGTTGCGGCACCGTCGTGCCGAACGGCACGATCCGTTCATGCGCGCGATACAGCCAGAACGACTTGCGTGCGCGCGCGCGTTCTTCTTCGGTTGTGAAGATGACGGCGCGCGCGTCGCGCAACACGCGATATTCGGCCCACGGCCAATACAGCCATTTCTTCAGATGCTTGAGCGGGTAAGCCTCCTTGAACCACGGGTCGAGCATGCCGTGCACATACACGTAGTACGGCACCTCGCTCCTGTGCAGCGCTTTCCATGCCGCGAAGCCGTGGTATTGCCACAGGCCGTGCACGATCACCGCGTCGAAGCGCTTCGCGTTGGCGGCGAGCCACGGCGCGAGGCGTTCGCTGAAGCTATAGCGGCCTTTGGTCGGGCCGAAGACGTGGATCGGAAAAGGGAAGGACGCGAGGTAGGCGTCGCGCGGCGCATCGCAGGTCGCCACTTCAATCTCGTGGCCGGCTTCGCGCATCGCCAGCCCGCTGCGGCGAACGCCTTCAACGGGGCCGCCGGCGCGTGGGTCGACGCTTGCTAGCAGGTGGAGAACTTTCATCGGGCGGTATTCGGTCAGTTGGAACGATGCCTGGGCGGCGAGTGCGGAACGAGGGCGCCGAACTGGCCGGCTTCGGACGCGGAACTGGCGGTGCGCGACATACCGAGTGTGGACGGGAGGTCGGCGCGGCCCATGCCCGGCCGGATCCGTCCGGGCAACTCGGGCATCGCTTCCGGGCGCACGGATGGCGGGCTGCGGAAGCGCCGTACGCGCGCCGGCAGCGCACGCTGCAAACGCGCGTGCGTGGCGATCATCAGGCCGAGCGCGACGCCGAAGATCAGCCCGGAAAAACGCGGCCCAAGCGGATTGCCGCCGATCGACGTGGCCGGCAACGCGGCAAACAGCATGATGGCGCGCCCCAGTACCGGCAGCATGGGCGCGTCGGGTACGACGGAGCGCCAGTAGCGATACGAGAAGAAGCAGATCGCCAGCGCGGCGAGCGTGGCCAGCGGCATGCCGATGCCGAACAGCAGGCCGCCCGCGAAGAACTGATAGACCCAGAAGTTGTGGCCCGCGGCCCATTCGTTGATCGCGTAGAAGTCCTTCTCGCTGATCTGGCCGGCGAGGTCCGGCAGATAGACCGGCGAGTAGCGGTAGTAGTGGCCGTAGCCTTCGCCGAACAACAAGGTCGTCGGCTCCGCGGTCACCTGATCGTACTGGTCGCGCATTTCCGCGAGACGCGTGATCGTGGTCGGATCCTTGCCGGAGCGGGTTTCCTCGGAGAAGAAAATGCGCTGCGTCCAGTGCTCGGCGACGGTCGGGAAAGTCAGGGCGGCGATGCCGGCCGCGCCGGCGAGCACGGCGCCGATGATAATGGTGCGGCTCATCGCGCGCCAGATGTGCCGGATCGACGGCGCGCTCAGCCCCATTGCGATCAGGAACAGCAGCACCGTGCCGACCATCACGCTGCGGGTCACGCTCAGCAATTCGATGACGACACTCAGGGCGAAAATCGATACGGTGAAAAGCGAATAACGTTTTGCCACGATGAATTCGTGCAGCAACACGCCTTGCAAACCCAGCAACGTCACGGAGAGGATACGGAAGCGCACGTCGTCGAGATCGCCGCCCGTCGCCATGCCGTAGACCAGGGTGAACAGAAGGCTGATGACGTTGGCGACAAACAGGGCCTTTTCGAACTGGGCGATGCGAAATTCGCTCCACGGGCGGCACGCCACGAGATAGCCCAGCGTGAAGAGAATGAACGGCAGCAGCACGCGCAGATAGTTGCCGGTGTCGTTATCCTGAACCAGTTGCGCGACGATGCTGCCGGCCACGCACAGAATCATGCTCCACGTGACGATCGAGCGCAGCCGCGAGCGCTCGTGAAAGCGCGGCGCGATGAGAAGCAGGGCAATACCTGCGGCGATCGCCGGCAGCACGAAAATGAACTGCGCGAAGTGACCCGTATTCGCGTCGGTCGCCTTGTAGTCGAACGCGAGCGGCAGCAGAAAAAACCATATCCAGGGCGTTGCATACTGATGGCGCATTAACGATTCCCTCCCCGTCGCCGTAGATTCGCCGCGGTCTATAGCGGACGGTCTCGTATCGGCTTATTTTGAAGGAATCGCTAGGCCTGTTAGTGGGCTGGACCGCATTCGTCGAACAATGCCTGGGTTTAGGCGTCAGCGGAAAGCGTAAGCTCTGCAAGAGGCGCGCACACTTGCGCAGGTTGTCGGCCAATGCCTTGAAGTTGGCGCGCACGCACGCTTGGCGACACCGAATATGCAAAAAGGGCGCGTGCCTTGCGAGAGAGACGACCGCGATATTGCATGGGATCGGAGTGTGGGCTAAAGCACTAACTCGGGTCGACGGCGTTGCATGGGACCCAAGTAAGCGCTAAAGCGCTAACTTGGGTCGACAGCTTTGCATGGGACCCAAGTAAGCGCTAAAGCGCTAACTTGGGTCGACAGAGGGGAACAGCATGAAGTTATTCGGCGGGGCGGGACCCGCAAAAGCCGGAAGGGCAATCGAGCTCGACTTCGTCCGCGGCATCGCGATCATCATGGTGATGGGCTTTCACTTTCATGCGGTTCATACCGGCAATTACCTCATTCAGATTATTGAGTACCCGCTGAAGAGTTTCGGCCGCGAAGGCGTGAACCTGTTCTTCACATTGAGCGGCTTTCTGGTGGGCGGCCTGCTGCTTCGACAGTACGCCGAGACCGGTCATGTCGATGCCCGCCGCTTCATCATCCGGCGGATTTTCCGCATCTGGCCCGCGTATTACGTGCTGATCGCCTTCCATGTGCTGGCCGGACGCCACCCGTGGAATAGCTTCCTCGTCCAGAACCTGACGCACTTGCAGAACTACCTGGGCACGTCGATTACGCAGACCTGGAGTCTGGCGGTCGAAGAACACTTTTATCTGGTGCTGCCGGCGCTTCTGTTGATGTTCTCGCGCTGGCGTCTCGGCGCGTGGACGATCGTCGGCGTGCTCACCGGCATCTGCGCGGTGGTGCTGACGGCGCGCTGCTTCGCGGTGGCGGGCGGCAATCTCGACGGCGCGTTTGCTTACACGCAATACCGCATCGACAGCCTGCTGGTGGGCGTGATTCTTTCCGCGATCTACTGGATGAAACCCGGCGTCTATCATCAGCTCGCGAAGCGCAAGTGGCTGCTGATCTTCAGTGTCGTCCTGCTCTGTGCATGGCTCGCATTCGCCACCAGGAACCTCGTACTGGACGAAAGCATCGGCTATACGATCCAGGCGCTCGGATTCGCCGCGCTGATCGTGCTGGTGCTCGAATATTCTGGATCGTTGCGTACGTCGTGGATCTATCGCGGCGTCGCCTGGATCGGACTCTATTCGTACGGTATTTACTTGTGGCATTCGCTCGCGCTCGCGCCCGGCGACATGCTGATCCGCAAAGCGACCGCGCTCGGTCTCGCGCCGAGCCTGATCTGGGTCGTCGCGCTCGCGGCGCAGTTTGCGATCGCGATTGCAATCGGCTACGTGACCACGCGCGCCATCGAGTATCCGTTCCTGCTGATGCGCAATGCGCTGTTCCCCGAAAAGCGCAGCAGCTCGGTGCGCGAGGAAGTGCCCGCCGCTGCCGCCGGTGGGCAGTTATCCTGAGTATGCAAGAGAATGCGCGCCGCTTACTTGCATAGGCGGCGATAAACCGATGCCAAATGTGACGAGGCGTCCATCGCACCGATGGACGCCTCGTTTTTTGTAGAACCTGCCGCGGAATCAGGCCATCTGTTGCAGCAAGGTCTGCTTGAATTGCCCGAGCGTATGTCGTGACAGCAGATCTTCACGCGCGGACGGCATGGCTTCAGGCGCATGCGGCCACGAGGTCATGGTCTCTGTGATCGCACGGCCGATCGACGCGGAACTCAGGTCGCTCAGAATCGGCCCCAGCTCGCAACGCCGGCTGAACCAGCCGATCAAACCGTCTTCAGTGGCGATCACGGGCTTGCCGAAACGATACGCCTGCACCAGCACGCCGCTCATGCCGTAGTGCCCCTTATAGCCGAGCCACACCGCGTCGCACGCGGAGAACAGATCGCGTTCCATATCGTTGGAAATGAAGGCGTCGAGCACCAGCGGCGCAGGGTTGAGACTGCGCACATGGTTGCGCATGAAGTGACGCGTGCCCGCATCCTGCTCGCCGGCGACGATCAGCGTGGGCGCATGCTCGAGACGCGTCAGCGCATGCACGAGCTCATAGATGCCCTTTCGTTCCGTGATCGCGCCGTACACCAGCAGATAGCGCTGGTCGGGATCGAGCCCCAGGCGCTCGCGGGCCAGCACGGGATTTTCCGCGTGTTCATCGGGAAACGGGTCGGCCACGTAGGCGATCGCCGCGCTGTGCTTCGACGCGCTGCGTGCCGACCATTCCGGCAAGGTCGGATCGATAGTCAGCAGCGTGCGCAGGCCGGTGGTGCGAATCGCGCGCTTGAAGAGCAGCGCCTTGACCGCATTGACGACCGGACGATCGGGCGCCTTGATGCCGACCTTGTGATGATGGAACGTCGAGCGCATCGTGATGCCGATCCATGGCGTCTTGCCGAAAGGCGAGCCGAGAAACGGCAGCGAATAGAAAAAGTAATCGACGTAGGGCACGACCACGAGACGGATCGACTGCATGCGGGTGATGATCGAGTGCACGCGCTTGAAATAGCGGTGAAAGCGCCAGTACTCGTTGGGATCGGGCAGGCGGTTGCGGGTTCGCTCCTCCGGATCGACGAAAGCGATTTGCTGGTCCGGGCGGTTGGCGGCGGTGATCTGTCTTGCGAGCCGGTGGTCTTCGTTGGCGCACTCGGTCACGAGCATGCACGGATAGCCGGCTTCCGCGCAGGCCTGCATGATCCACTCGGCGTATCGCCAGCGGTGGCCGGTGAGATTCGGTTCCACGATCAGGACGTAGTCTTGTTCCATTGCGTCGGTAACCATTTGCGTTGCGGAAATAAGTACCCGAGCGCCGCTTCCCGCATGGCGCTGGCTGAACAACGTTAGCATCGCCGGAATCCGTGTAACTACTAATTTGTCCGGCTTTGTGGGTCAGCGTACTAGGGGGCGTCGGCTTAGGCTGAACCGGCCTAGCTGATGGCGGTTGTAGGCGATTCTCTCGCGGTATGGTCGTGCATGAAGTTCGATGAAAAAACTCGCCGGCTTGCTGGCGCGACCTAACAAATTATGCGCTGGCGGCGTTCGCAGAGCGATCCACGAAATCGCTCCGCGCGCGGCCGATTCAACGGCGCTCCGATTCGACGGAGAAACAGCTTGCGGGCGATCAGGCTTCCGGCGTTCTCGGTGGCGGGCAGCTTCGGCGCGAGTGCGGCGACGTGGGTCCTGCTACAGCAGTTCGCCGTGCGTGGACTTGTAGCGATCAAATTTCTTGCGATTGGCCGGATGCTCGGGCCGGCGGCAATCGGTAGCGTGAGCGTGGCTCTGCTCGCGGTGGCGATTGCCGAAGCACTGTCCGATACCGGCCTCGCGCAAGCGGTCATTCAAGGCGAACATCCGCCTTCGCGCTCGCAGCTCGGCGCGGTGTGGACCACATTGACGGCGCGAGGCGTGCTCATCTCGCTGCTGCTGGTCGCGCTCGCCCCATTGCTGAGCAGCCAGTTCCATCTCGACGGCTCGCTGATCCTGATCCAACTCGCCGCGCTGCTGCCGTTGCTGCGCGGTCTGGCGTCGCCGGCTTATTACGTGGTGCAGCGCGAGCGGCGCTTCCAGCACATCGCGGGCGTGGAAGTGGCGGCGTCGTTCGTCGATTGCGCGGTCGGACTCGCGCTCGCGTATTTCGGCGCCGGCGCGTCGTCGGTGCTGATCGGCCTCGTGGCCGGCGAAAGCCTGAAAAGCACGCTCACCTGGGCGACCATGAAACCGCGTCCGCCGATCCGCGCCGTGTGGTCGGGCATCGGCCACTATGTCGGGTTCAGCCGCTGGATCTGGGCCAGCAGCGTCATCAATCTGCTGCTCAATCAGTTCGACAAGGTCGTGGTCGGCAAGCTGCTCGGGCCGGCGCAACTGGGCAGCTATCAGATGTCGTCGCGGCTCGCGCAGATGCTGCTCGCCGACGCCGCGATCGCCATGTCGCAATACCTCTTTCCGACTTTCGCGGCGCATCATCGCCGCAGTCCGCAGTCGGCGGCGCGCATCATCAAGATCTATCTGCTGGCGATCGCGCTCGGGCTTGCGGCTTTCGTCGCGCTGCTGAGGCTGATCGCCGAGCCGCTCTTCTCGCTGATTCTCGGCGCCGCATGGCTGCCTGCGGTGCCGCTCTTCAGGATTCTCGTGATCAACATGGCGATCGGCGCATTGATCGCCGTGCTCGTGGCCTATCTGCGCGCGGTGGGCGACGCGAAGGCGACCGTGCATGCGTCGGCGATTCAGGTCGTGGTGCTGCTGTTGAGCGCGCCGCCCGCCGTGCACTATTGGGGCGTGACGGGCATTGCGTGGTCCATGACGCTCGGCCTTGGCTGCGCCGCGGCATGGATGCTATTGCGGACGTTGACGGCAAGGACGCCGTGATGCGCGTCTTTCATCTGGTTCTTGCGCCGCGTCTGTCAGGAGCTGAAGTTCTGGCCAGGGACCTTGCGCTCGATCAGTGTGCCGAGGGCATGGCAGTGTGCGTGGCTTCGCTGTTGCCGGCGCACGCCGATTTCGCGCCTTTGCAAAACGAGTTGGAAAGCCACGGCGTGCAGTGCTTCTTTCCCCAGCGGCGTCATCGTTCGTTTATCAAGCTGTGCCATCTGTTCGGTGCGGTGCGGCGTTTTCATCCGCATGTGATCTTCGCGCACGCGACCATTCCGTCGTTTTACGCGCGCGCGTTGCCGCTGCGCGTGCCGGTGGTCTACGTCATGCATTCGGCGACCAACGACTTCGAGCGTCCGCTGTTCAGGCGCATCGAACATGTCCTGTCGGGACGCGCCCGGATGGTGATCGGCGTGTCGGAGCAGGGCGTGACGGACTACGTGCAGGCTATTGGGGCGCATCCTTCGATGACCGTGGTGCCGAACGGCGTGGATCTCGCACGTTTCGCGTTCACCGACGGCGTGGAACGCGACGGCCGCGCGCCGCAGGTGGTGCAGATCGGCCGGTACGCGGCAGTGAAAAATCAACTGCTAACCGTGCGCGCGTTCAGTGAAGTACTCAAGCACGAGAGAGACGCGCGGCTCGTGTTGTACGGCGTGATCGAAGACCCCGACTACTGGCGCGACGTCATCGCGCAGGCGAAGACGCTGGGCATCGCGGAGCGTGTCGCGGTGGCGGGCCCGCGCACCGATGTCGCCACGGTGCTGTCGGAATCGAACGTGTTCGTCATGCCGTCGCAATCCGAGGCGCACAGTGTGGCGTTTCTGGAGGCACTGGCTTCCGGCGTGCCGATCGTCGCGAGCAAGATTCCGGCCTTCGCTTTCGCGAGCGGATTTCCGGGCGTCCAATTGGTCGATACCGGCAACGTGCAGTGCTATGCCGAGGCGGTGATCGTTGCGCTAGGGCAGGCGCGGGCGCAACGCTCTCTGGCCGGCTTGACGCTCAGAGATACCGCTGACCGCTATCGCGCGATCGCGCGTCAGGTGAGTCTCGCCGTGTCGGCCCGCTAGGGCGCGCTTGGCGCGCCTGGTCCTGTTCTTGTTCAAGCACGGCCCGTTGGGCGCTGCGATCAGTGATGATTGCTCACGTCACGCAAATCGGGCGCCGGTTCGGGCGCGGGCTCCACGGGCGGCGGAATCTGCAGTTCCGTTTCGCGCTGCGCGAGTGTTACGAGACGCTGCGCCTCCTTGCTGCTCGAATCGATCTGCAGCGCGGTGCCGGCGTTGTGCGAGACGCAGGTCCATCGCGCGATATATCCGCAGCCTCGTGCGAGACTCAGTAGCGCGTCGCGCTGCTGTTCGCGCGTGTTCAGCGTGGAGCGCATGTTCAACGCGTCGCGATTGTTCGGTTGCACGGCGATGATCGCCGCAAGGCGCGCTCTGGTCGCCGACAGATTGTTCTGCTGCAGATTGGCCCGCGCGGCTTTGAGATGCCGCGACATATCGGCGCGTGGTTGCTCCGGCGCGTTGCCTGACTGTCCGCCGGGATTGCGCTTCGCCTCGGGTCCAACGGATGCGACGCGGCGCGAAAGCGGCGGTGCAGTGTCCGGTGCTGGAATCGGCGACGAACGCAGTGGCGCGGGCCGCACGGCGGCGATGGTCGCCGCGGTCGTGGCGCGCTGTGTGGCGGCGGTGACCGCGGGCTTTTGTGCGGCCGCAGACGGCGCAATAGCGGGCTTCTGGGTGACGACCGTGGCCGGTTTCAGGGTGACGGCAGCGGCAGGCTTCTGAACAGCGACAGCGGCAGGCTTCTGCACAGCGACAATCGCGGGCTTTTGCGGGGCGGCAGACGCGGGCCGCTGCGCGACGGTGGCCGCCGGCTTCTGCGGAACGACGACGAGCGGCGCGACATTTTGCGTCTTCACCTTGCCGGACACGGCGATTGGCGTGCCGACATTCGAGTCGTTGCTATGGATGAAACCCAGGTACACCGCCGAGGTCACCACCAACGCCGACGCGCCCAGCACGAGGGGCTGGCGCAGACGCTGATAGGCGGACACGGCGACCTCGGGCTCCTCGACGAACTCGTAGGGATTGACCAGTGCGCGCGAGGACGGATTCCAGATCCTGCGTGCCGGCAGACGGTTGTCGACGAGCGGCTGGGAGTCGTCCAATGGACTGTTCAGCGGGACTTTGAGCGAGGCAGGCGGCGCCGCACGCGCGCCGAACGAATCGGCCTGACGCCGATGGCACGAAGGACAGGGCGTGAAGCGACCGGCTAGCGGGACACCGCAGTGCCCGCATCGGAAGGGATCGTGCTGATCGGAAGTCAAGTCGCTAAGCATCGCCGTGTCGCAAAGGGGCGTCGAATGCCGGCGCCACAATCAGAAAAACAAGGCACCGTAACGAGGCATGCAAGCAGGGTTACTGTGCGACTACGTAACCCCGCGCTTGCATGCACGCGCCATACGCGGCCCAGTACTGTGTCATTGGCGGTTCGGGCGCCGGCAGCGGCGGCAGCTTCACGCTGGATGCCGCAGCCGTCTGCGCGGCGCTCGCAGCCGCCATTTCCGAGGCGCTGTTGTCCGCAGTCGTCGCCGATGCCGCGGTGGCGGCCGTAGTCGTGGTGCCCGCCGAAGTCGCGCTCGCCGCCATGGGTGCTGAGGCACCCTTCGCCGTGGCCGCCTTGGCTGCCGTGGTTGCTACGGGCGCACTCGCGCCCGGCTCGGTGGCGGCCGGCATACTCGCGCCGAACGGCGCGGACGCGAAGGTGCTGGACGGCAAAGGCGGCCGCGACGGCGCGCCGGTCGACGAAGTCTTGGTGGCAGCCGGCTTGCGCGGTGGAATCTGCGACTCGTGAACGATGTTGACCTTGGTCTGTTTGTTCGCCGCCGCGTAGCACAGCGCGGTATCGACGCTGCGCTGATAAGGGCTTTGACTTCGGATTGGATAAGTGAGCGGCTGCCATGCGAAAGCAGCACTGCTAAACACCAATAGCGTCAGTACGGTATATGTTTTGATTTGCATCGCAGTCTCTCCCGCAGCGATGTTTCGCCTTTCGTAGGCAATGGCGCTTCGCGATGTGTTCTATGCCTGCTAATTTTGCCGCTGGACGGCGGCTCACTACCGCGAAGGCTGCTTTACCGAGCGTAACACCGTGTATTGTCAACGCAATACACTGGCATAGCGCGCGAAACCGCCATCCTGCAGTCGAAACAAGACAGATCGGCGTGAAATGGCGGAAAACGTAGGGAGTATCCCCAGGCATCGCGGCCGTGCCGGGAGCGATTGGACAGCCGCGCCGCCGTGGATGATGAGGAGTCGGACATGAATCAATGGCAGTACTGCTATCGAATACTGTTGGCGGTGACATCCGCATTGTCGTTATCGGTGGCGTGGCCGCTATCGGCCGTGGCGAACGAGCAAACCGCGAACGACAATGCGCAAACCGCGGGGCAGCGAGCTTATTTCGCGCAGACATACTGCGGGATCTCGCCCGCGCGCATCGGCGCGTATAAGGAGCGCTTGCGCAAGGTGCTGCACGACGCCAGCAACTTCGACCTGCGATGGCAGACCGGCTGGCGCCGCGGCGAGAAGGACGGCATTCAGATGAACGCCCTGCGGTTGAACGATCCGCAGGAATTCGCGTCGCGAGTGAAGGCTGACTGCGAGCGGCTCAAGTGGATGGCGCAGAACGCCGTGCGGGTTCGTCCGCAGAAATGAAACGGTTAACTGGCGCTTGCGGAATGCAGAGGCATTGCGCGGCATCGTGACCAGGAGAGGACACGGATAAGGATAGCGGACGGTCTGCCGTGCCACATAAGTCCACCATCGGTTGGCGAAAACAGATGTGCCCCTGGGAAGGGGCACGGAAGCACTGCTTGCAGATCGGGCGGCTTACGGAACCGGCGGGAAGTGCCGCTTGCCGGTGTGCATCCGTAAGCGCCGGAAGCGCTCTTTCTTGTGCTCTTCGTCGAAGTGCGCAAGAGACGGTTTGATCAGATCGCTGCGAGACACGATGCCGATCAGTCGCAACGTGGTGGAGTCCGCAACCACGGGCAAACGTTCAAGACCGTGCACCGCAAGCCGCGTGGCGACGAGGCGGCAGGTTTCACCGGGCAACGCGAAAGTGGGCGAACGGTGCCGCAATATATCGGCGAGTCGCGAGTCGAGCGCATTGTGCGTCTCGTCATCACGGATTGCCTCCAGTACCGCGCGATCGACGACGCCCACCAACGCGCCTTGACGTACAACCGGATAGGCGCGATGTGTCTGCGTCGCGCCGAAGCACGTTGCCAGTGCTTCTGCCACGGACATGTCGCCATCGATTGTCTTGACCGTGCGCGACATCACCTCGTCGACGTGGTGCCGTTCGAGTGGATCGACACCGTATTCCCGGTAAATGTGATAGCCGCGCCGGGCGATTTTCTCGGTCATGATGGAACGCTTCATGACGACCGTTGCGAACCCGTGCGCGATCAGTGTCGCGGCAAGCAGCGGCAGCAGGGCGTTACTGTCGTGTGTCAGACCGAAGGCGAACACGATGGCGGTCAACGGCGCGCCCAACGTGGCGCCGAGCGTGGCCGCCATGCAGACGAGCGGCCACAGCGCGGGTTCGCCGCCCGGCAGCACGTGCCCGAGCAGGACGCCGAGTCCCGCGCCCAACATGAGCAACGGAGCCAGCACGCCGCCCGAGGTGCCCGAGCCGAGCGCGACGACCCAGATGACAGCCTTCACGACGAGGATCGCCAACGCGATCTGGATGGCAATGTGCTGATGCAACAGATCGCCGATTACGTCGTAACCGACGCCCAGCGCACGCGGTTCAAGAAAGCCGCCAATGCCGACGACAAGTCCGCCGAGCGCGGGCCACCACATCCAGTGAATCGGCAGCTTGCCGAACAGGTCCTCGACTTTATAAAGTGCGGCCGACAAGCCCGAGGCGAGCGCACCGGACAGCAAGCCGGCGATGATGCAGGACAGCAGCGACAGCGCGCCGGGCGGCGCGGTTTCGAGCGGAAACAGCGGGCCTGTGCCGAAGAATGCCGCGCGCGCAAAACCCGCGACGGCGCACGCCAGCGCGACCGGCAGAAAACTGCGCGGGCGCCATTCGAACAGCAGCAGTTCGACCGCCAGCAGCACGGCCGCCACGGGCGTGCCGAAGACCGCCGTCATGCCCGCCGCCGCGCCCGCCACCAGCAGCGTCTTGCGTTCCGCGGCGGTGACCTTCACGCACTGAGCGATAAGCGAGCCCAGCGCGCCGCCCGTCATGATGATCGGGCCTTCCGCGCCGAACGGGCCGCCGCTGCCGATCACGATGCCGGACGACAACGGTTTGAGAATCGCCACCTTCGGCGACATGCGGCTTTTGCCGAACAGGATGGCTTCAATCGCTTCGGGAATGCCGTGACCGCGAATTTTCTCCGAACCATAGCGCGCCATCAGACCGACGATCAGGCCGCCGATCACGGGGATGACCACCACCCAGACACCCAATGTATTGACGGCGGGCGAGCGGTCCGCAAACGAAAACTGCTGGAAGAAGAACAGATTGGTGAACAGATGAATCAGGCTCAGCAGCACGAATGCCGCGAGCGTGCTGAGCGCGCCGATTCCGGCGGCGAGTACGGAAATGCCGGGAAGCCGCGCGTTGGTGGAAAAATCGCGCTTATGGGTATCGAAACTCATGGGGACTCAAATATCGATCTGGGGAACGTTAAACGCGCCTTTGAGCGACTTCAGCTCGGCACGATGCATCTCGGCGAGACGGGCGAGCACCTGCTCGCCGGCTTTCAACAGATGAACCTCGACCTGGCGGCGATCCGTCTCGCTGACTTTTCTGCGGACCAGCTCGAGCGCCTCGCAGCGGGACACGAGCGCGACCACGCCGTGATGCTGCGCCTGCAGCCGTTCCGCAAGCTCGCCGACGGTCGCCCAGTCGCGCTCCGGATAACCCTTGATATGCAGAAGCAGCAGATACTGCAGCGGCGTGATGCCTTCGCCCTGAGCGGCCTGCTCGGAAAAACGCTCGAAGCGCCGCATCTGATAGCGAAACTCTGACAGTTGCTCGAAGTTCGCCTTGGTCAAGCCGCGCGCGAGTGTTTTCATCGGAGTGCCGTGGAGGAAGAGGTAAAGCGTAGATTATATCACGACGTGATATGTATGTCCGTGCTCGATCCTGGTGTGAATGACGCTGGCTATGCCGCGGTTCGCTGCCTGGCGTAAGCCTGGCGATACAGTCCCGCGATGAGATCGGCCTGCGTGATCATGCCGGCAAGCCGCTGTTGCGAGTCCAGAACCGGGATGTGGTGGTGTCCGTAGTTCGCAAACACCGGCACGAGTTCGACGATCGCGGTCGTTCCTTCGACTGTCTGAACGTCCACGTTCATCAGTGCGCCAACGAGCGGCGCTGGAGTGACATTACGCCTGAACCAGCGTTGCACGGGAGACGTCTGGCCGGGCGCTTTGCCGAATGCCCGTTTGTCCACAAGATCGGCGCGGGTCACGATGCCGATCACGTGCTGCTTCTCGTCGGTGACCGGCAGTGCCTTGATATGGCGCTGTTTCAGCAGGCTCCATGCGGCGGAAGCGCGCGTGGTTGCCGACACGGCGACGAGCGACCGCGACATGATGTCCGCGCAGGTCAGTTCATTGAACGTGCGGGCATAGGCCTGCAACTGCACGTCGCGCAGCAGGGATTCCAGATCGTCCGTGTCGATGTCGAGCAATTCGCCGCGCCGGTTCAGCACCGCTTCGAGGTCCGCGCGCGTAAAACCTTCGCTCGACGCCGAGGCCGACGCTCTCGCGCCTTTGAGCGAACTCGCCTGGGCGACGTGGGGATATCGATGCCCGGTAGCCGCGTGGTAGATGATGGCGGCGCACAGCAGCGTCACCGACTGGATCGCAATCGGCTCGGCTACGAAGCGATAGCCCAGCGCGTGCACCGCCGGACCGCCGAGCACCGCGGTCAGCGCAACCGCGCCCGACGGCGGGTGGACACAACGCAGCGCAAACATCGCACAGATCGCCAGCGCAACGGCCAAAGCGGCCGCGCCCACCGGGTCGCCGATCCAGCTTGCACAGGCCACGCCGACCGTAGCGGAGACGATATTGCCGCCGATAATCGACCACGGTTGCGCGAGCGGACTTGCCGGAACCGCGAACAGCAGCACGGCCGAAGCGCCCATTGGCGCGACGAGCAATGGAATATTTGCCGCAGGTCCGAGAAGAACGTGCATGGTCCCGCCGGTGAACGCGATGCCGAGCAACGCGCCGACACATGATCTCAGGCGTTCAGGCCACCGGACGGCCATGGGATGCGGGGCGAAGCTGGCGAGCCAGCGGATGAGAGCGTAGCGGGACAAGGTTCGAATAGAAGAATGAAGGCGATACCGCATTAGAGGAGGCCACACATTAAGGCCAAATCCTCGGGAAACGAAAGACTGCATCGTCATGATTATATTTCATTGTGATATAAAACCCCCTGTGCGGGTTGATGCAGTGCAGCAGAGCCGGGCGGTGGCCAACGGTTCCAGCGCGTCTTTCCGCAAGGCACGGATTGGCTGGCGGTGTTTGCAATCACCGCTTGATTGGATCACGTTGTGATATAAAATGAAAACAGGCCTTCTCGTGACCGGTCACTCTGCAGGAACAGTCCGGATAAAACTGCAAGGATGATTTGCCCGGATTGCACGCGCCTATGGGGACGCCGTGCTCCGATGCACGAGGCCGGTTATCGTGAAGGCCCCCGCCGTCGTTGTAGGCGACTCTCGCCGCTCGCGTGGTTCGATGCGACGACGCAGTAGAGATCGCAAAGGAGCCATCATGCTGATCACGTTTCAATCGCCGGCTACGCCCGATGTCGTCATGCTCAGGGATCTTGCCCAGTATCTGCTGGGGCTGGTGGGCAAGCGGCTCGATACGCGCGGGGTGATTCTCCATGACGAGTTGCCTCATGCAATCAGCCGTCTCGAAGCGGCGATTTCGGACGATGAAAAAGCCGAGGTCGCTCCCGAATCGCTGCAGTATTCCCGCGAACGCCGGCAGCAATCCGGCGGTGGACTTTCGCAACGTGCCTGGCCATTTCTCGACATGATGCGCGAAGCCAGCAAACAGGACGCCGACATCATCTGGGGACTGTAGGCGCCGGTTTCTCGCCGAGCCCATGCCGCGTATCTTATCGAAGGACCGGAATGAAACGATGGATTGCACACAGCCTGGTTGCCGCGGCTGTTGGTACGTGCGGCATTTACCCGTCGACGTGGGCAAATGCGCAACCTGGCGCGCAATCGCAAGAAGGCCGCCGGGGATTATGCGCAGACCATACTGATTGCCCGCAACTCGGGACGCGGCGATCGATGCCAGGCAACGCAACGGTTGCCCCATATTTCGCAGATATTCCGATGACGATTGTCGGCGTGTACGGTCATACGACGCTCGATATGCTGTCGAGCGGACCATTCATGCTCGTGAAGTGGCCAGACGGCTGTTGTCCGCAAAGCAGACGGTGGCGCCCGGCGGACACGCGGCAAGGCCACGCCGACGACGCCCAGCACGTGAACTTTCTGTGGCCGGCACTTTAGACGATCCGTGCAACGCGAACAGACACCGGACCGACTCCACCGGCAGCTTCAATCTGGTCCGTGACGCGTGTGGTTCCACCAATGCCTGCCGGTCAAACGCCGGAGAACGCGCTCACGTGGATCAACGCGCGCATCCAGCGTGACGACGAAAAGAATCACCATCACCAGCACGGCGGTCGAAACAGCAATCTGTACCAGAAGATCCATTAGCATCATTGCCTCTGTCATGGTTGCGGCGCCTGTCTCCATTCAGAAGCTCGCATCCTGATCCGGGTTCTCGCCAGCCCGTCATTCGTCTACCTTGAAGAGGACAGCGCAAGACACGCGATCAAGCAGCAATGCGTGGTTCTCTCCGGTCCACCAGCGCGCAAAAAATCCGTGCGGATGGTGTCCAATGACGATCAGGTCGACCCTCAATGAATCCGCCAGGTGGGAAATCTGATCAATGGCATTTCCGACCAAGTAGTGTCCCGTTGCGGTTACGCCCCATGCCCGCAGGCGGTCGATACCTTCACTCAGCGTTTCTTTTGCCGCCTGCTCATCGATCTCGAACTTCATCGACGACAAAACGTCGAATCCGCCGGACCAGTAGGTGCTGTCGAAGATCGACAGCAGATGGGTTTCCGCGTGCAACTGCTGAGCGAGGGACGCGCCGCAGCGCAGCGCGAGCCGTCCCTCCGGTGTAGCGTCGTAACAGAGCAGGATCCGGTTGAACGGAGCCATGGTGGATTCCTTTGCCAACTTCTGCGGGATTGTCGATTCGATCGATTGGATCGGCTCGCCACGCAATTGTTCAGGTGAACATGGGCACGGCCTCGATCAGCGCGAAGCCCAGTAACGCACCCATTGCCGCACCTAGCAGTTTGGGGTGCCAGAGCCGCAAGCGCGGCATGCTGAGCAGATCGCCGATCAGAATAGTGCCGAGTAGCGCAAATGCGATCAGCAGGTAGCTGATTTCAAAGTCGTTGTTGATGACCATTCCGCCTCCCACGCGTCACATGACTTCCTCGATTTCATTATATATCACGACGTGATAGATGTAATCAGGGGGATGAGAAGAGGAATAGCGCCCACTTGACGGGCAGAATAACTCGGACGAGTATCACAAAATGAGGTGTTTAGACGCTGGACATACGCGTGGCGCGCGGCCACGATTTGAACGGCGCAAGTTATTGCGGCGCGCTTCCCAACGCCATGTCCGCCTCGTTGCTGCCCAGCGATTGAAACAGCGCGGCCGTATCGCTTAATCGCGCCGCCTGCGCACGCGTCTGATCGAGAGCGGTCTGCAGCGCCTGGCGTTGCGTGTCGAGCAGGCTGAACTGGCTGACGCCACCCGCCGAATACTGCGCACGTGCGATGTCGAGGTTCGCTTGCGCACGCCGGGCAGCCTCGTCGCGAGCTTGCAATTCGTGCGCGTCGTCATGCAATGCCGTCAGCGCGTCTGCAACCTGTTGCAAGGCCTGAAGTACTGTTTGCTGATAGCTCGCGAACGCAGCGTCATAAGCCGCCTGGGCAGCACGTTTCTTCGCATGCAACTCGCCGCCGTGAAAAATGGGTTGGGTCAGATTCAGGCCGATATTCCAGATGTTCAGGCCATTCACAATGTCCTGAATACGCGTGCGTTCAGAGCCGATTCCCGCCGACAGCGAAAACTGTGGATACAGGTTCGCTGTCGCGACGCCCACGTTTGCGCTGGCCTGGTGCAGCAGTGCTTCGGAGGAGCGAATGTCAGGGCGTTGCCGTGCAAGTGACGATGGCAGCGTAATGGGTATCTCGGCCGGCAAATGAAGCGAGTCCAGCGTGAGTCGATCGAACTCCGCTTTGGACGGCAGGTCGCCCACCAGGATCGCAAGCTGGTGATCCGCCTGCGCAAGTTGCGTGGCGAGCGGCGGCAGCGACGCGCGCGTTTGCGCGAGCAGCGTGCGCTGGCTGTTCACGTCGAGTTGCGATACGCCTCCGGCAGCGAGGCGCGCCTCCATGATGCTGAGCTGTTGCGCCTGCGCGTCGGCGAGACGTTGCGTCAGCGAGACCTGCTGTTGCAACGAAGCGCGCTGCACCACCGTCGATACGACATTGCCTGCAATCGAAAGACGCGCTGCATCCAGTTGGAACGCCGCGTAGTCGACCTGCGCCAACGTGGCTTCGAGCGCCCGGCGATTGCCGCCGAAAACGTCGAATGTGTACGCCACTGTCACCGATGCATTGAATAGCGAAAAGGGGCCCGGGTTCTCCACATGCGGGATGCCGAACGCCGCGAGGTCGACCTGTTGACGCGTTCCGGAAATCTTTGCGTCGACGCTCGGAAATCGTGTCGCACCCGACTGCGCATTGTAGTTTTCGCGCGCCTCGATCAGCTTTGCGCGAGCTTGCGCCAGCGATGGGTTTCCGCTCAGCGCATGATCGACCAGACGGTCGAGGTCCGCCGAGTGAAATTGGCGCCACCACATCGGCAGTGGCGCATCCGCTGTCGTGAAGGTTTGAGCGGAACTCTCGGTGCCGTCGGCCAGTACTGTGCGAACCGGCTCGGCCTTGTGCGTGTAGGTTTGCGTGTCCGGTGCCGCGGGCGCGTGAAAGTCCGGACCCACTGCACAGCCGCACAGCACGAGTGAGCACAGGAAAGCGAGTTGCTTCATGATCGTATCTTCCTAGTCGAGCGTGCGCCGGTAGAAGCGCAATGCAATAGCCATGACGATTGCAGTGAACACCGCCATTGGCCAGACGGAGGGCCACAGGTCGGCCCAGCCATTGCCCTTGAGCAGGATGCCGCGAATCAGCCGGTTGAAATAGGTCAGCGGCAAGAGGTTGCCGATAAACCGTGCCCACGCCGGCATGCCCGCGAAAGGGAACATGAAGCCCGAGAGCAGAATATTGGGTAAAAAGTAGAAGACGGTGAGCTGCATCGCCTGCAACTGGTTTTGTGCGAGCGAAGAAAGCGTGATGCCCACCGTCAGATTCGCCGCAATGAAAAGCAATGCCGAGAGATAGATGGCGAGCGCGCTGCCGACAAACGGAACATGGAATACGTAGCGTGTCGCGGCAAGAATGATCGACGCCTGAATGAGCCCGATAACGACATAGGGCACGATCTTGCCGGTCATCACTTCGATTGGCAGAACGGGAGTGGCGAGCAGATTTTCCATCGTGCCGCGCTCGCGTTCGCGGGTCACGGCGAGCCCCGTCATCATGACGAGCGTCATGGTGAGGATTACGCCCATCAGTCCGGGCACCACGTTGTATTGCGTCACGCCTTCGGGGTTGTAGAGGTTGTGAACCTGCACGTCGAAGGCGTTTTGCGTGCCGTTCAGGTGTGCGAGCGGACCCGTGAGATCTTTATCCGCGACTGGTTGGACGAGTTTCGGCAGCACGCCGACGGCGGTGTTCGTTGCGGTGGGATCGGTCGCGTCGGCTTCGACCAGCAGCGACGGATGCTCGCCACGCAGCAGTTTGCGCGAGAAGTCCACGGGCACGTTGAGGACGAACTGCACCTTGCCTTGGGCGAGCGCGCGACGCCCGGCCTCTTCGTCAGGCAAGATTGCAACGATGTCGAAATAGGCCGAGTTCGTCATCGCCGCAACGAAGCTGCGGGAAAATTCGCTCTGGTCGTGGATGATGACGGCTGTCGGCAAATGCTTCGGATCGGTATTGATCGCGAAGCCGAACAGTGCAAGCTGGATGATCGGCAACCCGACGATCATGCCGAACGTAATGCGGTCACGCCTTAACTGAAGAAACTCCTTGAGGACGATGCTCCACCAGCGCGTCAGAGAGAAGGCGGTGCGATTCTTCATGACGGCGCTCCGAAGTTGTCCTTCGAATGGCTCATCAGATAGATGAATACATCTTCGAGTCCCGTGCCGATCGGTTCGATGCGCAGGGAGGTTCCGGCGACCGCTTGCCGCACCGCGTTTTCGAGCGCTTGATGATCGCGCCCGCTGACGTGCAGCGCGGAACCGAACACGACGGTCTGGTCGACGCCGGGCGTGGTACGAAGCTGTTCGGATAGCTTGCTCAGGTGTTCGCCGTGGATAGCCCACGTCGACAGACCTTGTGATTCGATCACCTCGCTCGCGGTGCCGCGCGCGAGCATCTTTCCGTAAGCGATATAAGCGAGTTTGTGACAGCGTTCCGCTTCGTCCATGTAGTGGGTACTGACGAGCACGGATATGCCGGTGGCGGCGAGGCGATGCAATTCTTCCCAGAAGTCGCGCCGCGCGGTGGGGTCCACGCCGGCGGTGGGCTCATCGAGCAGCAGCAATTTGGGCTCGTGCAACATGCAGGCGGCCAGCGCGAGCCGCTGCTTCCAGCCGCCCGATAGCGAGCCGGTCAACTGGTTCGCGCGCGTTTGCAGGCCGAGCGATTCCAGCGAGCGATCCACCGCTTCTCGCCGGTTGCGCATCTGGTAGATGCGCGCGACAAAGTCCAGATTCTCGCGGATGGTCAAGTCTTCCCAGTAGGAAAAGCGCTGCGTCATGTATCCGACATTGCGTTTGATCTGCTCGCTCTCACGCACGATGTCGTAGCCGAGGCAGGTGCCGCTGCCTGAATCCGGCGTGAGCAATCCGCACATGAGGCGGATGGAGGTCGTCTTGCCGCTGCCGTTCGGCCCGAGAAAGCCGAAGATTTCGCCACGGCCGACCTGCAGCGAGACATTATTGACGACGTGTTTGTTGCCGAAGCGCTTGTTCAGGTCATGCACGTCGATCACATACTGTTGGGCGTCGTCGTTCATTGCAGCACCACCGAGACAGGTTGGCCCGGGTGAAGCTTAGTTGCATCCGCAACCGACGGGTGGGCTTCGACCATGAACACGAGCTTGGCGCGGCTCTCGTTGCTATAGATGACCGGCGGCGTGTATTCGGCCTGACTCGACACATAAGTGATCTTCGCGGGCACGTCAGCCGCGCAGCCGTCGCAATGCAGCGTCACGCCGCGATTGAGCGCCAGTTGGCCGACGATCGTTTCCGGAACGAAGAAACGCACCTTGACGTTCTGCGGCGGCAGCATCTGGACGACCGGAGTGCCGGCGGGCACCCATTCACCCTGGCGATAGAGCGTGTCATAGACGAGGCCTTCTGATGGGGCGGCGACGCGTTTCTGATCGAGTTTCCATTGGGCTTGCGCGACTGCGGCGTTGGCGGCGGCTACTTGCGCTTCCTGCCCGACGATCTGTTGTGAACGGGCCGGCAGGCGAGCCACGTCGACCTGGTGCGTGAGCTCCCGAACCTGCGCGGCGGTCGACTCGGCGTTGGCGCGCGAATCGTCGAGTTGAGCTTTTGCGATGCCGCCTGCGCGGTATTGGGCTTCGTCGCGCGTCAGTTGCAGCGCCGCCTTGCGAGCGTTGGCAACGGCCTCGGCCAGCTGCGCACGGTTGACGTCGACCTCGGGTGCGCGCTTGCCCGTCCGGATGTCCGCGAGTTGAGCGCGGGCTGCCGCGAGTTGCTGCTGCGCCTCTTCGAGCGCGTGGGCTTCGTCGTCGGATTCAAGGGAAAATAGCGAGGCGTTCGCCTTGACCGTTTGGCCGCGAGAGACTGATAGCGCCGTGAGCTTGCCGGCCTGCGAGGAGCCGAGGTAGACGAATTCACCTTCGACGTAGCCCTGATAGGTTGCGGTTTCGTGCCGCGAACAGGCCGATAACAGAGCGGCGAGCAGCACCGATAGTGCGGTCCAGGCAATTCGTTGCGCTCGTTTGGAGTTAGACAAGACTTCCACAGAGAGTCGTTTATTTAGTGAGTAATACATAATTAAAATCCCATGGAACCGCGACCGGCACATCAGGCGGATCGACTCAGCACGAGAAGAAGCACGCGGCGAGCGCAATCTGCAATCTCCGCGAGGGCGATCCGGCTGCCTTGGTGACTCGGCGTTCCATGCCGGTGCATCCGTTCGCGGACCGGACGCAGATGAAGTAGAATTAATGCTATGCGAATTTGAATTCAAATTCAAACTGTTTCTGGAATGACAGCCTTCGACTATGCCGACGAGTCCGAAAAAAACAACCGCGACGCAGCCTAAGCGGGCCTCGCGCCAAGACGGCGCGGCGACCCGTCAGCACCTGCTCGAGACTGCGGGCCGGGTGTTTGCCGAACGTGGTTTCGCGGATGCCACCAGCAAGGAAATTTGCGAGCGTGCCGGCACACCGATGGCGTCGGTGAACTATCACTTTGGCAGCAGGGAGGCGCTCTACGAAGCGGCGCTGGTCGAGGCACACCGGCAAGTCGTGGGTCTTGACGAGCTGGCGGCGCTTGTCGCGGGCCTCGACGATCCCAGGGATCGGTTGCGTGCCATCCTTTCCCGATTCCTGGGTCTTTCAACGAGCACAGGCACGCCTTGGGGCTTCATGCTGATGTTGCGCGAAGTGCTGTCGCCGTCGAAAGCTATCCCGGCGCTCATCGAGAAAGCGGTGCGTCCGAAAGCCGCTCTCCTGCTCAAGGTGATCGGCGAAGTGCTGGGTCTGGACCCGACCACGCCCGTGGTTCAGCGGGCTTTGATGTTTACCGTGTTGCCCTGCGTCGCCATGATGATCGCGCCCAAGCAGATGCAGTCGGCGCTGTTGCCGGCTGTCGCAAAGGACAAGGATGCGCTTGCAGAGGATTTTGTGCGGTTCGTGCTGGCAGGGCTCGATGCGATTGCACTCGCTCATCGTTCAGAGGCAAGGTGAGTCCGACATTTCAGCCAGCTTCTTCCACGGGTGTTGCTTGCGTGACGGTAGCCAGAATCATCGCTTTGACATTTCGTGGTGCAGGTCGAGCATGCCTCGGTCGATACACGGCATCGCCTCTTGCAACCTTCTGGCCGCTCAGCGCGCAAACCCCGGCTTTCCTCGCGATGCAGCGCCGACAAGTGCAGCCAGGGCAGAGATAACCGATGCGTTCATGGACTATTCTCACGTTGTCATTCAGCTATCCATAATAATGGCCGTGGTGTGTATTTTTGGAGTCGCCGCGCCGGCGAGCGTTCGTATCGTTGGTCAGCTTTGGACCATGACCACGCGCGCCTGGATCTTACCGTCGACCGGCCCCGTCCCGAAGCGCTTGGCAATCGCAGTGGCGCACGCTGACGTCGCGTCATCCACAGCGCCGCCGGAGCGCGCCACGATCTCGCTGCGCAGAGGCGTTCCCTGACAAAGGCCGACGGCCGGCACAAGCGCCGATGCCGCACGACTGCGCGCCGCAATGGTCTCGAAGCGTGGAGCCTCTCGGAAGCCCGCATTGACCAGGTCGCGTGAAATGATCGCCGGGTCGAAATAACCGTACGGCGTGCGCGCTAAGAAAAGTGGCGGATCCGCCGGGAAGAGACCGGTGAGCGTCGTCGTGACGATATTGGCAAACTCGTTTTCTTCAATGCGATCCCAGACGTTGAACAACAGCGCGCCGTCGCGACGAAGCACGCGCCGAGCTTCGGAAAACGCATGCGCCTTGTCCGGAAAAAACATGGCCCCGAACTGGCAGACGACGACGTCGAAACTCGCGTCGTCGAACGGCAGGTGGGTCGCGTCTGCCTGTTGCCACCTCACTGGTCTCGAAGTGCCGATTGCAGCGGCGCGATCGAGCATCGGCTGATTCAGGTCGGTTGCAATCAGCTCGACATGCATGGGTAGCGCATGCGCCATCGCGCGGGTCACTACGCCCGTGCCGGCCGCGGTCTCGAGCACGCGTGACGGATGACGCCCGGCGACCCGGTTCGCCAGATCCGCGGCGTAGGGTTCAAAGAGCATCGGAACAAGGTGGCTCTCATAGAGTTCGGCGATCGAGCCGGTGAAGCGAGTATCGGTACCGAAGCTGTTCATACGCCTCCCCACTGCATTTCAGGCAATGTTAGGCGCAGCGGGGCGAATTGAACAGTCGTCTCACCGGGGGCTTCTTTGCTGCCCGCTTTGCGTACCCTTCGAGCGCCCATTGGTTGCGCCACGGCGCGGCTACCGTGCATCCAGCGCGTTAGAATTAACCGGGATGAAGGCGCAGTACGGCCTGCCAACGTCGAGACTCACCAACGGTGCCGACGTTTCCGTAATCCGTCTTCGACACACTACGCTCGCAGCCAGCGATGCCGAATCATTGACGACCATGGCCGAATCCAATCCACCACTCACTTCGTCTGCGGCGCCGGCCGGCACGGACACGTTGCAGGATCCGGCGCTGCTGCGTCGGCTGCTGCGCGCCAAAGACCGAATGGACGCGGCTTCGCACGAGGCTTGGCCGGTCGAACGGCTGGCCGCGGTCAGTGGCGTTTCCGAGGCCCATTTCGCGCGTTCCTTCAAGCGGGCTTTCGGCATCCCGCCACATCGCTACCTGCTGACGCGGCGCATCGAGCAAGCCAATACGCTGCTGCGCGACACGGCGCTCAGCATCACGGAAATCGCCTTCGCCACTGGCTGGGAGAGCCTGGGCACCTTTGGCCGCGTCTTCCGCGACATCAACGGTCGGAGCCCCAGCGCCATGCGCCGCGAGGCGCAGGCCGGCATGCAGCAGCTCGACCGCGTACCCGCCTGCGTTCTGAAGGCCGCCCAGCGTCCCGATCTCACCATCGCAGTTTTGGAGAAGCGTCGCCGCTCGGTCAAAGGTACATTGCCCACATCAACCAAGGAGGTCTCATGAACCAGGGTATCAGTGTGGTGGGCTTGTACGTCGACGATCAGGACGAAGCACTCAAGTTCTATGTCGACAAACTCGGATTCCGCGTCCATACGGACGTGGTCAACGGCGCCTACCGGTGGCTAACGGTGCAGCATCCGGATCAGCCTTCGTTCCAGCTCGGGCTGTTCAGACCCGGTCCGCCCATCCATGACGACGCCACCGCGCAGACCCTGCGTGCGATGGTCGCGAAGGGCGCCATGCCGCCGCTCGTCCTGCTGGTGTCCGATTGCCGCGCGAGCTACGCCCGGCTAAAGGCAAGTGGCGTGGAATTCACCCAGGAGCCGGTGGACCGCTTCGGCAGCGTCGATGCGGGTTTTCGCGACCCCGCCGGTAACGGTTGGAAGATGATTCAGGAGCCGCGGAGCGGGACGTGAGAAACTATTCAGACGTCGTTGCGAGTCGGATAGTGCTCTTTCACTTCATTGGTCGACCACACTCGTTTCCCATTGACACGTTGGAGTTGATGGCGCGTTCCGCCTCGCTATTGTCGAGGGCTTTTGCCGCGTGAGCACGGCGTTGTAAAGGGCGACGCAGCGTGTGTATAGCTGGTCGCCTACGGGCGTGTCAGCCGATGGCTCCGTCGGTGGAATCGCGAACGACATCAGGATTCGCCGCGCGACTTCTGGAGCGCATCCAAAACTATGACGACAACGGCTGACGCCGCGCATCAGTCCTGAGTGGCCATATCACTAGCGTCGGCCTGCACCAGTGCCCGCACGAGCAGGTAAACGGCTGGCAGGTTGTCGTCGTCACGCCGCCAGTCGACGGGTTCGTCGAGATCCATCCCGCACAAACGACTGTCCTCGAACCGCACAAACGTCGAACGTACTGTCTCGTTGTGCCTGGCCAGGAAGCCCCGATTCTCAAAAACCTGTTCATCGATTGTGAGCAGCGCGCGCCAGGTCGGCAATCGCGCGCTATTCGAGTGACGGCGACGACCCGTGTCGAGGTGACGACTTGCGACCGTGGCAATGATCTGCTGCAGGTCCAGCGACGCGCTGCGGAGCGCGCGCTCGAGGGCTGCGGGGTTGATCTCGTGGACATCCATATCAAGAGCAGCGTCGTTAAGCATATTGTTATCTTCCTGAGAATTCGCAGTAACTCGCAGCATCAAAACTGATGCTTCAACAATGCCCGGTTTCGCTGTGCCAACAATTCGCGGATCTGGGCTAGATGGTTGTCGCCGACCGTGCAGTCTTCAACAGGCCGGCTAAGTTGATGAGGCATGGGCGGACGCACGCCGAGATAGCGGCACACGGCGGATAGATACGGCTTGCCGTTGCCTCCCAGATGTCGTGCCGCGGCAGCCACACGCACGTCTCCGACATGCTTGCGCAACCACGCAAGCGTTTCGCGGTCACCGTCGTTCAAGATGCGGATGAGTTGGTTCATGGCCGATCCTGTATATAAAAACAGTACTGTAAATTTATACAGTATTCGGCCGGGATGCAAGTCAATTCGCAGGATGTCGGATTCGGCGGGAAGAGAAGAGGGCGATCAAGCTCGGTGCGCGGTCGGTCGTCGGCCGCGCGGAGGCGGCTGACGACGTACCTGTGCTCGATCTTCCGGTGTTTGGATGAGGGTCTGGAAGGTTCGGCCGGCGGGACGCAAGAGGTGCAACTTGGGCGTCGCATTAGCAACTGTGGGCATACCGGAGTGCCCACACTGCCATGAACTTTTCTACCCCGACGATCTTTTGATCAGCCCGCGTGTTCGAGCGCGCGCGTCGTCTGAAGTTTGCGCGGCCGGTCGCGCAGCAGCAGGGGCATCAAACGTCGGTTGGCGGTCTGCGCCGCCCACTCGCAATATGCGGCGCTGCCGAGCACCCAGCCCTTGAGCGTCGACTGCATCAGGTTATCGACATCGCGCTCGTCGAGAGCCTGTGCGCCCAGATCGCGGTAAGCCCGGTGGCGTTCGGACGGCGTATTGCCGAGCGCCCGGTAGAGCGGATGATCCTTGATGAAGCTATCGACACGCAGCCCGACGTGATGCGTATAGCTCGACCACGGGTAGTGTCCCGGCTCGACCACAAGGCGGTTGCGCACCGGCGCATGATCGATGGCCTGGCTCGCGAGCAGGAAATAACGGTCGGGTTCGATCACCGTCGCCTGGTACTCGCCACGCCACATTGTTCCGCGGCGCCCATGGCGGCGGTTGAAGGTTTCGACATAGCGACGGCAGACCGCCTGCATCGCCATGGCCACGCTCGACTCGTATGAAGGCGTGACAAGGAACTGTACCGCGTCGGGCATGAGTACCCACGCGTGGACTGCAAGATCGGCGACACGCGCTGCGTCGGCCAGGCAGGCGAGGAAGTACCGGTAGTCTCCTTCGTCCAGGAATGCGGGCCCTGTGAGCCCCTGCAGGATAACGTGCTGCGGTTGGTCTGGGACGTAGTGCCGTGCAAGCCGTGTCATGCTGAATTAACCGGGGAAATCCGATGTGAGAAAACGATCCGACAGGTGTCGGGCGCGTGACGTTGCGTAACGTGCGTATCGGAATAAATTCTATCGGTCGTGTGCGTGCGCTTGCGTCACGAACAGGGCTTTTTTCTGGCCTCTTTTCGATGATTTGCCGGTCGCAATCGGCATCTTTTTATGCCACCGCTGAATAGCAGTGGCGCACGATCCATCTTAAGACGCTCTGCCTATGTCATCCGGCACCAATATGTGTCCGTCTGAACGACAATACGTCGGTTGCGAGGGTCTCCGACAAAAAGAAAGCCCGCGCGAACGGCGGGCTAAATCCACGTCCATGGAGACATGGAGGAGACGTTCATAAAGGTCACCACATATCCTCGAATGACCTTGCATAACCGCTTGATTTTCGCGAGCGGCTGCGAAGCTCGTACCTATTTGACCTTCGCTGCAGCGGCGACCTTGCGCATTGCCTCTTGCGGGTCTTCATTCGAGTTCATGAAGCCGGTCACGACATCGGTAATCGCGCCTTCGGTGGCTGACGACTGAACGTCACCAAACGCAAACGAGGGAAAGAACGTTTTGGATTTAATTGTGGCCTGCTCATCCGCGTATGACTTCTTCGCGCAGGCGTCGAACTTGTCCATTGAAACATCCTGCCTGACCGGAATCGAACCCTTGTAAAGACTGAATTGCTCCTGGAAAGCGGGCGACATGATTGTCTTTGCCAACGCAAGCTGTCCGGGCGTCGCTTCTTTTTTGCCGTTCTGCTGGAAAAACACGAACGAGTCTACTGTGTAGGTAAAGGCGTTCGACGTACCAGGCGCAGCCGCGCAGATATAGTCGACGTCGGCTTTCTTGTTCGCATTCGCGAATTCACCCTTCGCCCAGTCGCCCATGAATTGCATCCCACCCGATCCGTTGATGACCATCGCTGTCGCGAGATTCCAGTCGCGACCGGTCGAGCCTTTGTCGAAGTAACCCTGAATCTTCCGGACAGTCTGGAACACCTGCAACATCTGAGGCGAAGTGAGTGTTTTCTGATCGAGATCGATCATGGCCTTGCGATAAAAATCCGCGCCCTGAGAAAGCACCACCGTCTCCCAGATGGTCATGTCTTGCCAGGGCTGGCCACCACGCGCGACGGGCGTAATGCCCGCAGCCCGAAACTTGTCGGCGAGCGCGAAGAATTCGGGCCATGTGGTCGGCGGCTTGCCGCCCACTTTATCGAGGGCGGCTTTGTTGATCCACAGCCAGTTGATTCGGTGCACCGAAAATGGCGCAGCCACGTAGTGGCCTTTTGACATCATGGTCGTGTTGATCTGCGCGGGGAGTTGAGCTTTCCAGTCGGTGGCGGACTTGTCTACATCGACCAACACGCCTTGATCGGCCCAGTCCTGTATCAACGGCCCCTTGATCTGCGCAGCCGACGGTGCGTTGCCGGACATGACCTGGGTCTTCAACGCCGTCATGGCAGCCGCACCCGCTCCTCCGGCTACGGCGAAGTCTTTCCACTCGTAGCCCTGTTTATCCATGTCGTCCTTAAGCACTCTGATTGCCTTCGATTCACCGCCCGAGGTCCACCAGTGCAATACAGAAAGTGACTCGGCAGCGCTTGCGACCTGTGCGCCCGTGGCGAGGGTCGATGCGACAATTGCAACTGACGTGAGTGTTCTTTTCATTGCTGTCTCCGTTAATTTTCTTTATGAATCACCAGGCAGGCGCACGCCACGATGGCGTGCGTTCACGCAGTCCCTACAGATCGAAACCGAGCTGGGCTTTCCCGAGGGGCGTCAGATCTTCGGCGGTTGCCCGTCCTACGAAGTCGACTTCGAAATGGTCGGTCGGGAAGTCGGGCGGGCTCTTGCCTTCAAGGAAGCTCGGCAACTGCCGCTTGAGGTATTCATCGTTCTTGGCACACGCGGGCGCCGACGCGATATACATCACGTTGCTGTAGCCCGCGCCGCGATGCGCGTCTTCGACCGCGTGGATCACGTCGCTGTGCCAGAACACGGTATCGCCCGCCTGCATGTGGGGAATCGATGAGAGCGCGTCGAACAGCGGCGCGTGAAATTCCGGCTTGATGGAGAGCGCGCGGCCTGACATCGCGCCGCACAGGTCGTCGTCGGCGACATCGTCCTGAAGGGCGCGCAACAGGATATAGGCCATCGAATTCGCAATGGGCACGAGTTGCAACGTGCCGTCGCCGGGACCTTGCGGCGTCAGTGCGGTCCAGCCCTGAAACGTGCGGAACATCGAACAGACCGCGGGCGACGCGATCTCTTCCACGTCGGGCCGGAACGCGGCATCGAACGGATCATATCGACGCCAGTTGCCGTCGAACACATGCCGGTACACCTTGCGGAAATTCGCCTCGATCCACCGCTCGACCGAGCCGCCGTCGCAATGCGCGGACAAGCCCAATGACTCGGAACCAGGCGGCCGCCGACGCATCCGGTCAGCGTAAACCGGCACTCGCTCCGGATCGAAATGGACCCGGCCTTCGCTTTCATTGCGCCACAGCCGGTTCAGAAAGACGCGTGCCGCAGTCAGCGACGGCGCCTGGCGCGCGAGGACTTGCGGCTTAGACCAGTACACGCCGTAAATCTGTGGCTTGCTCGACGCGAGCTGGCCGAAGTATTTGTCCTCGGCGCGGTTCTGCAGACGCGTCTCCAGGTCGTTGCGTTCGACGTAGTCCGCGATGTCACGGTCCCACCCTTCCACCAGCGCGCGGTCGAACACATTGCGGATCACGCATGCACCATGCGTTTTGATGAGTTCGATCTGCTCGGCGCTCATGCGCTGCTCCGCGATGTCGGAGAACTGGATTTCCGGGATCACGTTTTCGCCGCGATTGCGTTGCGCGGCGATTCTGCCGGCTTCGGCGCGAATCGCTTCATCGACCTCGGCGAAAACATCACGATAGTTCGGAAGTCGTGCGCGAAGCTCCTGCTTGGCCTGCCGGATGGCTGCCGGCAAATCGTCGATGATGAGTGCCATGGTCGTCTCCTTGTGGGTTCTGGTGTATCCGCAGGATAGGCTGACCGCACGCGTAAAAGTGATACCATTCAGACAATTTCTTTGCGTCTTCTGCCATGAAACCAGCATACGAACACGTCGAATTTGGCGACGACTGCTCGGTCCGGGTTTACCATCGGCGTCTGCCGCGCATTCCGTTCGAATGGCACCATCATCCCGAGTACGAACTGACTTTGACGCTGAACAGTCAAGGCAAGCGTTACATCGGAGATTCGATTGCGGACTATGTAGAGAAAGACCTGGTTCTCGTGCCGCCGAATCTTCCTCACACATGGGCGTCGAATCGCTCGATCGACGCGGCGTCCCCTCAGGTTGCCGTCGTGATCTGGTTCGGCGGCGAATGGGCGCGGCGACTGGCTGATGTCTGCCCGGAATATGCGCCGTTGCGTAACCTGCTACGGCGGGCGGCGTGCGGGCTGGCATTCAGTCCGGAGGTCGCCGCTGCCATGCACGGCCAACTCGACGATCTTCTGTCCAACGCGCCGCGCGAACGCCTTGCGGTCGTGCTAAATGTTTTGTGCGCGCTAGCGGAAGCACCCGGTGAACCGCTCGCTTCGCCTGCCGCGTTTAGCGACCGGACGGAGGGTCCTTCAGGTCACGAACCGGAGCGTATCAACCGCGTGCTTTCGATGATCGATTTGCGCTTCGCTGAACCTTTGCGTTTATCCGAGCTGTGCGAGGCTGCGAACGTGTCGGAGCGTTCTCTGGCGCGCTACTTCGAGCAGCACATTGGAGAGAGCGTCGGGCGATATATCGCGCGGGTCAGGATTGGACATGCCTGCCGGATGCTCGCGCACACCTCCACGCCTGTTTCCGTGATTGCAGCCCGGTCTGGATTTCCGAACGTCGCCAACTTCAACCGGCAATTCAAGGCGTTGAAAGAACTCACGCCCGGCGCTTACCGCAAACAGTTCGCGGCCGGCGAGATTGCCGAAACAGACACCGGTCCGCGGATCAACGAACGCTCATTTTCGTTGCAACGGAACCCGCGACTACCGAAATCAATTGCGTAACGCAGGCGGGCGGCTGGGCACCAAAATATTGGTCGGAGAATGGCGCTACGGGATTCCCCTGGGTCGCGGCGGTAGGCTTCGCGCAGGGCTGAGGAGCCGTGAGCGCGCAATGTGCCTGATACGGGCGAAAGATCAATCTGCGGCGGAGACTCAACCTAACCTATTGTTTTTTCTATAACAATCAACCGACGCTCAGCGACTCCCGGCAACGGAGACAGTGCGAAATGCAGCGACCAAAGTTCAACGTTAACCGAGTCTCGGCAAATCTCAACAACCGCAGCATCCCTTCTTGAATTTGTCACCACCCGTCCATATAATTAGCACTCACTGCACGAGAGTGCTAACAACATCGCCGGTTGGCTCAGCCAGCCGGGTTTTCTCAGCGTTCTTCAGTCTCAATCAAGAGAGGAGTATGTATGAACCTTCGTCCTTTGCATGATCGCGTGATCGTCAAACGTCTGGATCAAGAAACCAAGACCGCGTCGGGCATCGTGATCCCCGAAGCCGCAGCAGAAAAGCCGGATCAAGGCGAAATTCTGGCAGTCGGCCCGGGCAAGCGCGACGACAAGGGCGCTCAAATCGCGCTCGACGTGAAGGTTGGTGACCGCGTCCTGTTCGGCAAGTACGCAGGCCAGACCGTTAAGGTCGACGGCAACGAACTGCTCGTGATGCGCGAAGAAGACATCATGGCCGTGGTGCAGAAGTAAGCGGCAAGCCGCTACTTTTCCCGGTCATATCTTAAAGAATTCAAGGAGTTAGAAGATGGCAGCTAAAGACGTCGTATTCGGTGATTCCGCCCGTGCCAAGATGGTTGAAGGCGTGAACATCCTCGCGAACGCTGTGAAGGTCACGCTGGGCCCGAAGGGTCGCAACGTTGTCCTGGAACGCAGCTTCGGCGGCCCGACGGTCACGAAAGATGGTGTCTCGGTCGCGAAAGAGATCGAACTGAAAGACAAGCTCCAGAACATGGGCGCGCAAATGGTCAAGGAAGTGGCTTCCAAGACCAGCGACAACGCAGGTGACGGCACCACGACCGCAACGGTCCTGGCTCAGTCGATCGTCCGCGAAGGCATGAAGTACGTTGCATCGGGCATGAACCCGATGGACCTGAAGCGCGGTATCGACAAGGCTGTGACGGCCGCAATCGAAGAACTGCGCAAGATCAGCAAGCCGTGCACGACCAACAAGGAAATCGCTCAAGTCGGCGCGATTTCGGCAAACAGCGATTCGTCGATCGGCGACCGTATCGCTGAAGCGATGGACAAGGTCGGCAAGGAAGGCGTCATCACAGTTGAAGACGGCAAGTCGCTGCAAGACGAGCTGGACGTGGTCGAAGGTATGCAATTCGATCGCGGCTACCTGTCGCCGTACTTCATCAACAACCCGGACAAGCAAGTTGCCGTGTTGGACAACCCGTTCGTGCTGCTGCACGACAAGAAGGTGTCGAACATCCGTGATCTGCTGCCGGTACTGGAACAGGTCGCCAAGGCTGGCCGTCCGCTGCTGATCATCGCAGAAGACGTCGAAGGCGAAGCGCTGGCTACGCTGGTTGTGAACAACATCCGCGGCATTCTGAAGACCGTTGCTGTCAAGGCTCCGGGCTTCGGCGATCGTCGTAAGGCTATGCTAGAAGACATCGCGATCCTGACCGGCGGTCAAGTCATCGCTGAAGAAACCGGCCTGACGCTCGAAAAGGCAACGCTGGCTGAACTGGGTCAAGCGAAGCGTATCGAAGTGGGCAAGGAAAACACGACGATCATCGACGGTGCTGGCGAAGCCGCGAACATCGAAGCACGTGTGAAGCAGGTTCGCACGCAAATCGAAGAAGCAACGTCGGACTACGACCGTGAAAAGCTGCAAGAGCGCGTTGCCAAGCTGGCAGGCGGCGTTGCAGTGATCAAGGTCGGCGCTGCGACCGAAGTCGAAATGAAGGAAAAGAAGGCGCGTGTCGAAGACGCACTGCACGCAACGCGCGCAGCTGTGGAAGAAGGCATCGTGGCTGGCGGCGGCGTCGCACTGATCCGCGCACGTACGGCAATCGCCGGCCTGAAGGGCGCTAACGCCGATCAGGACGCAGGTATCAAGATCGTGCTGCGCGCGATGGAAGAGCCGCTGCGCCAGATCGTCACGAACGGCGGCGAAGAAGCCAGCGTCGTGGTGGCGGCAGTTGCTGCTGGCCAAGGCAACTACGGCTACAACGCAGCAACCGGCGAGTACGTCGACCTGGTCGACGCCGGTGTTGTCGACCCGACGAAGGTGACGCGCACGGCGCTGCAAAACGCAGCTTCGGTGGCGGGTCTCCTGCTGACGACCGACGCAGCTGTTTGCGAACTGCCGAAGGAAGATGCACCGATGCCTGGCGGCATGCCCGGCGGCATGGGCGGCATGGGCATGGACATGTAATCTCGATTGGGCCTCACTGCGAGGTCCAGTTGGAAGCACATGGGGAAGTGCGCCGCGAGGCGTGCTTCCCAAACAAAAAAACCCGCATTTGCGGGTTTTTTTGTGGGCGTTTGTTTCAGGATGAAGGGCGCGAAACAGACCGGCGCTTCGCGCCGGCCATCAACTATCAGTGCCGCGCTTCGCCCGGCGCCGCGTCCTTGCCGGCTGCCGGCGGCGTTTCGTCGTCGGCGCTGCGCGCCCAGAAGAACCGATCCGGCATATACGCGCCCATGCCCGGCCGGAACGCATTGCGCACGGCCTGGTACAAATACTCCTGCGCCTCGCGCACCGCTTCGGCGGGATCCTGGCCATTCGCCAGCAAAGCTGCGATCGCCGCGCCCAACGTATCCGTCAAGCCCATGATCCGCTGGCTGCCACGGTCCCACATGTCCTGACGCAACTGGCCGTCTTCGCTGAAGAGCGTATTGACGTGCCGGTGCGTGCCGGTTTCCGTCGACAAAATGTATTCGCAGCCTTGCGACAGCAGATGCGAGATGGCGGCGTCGAGGCTCGGAGCTTCGGCGTCGCCGTCCGGTTGGGCGAGCGCGAGCAGCGTGGCCGAATCGGCGACCAGCAAGGTGGTTTGCGGCGCGAGCAGGTCGGCGATCGCTTCGCGCAGTTCGTCGGCGGACAGCACGTGCTCGTCGTCGAGCGTGAAGTCGGGGGCGAGAATCAATGGAATATCGTCGTAATCGGCGACGACTTCGGCAATAGCGCTCACCACTTCCGCGCGGGTGCAGGCGCCGACCTTGAACGCGGCGATCGGCATGTCTTCGAGCAGCATCCGCGCCTGGGTCGCGACCACTTCGGGGTCGAGCCCGGTCACTTCGTCGCAGCTTGCCGAGTCGCGCACGGTGTAGCCCGTGAGCACGGAGACGCCATGGCAGCCCATGCTGGCAAGGGTCATGAGGTCGGCTTGCAGGCCGGACCCGCCGGTGGGATCGGAAAGGCCGAAGGTGAGGACGATCGGAGGCGTGTCGCTGGGCATGAAGATTTGCGGAAAGGAGCTGAATTTAGGCGCAGAGAGTGCGCAATCGACTCAATTATGCGGCCTAAACCGTCCCGAGGGCGTTTTTTCGCATCTCGCGATGTGTCGCAGCAAGCAGGCGCGGGCCGGCGCGCGGCACGACGCCGCGACCGCTGTGCCAGCCGACGCAAACTGCATAGCCAAAGGCCGTCGCACGCTACGATTGCGCGTTTCGATTGCTAGGCATTGGGGCGGCAACACGGTACCATCATGGCTCCCGTTTCCACGGACTCTACGACGCGACACAAGAATGGAATATCAAAGCTGGATGTGCCTGATTTGCGGCTGGATTTACGACGAAGAAGCCGGTTTGCCGGACGAAGGCATTGCGCCGGGCACTCGCTGGGAAGACGTCCCGATCAACTGGACCTGCCCGGAGTGCGGCGCGCGTAAGGAAGACTTCGAGATGGTCCAGATCTGAAGTCGGGAGCAGCCGGCAGGCCGGCTGCGGGCCGTGCCGCATGCCCGCGGCGCGGCATTGGCAAGGTGTTTCGCAGCCGCCGGCGTGACGCGCCGGATCGAACGCACGTGGTGCGCTCTGAGGTTTGCCCGAATGCGTCGACGCGGAACGTCCTCGGTCGCGCCGTGTCGCAACGTTAGTCTGTCATTGTCCCGTCGCCGGTTCGCGCGTTAGCCGATCAGTCTGCGTGCGGCGCGAGGCGACGGCCCGTCAGCTTCGTGTCGCCTGCCCATGACTCCTCAATCCGCTGCACCCGTTTCCTTCGATGCCTTGCCGAATCCGCGCGGCGGCGCTGTGCGTCCCGCCGAACTCGCGCTGGCTGAGGCGCTGCTGGCATTCGAACAGCACAGCGAGAGCACGTCGGCGTTGTTGCGGGCGTCACACGCATTGCGCGGAGCCGGCTGGCTGAGCGCACAGCGCTTCGCCGACGCGCTGGTGCGGCTGTCGCCGCTCGCGGAGGGCGATCCGGCCGACGCGGTCAACGCCCGGCCCGTGTTCGGCGCGGCCTTGCGCGACTTCCGCGCCGCGCTCGAGCGTCACAATCTGCGCGAACTGTCCTGTTCGCCCGTGCTGTTCAATCATTACCGGGCGCTCTGCGCGCATCTGTCGGAGCACACGCCCGGTTCCACCGTTGCCTTCGAAGATCTCGCGTTGACCGCGCGGCCGGTGCCGCCGGTCTCGCTGTACGCGCAGTCCGCCGATCAACTGGCGCATCTGCGGGCGCGCTATGAGCGCGCGCTGCTGCCGGTGCTGCGCTCGCAGGCCGACACCGGCAGTGCGGCGGCGCTGGCGGTTACCAATGCGGCCCTCGACGAACTGGACGCCGTGTTCGGCGAACTCGCCGGCCCGGAACCCTATGATTTCTGGCGCCTCGCGAAAGCTTGCGCCAAGGCGTTGCGAGTCAGCGGCCGCGCCGCGGGCGAAACCGACGCGCGGCGTTTTTACGCCCGTTGCAACCTCGCGCTCGCCGACCATGCGCGCGGCATCGAACTTGCGCCGCGCTCGCTCGTGCGCGCAACGCTTGCGCTGCTGTGGCGCGACTACGCGTTATTCGGCGCCGCCGCCGAAGACGCCGATCAGGTGGAAGTCCTGCACGACTACGGCTTGACCGTCGACTGGCACGTCGCGGCCACCCAGGCGTCCGAAATGCTGTGGGAAGCGGGCGCCGTGCAGGCCCAGGCGATCAGCGCCACGCGTAGCGCGTTGACACGTGAGTTGGGCGTGCTGGCCGTCAATGTGAACGCCTACGAAGATTTTCTGCAGACGGCGGATGCATCGATCTCCGCGTTGTCCGAGCATGCCCGTGCAGCCGAGCAGCCGGAGAAGGCCGATCCGAGCGAAGCGCTGCAAGCGGGCGATGCCGCTTATCGGCTCGGCTCCGCCGCATGCGCGCTGGGCCTCGGCCATGTGGCGCTGCTGGCCGATGCACTGGGGCTTGCGTGGCGCCGTCGCGCGCATGCCGGCGTCTCGACGCCCGCGGTGCGCGCGCACGTGATCGTCGGCGCGCCGGCGGCGAGCACGCTCGAGCAAGCCGCCGAAGCCTTGCGCGCCACGCTGCACAAAGTGGCGGCGGGCGTCGCGCCGCCCGGCGGCAACACCGCGCTGGCCGCCTTGACTCGCTCGATCGAGCAGGGCGGCGCGTGAGCGAGATGCGTGACCGAACCGGTAAGCCTCGCCCTCCGCCGGCCGGCAGCAACGGGCCGCAATGAGACAAGCCGGCGGCACGCAACCCGTGTGCCGCGAAGCCTCGCGAACCCGCACCGTGGCGAGCGCCCGCGTGCGTGATAGAGTGCAACTTGATTCGCCGTCGATGGCTCGCGGCACGTTCCATGGCACACATCGCGGTTCCACGCTCAAAGCCCCGCCATCCTGCATCGTCTTTGCTAAAATCCGAACTATGTCCAAGAGTACCGATCGCATCAATCTGACCAACCAGTTCCTGATCGCCATGCCGAACATGGCGGATCCGACGTTTTCAGGAACGGTGGTCTACCTTTGCGATCACAGCGAGCGCGGTGCGCTCGGCCTCGTGATCAACCGGCCGACCGACATCGACCTGCAAGCGCTCTTCAGTCGCATCGATCTCAAGCTCGAGATCGAACCCCTTCTCCATGTGCCCGTCTATTTCGGCGGCCCGGTGCAAACCGAGCGCGGCTTCGTGCTGCACGATCCGAAAGACGGCAACGCGTACACGTCGTCCATGTCGGTGCCGGGCGGCCTCGAGATGACCACGTCGAAAGACGTGCTCGAAGCCGTGGCGAGCGGCACGGGTCCGGAGCGTTTTCTCCTCACGCTCGGCCATGCCGGTTGGGGCGCGGGCCAGCTCGAAGAAGAGATTTCGAAGAACGGCTGGCTGACGGTCGAAGCCGACCCGAAAATCGTCTTCGACGTGCCTGCCGAAGAACGTCTCGAAGCGGCGCTGGCCTTGCTCGGCATCAACCTGTCGATGCTGTCGGGCGAGGCGGGCCACGCATGAGTCTGCCGGCCGGACGTGAGGCGACGCTGCTTGCGTTCGACTACGGTGAAAAACGCATCGGCGTGGCGGTCGGCAATTCGCTGACACGTCGCGCGCGGCCGCTCGTGATCGTGCAGAACCGCAGCCGCGAATATCGCTTCGAGGCAGTCGGTAAGCTGATTGCCGAGTGGAAGCCAAACGTGCTCGTGGTCGGCCTGCCATTGCATCCGGACGGCACGCCGCACGAAATGACGCAACTCGCGAAGCGCTTCGGCAACCAGCTGAATGGCCGCTTCAATCTTCCGGTCACGTGGGTCGACGAACGCTATTCGTCGGTCGAGGCGAAGGCGGAAATCCGCGCCGGCAACGGCCGCGCCGACATGCTCGACGCCGAAGCCGCGAGCATCATCCTCCAGCAATATCTAGACGGACTTTCCGACGATCATGAGTTCCATTGACGCCGAAGCGCTTTATCGCGCGTTGCTCGACCAGATTCGCGCGGTGTATGGCGACCAGCTCGGCGCCGGGCAAGACGGCGCCGAGGGCGCCGTGCTGGCCGGCATATACAGCGGCGGCGCGTGGCTCGCCGAACGGCTGGCGCGCGACCTGAAGCTGCCGAGCTTCGGTGTGGTGAACGTCGCGCTGCATCGCGACGATTACGCAAAAAAAGGCCTGCACTCACAGGCGAGCCCCACCTCGTTGCCGTATTCGGTCGACGGCCGCCGCATCGTGCTGGTCGACGATGTTCTCTACACCGGCCGCACGATTCGCGCGGCGCTCAACGAGCTGTACGACTACGGCCGCCCGGCATCGGTCGAACTGGCGGTGCTGGCCGATCGCGGTGGACGCGAATTGCCGGTGGCGGCGCGCTTTGTCGGCGGTGTGGTGAACATTCCCGCCGACGCCACGCTCGTCCTGGCCCGTTCGGACGGCGCGCAAGACCAGCCGCGTTTCACTTTTCACACTGAAGCACGCGTCGATTGAACGCGGCGCGAAACTGCGCGAGTGTGCCTCGAATCCGTCGCATTTCACGCTTCGCATCGAACCATCACGCGCCACGCAAAAGAGAATTTTCAAGCCGGTCGTCGCAGCTCAACGCGCGAAGCACAGCCTGGCATCGTCACACGCAGTCCGCATCGACACCGATCACGTTGAAGCCCGTATTTGAAGCAGGTACATCATGAACACCGCCACCCAGGCTCCCAAGGATTCCGCCGATAGCGCCGCCGAGCGCTTCCGTTACGGCTTCCTCAAGGGCAACCCGCAGCTCACGAAAAACGGCGAGCTCAAACATCTGTTGTCGATCGAGGGCTTGCCGAAGGCGATCGTCAATCACATTCTCGATACCGCCGACCAGTTCGTCAGCGTGACCGATCGCGAAGTGAAGAAGGTGCCGCTGTTGCGCGGCAAGTCGGTGTTCAACCTGTTCTTCGAGAACTCGACGCGCACCCGCACCACCTTCGAGATCGCCGCGACGCGTCTGTCGGCGGACGTGCTGAATCTGAACATCAACGCGTCGTCCACCAGCAAGGGCGAGTCGCTGCTCGACACGATCAACAACCTCTCGGCAATGCATGCCGATATGTTCGTCGTGCGTCATGCGTCGAGCGGCGCGCCGTATCTGATCGCCCAGCATTGCGCGCCGCACGTGCACGTGATCAATGCCGGTGACGGGCGTCACGCGCACCCCACACAGGGGCTGCTCGACATGTACACGATCCGCCACTACAAGAAGGATTTCACGAAGCTGCGCGTGGCGATCGTCGGCGACATTCTGCATTCGCGTGTCGCGCGCTCGGACATTCACGCGCTGACCACGCTCGGCGTGCCGGAAGTGCGTGCGATCGGTCCGCGCACGCTTTTGCCGGGTGGCCTCGAACAGATGGGCGTGCGCGTGTTCCACAACCTCGACGAAGGCCTGAAAGACGTCGACGTGATCATCATGCTGCGTCTGCAGAACGAGCGCATGAGTGGCGCGTTGCTGCCTTCGGCGCAGGAATATTTCAAGAGCTGGGGCCTGACGCCGGAGCGCCTCGCGCTCGCCGCGCCCGACGCGATCGTGATGCATCCGGGACCGATGAACCGGGGCGTCGAAATCGACTCGCAGGTGGCCGACGGTCCGCAATCGGTGATTCTGAATCAGGTGACTTTCGGTATCGCGGTGCGCATGGCGGTGATGGGGATTGTCGCGGGCAATCACGATTGATCTTGCAGATGCAGATGCAGATGCAGATGCAGATGCAGAGCGCCGCGTCACTCACGCACAGTACGAACCCGCGGCACGTCACGCGGAACTAGCTGAACTCAGCTGAACATAAGGCAGCGCATGAAGATTCATATTCAAGGCGGCACGCTGATCGATCCGGTAGCGGGCACCGAACAGCAGCAGGACATTTTTATCGAAGCGGGCAAGATCGCCGCGATCGGCAACGCGCCTGCGGATTTCCACGCGGAGAAGACAATCGGCGCCCAAGGTCTCTGCGTCGTGCCGGGCCTCGTCGATTTGTCCGCGCGTCTGCGCGAACCGGGCTACGAACACAAGGCGACGCTTGAATCCGAAATGGCCGCCGCGCTCGCGGGCGGCGTGACGAGCCTCGTCTGCCCGCCGGACACCGATCCGACGCTCGATGAACCGGGCCTCGTCGAGATGCTCAAATTCCGCGCGCGCAATCTGAACCAGGCGCATGTCTATCCGCTCGGCGCGCTGACGGTCGGCCTCAAAGGGCAGGTCATCACCGAGATGGTCGAGTTGACCGAAGCGGGCTGCATCGGCTTTTCGCAGGCCGACGTGCCAGTGGTCGACACCCAGGTGCTGATGCGCGCGCTGCAATACGCGAACACCTACGGCTATACCGTGTGGCTGCGTCCCGTGGACGCCTATCTCGGCAAGGGCGGCGTCGCCGCGAGCGGCGCACTGGCGTCGCGGCTGGGGCTCTCGGGCGTGCCGGTGTCGGCGGAAACCATCGCGCTGCACACCATTTTCGAACTGGTGCGCGTGACCGGCGCGCGGGTGCATCTGTCGCACGTGTCGTCGGCGGCGGGCATTGCGTTGATGCGCGCGGCGAAGGCCGAGGGCTTGCCGGTGTCGTGCGACGTCACCGTGAATCACGTGCATCTGATCGACCTCGACATCGGCTATTTCGACGCGCAGTTCCGGCTCGACCCGCCGCTGCGTCAACAGCGCGATCGCGAAGCGATTCGCGCGGGCCTGGTCGACGGCACGATCGACGCGATCTGCTCCGACCACACGCCGGTCGACGACGACGAAAAGCTGCTGCCGTTCGCCGAGGCGACACCCGGCGCGACCGGGCTGGAGCTGTTCCTGTCGCTGACGGTGAAGTGGGCCGATGAGGCACGCGTGCCGCTCGCGAAGGCGCTGAACCGCATCACCACGGCGCCGGCCGATGTGCTCAAGCTGGACGCGGCCGGCCGTATCGCCGTGGGCGGCGTGGCCGATCTCTGCGTGTTCGACCGCAATGCGCATTGGCGTGTCGAGCCGCGCGCACTGAAGAGTCAAGGGCATAACACGCCGTTCCTCGGCTACGAACTGCCGGCGCGCGTGCGGGCGACCATCGTGTCCGGGCACGTCGCATTCGAACAGGACTGATCGCCGCGGTGTTGCTACGCGCATTGTCCCGCTTATAGGCCAGATCACTGGCCCAATCAGGAACGCTCCGACCATGAAGCTCGCGTTACGCAAGGCCCGTCTCGTCGTTCATCTGCTGCACGGCATGTGGATCGTGGCGACGCGCTTTCCCAAAGCCAGCGCCGAGGTGCGTCACACGCTCAATCGCGAATGGTCGCTGAAGATGTTGCGCCTATGCGGCATGCGGCTCGTCGTGCATAACGACAGCGCGCGGCTCGATCGCGGCGCGCTGGTGGTTGCCAACCACATTTCGTGGATCGACATCTATGTGATCAACGCGTGGCGGCCTACGCCGTTTGTCTCGAAGGCCGAGATCCGGCAATGGCCGGTGGTCGGCTGGCTCGCGCAGCAACTGGACACGGTGTTCATTCAGCGCGAGAAGCGCAGCGACGCGAAGCGGATCATGCATGAACTGTCCGACCGCCTGAGCGCCGGGGAGCTGATGTGCGTGTTTCCCGAAGGCACTACGTCCAACGGTCTCGCGGTGCTGCCGTTTCACGCGAACATGTTTCAGGCGGCCGTGTCGGCCTCCGTGCCGGTGCAGCCGCTGTGCATCATGTATGAAGACGCGCAAGGCCGGCAATCCACCGCGCCTGCCTATATCGACGATCTGTCACTCGCCGATTCGCTGAATCTGCTGCTGCGAGGCGGACCGCTCATCGCGCATATCTATGTCTGCGCACCGCTCGCGCCAGGCGCGGACCGGCGCACATTGGCGGCCGAAGCGGAAGGCGTGATCGCGGCCGCATTGCGGGATATGCAGAGCGGCGCTGCGATGACCGGCGCGGTGATGGCGGAGCGAGCCGCGACATCCGCCGCCGTGGCAACGCTGATCGAAGAACCGGTTGATCAGGTCGATCAGGTCGACCGGTCAGGGCGTTCGGCCTGAAATTCGTCCTACGGTCGACCCCGACACGTTACTGAGCCGGCGCGGCTGCTTAGTTGCCACCGGCCGCGGCGCGGCAGTTCTCGCACTCGACCTGTGTCAGCGTGCGTTCCGCGGGTTTTTGCGCAAGACGCACGGCGGACAGTTGTTCGCCCCATACGCAGCCTGAGTCGAGACCGATCAGGTTGTCGCGCAGAATCAGGCCAAGCGCGGCCCAATGACCGAACACCACGGTCACGTCGGCGGTCTTGCGCGAAGGGACGTCGAACCACGGCATGCAACCCGGCGGCGCCGCATTCAGGCCGCCGCTGCTGCTGAAATCCATGGTGCCTTCGGCGTTGCAGAAGCGGATGCGCGTCAATGCGCTGCATGTCAAACGCAGCCGCTCGATGCCTTTGAGTCCGGGTTTCCAGCGGTTCGGCTCGTTGCCGTACAAACCGGCGAGCGTCTCCTTCCAGTTTGGCGCGCGCAGGGCGCGCTGCAATTCGTCGGCGAGTTCGAGCGTGAGGTTCACGTCCCACTGCGGCAGCACACCCGCATGAACCATCAGCATGCCATTGTCGAAGTGCGCGATCGGACGGTGGCGGATCCATTCGAGCAGGTCGGCGGCGTCCGGCGCGGCAAGAATCTCGTCGATCGTGTCGCCTTTTTTCGACTTGCGAATCCCCGCCGACACCGACAGCAGATGCAGATCGTGATTGCCCAGCACCGGCACCGCCTGCTCGCCGAGCGCGATGACGTCGCGCAACGTAGCCAGCGACTCCGTGCCGCGGTTGATCAGGTCGCCCGCGAACCACAGCGGCGTGCCGGCCGGCGGCGCGGCCTTGGCCAGCAGGCGCTGGAACGGCGTGCGGCAGCCTTGCAGATCGCCGAAAGCGAGCGGGTGTGGGGACGGATCGGAAAGAGCGGAAGACGTAGTGGCGGGTGTCATCAAGGAAGTGGGTGCGGTTTGATACACGCTGTTACGCACGAGGCGTGCCGCGTTGGGCAATGCAACATATTAGCGTGACATAATAGCCCGTTTGAAGGCTTGATATCGGGTGAGGCGCCGCTGGCAAGCGGCTCGGCTCGGGGCGCTCACGATATTGCGACACAACAGGATGACTTTCATGAATGGAGAAAGCATGTCGTCTTTTCATGCAGAGCAACCTATTCGTACGCTCGTCACCGGGGCAAGCGGCTTTACGGGCCGCTATCTGGTCGACAACCTGCTCGGCCGCGGCCACACCGTGATCGAAACGATCGCCGGGCGCGACGAGCCGGAAACGCGGACGCGCCTGCGGCTCGACATCACGTCGCCGGATGCCTGCCGGCGCGCGATCGAAATCGCGCGGCCCGACTACATTGTCCACCTCGCTGCGATCAGCTTCGTAGGCCATAACGACCCGCTCGACTTTTACCGCGTCAACGTGATCGGCACGCTGAATCTGCTGGAGGCGTGCGCCGCCGCCGGTCATACGCCGCGCAAGCTGCTGATCGCGAGCAGCGCGAACGTCTACGGCAACGTGACGAGCGCCGCGATCGACGAGAGCTTTCCCGTCACGCCGGTCAATCACTACGCGGCCAGCAAGGCGGCGATGGAAACGATGGTGCGGACCTGGTTCGACCGCCTGCCGATTCTAATCGTGCGGCCGTTCAACTATACCGGCCGCGGCCAGGCGTCCAACTTCCTCGTGCCGAAGATCGTCGAGCACTTCGCGCGCCGCGAACCGTCGATCGAACTCGGCAATATCGACGTCGCGCGAGATTTCTCCGACGTACGCTACGTGGCGAGCGCCTACGAAGCGTTGCTCGACTCCGAGGCCGCCTCGGAAACCGTCAATGTCTGCACGGGCACGCCCTTCACATTGCGCGAAGTCCTCTCGGCGGCGAGTGATCTGACCGGGCATGAACTCGAGATTCAGATCAATCCCGCCTTCGTGCGGCAGACCGATGTGAAGATGCTGGCCGGCTCGCCAGCCAAGTTGCGCACGCTCGTGCCGAAAGTCGAAGCTATCCCGTTCATGGATACGCTGCGCTGGATGCTGGCGGCATAATCAGCCGCATTTGCGCGACGATCCGCCATCTTTTTGCGTCACCGTGACGCGCGACTTTCGTTCGCGTATAAACAATCATAATGCCTCGCATTGCAGGCTGATTTGATCAGGTGTGTGCGGCGTTTGCTTCCGTTTTTCCCAGTGCATTACGCTCAGTAAGACCGCTAGCCGTTCCGTCGGCGCGGCGGTCCATCACGCTTGCGGCCGTTTACTGCAACATGCGTCACGAAAGTGTGACGGCCGAATTAACTGATGGAAACCAAACTTGTCAAGCTGTTTCAAGTTGTTAGGGTTCTAGTTTTTGCCTTTGGCGGCTTTATAATCGGGGCTTCATAAGATTGGCGTTTGAGCGCCCACCCGTAGTGCACAGGGGCGGCGGCGGGCGTCCACAAGATTCCGACACCACAACGCGTGGTGGCAGATCAGTCAAACCATTTCGATCTGCCACCAACATCTAGAAGGGAATTTCATGATTCTGGTAACGGGCGGCGCCGGTTTTATCGGCGCCAATTTCGTGCTCGACTGGCTCAATGCGTCGGACGAAGCGGTACTGAACGTGGACAAGCTGACGTACGCCGGCAATCTGGGTACGCTCAAGTCGCAACAAAACAATCCGAAGCACGTTTTCGTGCGCGCGGATATCTGCGATCGCGCCGCGCTCGACGCGCTCTTTGCCGAGCATAAGCCGCGTGCCGTGTTGCATTTCGCCGCCGAAAGCCATGTGGATCGTTCGATCCACGGCCCGGCTGATTTCGTGCAAACGAACGTGGTCGGCACCTTCACGCTGCTCGAGGCGACCCGTCAATACTGGACTGCGCTCGGCGAGGCCGACAAGGCCGCGTTCCGTTTCCTGCACGTGTCGACCGACGAAGTGTTCGGCTCGCTCTCCGCCACCGATCCGCAATTCTCCGAGACCACGCCGTACGCGCCGAACAGCCCTTACTCGGCTACCAAGGCAGGCTCCGACCATCTGGTGCGCGCCTACCATCATACGTATGGTTTGCCGGTGCTCACCACGAACTGCTCGAACAACTACGGTCCGTACCAGTTCCCCGAGAAACTGATTCCGCTGATGATCGCCAACGCGCTCGGCGGCAAGGCTCTGCCGGTGTATGGCGACGGTCAGAACGTGCGCGACTGGCTGTACGTCGGCGATCACTGCAGCGCGATCCGCGAAGTGCTCGCGCGCGGCACGCCGGGCGAGACGTACAACATCGGCGGCTGGAACGAGAAGAAGAATCTCGACGTGGTCCACACGCTGTGCGACCTGCTCGACCAGTTGCGCCCGAAGACGGGCGCGTCGTACCGCGATCAGATCACGTATGTGAAGGATCGTCCGGGCCACGACCGCCGTTATGCAATCGACGCGCGCAAGCTCGAACGCGAACTCGGCTGGAAGCCTGCGGAAACGTTCGAAACGGGTCTCGCGAAAACGGTCCAGTGGTATCTGGACAATCAGGCATGGTCGGACGAGGTCGCCTCCGGCGACTATCGCAAGTGG
>NZ_JBHUFR010000009.1:2534-3152 GCF_042680985.1 Paraburkholderia dipogonis | reverse complement strand
CGAGCGCGCGGAAACCACGGTTGCGGGCCTCTACGCCGCCGGCGACATGGCCGCCGTGCCGCACAACTACATGCTCGGCGCGTTTACCTACGGCTGGTTCGCGGGCCACAACGCCGCGCAATACGTCGAAGGCCGCGAGCATGCCGCGCTGGACGACGAGCAGATCGCAGCCGAACGCTCACGCATTTACGCGCCGCTGGAACGCGGCACCGGACTCGCGCCGGCGCAAGTCGAATACAAGCTGCGCCGCATGGTGAACGACTATCTGCAACCGCCGAAGGTCACGCGCAAGATGGAAATCGGCCAGCAACGTTTCGCCGAAATCGCGGACGACATCGCGCAGATCAAGGCCGACAATCCGCACGAACTGATGCGCGCCGCCGAAGTGCGGGCGATTCGCGATTGCGCCGAAATGGCGGCGCACGCGTCGCTGTATCGCACGGAGAGCCGCTGGGGCCTGTATCACCATCGGGTCGATTATCCGCAGCGCAACGACGCGGACTGGTTCTGCCACACGCATCTCAGCAAAGACGCAACGGGCCGCATGCGCAGCGAAAAACGCGCCGTCGAACCGTACGTGGTGCCGCTCGACGCTCACGACAGTCACGCCTATCAGAA
>NZ_JBHUFR010000009.1:2166-2519 GCF_042680985.1 Paraburkholderia dipogonis | reverse complement strand
CGCCGCGCCCGTCACGATCGATGAGGACAAGTGCATTGCCGACAAAGGCTGCACCGTCTGCGTGGATGTCTGCCCGCTCGACCTGCTCGCGATCGATCTGAGCAAGGGCAAGGCCTATATGAAATTCGACGAATGCTGGTACTGCATGCCGTGCGAGAAAGATTGCCCGACCGATGCGGTCAGGGTCGAGATTCCCTATCTGCTGCGTTAATGAAGAACCACCCGAAGAACCATCCACTTTGAAGCACGGCTCCTTATCAACCGGGGTTTAACTCATGACTATCCGCCATCTGCTTGCCACGACGCTCCTCGCGAGCGGCCTGCTGGCGCTTACCGCCGGCGCGGCGCGCGCC
>NZ_JBHUFR010000009.1:296-2120 GCF_042680985.1 Paraburkholderia dipogonis | reverse complement strand
CGGCGCGCCGATCACCAATGAGATGGTGGCTGGCAAGCTCGACTTCGGATCGATGGCGGACTTTCCCGGCTCATTGAACGGCGCGGCCTTCCAGAAGGCCGGCAAGAAGAGCGTGTTCATCACCGTGCTGTCGGGCAGCATCGACGGCAGCGGCAACGGCATTGTCGTGCCGGACGACTCGCCGATCCGCTCGCTCGCCGACCTGAAGGGCAAGACGATCTCCGTGCCGTTCGCTTCAGCGGCGCACGGCATGCTGCTGCGGGCCGTCAAGGCGCAAGGCTGGAATCCCGAGACCGACGTGAACATCATCACGCAGTCGCCGGAAGTGGCCGGCAGCGCGTTGAAGGCGCACAAGATCGACGCCCACGCCGACTTCGTGCCGTTCGCCGAACTGTTCCCGTTCCGCGGCTTTGCTCGCAAGATTTACGACGGCGCACAGACGCATGCGCCGACCTTCCACGGCACGCTGGTCGACGCGGACTATGCGAAGCGCTATCCGGAANNNGTCAACTATCTGTTTCACGGGCCGCTCGGTTTGCAAACACGCGATCTGACGTGGAAACCCGAATACCGTCAGGCGACGGTCACAGCCATCAGCACGCTCAAGCTGCTGAAGAAGACCGACGTCGATCTGGATGTGAACACCTTCATCGACGACCGCTACATCCGCGAAGCGTTCAGGCAGTCCGGCCTGAACTACGATGCGGCGCTCAAGAACCACGCGAAGCAACCACTCGTCGCCAACGACGCGCAAACCGGCAAGCGCATCACCGATCCGCGCAGCGTGACGCAGGTCTGGGTGGATGGCGAAGGCAAGGTGCGCGACTATGCGTCGGCTCAGGAGGCATTCGCCGCGGTCAACACGCTCGAACAAGGCGGCAAGAAAGTGCGCGTCGTCTATATCCAGGATCACGCGAGCGGACTGAAGCTGTTTGCCAGCCAGGCGTGGTACGTGAAGGACGCCAAGGGCAACCTCGCCGGATTCCTGCTGAAAGACAACGCGGACAGCTACGCGAAGCAGGTGAACGGCAACGTCGTGGATTTCGCCGCCGCCAAAACCGACGCGACCCAGACCGTCGCGGCGCGCTGACCGATAAGCGGCGCCTTGGCGTGCTTTGGCGCGCCTCACTCAGGAGAGTCCTCGATGTCAGCCATTCTTGAAGCCGCGGAAACTACGCGCATCCGGCGCGGCGCAGTCAGTGCGCGTGTCTGGAGACCGGCCCGCCTGATCCGCGCGTTGACCAGGATCGTCGCCGTTCTGGCCTGTGTGGGCATCTGGCAAGTTTTTGCCGAACATCATGTGTCGTTCGGCTTCGTGACTTTCGCCAATGTGCCCGCGCCGAGCGATGTCGTGCCGGCCGCCTGGGCCCTGCTCCACTCGCCGAAGCTGCCGATGCACCTGCTATCGAGCCTCACGCGCGTGCTGGTGGGATTTGTCGCGGCGAGCGTCGTCGGTATTGGACTCGGGCTCGCCATCGGCCGCTATCGCGCGTTCGAAGACACCTTGCTGCCACCGCTCGAAGTGTTGCGGCCGATTCCCGCAGTTGCGTGGATCCCGCTCGCAATCCTGATGTTTCCTTCGTCGGAGATGAGCATGATGTTCATCACCTTCATCGGCGCACTGTTTCCGATCCTGCTCAACACGATTCACGGCGTGGAAGGCGTCGATCCGCGCCTGGTCGCGACCGCGCGTTCGCTCGGCACGCGCGGTGGCGCGCTGTTGGCCGAAGTGATCCTGCCGGGCGCCGCGCCCGCGATCGTCACGGGCCTGTCGATCGGCATGGGCACCGCGTGGTTCTGTCTGGTGAGCGCGGAGATGATCGC
>NZ_JBHUFR010000009.1:0-264 GCF_042680985.1 Paraburkholderia dipogonis | reverse complement strand
GTTGGGCATGGGCAGCAGCCTGCTGGTGCGGCGCGCCGGCCTTGCGCTGATCCCGTGGTACCGGATGGAGGCGTCGCAGCGATGAGTACGCCGATGAGTACACAAGCGCAAGCGAAGCCGGCGGGCCGCATCGACGTGCGGGCGCTAAGCGTGGAAGTGGGCTTGCGCGAGCAGCGTTTCACCGCGCTCGATCAACTGGAATTCAGCGTCGAACCCGGCGAGTTTGTCTGCGTGCTGGGACCGTCGGGCTGCGGCAAATCCACC
>NZ_JBHUFR010000008.1:132157-531095 GCF_042680985.1 Paraburkholderia dipogonis | reverse complement strand
CGAGATCGCCATCAGGCAAAGTCCAATCGCCATGACCCAGCGGTGGTCGACCTGCCGGAGATTGAGCAGCGCGGCGGTCGCCGGAAGCGAAATCAGCAGGGGAATGGCCACCAGCAGAAACAGCGGCGTGGTTTGCAGCGGCCTGTAGCCGTGAATCTGCGCGAGATACTGGCCGGGTATGGCGGCGACACCGACCAGCAGCGTCACCGCGCCCACCAGGGTCAGCAGTCCATGCGCGAAGTTCCTGCGGGCAAGCAGCTGAAGTTTGAAAAACGGCAGCGGATGAAACCATTCGTTGATCAGGAACGCCACGAGCAGCAGCGTGCCGCCGCAAAACATGGTGGCGATAAACGTGGAGTTCAGCCAGTCGAGGCGGTCACCCTGCAGCAGGCCGATCACGAGCATGGCGATGGCCGGATAACCGAGGAGAAATCCGGTCCAGTTGAATGAACGCAGCCGCTCGAGTCGGGTGGGATCCACCGGCAGTCCCTCGTAGATTGCCACGCAGCTGATGAGTCCGAGCGGCACGATCTGCCAGAATGCCATTTGCCAGCCGACGTATTCCGTCCATAACGCGGCGAGCGGCGTGCCGAGCGCGGGTCCGAAGGTGGCGGTCAGTGCATAGCCCGCGAGCCCGTATAACTTGACCTTCGGGGGCAGGTAACGCAGCGCCACGATGATCAGCATCGGCGGCAGACATCCGCCGGCGACACCCTGCAGCGCGCGCAACACATAGAGCGCCGGCAGGTTCGGTGCAAACGGGCAGAGCAATCCAAACACCATCACGGCGAGCACGGCGCCGATCGTGAAGCGCTTGAGCGTGAACGTCACGCCGAACCACGGCGCGAACACCATCGTGGCCACGTTCGTCGCCTCGAAGAGCGTGGTCAGCCATGTCCCGTCGTCACGTCCGATCGAGAACGCGCCGCGAATGTCAGCGAGTGCAACCGCGGTGACCTGTTCGTTCAATATGGCGAGCAGTGATGCCAGCAACATGCCGAGCAGGCCGATCGTGAGACGCAGCGGTAGCTCCGCTTCGGCGGAAGTTTGCTGTACTGGGGGCGCTGTCGCGGGTACACAGGTAGGCGCCGACGATGGCGCAAGCTTCGGTTCTCCTGTTCCAGTTATCGGTGAGTTGGCGCTAGTCATCGTCGTTCGGCCACCGGTATTTAATGGGGCATTCCGTCGGGAAATCTTCCTGTCACGCCCGGCGATCGCAAAGATCCCGGATGCTCCGCAAAGAAGCCCCATCCGATGAGCTTATGGTTTTTTCTGCGCTCATTCCAGCCGGCTTACTCACGCTTTGGTGCCACCTAATGAGTTGATTTCATTCTAGGAGACAGGTCTGCTCTCCTGAAGTCAAAAAGTCCGCGCATCGGTCCTTTCCATTCACAAATGCAGCTGATGTCACCGCTGCAACAAGGACAACGCACTCACCTGGCAATCATCTTTTTCCATTCAGCTAACAGAACAAAACTGGGCAAAGGTGCAGGGGCGGGAACCGCTGATTTTCTGGCACGCTTTAGACACTCCCGGGCAACAGGGCATCGCGTATCAACAATCGAAAATGCAATGAACATCGTCGACATTGCAGCAAAGGTCAACGGCGACATCGGCACGAAGAGGACGAGCGTCGAATCACGACTGATGCCGGAGAAGTTTCTTGTCGCGTTCGAAGACGAGAACTATGACGTGATCATCGTCGAAGCGTAGACAGGCACGAGACAGGATTCGATTACAGCGGCTGAAAGGGGGCCGTGCCACGTTTCATGTCGTGGTCAGTGACTGGCTGTTCTGGACTAGCGGCGTCCGTCTTGTGGACAGCGCGCCGCTGGGCGCTTCAATGCTGCGGCGGTGTCACGTCGAACGCAATCCGTCCTGCGGGCAGAAGCGTGAGCGAGATGACAGCGCCGCCCTTGGTCTCCGGAAAGTGGTGGCTTCCGGGTGCCGGCGCCGTCCAGCCGCCATAACACCAGCCGTTCGGACCTGCGAGCGCAGCGCCTTCATCTAGCGGGACCACCAGATTGAACTCGCCATACGGGTGCGCGTGATAGTCGCCACGGAAGCTGCCTTCGGGGTTGTTCTGCGTGTTATCCGTGCTGTCCATCAGCACCGCTGTAATGCTGAAGAAGAACGTCTCCGCGCAGGGCGCAACGAGCCGTGAGCGACGGTAACGCGGGCCGGCGATCTCGGCGTCGGCCGCCCAGCCCTCGTTCACGCCTAGAATAATCAGTCGCGACAGATCCCTGTACAACTCGCTTTCAATGCCATATTTCGTATTCAGCCATTGCTCGACCTCGGTGCTCGTGGTCATGTCCTTGACCTCTTGCAGCAAAGGGATAAAACGGGCGACGAGTTCGTCTTTGGTACTGGTGAATTGGGTCTGGGACATTCAGGTTCGTCCTTGGTTTAAGCGTTATGCAGGGTCGGCGCGAGGAGTACAGCGCCCACGGTCTCCGGCGCGAACAAGCCCGCGACATTCACATTCGACGGCCCGATCGACCGCGCGGTCGCAACGAGGCGGAAATCGAGCTTTCGAAATGCCTTCACGACTTCGGCGACAATGCCTTGCGATGCACCGGTAACGACGACACCATTGTCTGGTGTGTTCATCTTTTCCCTGAAGCACGGCGCAGTTGTGTGCCATGCAGTCCGCGCCAGTTTGCGCAAGGCGAGCAATCTCTTGACCGTCGATGGAACCACTCTACGTTCTACGGGCTTTCACCGAGGCTTTAGCTGTGACGGTTTGGGGACATTTGCCGCGTATTTTCGGCCACTATGCTGATTTTTCCGGAAACCTGCTATTTGCAAATTCGAACCGAGTCGCGACACACGTACGCCGTGCTGAGTTTGACGACGCAACAGTTGACCAGCACTGAACAGTGCGCTTGCTTTGTTGCACGGGGTGGAATCACACCAGATACCTGCTGTACTTTCCCGGAATCCACGGCTGCCTCCCGGTGATTCATTTGCTACACTTGATCACGACGTGGACCTATGTGACGCCCGCGTCGAAGCTGATGGCGGCGGCTGGGTTGCGAATCAGCGCGACTCGATTTGACGGCTTCAATTTCCAGCGCATTCAACTTCAATACGGCCTGAGAAAGAGCAGGGCGTCAGTGCCCTCGTTCTGCTCGCTTAGGTTGTCGAGCGGCGCCGACTTCACTGTCTAAGCTATGGTGTCGCGCCCGCCGCTGAAGCGCACTTAACATATGTTAAGCAAGGCGACTCAGTGTAAGCAGTTCACGAATTCGTCAGCGAGGAATTGCTATCGAAGCCATGGTCCGACATGGGTACATTGATGTTTTTTCCGTTCATGGACCTCGCGCCGCGATTGCGGACCCTGGCGTCGGTCCTTCATCACAGCGCATGAAATAGCGCGGAGGTGTCGCCATGATTGAGTCTTCCGATTTCCGGAGCAGAAAGATAGCGCTTGATCACGGAGGCGGCCGCATGCCCGCGCTCGGATTCGGCACCCTGATTCCCGATGCAGCGACGACTACCAGCGCCACCAGAGACGCACTGGAAGCCGGCTATCGGCACTTCGACTGTGCCGAGCGATATCGAAACGAGCGCGAGGTGGGCGACGCTTTGCGGGCAGGGCTTGCCGCCGGCGGGATCGCGCGCGAAGAGATCTTCGTGACGACAAAATTGTGGAATTCCAATCATCGGCGCGAACGTGTCGAACCGGCGTTCGATGCAAGCCTTGAAAGACTCGGGCTCGACTACCTCGATCTTTATCTGATACATACGCCGTTCGCGTTTAAGCCTGGAGACGAGCAGGACCCGCGCGACGAAAACGGCGATGTCATCTACGATAAAGGCGTGACCTTGCTAGACACGTGGAGCGCGATGGAAGATCTCGTCGATCGTGGAAGATGCCGGGCTATTGGGCTGTCGGATATCGGCCTGGACGAATTGCGGCCTCTCTATGAATCGGCACGAATCAAACCGGCCGTGGTGCAGGTCGAAGCACATCCGTATCTTCCGGAAACGGAGCTTCTGGAATTCTGCAAGGAGAATGGAATCGTGTTTCTGGCCTTTGCGCCATTAGGTCACGGAATCAGGCCGGGGCCGCTTGAGGATCCGGTCATCTTGCAGATTGCCGAACGGATTGGAAAGACACCAGCGCAGGTGCTGCTCGCCTGGGCGATCCAGCGTGGCGGAGCATTGCTCACCACCCCCAGGACGGCGGTCCGCGCGCGAGAGAATTTCGATATCGCCGCGCTTCCCGCGGAAGCGTTCGACGAGATCAACCGGATTGAGACGAGGCAGCGGTACAACGAAGTCGTCAAGACGGGTAGCCCCGGGTTTATTCCGCGGCGTCCGCAATAGATAGACGTGAACGGTATCCGGAGGCAAGCCATGCAGGAAGACAAGATACGTGAAGCCCTGAACGCGCACTGGCACGCGTCGGCGGTTGGTGATCTCGACGCGGAACACGGTATTTACGACGATGATGCCATCTGTGACTATCCCCAATCAGGGGAACGAATCATCGGGCGAAGCAATTTGCAGGCGCTGCGGAGTCATCATCCAGGTAAGCCATCGGGATTCAATGTCAGGCGAATTCAGGGAGAAGGTAATCTCTGGGTCACGGAGTACACCATCAACTATGAGGGGCGCACGGCTTACACGGTGAGCATCATGGAGTTCTGCAACGACAAGGTGATTCACGAGACACAGTATTTTTCGGATCCCTTCGAGGCGCCGGGTTGGCGGAGTCGCTGGGTTCAGCAGATCGCGTGACGTCGCTCGGTCAACTCTCAATGCGGTGCCGCGCTGCGGGTAGTGCGTTTGCAAATGCAGAGCACGGATGATTTCGCCAACGACGCATCGCTTTAGACGTAGGCAGTTCAAACACCTTCACTATCCGTTCCGCGGTCATGGCGGCGAACCTCGCAACACCGCGCGCGAGATAGCGTCGAGAAGATCCTCGGCCAGGAACGGCTTGCTGAGTAGTTCATCGCCACCGGCACTTGTCACTGCGTTTCGCGTCGCAGGCCCGTCTCGCGAAGTAATGAAAACAGCGGGAGGACGTGGATAAACGAGTTGTTCATAAAGTTGCGGTCCAGACGCGCCAGGAAGTTGAACGTCCAATACGAGGCAGTAGGGGACGCGCGGATCATTCACGTGAGCGAACGCCTCCGCACTCGCGAACGCCAGTGTCTCGAATCCCGATACGCTGAGCAGGCGCTGCAAAGCGCGGCGCATCCCTGCGTCGTCTTCGACAACTATGATCAACTGCCTGGTATCTTTCATCGCTCGTCAATGTCCTATAGGTGATTGTCGTGCGAGCCGATGTTCAACACTATCGGGGAAAGGGGCAACGCGATTGCCCTTCAGGGCAATTGCGTCCGGCACGGGTGATATGCGACCTGTCGTTGCGTCGGCTACGCGTTGCGCTGAAGTCTGCTCGCCTCGTGCGAAGGTGCACCGGATCTTTGTCGCCTCCTTGAGGCTTGGCAGCTTGGCATCGAAAACATGACGGATGGTCGTTCCAGACTCGACGTTCAGTCTGCGTCAGAGATGCATCTCTATCGCGGCTGGCTAAATGCCTCGACGATATTCAGCTCACTTGCTTGAAGCAAACCACTTTCCATATAGCTGTTCGTAGGTCCCGTCCTCGTACATGGCAAGAAGCGTTTCGTTGATGTGTTTGCGCCACACACTTCCATTGGCCATGGCGATGCCGTATTTCTCGGGCCTGAATAGCGGCCCCACTACGATCAGTTCGCCATTGCCGCGTCGCGCGGCCCAGTACTGAAGGGTGGGGGCGTCATAGACAATAGCTTGCACGTTTCCCTGCGTCAGAAGTCTGAATCCCTCGTCCGCGGTGTGCACGCTGAGAAAGGACAGACCGCGATGCGTGAGATAGTCCGCGGCGACCGTTCCCGGCACTGTACCGATCTTCTTCCCGGGAAGATCGTCTGGACCACGAATGTTGGACTGCAGGCGCGCGATGGTTTGCGACGACGTGACTGTCGCCGTGAACTGTGCGATCAGCACAACGCCAATAAGCCACATCGTTGGAACCAGAATGCGTTTCCATGCGCCTGGCGCATCGCGCTCGCCGTGCTCGCCGGTAGCGATGATGAGCATGGTTACCCAGATACCTTCGCCGAGTGCTCGCCAATAGGGCTTGCGAAAAGCGCGGTCGCGCCTACGCTCGGAGAGCAATACCAGGTTGGCGAGCACAAGGATAATGCCACTCGCGATGCCGACGAACTGGACCAGCGCCAACCATGGAACCGACAAGACACCGCTGATGAACGAGCTTTCACTTTGCGCGCGCACCATGATCTGCAAGCCGGAGTCAAAATAGGGTAAGGAGAAGTCTACTTTCGTCTCGCGCTCTGGGGTCATGGTGATCGCAGCTATTGCGACGTCGGCAGTACCCTGTTGCAGCGCGGTCAGTAAGGCAGGCTGGTTTGACAGGACGACCCAAGTGAACTCGGCGTGCATGCGGCGCGCCACCTCATTCCAGAGATCAATGCTGAAGCCTTCCGGCGTTGCAGTTTGTGGAAGTACAAAGGGAGCAACCGGGGCAATCGCCACGCGCAGTGGACTGCTAACGTGAGTCGACGCAGAGGCTGCGGGTTGTGCGCGGGTCGCAACCCGGATGATCCTTTCGTGGCTGGGCAAACTGTCTTTTGGCAGCTGCGAAGGCATAGAGGCAGCGCCCGCCATTGTCGGCATTAGCGCGAGACAAGCCTGCACGACGAGCCGCGATGTCCTGCCGTTCATCGTGTCTCTCCCGAATGTTGCGCCGTGTCGTGGCGGCGCTGCACGGATAACGGCTCGAAATCGCTTGCGTCATTCACACCGTCACACGCGAAAATCCGCCGCCATGTCTTCGTCACTGCGCGCTTCCAGTTTGCCCGATCGGCATGCGCGCATGAAGATGTCATAGTCCTTTTGGTTCTGCGTGGCGTAGGCAAAGGCGTATTTCGTGAGCGCCTCTGCAAAGCGGCCACCGTTGCCCAGATAAGCGGCGATTTCGACCGCCTTTCCACCTGCCTTGGCATGGGCTCGCGCAAGTGCCCAACCGCAGATGCGCGCGTAACCTTCCAGAATCGTACTGCTCATCCTTTCGACTTCCGCCGATATCTTCATGTCGCGCAACTGGCGGAAATAGAAATAGCGGCCGGCCGGGCCCGTGGTCCAGCCGAGAAAAGAATCGCTCGCGGCTTGCAGCAGGCGCTGACCGTTGACCACGCGTTCGCCCTCGTGGGCAGCATTGCCGGCTTCGAAATAGCGCGCGACGACCGACTGGCACGCCTCCTTGACCTGCAGGAAGAGCGGCTTGCCGTGGCTGTCGATGAACAGCATGACAAGGCAGAACGTCCCGACACTGCCCACGCCGACAACCTTGAATGCGGTGTCCTGAAGGTCGAACTGCGCGATAAGTTGCCGGCGCTCAGGCGCAATGGTGAGGAGATAGCTATCGAATGCAGCCGCGAGCTTGCCCTTCCATTCATCGGTATCCGACCATTTCTTTTGCTCTTTGCCAAGCAACGAGTTGGGACCACCGGGATGAAACAGAGCGGGCGGCGCGTCCTGAATCGTCCAGCGGCCAGCGCTCTCGGTGGCCATTTTACCTAGCATGCTTTCATGTGTACGGCCTGCCGCTTTCTCCATAGTCCTGCGGATCAACTGCCGCCCTTCGCTGGTGGCGGCAGCGTCGATCATCCGTTCAAAAGTGACGATCTCGTGCCAAAGTTCGAGGGCGCTGCATTCGGCGTACTGATGCGTCCGGTCCTGATATTCCTGCATGGCAGTCGCGACGATATCGTCGATGCTTCCACGGTCTATACCCATGTGCTGGCCAGCAATCGCGAAACTCGCGGCGAGCCGTTTGACATCCCATTCCCACGGGCCCATCGCGACTTCGTCGAAATCGTTGAGATCGAAGATCAGTTGCCGCTCAGGTGTCGCGAAACCGCCAAAGTTCATCAGATGGGCATCGCCGCACACGGGAAAGGTGATCCCCGAACTGGTCGTTCCGGAAAGATCGTGAGCCTGGAGAATCGCGCTGCCGCGATAGAACGTAAAGGGCGACACGGACATTCGTCCATAGCGCAACGGAACGAGCGCATCAACCCGACCGGCGCTGTTTTCCCGCAGCAGTTGGACGGGGTCCCGATCGACATTTCCGATCGTGGCGTTCTGCGAGCGCGGCGAACGTTCCCGTGCCAGTTTCCCCGCTTCCCGCCGTTCACTAATGGTCTGGACTGCGGCCATGTTGCGCTCCTTTTTCCGGGTTCAGATATCGACCGAGCGAGCCGCCTTTCGATGCTATCCGGCGTGTTGGGCAACGCGATTGCCATTCGTAAAGTCAGGGTTTGGGCAGCGCTTGCGCAGTGCTGATCAGGTTTTGCGGTACGACCCGTATGATGCCGTTGCGAGGACTGTCTATGTCCGCGATCAGCATGAACGAGAGAGAGACGGTGACGGGCATGATCAGCAGAAGACGGCTTTTGCCTTGCGTATTTTCCGCGCCGTAACCGACCAGCATATTGGCAAGCACGCCGATCAAAATCAGTAATGCCCATGCGGCGAGAGGAACCCGGTTCCACCACGCAGCTTGCGTATAGCCCTGAGTGTTGAGCACGTCGTTCATACCGGCCACGGCGAGAGCCGTGACAGGATTTGGCTGTGTCTGCGCGGTGCTTGCCGCCATGCGCCATAGCCTGTCCTGAAGATTCGCCGTTGCGGCATTAATCTGCTTGATGCCTTGCTCATCACGCGTCTGATAAAACTGAATGCGGAGGTCCAGATAGAGTGCGAGGTCGGTACGAATCTGAGTGGCAGCGCCGGCCGGCAGCAGATCGGCCCGAACGAATTCCGTGCCGATCGCGTTGGCTTCTTCCTCTTCGTAATTTTTTCGCTGGTCGTAACGGTTCACCGCCATCGACAGGCTGAACCCGATCACTAGCGCGAGCAGCGTAAGCGTAGCGGACTGAACGAGTTTGAAATCGTCCCGCGACTCGCCGCTAATCGGGAAGCGCGTACGGAGTATCACGGCGCCGATCCAGCCTGCCAGTGACATCAGCATGAACGCCACGAACAGCAGGATGATAGGATGTCTAAAGAGTTGTTCCATGCATCCCTCGAATATCAAGCACTTCTCTGGCGGAACTCCGAATGGCGCGCAGCTTGCGCAGTTGCGGTTCCCACCGTTTTCGATCACAGCGTCCGGTACCTTGGCAGCTCAATGCGTCAATACGGAGCATTGACGACGATATATTGCGAGCCCTGTGGCTGGTACCAGCTACTGCCGCAGTGCTGGTAGATCATCCCTCCGTAGTTGACGGGCGCGCAATTCGGCGGCACCGAGCGCACGATCGACCCGACCACCGCCGACGTGGCCGCCACTGTCGCCGTAACGGCAGCCGCGGTAGCCACCGGATGATAATCGTCGTCCCAGCCTCCGCGATGGTCGTTCACGTTGACATTGACGTTGCGATTGACGTTGACGTTGTTCACGCTGGTGTTGCGAACGTTGCGGGTGCGTGCGTCGGCATGCACATTGTTCAATTGCGCACCACCGCCTCGATGCCCGCCATCACCGCCACCGCCTGCTCGCGCACCTCGCTCGACGTGGCCGCCCCCACGTCCCGCCGCATCGGCTTGAGGGAGCAGGGGCAAGCTGGCACCAGCGCCGACAAGTACGATGAGCAGAACCTGACATCGCGCAAATGGGGTTCTCATGGCCTACTCCTTTTTGTCGGCAACCGGAACGAGTTCGATCTTCTTCGCGCCTTGAGGCGGCCGGAACGTGAACACGGAATCCTTGAATGCCGGTGAAGTCGTCCAATCCACGATAGAAACCGACTGCGGTCGCGCATCGTCGTCCCGCCGCGTGATCACCAGTTTGCGCGGTAAAGGCTTTTCCCCTGTAGTAATCCAGATTTGCCAGTCGACGTTTTTTTGCCGGAATGCGTAGTGATCGCAGATGTCGCGCCCGACGAAGTCCTGGCCGGCGAACATCGCGGACTCGAACTGGTCGGTCGGTGCGTCGGGTGTGCCCCAGATGAATAAATCCGCGAGCGGGAATTCCACTGCGTAGCGCGCACGCAACTGTTCGATCAGGGCGGACAGGTTGCCGTTGAAAGCAACGGTCGAATAGAAATGTTGCTGAGGGGAATAAAGGACTGCGGTTTTGCCGTCGTAAATAATCTCGCGCTCGCTACGAGAACTCACCATCAACGCACGAATCCGATCCGGCCGTTCGACGAAAAGCGTTGCCATCGCCGTATGCTGAAGCTTCTCACCGTCATCGAGAACACGTTCGCCTGTCAGGCCGATGGATACGCCAAAGCGCTTGAGTGACTGCAGATACGATCCCATTTTCTGAAGCGCCTGGACGGCCGCTGGATCGACTGTGCTCGCGGTGCTGCTCGGCGCGCTGGCCGGTGTGGCCTGGGGCCAGACGTCGGGCGTGACCGCGAGGAGCGTCCCAGCCACGACTGCAACGGCGAAAACGTTTCTGCTCATTGTGCTCTCCCGAATGTGAGGGCAGTGCGCTCGCATCTGAAAAGGGTCGTGACGGCAACGCTGGCGCGCGGCGTCGCGCGATACTCGCGAACTTAATGTAGCCACCCTCGGGGCCAAAATAAAGGACTTAATTCGATGTTGCCCCTCGGGGCAACTGGATTGCCCGAAGTACCTATAGATAGCCGCGATCGCATGATCAACAATTCGATAATCAGCGATCCATTCCCCATGTGCGCCGTTTTTCCGCTTGCCTATATTCACGAGCTGATCCGTGACATACGCGATGTTTGCGGCAAACGTGGCCTACGATCATCGCCACGTTCTGAGACGATGCGTGGACTGGCGTGCCGTGTCTGAATCCGGACAGGAAAGGAGAGTGCAAAAGTTTTCTTTATAGCGGCAACCTGATGGAGGCAGTTTGTCATGCTCCGTGGGAATACTGAAGTTGCGACGCCCGCTGCCCGGTCAAACCTGCTACCACTCGGAAGTGCGGGTTTTGCGCTCGCCCTGATGCTGTCGGGTTTTATTTTTGCACGCGCGACTTACGGGGAATTCCGCTGGATCGCGCCTATAGCCGCAGCATCAATGAATCTCGGCATTGTCGTGATCGGTGCGTGGCACGCGGGCGCTCCCGCAAAGCAGACCGACCTCGTCGCGCAAGAACAAGTGACAGGTATGCGCCCGGTTACGCGCCTGACTTTCTGGCGGCTGCATGTTTTCCGAGCCTGCAAACGGCTATGTGCCGTACGCTGGTGGCCGTGGTTCGTCGTTCTATGTGCGTCGAGTGCGCTTCTCTTATGCGCGACTACCGGATTGATATTCGATCGACGGCCGCTCGCTCAAAGCCCAAACGCGCGCACGGTTATGACGATAGGATGCGGCCTGGCACTCGCGCTCGCACTCGCCACGCTTATTGTCGAGCGTGCGTTTGCGGCTCAGACAACGCGTAGTCGCGCAAACGTACAGATCGCAGGAATGCTGCGGGCCTTGCTGATCGTCACCCTCGCCGGTGCGGCATGCGCGGCGCTCGACGCATGGCAGGCCGTCGACGCGCGCTGGCTGGCAATTCTGATCGCGTTGCTACCCGCTGCAATGGCATGCGAATTCTTACTGCGGGTCATGGCTAGCTGGTTCACGCCGCCGGAAGTGCGAGCACGACCGCTCGCCACGGCTAGCAGCACGATAGCCCACTGCTTGACGCGGCCCTACGCAACGCCGGCCGAGCTGGGCGAGGCGCTGCATCGCCGCTATGGCATCGACCTGCGGCAAAACTGGGTGATTAGCAGTACCGTGCGTCTGTTGCCCGGCGCGTGCGTCGGCTTCGTGGCGGCCGCCTGGTTCTTGAGCGGCGTCAGCGTGTTGCAGCCCGATCAACGCGCCGTCTATGAACGCTTTGGTGCGCCCGTCACCGTCTGGCAACCGGGCCTTCATGTGGGACTTCCGTGGCCGTTCGGCCGTACGCGTGTGCTTGAAAACGGTGCGGTCCATCAGATTGTTATCTCCGCCGTTAGCGGCGACGCGGGTGACACAGGTGCCGCGGCGCCGCTTGTAGCGGCAGACGCCCGCACGCCGGAACAGTTGGATCGTATGTGGGACGTCGCCCACCCTTGGGAAACGGCGCAGGTGATAGCGGGTGGAAAAGCTCATCAGCAGAACTTTGAAGTGGTGAACGCGGACGTGCGGATCGACTATCGGATCGGCCAGAACGACGCAGCGGCCCGGGCGTCGCAATACCGTTTCACCGATGCGCCTTCTCTCATCCGCTCAATAGCCAGTCGCGAAGTGCTTCGCTATCTCGCCTCGCATACGCTCGATGTGCTCGTCGAAACACGCCAGACGGTGATTGCCGACGCTATCCGTCAGGCGGTGGCCCGGCAGCTCGACGCGCTCGGGAGCGGAATTGAAGTTCTGGCAGTGGTGATCGAAAGCGTCCATCCGCCCGCGGGTGCCTCTGCCGCATGGCATAACGTTCAGGCTTCGCAAATTCGCGCCGTTGCGAGTGTCGCTCAGGCGCGCGGGCTGGCGGCCAAGGTTGTCGGCAGTGCGCACGAATCGGCTACCACTGGAATCGATGCCGCCAGCGCCAGTGCTGCCGAAACGCTTTCGGCCGCGCGTGCCCGGCAGATCTCTTTCGCCGCCGACATTGCCGCGCAAAGCGCCGGCGGTCAGGCCTTTCCATTCGAGTACTACCTGCACGCCTTGCAGAAGGGGTTGCAGAGCGCGAACCTCACTGTCATCGACGACCGCCTCGTTGGCGGCAGTCGCGCGACGATCGATCTGCGCGCTTACAACGCAGGCGACGCAGCAGGTGCAAAACGCCTCTACTGATCTCGCAGCCACCTCGTGATCACGCGGCATCGTTTCATGGAAAGCGGAGCAGATCTTGAGCGATTCACATCTTCATCTGCATGGAAGCCATTCTGGCCATGGCCATTATGGTCGCGGTCACGGCGCGCACACCGGCGGCAGCAAGCCGGGATTGGTCTGGCGTGCCGGCCTCGCTTTGCTGTGCGTGGTGATCGCGGCGCTGGTGGCAAGTGCGGTTCAGGTTCACGAAGGCGAGGCTGCGGTCATCACCCGCTTCGGCGACCCGGTGCGCGTGGTGCTCGATCCAGGTCTCGCGTGGCGCTTGCCTGCGCCGATTGAAACGGCCGTGCCCGTCGATTTGCGGTTGCACACGACGTCCAGTGGACTGCAGGATGTCGGCACGCGAGACGGGTTGCGCATTCTCGTTCAGGCCTATGTCGCCTGGCGCGTGCCGGGTGAAACGTCCGACGTGCGCCGCTTCGTGCGTGCCGTGCGCAACGAGCCCGACGAGGCGGCGCGTCAGATCCGCTCGTTGGTCGGCTCGGCACTGCAAACCATCACATCGGGCTTCGATCTCGCCGAACTGGTCAACACCGACCCCTCAAAGATCAAATTGCGGTCGTTTGAGGATGAACTTCGCCGGCAGGTCGACGCGCAACTTTATGCTACCTACGGCGTGCATGCCGTGCAGGTCGGCATTGAGCGGCTCACTCTGCCCGCGTCCACGCTCGCGGCTACCGTGGAGCGGATGCGCGCCGAGCGCGAAACGGTCGCCGCCGAACGCACCGCCGAGGGCAAACGCGAGGCCGCGCAGATCCGCTCGGACGCCGACCGGGACGCGCGTATCGTCATCGCCGACGCGGGCGCGAAGGCGGCCGAGATCGAAGCACAGTCGCGCCGCGATGCCGCTGCGATCTACGGCAAGAGCTACGCTGACAATCCGCAGCTTTACACGATGCTGCGTTCACTGGACACATTGGCGGGTGTGGTCAACGGCAATACGAGCCTGATCCTGCGCACGGATGCCGCGCCGTTCCGCGCGCTCGTGCAGGGACCGGCGGGACTCAACGTAATGAATGCCGTGCCGCGCGACAGCGTGCCTTGCGCGCGAACGCGCTGTACACCATGAGCAGCGTTCCGTTAGTCTCGCGAGACCCCGCGATCGTGCAATCCGTGCGTGCGGCGTGGTGGTTTGTCGTCGCACTTGCCGCAGTCGCCGCGAGCGTCTGGAGTTTCTCCAATGTTCAGCGCGTGCCGCCGGAAAGCCAGGCGGTCGTGATGCGCTTTGGCAGGATCGTGCGAATTCAACGCGCGGGGCTGCTGCTGGCTTGGCCGCGGCCGTTCGAATTTGTCGAGTTGTTGCCGGGACCGGCGCGCGTGCTCGAACAGCCCATCACCACGCTGGTGCGCGATCCGCGTGCGCGAGCGCTCGATCCGTCGCCGTCCGCATCGACATCGCCCGGCGACACAACGCTGCCGTTCAACGACATGTCCTCATGGGGCTTTCATCCCGACGCTGCGACGGGCACGAACGGGACGCCGTTTCCCGACGCGCTGGCTGGCTCGGGGTACGTGCTGACGGGCAATGTCGCCGTCGTACAGCTCGGCGCCACCCTTTACTACCGTGTGAGTTCACCGGTCGACTACGTATTGCAACGAGGGTTGCTCGCGCCGGCGCTGGAGCGCATCTCTACGGCTGCGGTGGAGGAGGCGGCCGCTGCGCGCGATCTCGATGCGATCCTCGTCGGTCGCCCCGAACTGCTGGCTGCCGACGCGCAGATGGCCGCGCAGCGAGAACGGTTGCGCGACGACGTCGCGCGCGGAGTCGAGCGACGCTTGCGCACTCTGGAAACCATGCACGCCGGCCTCGGCATAGAAGTCGTGCGGGTCGACCTGACAGCGAACGTGCCAAGCGCAGCCGTCGACGCGTTCAACTCGGTGCTGAGTTCGTTGCAAACGGCCGAGCGCAATACGGCCGACGCGCGCACTGCGGCGGAGACGACGCGCCAGACGGCCCAACAGCGCGCCGACGAGATTATTCAGCAAGCCACCGCAAGCGCGACGGAGCGAACGTCTACGGCGCAGTCCGAAACGCAGACAATCCAGCAACTCGAAACTGCCCTGCATGCGGACAGCGACGGCGGATTGCTGGCCCGCGCCTATCGGGAGCGCATCGCGCAGATTCTCTCGAAGGCGGGCCACGTCACCACGATCGACCCTTACGACACATCGAGTCTGGTTCTTCCGGGGAAGGCGCCGTGAGCACGCACGCAGAGTCCATCAATCGTGCACGTCTTGGGCCAGCCGGGCGCGCGGCCCCGGCGGCCACGCCGAACGTCCCGGACAACCTGCCGGGTATCGCGCTCGCGCCGGCGGAGCACCGCGGGATCACTCGCCGCATTGCGCTGGCGCTGGGCGCGGGCGGTCTGTTGCTCTTGTCCTTTATCTGGCGTGTCGTGCCGGCGCAGGGCACGGTGCTGCCAGACATGCTCGCCGGCCTTGCGTCGCTGATCGTGGCCGGACCGGTGTTGTCGAGCGCATGGTGCAGTCTGCGCGCGCCGAGCCTGCACGGCGTGACCGATCGTCTGATCGCGCTCGCGATGCTCGCAGCGTGGGCCACGGGCGACATGACGACCGCCGCGCTGCTGCCGATCATCATGACCTTCGGCCACGCGCTCGAAGAACGCAGCGTGCTCGGTTCACAGGAAGCAATCGACGCGCTCGCCAGGCTGACGGCCACGACGGCGCGACGGCTCCGCGCCGATGGTTCGACCGAGGAGATCGCTGCCGAGGCGCTCGCGCGCGGCGATCTGCTTGAAGTCCCGGCGGGCTCGCGCATTCCCGCCGACGGCGTCGTGAAAGCGGGGCGCTCCGCCGTGGACAACAGCCCGATTACGGGCGAATCACTGCCGCACGAAGTCAATGCCGAGGCAATCGTCTATGGCGGCGCAATGAATCTCGATGGCGTGCTGCGTATCGAGGTGACGCAGGTGGGCGAACAGTCGACGCTTGGGCGAATCGTCGAGTTGCTCGAACACGCGGAGCGCGTGAAACCGCCCATCACCGAAGCGCTGGAACGGTACATGGGCGGCTACCTCGCGCTTGTGCTCGTGGTCGCTGCGCTTGTCTGGTTCGTCAGTTCCAACGCGTCGACGATGTTGGCGGTGATCGTGGCGGCCTGTCCTTGTGCGCTCGTGCTGGCCGCCCCGGCAACTGCCATCGCGGGAATTGCGCTGGGCGCGCGCCACGGCCTGCTACTGCGCAACGCTGCCTTTCTCGACCGTGTTGCGGACCTCGATTCCCTCGTGATCGACAAGACCGGCACGCTCACGCATGGCGTTCTCCGCGTCGTACACATGACCCTGGAACCGGATGCGAATGAAGCGCACGCGCTCGCATTGGCTGCAACCCTCTCTGCGGGCAGTACGCATCCGGTCAGCCGTGCCGTACAGCGCTACGCGGCAGAACGCGGCTATCGCGCCGGCGGCAAGGAGGCGGTGCGCGAGTTGCCCGGGCGCGGCGTGATTGCAGACGTGCCGGACGGCTGCGCGGTACTCGGTAACCAGACGCTGCTGGCCGAATACGCACCGGGCATCACCGTGCCGCCCGCGCAACACGACGGACCGCTCGCCGGGCTCATGCTCGCGGGTCGGCCGCTGGCGTGGTTCGCGTTCGCCGACACGTTGCGCCCAGACGCAGCGCAGGCGCTCGCCGAAATGCGCGCGCTTGGCTTCGCTCAACAGACGCTGCTAACCGGCGACCGGGAAGGCGTCGCGCAAAACGTTGCCGCACAACTCGGCATGGATCGCGTAATCGCCGGCGCTTTGCCGCAGGACAAGCTCGCCTTCGTCGAACAGGAACTTGCCGATGGTCGGCACCCGCTGGTCGTGGGCGATGGCGTGAACGATGTGCTCGCTATCAAGGCGGGTGCCACCAGCATCGCGATCGGCGGCCGTGGCGTGGACATCGCCGTCGCTTCCGCGGACGTGGTGCTGCTTGGCGACGATCTGCGCCGCTTGCCTGCCTGTGTGAAGCTCGGCCGGCGCTGCCGCCGAACAGCGGCGGTCAATGCAGGGATTGGCGTGGTGTGGACGGGGGCCGTGATAGCCGTAGCTGCGCTGGGTGTGTTGGACGCGGCATGGGTCGCGGTGCTGCACAACATCGGCACACTCGTTGTGCTCGCCAATGCAGGACGTCTACTGCGCGTCGCTGAGCCAGGTTTTGTGCACGCGCCTTTGTCGGAAGAGAGTAATGACGCGGCCGACGCACAGCCGCCGCAAGTTCCTCAGGAGGGCCAATCGCCACCGAAATCTGTTTGAGATTCCTTGTTGGAACGAACCGAAAAATTGACGTGTTAATACCAGCCATCACCACGCGAGGATGTCCATGAAAATCCGCTTTCTTTTGCCCCTTGTCGCAGTCCCGCTGTGCTTCGGCGCGACGCTGGCGGCTGAGTCCACCAAAGACGCAACGCCTGCCACGCAACAGACCAACGCAGACCTGCTCAAGACGCTGCCGATGAGCGACCGCCAGGACTATGCGGATGCGCAACGTGGCTTTATCGCGACGTTGCCCGACATCAACGTCAAGACACCCGACGGCAAGACCGTCTGGACCCTGAACGGCTACCAGTTCCTGCAAGGTCAGGACGCGCCGCCGAGCATCAATCCGAGCTTGTATCGCAACTCGCAGTTGAACATGAACAACGGCCTGTTCAAGGTCACCGACGGGATTTACCAGATCCGCGGTTTCGATCTGTCCGACATGACGATCGTTGAAAGCAACAACGGCATCATCGTGATCGACCCGCTGATTTCGACTGAAGTCGCCAAAGCCGGTCTCGACCTGTACTACCAGCATCGGCCCAAAAAACCGGTGGTGGCCGTCATTTACACACATAGTCACGTCGACCACTATGGCGGTGTGAAGGGCGTGGTGAATGAAGCCGACGTGAAGTCGGGCAAAGTGAAAATCTTCGCCCCGGACGGGTTTCTCGAAGAAGCCGTGAGCGAGAACGTCTTCGCGGGCAACGCCATGAGCCGCCGCGCGATCTACATGTATGGCTCACTGTTGCCTCGCGGTGCCCAAGGACAGGTGGACGGTGGCCTCGGCAAGACGACTTCGAACGGAACGGTGACGCTCATCCCGCCAACGGACATTATCAGGAAGACGGGTGAGAAGCGCACCATCGACGGTATCGACGTCGTCTTCCAGATGGCGCCCGGCACCGAGGCGCCTGCGGAAATGCTGTTCTATTTCCCCAAATATCACGCGCTGTGCGCGGCCGAAGACGCCACGCATACGCTGCACAACCTCTATACGTTGCGAGGCGCGCAGGTGCGCGATGCCAACAAGTGGTGGCAGGCGCTCAACACGACGATCGACATGTTCGGCTCCGACGTCCAGGTCGTTTTCGCGTCGCATCACTGGCCGACGTGGGATAACGCGCATATCAACGACTATCTGGCGAAGCAGCGCGATACCTACAAATTCGTCCACGACCAGTCGCTGCGGCTTCTCAACATGGGCTATACGATGGACGAGATCGGCGACATGGTGAAGCTGCCACCGAGCCTTGACAAGCAGTGGTACAACCACGGTTATTACGGCACGGTCGTACACGATGCGAAGGCGGTCTACCAGCGCTACATGGGCTGGTATAGCGGCAATCCCGCGGACCTGCATCCACTGCCTCCGGTGGATAGCGCGAAGCGCACGATGGACTTCATGGGCGGCGTGCCCGCCGTCACGAAGAAAGCGCGCGACGCATACGCCAAGGGCGACTACCGCTGGGTGGCGCAGGTCATGAACATGGCCGTGTATGCCGAGCCGGGCAACCAGGAAGCAAAAAACCTGGAGGCGGATGCTCTTGAGCAACTGGGGTATCAGTCCGAATCGGGCCCGTGGCGCGACGTCTATCTGATGGGCGCATACGAGTTGCGCAATGGCATTCCAAAGGTGCCTGCCGTGCAGACCGCGAGCCCGGACACGATCCGCGCGATGACGCCTGAAATGGCCCTGGAGTTTCTCTCGATGCATATCGACGGCGACAAGGCGGACGGCAAGGCCATTTCCGTTAACTGGATTTTCCCGGACATCCACAAGCAGTACGTGGTGAGGCTGGAAAATTCGGTGCTCGTCTATAACGAAGGCAAACAGATCCAGAATGCCGATGTGACGCTGACCCTGCCAAAATCGAGTCTCGACAACATCATGTTGCACACGACGAATCTGGATAAAGAAGTGGAAGCGGGGCGCGCGAAGGTGGACGGCGATCGAGGAAAGATTACAGAGTTGCTTTCGCTGACCGACAGCTTCAATCCGCTGTTCCCGATTGTGACGCCACGACCTTAGGCGTTTTGCTCTGAATGCGGCTGGTGCGGCCCGGCGATTTGCAATTTCGCAGGTAGTGCAGCCGGCCCTTCGGTTTAGAGAAAGCGTATGCTGAAGAGATGCGATGAAGTCTGTCGATACGGCTCTTGCCTGAGCGCTTCAATGCTCAAGCGCGCAGCGGTGTTCGCATGGATGTTCGCCGCGAGCCAGTGCCTCATGCTGGGCCATGCCTTCGCGCAAGGCTCGCCCACGTTCACTGGCCCGGACGTGCAGCGGCGCGCAAATCAGGTGTTGGCGCTGTTGTCGTTTACCGTCACGCCTGATCTGTCTGCGAGTACGCTTGGCATCCGCAACGGGGCGACTGGAAATCCGTCGCTGAACATGACCCAGTTCGGTGGCGGCTTTACGTTGAGCCCGAATTTTCCGCTCTATCTCGAAGGCGCGCTCGGCGGCTCGCGCTACGATCCCACGTTTCTCGTTTCGGACGGGCAGACGCAGCGGGCGCTGCCGACGCGATGGACCAACGTGGCCGCGACTGGCGGAATCGGATGGGACTTTCCGTTGAACGAAAAGAAAGATCTCGTCATCCGGCCGATCTTCAATTTCTCGCTGGGCGAAGTGCTGAGCGATGCCAGCGCCGCGCAGTTCCTCGTCAATCACAAGACTGACCGGAACATTGACTTTATCCGCGACGGTTCGCTCAGCGCCTATGGTTTGGGCGGATCGCTGATGATTGGCTGGTATCCGCGTCAGGAGCCGTATGAATTCGATCTGGAGTTGCGCTACACGGATATTTATCTGCAAAGCTTCGGCTCCTCCAGCGCCGTGCGAGGTTCAGCCAACGCGGAGTCGACCAACCTCTATGCGCGCTGGCGCGCACCAACCGGACTGCTGGCCTTGCATCGTCCTCTGCGGTACGTGCTGGAACTGTCGCATTCGACCTACCTGGGCAGCCAGGCAAACATTCTCGGTTTCAATCAACTGACTTCGCTGGGTGCCGGCATCGAGATCGATACCGGCGCTGTAACGAAACTCTTTTCGCGCCTGCGCTTCGTAGCCCGCTATGCGTTCGGCAAGGACATTACGGGCGCTTCGCTTGGGATCGCACTGAGCTTCTGAACGGCATTCAATCGAGCACGATGGAGACCAGCGCGAACGCGCCGAGCGCTGCCACGGCGATGGCAACCCAGAAGGCAAGATTCCATTGCGGCAAGAGGCCTTCGCGACGCAATGCGCCGACGCGTCGCGCGTGCTGAACCACTGCGGCAAGCAGTGCGACGGTGCCGATCACCACCATCGCGGTTCCCACCTCGCGCGGTGACCAGGTTCCACCGAATCGACCGACGATCGGCGCACCGTTCTGGTTCGCCACGTACTCAAAAAATTTCGCCAGCGTGAAGCCGAAGCTGATCATCGACAACGACGTGCGCAGCCACGCCATCAGCGTGCGTTCGGCAGCGAGAAAGGTGCGCTCGACCGCCAGCGCGGTTCGCGCGCGCGTTTGCAGCGTGCCCTCGTCGGGCACCAGTGGTGCCGATGGGTCCGTGCTGGGGAATACGGCATGTTTGCGGTCAGAAGGCGAAGTCACGACATGACCTTCATGGAATGCTGGAAGAGAGCTGCGAGCGGCCCTGCTGCCATTTCACGTAAGGAATGACCAGCACCGTACACAGGATCAGATACAGGGCGAGCGTGGGCGCGAACTGCTCACCAGGATAGTTCGCTGCCGAAATAGCCAGCGCAATGGCAGGATGACGCGAGGCGGTCGACAGCGCCAGCACTGAGGCATGTTCATGCGCCGGGCCACCGAGCCAATGGCCGATCAGCAGGCCGGCGACGATAAACGCTACGATCGCCGTTACAGTCGTCACGCTGCTGGTCGACCAGATCGCCTGCCACGTGCCGAGAAGCAGCGCGAGGCCGCCCGCAATCAGCAGCAGAGTGGCGATGCGGCGCACGGGCGTGCCCAGGCGTGAAGCGATCTCCGGCATCAACCTGGCGACGACGAGCCCCGCTGCAAGCGGTGCGATGATCATCGACAGCACGATCTTAAGGAGTGTGTCGGGCCCCACGCCTCGCGGAATCGCGAAGAGCCAGTCGAAAAACACGACCGAAACCGGTACCGTGATTATCGACACCAGCGCGAGTACCACGAGCAGACCGAGGCCATAGGGCGCGATTCCGCCCGCTTTCTTGTGCTTTTTCGGCAGCAGCGGCGGAATGGGCGAGATGGCTAACGCGGTGAGCACGACAGCGGTGGCCTGTGGCAGATTCAGGAAATAGACGCTAGCCACCACGAGCAAAGGCATCACCACCAGCATCCCGATGAGGGAGCGCAACAGAAGGCCTGGCCGATGGACGATGTAGAGCAGATCGTCCCGATTCGCCTGTAGGCCGTACGTGAACACCGTCCCTGCAATGGCAATCTTCAGCGCGAGGAGGATCAGAACCTTGGCATCCATGGCTTATCCGGTGTCGTGGCAGCAACAGTTGCGGGCGACGTCGACGACAACATCGCCCGCATCGGCCACGCGCGAGGCGCGAAGGGTAACGCTCAGCGTTGGCCGCCACCCGCCGCGTCCATCATCTTTTCGATCACCTGATCCACGCCGAAACTCGCCGCTTTCTGCCTTGGCGGAAATTCCTTGAACGTTTGCAGGAATTCAGTCACGCCGGACTGCGCGGGCACGAGAATGAAGACGTGATCGAGCAGCCAGTCGTAGTAGGTATTGGAGGTGATGTCGGCGCGCTCGTACGGGTCGGTTCGCAGGTTGAATATCTTCGGGACACGCAACGTAATGAGCGGCTCGGCCCAGATCCTCAACGTGCCTGCCGCGCGCTGCTCCATGAACACGACTTTCCAGTTGTCGTAACGCAGGCAGGCAAGATCGCCGTCGTCCGTAAAGTAGTAGAACCCCTGTCGCTCCGGTTTCTTTGCGTGGCCAGTGAAGTAGGGCATCAGGCTGAACCCGTCCAGATGCACCTTGAAGGTTTTGCCGTTGGCTTCGAAGCCCTTCTTCAGTTTCTCCTTGACGTCCGCATCGCCCGCGGCGTCGACGATGGTGGGCAGCCAGTCGAGATGGCTCACAATGTCATTGCACACCGTGCCCGGCTCGATCACGCCGGGCCAGCGCACGAGACAGGGAACGCGGTACGCGCCTTCCCAGTTCGAATTCTTTTCGTTGCGAAACGGCGTCATCCCGGCATCGGGCCATGAGTTCATGTGCGGACCGTTATCGGTGCTGTACATGACCATCGTGTCTTCCGTAATGCCCAGTTCGTCGAGGAGAGCGAGCATCTCGCCGATATGCTTGTCGTGCTCGACCATGCAGTCGTGGTACTCCGATTGCCAGCGTCCAGCCTGCCCGCGAATGCGGTCTTCGATATGCGTGCGAAAGTGCATGTGCGAAGTGTTGAACCAGACGAAGAACGGTTTGTCCTCCTTATGCGCTTTCTGAATGAATTCCTTGGCCGCCGCGATAAATTCGGTGTCCACGGTTTTCATCCGGTCGCGCGTGAGCGGGCCCGTGTTGTCTATCTTCTGGCCGCCTTTACCGTCCGACCAGCAATGCAACACACCGCGCGGGCCGTATTTCTTGCGAAAATCAGGAAATTCCCTGGCATCGGGATAGTCGGGCAATTCCGGTTCTTCCTCGGCATTCAGGTGATAGAGATTGCCGAAGAACTCGTCGAAGCCGTGCATTGTCGGAAGATGTTCGTCGCGGTCGCCAAAGTGGTTCTTCCCAAATTGCCCGGTGCTGTAACCGAGACCTTTGAGCAACTCCGGAATGTTCGGGTCTTCCGCTCGCATGCCGAGCGGCGCGCCGGGCAGGCCGACCTTGGTCAAGCCTGTGCGCAAGCCGCACTGTCCCGTGATGAACGAGGCGCGTCCCGCCGTGCAGCTTTGTTCGCCGTAGTAGTCGGTGAACACCATGCCGTTTTCGCCAATACTGTCGATGTTCGGTGTGCGATACCCCATCATGCCTTTCGTGAAGATGCTGAGATTGGATTGGCCGATGTCGTCGCCCCACAGGATCAGAAAGTTGGGTTTCTTCTTGTCCGCCATGGAAAACTCCTATGCATGAGGCCACCGTCGCCGGCAGCGGATCTCGACGGGCCAGTCGTCGACAGGTCCGCGAGAGGCTTGTCCTCTCGTCCTTCCGCCAGCTTCAGAATCGGTCCGAAGCGGAGTCGCGGACGACACAACGAAAGCCGACATGGCAGATGGACGTGTCCAGCGGCTGCGCCATCCTGGCGGCGGGCCGGTAGCGCCTGCAGTAATTTGGCGCACACAGAAACGAGCCGCCTTTCGTCACCTTGCGTGCAATATCAAGTTGCGGCGTGCGCGAATCGACGCTTGCGTTGCGCGATCCGCCGCGTGGGTTGTCCAGCGTGCAGCACGTCTTCACGATATTGGCGTGCTCCTGATACCAGTCGCTGGTCCATTGCCATACGTTGCCGGCCATGTCGTAAAGCCCGTAACCATTCGGCGCAAACGAGCCGACAGGCGCGGTCCATTCGTAGCCGTCTTCCAGGAAGTTCTGCCAGGGGAATTCGCCTTGCCACGTGTTCGCCATCTGCTTACCGCCGGGTGCGAACTCGTCACCCCACACAAACTCGGCCGCATCGAGACCGCCGCGCGCGGCGAACTCCCATTCCGCTTCGGTCGGCAGGCTCTTGCCCGCCCAGTGCGCGTAGGCTTCGGCGTCTTCGTACGTCACATGCACGACCGGATGGTCCGCGAACCCTTCCAGCGAACTGTGCGGCCCACGCGGATGACGCCAGTCGGCCCCGCGCATATAAGTCCACCAGTTATAGTGATTGCGTAAATCCACGCGCCCCTGCGGCTTCGCGAACACGACCGAGGCCGGCTCCAGCATTTCGGGCAGCGCACCCGGATAGTCTTCCGGATTGGCCGGCCTTTCGGCCGTCGTCACGTGGCCGGTCGCGGCGACGAAGCGCGCGAAATCGGCATTCGTCACGGTGTTGCGATCCATCAGGAAGCCGCCTACGCGCACCTTGTGAGCAGGTGCTTCCTCGGGATAGTGCCGATCCGAGCCCATGACGAACGTGCCTGCGGGAATGCGGACCATGTCGGCTGGTGGAATGGTCGAGGCGGCGTCATCGGTGTCGCGGGTCGGTTCGAATGAAGGATGGACCATAGTCGATCAGGACCTCGGATGGATGCGCGCGAGCGGGACAGGTCGGCACAGCGGACACGTATGGCGTGTCCACTCGCCCGACGCAAACCAGGCAACGTAGCGATCTTCATTATCGGAGTGCGTGCGCGGTTCCGCTATCGGGGGAAGGGGCAATGAAATTGCCCGTCGGGGCAATTCCGTGAGTGACACTGTTTTTCGCGGCCGAATATTTTCGGCTAACGAAGGGGGGCACACGTTTTGCAAACTCGCATGCGAACGGGGCAGCGCCACGATCTGGCGATTACGCGCTGGCCGTGAGCGCGAGGAGATCGGCGCAGCGACCGAAAAGTCTTCGCCTTTTTCATGAACCGTCGCGGAACTTCGTCGGCTGATGGAAGTTATCGCACGAATCAGAGCAGTGTTTTGAGCACTTTCGTCAGAACGCTTTGCAGCGGCAATTGCATGCCCGCGACGACCAGCATGGGCACCGCTGCCGGCACTACGATCGCGATCAGGCCGAGCTTGCCGACCGGAATTCCACGCATGCTTCGAATCGCCTGATACACCGCCTGCACGTCGGCCACCGGACCCAACTCGGGTGCGTCCAGGATGTCCGGCGTGCCGACATCTTCTTTCAGAATCCAGCGACGATGCACAAGGCGAGCGTGGCGCCCGACCAGGCTCCCGTAGCTGAAAATGGCGTCACGTTTAACTCTTCCGAGCGTTACGGCGAGCGGCATGAACGGTATGAGAAAGATCACGATCAACATGACGGTCGTGGCGATCAGTTCGCCCTTGATATCGGTGACATTCACGCCGTGATACATGACGTCGTGCGCGAACGAGGCCGCGACGACCGCCGACAGGGAGAAGGCTACCGGACTGAAAATAAACATCAGACGCTCGACGAAACCGAGGCCCGCGACGCGATCCGGATGAACAGGGGCGAGAGCAAGCGGGAATCGCGACAGTTTGAGAAAGAGTACGAAGACAAGGCATGCGCGCCACAACCACGCGAGCAGGAGTGCAGTAAAGAGTGGGCGCACCACAAGAATGAACCACCAGCCACCGAAGGTAAGCGCGCCCGCCATGTCGCCGGGTCCGCCCGGCCAGATCACGTCGTCAATCTGTTTGAGGAACGCGCCGGCGGTGGTCCACGCAATCACGGCACCAGCGATCAAAACCCAGGGCAACGAAAGATTCCTGAGACGCGCGATACTTGCGATCAGCGTGCGGAACTGGGGTAGCGTCTCGGCCGTGACAAGCCCCGCTCCAAAGAAGTAGCGCAGAAGAGGCGGGACCATTTTTTGCGCCACACCTTCCGCGATGACAAGCATGGGAATCGCAACCAGACAGCGCACGTGAACGCCGAAATGAGCCAGTAGGGTGTCGCCTTCGGCGCCTCTCGACACGCGGCCGGTGAGCATAGCCCAGACAACGATGGGCAGCCAGCAGATCGCACCGAAGATCAGCGCGCGGCGCAGGGTGCCCATGCCCTCGCGGGGAATCAGGCCGAGCCGGCGCTGCAGGTGAAAAGCAGGGTCGTCATGCACTAGCGACAGATCGATCCCAGCCGGGTCTGCCACTGCGCCCGGCGCACCGGAACGACGTTCTTCCGCGGCGACCATTTACATTTCCTGAAAGTGGCTGATACGGTGCGGGCTATCTGTATTGCCTGAACCCACCTGCCTTGAACTCAAGTGATGCACACTCCGCCGTCTGAATTCCGGAAGCTGTCCAACGCGTCCGGGGTCATGAGAAGAAAAAATAATGGCCTTGAACTGAGCGCCAGCCTGCAAGCCGAACGAGGCAGAAACCGTGTTGCAGTAGCCGACAGTGCTGTTCGCAACACGCAGCGACCCTCCACCGTATTGTCCGCCGACCATAGCTGCCTCCTGCGGGATCGTTGACGCTGGACGTCGAAACCGAGTTACGCCACGGCTCGCTTCGCATACTCCCCACGCTGGATTCTTGTCGATGGGGGCCTTCGGCGCTATAGGTGTTTGGGGCAATCAACTTGCCCCGATGGGCAAGGCGCGGGCGGGGGGGCAAGTTCGCCAGATCGCCTGACTTGCGCGTCACTGCGCGCGGCGTTTGCCGATATATGTGGTCTAAGCCGCGAGGACCAAAGCCGGCGGGTTCTGGCCGAGCGCTAGCCTTCGGCAACAAGTACTTCCGCAATGGCGCGATCTCGTGTTCCGGCTCCGCGCATGCTGGCGATGTGCGATCTGCCTCTCGCCAGTTCCAGCATGTAAGTCAACCGGCCGCGCACCAGCGCGGCTTCTTCGATTGCTTTCCTCGGCATGTTGGCTCTCTCTCTTTCTTTTCAGGATTCACAGCCTTCCCGGCGTGCCTTGCTTCCATGATGGTGCGCCACCCGTTTGACGCCACCATGGCAGGGGCAGCAGATTGCCTGTAGCGGCAACCGCAAGTCAGACCGGCGCTTGTGTCCGCACGAGCGGTTCAGCCCGTATCACCAGTTCAGCTAGCGAGTGAGCATTCAGCTTGTGCATCAGATCTGCCCGACAGGTTTTGACGGTTCGCTCGCTCACTGCGAGTTCAGCCGCGATCTGCTTGTTCAACCTGCCGGCGACAATGCCGCGCAGTACGACCTGCTCGCGCGAACTCAAAGCAGTCGCGGGAGGCTGGTCGCTTGCCAGGGCCGGAGACGATGTGGGTGTCGCAGCCGCGAGAGCAGTTTCGATAGAGGCGAGGAGCGCCTGCGAGTCGATCGGTTTTAGCAGAAAATCGCTTGCACCTGCTTTGATGGCCATCACCGTTTTCGGAATATCCTGATGCGCGCTGATAAAGACAATGGGCACCTCATTACCCAGCCTACGCAGCGCGCGTTGCAAATCAAGACCGCCTGGACCGGGCATTTCAAGATCTAGCAACAGGCATGCCGGCGATGCGTCGGGTGCTGCCACGAGAAAATCTCCGGCAGCAGGGTAAGCTTTTACGGTGAAGCCGGCGCGTGTCAGAAGCCGCGTCAACGCGGTGCGTATAGCAGGATCGTCGTCGACGACATGGATGACGGCATCGGCATGCTCGCTCACGGTTGTCCTCCTTGCGTTTCAGGCTGAGGTCCCAGTACAACGTTCTCGCTGGCTTTGGCGGATTCCGGCCGGATAGTCGACATTGCGGCTTCAGGCATGGCTGGAAGCCAGACTGTGAAGACGCTTCCGCCGCCCTCCCGGACGGCAGCCGAAACTCGGCCTCCGTGAGTCGCGACAATCGTGCGCACGATGGACAGCCCGAGCCCCATGCCATGCGGTTTGGTCGTGTACAGCGAATCGAACAGAAGCTGTTCGGCATCGAGTGGAATGCCGTGTCCCCGGTCGGCCACCGCGAGTTCGTAGCCCTGTCCCGAAACTCGCGTAGAGACGCTCAATATCCGTTCCGGAGATAACGTATTCTCCATTGCGTCTAGAGCATTGATGGCGAGGTTGATCAATACCTGTTGCAACTGCACGCGATCGCCGAACACCCAGGCGTTGTCCGTCGACATTGCCGTCTCGACGACGATCTGTCGCTGACGGCATTCGGGGCCAAGCAGTGCAAGCCCTTCCTGTAATGCTGCATCGAAATCGAGCGGGTCTAGCGTGGTCGTGTGCTTCTGAAGGAGTGTTCGCAGTCGTTGCACGACCTGATTCGCGCGCAATGCGTCGCGGCGAATGTCAGCAAGGATAGAGTGAAGCTCGCCGGTCTCAGGGCCGCTATCGAGCATCATTCCTGCCGCGTCGGCATTACTGAGAATCGCGCCTAGCGGTTGCCCGACTTCGTGCGCGATCGATGCGCTCAACTCGCCCGCCGAAGCGAATCGCGCTGCGCGAGATAGTTCATCCAGTCGCAGCGTGGCTTCATCTTCGGCGATCCGGCGGTATCGGCGTTGCCACAGCAGCGCAGCGATGGTGAGCGCCTGCAGCAGGACGACGCTGACGGCGCTGAGCACGATTGCACGGTACTCGCGCCAGAGCGAAGGCGGCACATTGATCAATTCACAATTCTCGGGCAACGCGGCTACCGGTAGCCTGAGCTTTTCGAGCACTCCCGCGTCCGCGATGCAGCGCGACGTGCTCGCGGCAACGGTGGTGCCTTGTGCTGGCGTCTTGCCGAGCAGAATCGACGCCGCGAGAGCACCAGCGAGCTGCCCGTTGGTTTCGAAACTGATTACCGACCCCGCTGCCATTCCATGACCGAAGTAGGTCGGGTACCAGCCGTAGATCGGCGCATGGGATGACTTTGCCATCGGAGCGACGGCCTCATAGGGAAAGTAGGTTCGGCCATTGTTGTCGCGATACATCGTCGTATAAAGCACCGCAGTGTTGGAGTCGAGCGTGGCGAGGCGGTGTTGCAGTTCGGCCACGGACAGCCCGCTCCAGACCGCGATAGTCCAATCGTGGGTTTTGCGCGCGCGCGCTGCGACGGTTGCGCGTTGTGCAAGCTGTCGGTCGAGCTTTGCCGCGCCCGACACGATCACGAGCTGTCGCGCACCCGGCTGTAATGTCTCCGCTATCGCCAGCGTGCCATCGATATCGAAACTGATCGGCACATAAGCGAATTCGGGCGGAATGTCTTTTTGCCGGGAGTCGGCGGCACTGGAAATTATTACGGGCGCACCCGGCCAGATTTCGGCGTGATAGCGTTCAGTGAATTTCAATGCAAAGTCGGTTAATCCAATTACGACGTCGATCTGCTTGTGTTGATACTTTTGTTTCAGGAGCGCGAGAAAGCTGGGCATCAACTCGGGAGCGTCGAATCGCAGGTCATCTAGCGAATCCGTATAAAACTCGACGCCGTCTGGCGCGGCAGAGGCAATGGCGCCGCGAATTGCGCGAATCTGTTCCTGAACGGCTGGCTGGGTGGGGTCGGCACCGGGCAGAATGACGACGCGCCAGGTATGTCCGGCATAAGCGCATGTGGAGACGCCAAACGTCATGGCCAGTAACCAGCCCAGCACGCGACCACGTGCGAAAGCGCGCGGCGCGCGAGCGGCCACGGAGATCCTCGGAGCGCATTCCTCTATCATGTGAGTCGGCGAAGATTGGCGTCGTCGTCACTATGCCGAGGAATCGACAATCCGAATAGTCGTTTGTAAGAAAAATGTCCCCTAAAGACTAATAAATAATTGGGGTTGCGACAATGTCGTTATTTCGCAATGCGCAGAAAAGAACGTCTGCTAAATTAAAAAAATTCGACGGAAGCGATTTTATTCGCAAATCGCGTAATTAAGCGGACCCTCGACCCAGAAAAGGGACCGATTTGCTGACGTAGCGTGTATTGCATCAATATTTCTGCGATAGCGATCCGATTTACGTCGCTCCTGCTATTCAGGCGTCTGGGCAATACATCTCGTTTCATCATGCGTAGCTTCATGGATGCTGCGGGCTACCTTGCGGAATGGTGTATTCGGACGGCAGCGATCTTTGATCGAACAGCTCTCGCAGTCGAGCTGAATTGCGGTAGATGATCGTGTCGGCCTTCTTGACGCGCGAGCGCGGACTCCGGGCTTTGCGCCGATCACTGCGCAGCGCGTGGCCGGTGGGACAGCGATATCGATTTTGATGCAGCGTTGCGGTTGCAACGGCACCAAGGAGCACGTTCGAACGAGCCTGACGGCATCGACGACGGTATCGCGCTCACGCAGGCCTTTTGTACATCGCAACGTTTGGCGTGTGCCAGTTGTGCTTCCAGTACATCGATATCCATACCGAGTCGTTTTCGCCTGACCGTGCGAAGCATGCCTCTGAAACCATGCGTCGCGTATTTCTGTTGAAAGCCCATCTCTCGCAGTGCTTTGCTCAATGCATCCCGATGTAAATTGAGGCGTCTTCTGGCGGGTAGGGGACGGAAAGACAGAGTGCCCGTTGCCGGTAAGCGGTTTCAATTCGTTCAGCACGGCGATCGGCTGCGTCGGCAATGACACGATGTCGGCACCGCTGCAACCACGCCGGGGCGAAGGCCGGTCAGCCACGCGCTCCATCTTCGGGAGCGACGCCGACTTACGGCGGTCAGGTCCAATCCAGATGCACGAACGGCTGCGGCAAGCGTTGCTGCGGCCGTTCTGCACTTCAGTGCTTTCAATGCGACTTAGTTCTCGAACTGACGAATCGTCGCGTTGTACGCGCGAGTGGCCATTTCTTCGAGCGGGAGCTTGCGTTCAACTTCGGACAGGATTTCGACGCCCCACGGACCTTCGAATCCGGTAGCCTGCACTGCCTTGATGAAGCCCTTCACATCGAGCACGCCTTCGCCCGGCAGACGGCGCTTGTGGCAGGTATCCATCCACAGCGGCTCGATTGCGTAGCGGTCCGCGTCGTCGAGTTCTATGCCCTTGATAAATTCCGGCTCAATCGTCGCGATTTCGGCGAAGTCGACGTTGCCACGACTCAAATGCCAAATGTCGAGCAGCAGGCCCGCGTTTTTCCTGTTTGCGCCTTCGACGATGGCCTTACCGGTTTCAATTGTGCGCACATTGCTGAACGGCATGATCTCAAGCATGACCTGCGTACCGCGCTTCTCGGCGTCTTCTGCCAGCTTGCCGAATTCTTCGACCATGAGCGGGACATTCGCGGTGTCCTCACCGATGCCGGGGCCGACCTTCACGATACGCGCACGAAGTTCCTCGGCGGCTTTCAGGTAGTAGTAACGCTGGCTATCGGAGGTGCGGCGGCGCTCGCCCGTTTGATACCAGTCGACGAGGAACTCGAACTCAACGTGCTTCATACCGTTGGCTTCGAGGATGCGGCGCATCTCCGGGAAGCCAATCTTGTCGGCAGTAGCGTAGATGTCCGAATGAATCAGACCGATGCCGTCCCAGCCCGCTTTCGCTGCGGCTTCGACGCGGTCCTTGAAGCTGAAGGGACTGATTTCGGTAGGCCCGAACGGGAAGACATCGCCCGACAGCGTGAAGTATGCGGCGACGAGTTCGACTTTGGATTGGGACATTTGAGAGACCTCTTGAAAGTGACCACGACGGCACGCCGGCTGTCGTGCGGAAGCGATGCCGTCACTATCACGTAGAAGTCGCAGCGGATAAACAGCCACAAACTCGTCTTTCCGTAGACTAAAAGTGGACAATCTGCTGCTTTGGTGGCAAGCGTGCGTGCCAGATGCGCCACGGTCGCCGTATCGCCACATTGTTCAAACGTCCCGTGGCAATCGCCTCGAGGTCGTCTTCATTTTTCCTGGTAGTGGAAATAACTTTTCGTTCAAGGGCATTTTTCTTTCACATACCAAGCCTTACTGTGCCTCCACCAAAACATCAAAACCCGGCCTACGCATCCCTCGGGCCTTATGGAGACACAAACATGAACTTTCGCAAATCCATCGCTTCCTGCTTCGCCCTTGCGGCCATCACAAGCGTCCTTGACACCGGCGCCCACGCGGCTGGCCAGCCCCGCGTCGCGCTGCTCATGCCGACCCAGAGCGTTGAATACTGGGCGCTGTATGTGAAGGGCTTCGAGAAGGAAGCTGCGGCTCAAGGGCTGAAGCTGGATGTCAAGGTGACCAACTACGACCCGAACGAGCAAGCCACGCAGGTCGAGCAAACACTCGCCCAGAAGCCCGATGTCATCGTCCTGGTCCCGGTGGACTCGAGCGCGATGGTTCCGTCGATTCGCAAGATCGACCAGGCCAGGATTCCGCTGGTCATCTCGAACTCGATGCCCGACCAGAAGTATTCCCGGTACTGGAAGGTCTTCACGGGCCCGAACGACACCAGCAATGGCGAAGTCGCGGCGAAGGCCATGATTCAGGGCTTCAAGGAAAAGGGATACGCAGACAAGGGCAAGGTCATCGTCATCAATGGGCCGATGGGCACGCCTCCCCAGGTCCAGCGCTACCAGGGCTTCGTTGACGGCCTCAAGAAGAACGCACCTGGAATCGAAGTCGTCGGTTCGCAGCCGGCTGACTGGGACGCCGTGAAAGCAGAAGCGGCGGCATCGGCTCTCTTCACTCAATTCAAGGACGTCAAAGGCGTCTACACGGAGAACGACTCGCAACTCCGCGGGGTCGTGACGGCTGCGCAGCGACTGGGTCTTGACCCGTCGAAGCTCGTCATCGTCGGCCACGGCTGCGACTCCGGTGCGGTCGAGGCCATCTCCGCCAGCAAGGCATATGCCACGGTCGAGCAGTCGCCGTTTGACGATGGTGCCTACGCCGCGCGCGCGGCGAAAGACCTGGCAACCGGGAAGACGCCGCAAGCAATCCAGTATCTGCCGAATCCTGCCGCGACCAAGGCCACGCTCAACGTCTGCTATTCCCAGAAGAAGTAAAGCTCGCAGACGGGTTGCCCGCCGCGCAGCCGGCGGAACGTTTTCGCGACCCTTCGGGGTCGCTATTGCTTTTAGAAGGGAGACATCGAATGAGACGAGAGATTGGCGTCGCCGTAATTGGGACTGGCTTCATGGGAAAAGCGCACGCGCTGGCGTACCGAGCCGTGCCCAATGCGTTTCCGGATTCGCTGAGGCCGAGACTGGTGGCAGTTGCCGACGTGAGCGAGGCAGGCGCTCGTCAAGCCGCTGAGCACTTCGGCTTCGACCGTGGGACGGCCGACTGGCGAACATTGCTGGATGACCCCGACATTCAAGTCATCTCAATCACGACGCCATGCAGTCTGCATCGGGAGATGGCCCTGGCTGCGATTGCCGCCGGGAAGCATGTGCATTGCGAAAAACCGATTGCGCCGTCGGCCGCCGATGCGTTCGAAATGATGAAAGCGGCTGAGGCCGCGAAGGTCATCACGCAGGTTGGCTATAACTACATCAAGAACCCCGTTCTCAAGCTGGCGAGGGAAATGATTGTCTCGGGAGAGCTAGGGGAAATCACGAGCTTTCGCGGCGTCCACGCGGAAGACTATATGGCCGACCCGGAAATTCCGTATGGCTGGCGTGTTGACCCTCAGAACGGCGCCGGCGCACTCGCCGAAATCGGCAATCACATCGTCGGCATGTCGCGATTCCTGCTCGGGGCGCTCACGCATGTGACCGCACAACTCGAGACGGTCAACAAGACTCGCCCGGTAGCGCCTGGGGCGTCGGAGCGACGCGAAGTCAAAGTCGATGATATCGCCCGATTGATGGTCACGTTCGAGCGCGGATGCTCTGGCTCGATAGAGGCAAACTGGGCTGCGACCGGTCGGAAGATGCAACTCGAGTTCGAGGTCTACGGAACCAGGGGTGCACTGTGCTTCTCGCAAGAGCGCTTCAATGAGCTTCAGTATTACAAGGCGGGGGGCGACCCGCGCACCTCGGGGTTCACACGTGTCGAGGCGGGCCCCGCCCATCCTCCCTACGAGAACTTCACGGTGGCGGGCGGCCATCAACTCGGCTTCAATGACCTGAAGACTATCGAGATGGCTGAGTTCATCGGAGCAATCGAGAAGGGAAAGCCCGCTTACCCGGACTTCCGCGAGGCCTGTGAAATCCAGCGCGTCGTCGACGCGGCGATTCGCTCGTCATCGGTTGGGCAGCGAATCGCACTTTAATCAGGCCACACGCCCAAAGCACGCGCGGTATATCGGATACCAGGTCCGGGCGCCGCGCGGTTTCTATGGGCACGGGCGAGCGTCGATATTTCCGTCCACCGGAAATATCATTTCACCGCAGCGCATTTTTCTTTTCCTGGCGAACCAATAACCTGTGTCTCAACAATAACGAAGCCGCTGACGCGAGTTTCTGTGGAGACAACATGCATTCCTGCACTCGCAGCGATTCCTGCGATTTCCTCTCCCCAAGACCCCGTCAGCCGTGTCGCTGAAGCCGTTGCAACCCGGCCCATCTGCCCTGGTCTGCAAGCCACGCTTCTTCGACACGGAGCATCGTTATTCGAGATGTATGCCGTCCACCATCTCCGACAGTTTTTGCGCCGGATGGGCATGGGCCACAGACATCAGTCAATGATAGCGGTAGGCCGAAGAGTCGCCGTGTTTGGAGGAAGACAATGCTGCAAGAAGCGAAGCCCGGCTCCGAGTCGGCATCTGCCCAGAGTCTGCTCTGCGCTCGCAATCTCACGAAACACTATGGCGGCGTGAAGGCGCTCACCGGCGTCAGTCTGGAACTGGCGCCCGGCGAGATTCATGCGCTGTGTGGTGAGAACGGCGCTGGGAAAAGCACGTTCATCAAGATTCTTGGTGGCCTTGTGCAGCCTGATGAGGGAGAAATCACCGTCGACGGCCACAACCTGAAACTGGGGAGCCGCACCGACCCCCGGCTAATCTCCATCGTTCATCAGGAGCTCGCAATCGTCCCGACACTGTCGGTGCTCGACAACATCCTTCTTGGTGGTGCAGACCAGAACAACATCTACCGTCGCAGTCAGTATCGCGACTCTGTACGCGAACATCTCGACTCGGTCGGGCTTTCCCATATCAAGCTGGACGCACCGGCGTCGCGACTGAGCCTTGCTGAATGCCAGCTCGTGGAGATCGCTCGTGGCATGTCGCGGCAGGCGAAGGTTCTCCTTCTCGACGAACCGACTGCCACCCTGTCAGACGCGGAGATTGTTCGAGTGTTCGACGTCGCCCGCAGGCTGCGTGACCAGGGCACCGCAATGATTTTCGTGAGCCATCGACTCGATGAAGTCTTCGCGCTTACGGACCGGATAACGGTCTTCCGCAACGGCCAGCACGTTCTGACACAGCGCACCTCCGACATGACGACTGCCGAGGTGGTGAAGGCGATGATTGGGCGCGAACTTGTACACAGCAAGGTTACGCCGCCCGAGAGCCGCGCGGATGTCGCGCCTCGTCTTGCGGTGGCCAATCTGACAGTCGCGGACAAGGTCAAAGGCCTGTCGGTTGATGTCGCGCCAGGCGAGATTCTCGCGGTGGTCGGCCAGCTAGGCTCGGGAGCAGAGGTCCTTGTGGAGGCTCTCGCCGGGCTTCGCGGCGACATCTCCAGCTCGGTGAAGGTCGATGGGCAGCCCATCAGACTGGACAGCATTCGCAGTTCGCTGAAGGCGGGAATCGCCTACGTCGCCGAGGACCGTGCGGATAAAGGCGTGTTTCTCGACGCACCGATTGCCATCAACATCACGGCGTCCGTGATGGCGAAGTTCAGCAGAGCCGGAATCATGCGTCGGGCAGGCGAGCAGGAAGAGGCGCGCCGTCTCGCGTCGATGTTCGCCATCGACCCACAGCGTCTGCCTCACGAAGTGTCGACGCTTAGCGGCGGCAACCAGCAGAAAGTGTCGCTAGCCAAAGCTGTCGCACTTGCGCCGCGGCTGCTGCTGTTGAACGAACCCACTCGGGGTGTTGACATTGGAGCGCGCGCGGAAATCTATTCGACGCTGCGCAAGATGGCGGATGACGGTTTGGCGATTGTCTTCTACTCGACAGACCTCGAGGAAATTCTGGAACTCGCGGATACGGTTCTCACAGTCTTCCGTGGCCGGACGGTCCGTCATAAGCCTCGATTTGAAATCGACGGCGACACGCTGCTTCACGACATTGTGGCGGGCGGCAGCGACGCATCGCACAACCATGTCTCTTTCCGAAACAAACCTGCGGAGGTGGGAAATGCATAAAACCGCACTGGAGCCCACTGCACAAGTGTCGCCCACTGCGTTGCGACGGTGGGCGTCCGCACTTTTTGGAACGACGAGCATCCATGCCGCGTCGATTCGAATCGCGACCCTTGCTCTCATCGTGGTCGCCGCAGCGATCGTTCCTCATTTCACGGAATTCGGCAACGTCCAGTCGTTGATGTACTCGGTGGCTGCAGTGGGCATTGGCGCTATCGGCATGGCTCTGGTCACCCTTAGCGGCAACCTGTTCATGCTGTCGATGGGCGCTACGGCGGCGGTTTCCACCGTCATGTTCGCAGCGCTTATTCATCTGGGGCTCGGCGCGACGCTGTTGCTCGTTGTAGTGAGCGGCCTGCTGATGGGTGCCGTTCAGGGTGGAATTATCGCTCTGGGGAAAGCGAACCCCATCATCACGACGATTGCCACCTCGTCAATCATCATTGGGGCGGGCGTCATCTACACCGGTGGTCTGACAGTCATCGGTCAAGGCGACGCCACATGGCTCGGTCAGGGCAGACTGTCCGGCTGGTTGCCGACTCAAATTCTGGTGTTGGCAATTTTCGCTGCAATTGCACGCTTCATTCTCCAGAAGTCGCGCATTGGCCGTGAAATCCGCCTTCTCGGTATGCGAGCGGAAGTAGCTCGCATTGCCGGACTTCGGACGATTCTGGCAACCCTCGTGTGCTATGCATTCGCCGGCGCTGCAGCGGCCCTCGCTGGCTCTCTGATTGCCTCATCTTCAGCTCAGGGAAATCTGACTTACGGCATCGACCTCGACTTCAATGCGATTGCAGCGGTGCTCGTCGGAGGCATTTCAATTCGAGGTGGCCGCGGTCAAATCTCGGACGCGGTCACTGGTGCAATCTTTCTGGCGGTCATCAGCAACATCCTCCTGGTCAGCGGCGTGAGCTACGAGTACCAGCTGGTGGCAAAGGGCATCGTGGTTCTCGCGGCGGTGGTGTTCGGAGCGCTGCTCGCCCGGCTCGGTCCGGGACGGAAATAACTGGAGACTCGGAAATGGACCAATCTCAACGACTTCTTAATCTGGCAATTCGGCTCGCCCTCCTTGCCGGCATGCCAGTAATCTTCGGTCTCACCGTCAATCATTACTTCTCGCAGGCAAACCTGTACGCGATTTTTCAGGCGTTCGCATTCCTTGGAATCATCGCACTGGGCCTTTCGGTGACGATGATAGCCGGCGAGTTCGACCTGAGCGTGGCGGCCATCTCGACGGTCGCAGGCCTCATCACCGTCAAGTTCGGGGGAGATAGCGCGTCGCTCGGCCTCCTGTACGCCGTTATATTCGGCGTGGTGGTGGGAGTCGCAAACGCGGCATTGCTTCCCTGGCTCGGCGTGTCCTCACTGGTGACGACGGTGGGCTCCATGATGTTCCTTACCGGCGTTGGCTATTGGCTGGCAGGCGGTCGCGTGCTGAGCTACGGCAACCTGGATGTCAGTGATTTCCTGGACCACAACGTTGCCGGTATCTTCTCGCCGCGAAGCCTCATCACAATTGGGTGCTTCGTCGTGGTGTCGCTGTTCCTGCGCTTCACCACGCTTGGCCGCGACATATACGCATCGGGTGGCCATCGGAAGGCGGCGATTCAGAGCGGAGCGCGGGTCGGAAAAGCGCTGACCGTAGGATTCGTCATCTCCGGCAGTCTGTCGGCGCTCGGCGGCGGCTTGCTCTCGCTCAGCCTCGCGACGGCTTCAGCGACCATGGGCAGTAACATCCTGCTTCAGGCGGCGTCAGCGGCTATCGTTGGTGGTGTCGCGCTCGGCGGGGGTATCGGCTCTCCGCTCGGTGTCGCGATGGGCGTCCTGATTCTTACCGTGTTGAACAATGGATTGGGCTTGCTCAACGCAACGTCCACGCAGATTCTCCTCGTGAACGGGCTGCTGCTCCTCATCGTGGTCCTGCTCGATGGGCGCCTGGGCGCGGTCTTGTCTTCGCCCCTCGCGCGCCTGGCCCGAAAAAAAGCATCTGCTGCAGTCTGAATTTTGTGACGATGGCGAGGACCGATATGCTCCATGAGAGGCCGCCGGTCTTTCCTCATTTCGTCGACGGGTCCGATGTGACGCGCGGCGCGTCGATGGCTATCGCGCAGGCAGGGGCATCGTCAGCAGCGAGGGGGCGTTATGTCGCGAAGGTCATCCAGCGCTCCTCGAGGTTGAGGCTCTTTACTCGCTCAATCAGGAACTCGGTGAAGACACGGATTTTCGCAGGCTGATACCGTCGACTTTGGTAGGCCAGGTTGATAGTCAGTCGCGGCAACTGCCACTCTTCAAGTACCGGAATGAGCCGCCCGGAGACGATGTCATCGTGGATGATGTACAGAGGCTGAACGACAATTCCCAGGCCTGCCCGCCCAGCGGCGACGATGACCTGACCTTCGTTCGAGTCCAGCGCGCTCTCGATGGCGATGTTGCGTTCGTCCTTCCCTCGACGCAGATGGAGCAGATAAGGGTCAACGGCGAGGTTATAGACGAGCATGTTGTGCTGCGCGAGATCTTCGGGATTTTGCGGCCGCCCATGAGCGGCGATATACGCAGGCGAGGCCGCCATCACACGTCGTGTCTCCGCGAGACGCCGGATGGTGATTCCCGAATCGCCCTCATGCTCCTTGGTGCGTATGGCGATGTCTATGCCGGCCTCGATGAAATTCTGGTATTGATTCGCCGCGACAATTTGCACGGACAGATTTGGATACCGCCGCACGAACTCCGGCAGCGCGGGCGCGATATGCATCATTGCGAACGACACGGAGCCAGTTACCCGGAGCACACCTCTGGGGCTGACTGCCTCCTCGGACGCTATCGAATCGGCTTCGGCCAATTCGGAAATCACGGCCGTACACCGGCGATGGTATTCGCGGCCAGCGTCAGTGAGCCACATGCGCCGCGTAGTCCGTTCTATCAGCCTCGCGCCGAGGCGCTCTTCGAGAGCGCTGAGCGTTCGACTTGCCGCCGCATTCGACATGTCGAGCTGTTCAGCTGCTTTCGACAGGCTGCCCAGATCGGCAGTCAGCACGAATAGCTGCAATTGCGTCCAGCGGTCCATCGTCTCCCTCTCCGAGTCCTGCTGGAAGAATCAGGTGCGATTGTTCCAACTCATTGCGGCAAATATGCCGTAGAGGGAGCGCTTGATAAACCGACCACAAGTATCCGGTTTGTAGAGTCAATTTCTACAATGCAGCGGGTACACCGACGGTTGCCGCCTTCTGATTACTCAGGCACCGCGCCTTAACGCCTATTTTTCCTGCGAGCGGAAATGTCATTTCACTGCGAGGCATTTTATTTACGCGAGCGACGCATTACCTTTCATTCCTGGACGCCTGAGCGCACAACGGAGACATGCACGATGCGCAACATCAACGAAGACACCATCACACAAGCCGTCATTGCCTCATTCTCGGACTGCGAGAACGCGAGACTGAGGACCGTGATGACGAGCCTGGTTCAACATCTCCATGCCTTTGCCCGCGACGTTCATCTCACCGAGGACGAGTGGTTCAAGGCCATCAAGTTTCTGACGGAGGTCGGTCATATCACTGACGACAGGAGACAGGAGTTCATCCTGCTGTCCGATACGCTCGGACTCTCGATGCTGGTCATGTCCCAGAACAATCGCAAACCTGCGAACTGCACTGAAGCAACGGTATTCGGGCCATTTTTCGTCGAGGGCGCGCCGGCCTACAGCAACGGCGACGACATCTCGAACGGAGCCAAGGGCGCGCCCTGCTATGTAGGCGGCCAGGTGCGCGGCGCTGGTGGCGAAGCCATCGGGAACGCGTTGCTCGATGTTTGGCAATCGGACGAGGATGGCTTCTATGACGTGCAGAACCAGGGTGAAGCCGGCAATGCAGTCTTTAGCGCACGAGGCAGATTGAGAACGAACGCAGAGGGATTTTTCAACTTCCGCTCGATTCTGGCTGAGGCGTATCCCATTCCCCATGATGGGCCGGTGGGGCGAATGCTGTCGGCGGTCGGTCGCCACCCTTGGCGTCCCGCGCATCTGCATTTCATGCTTCAGGCACCCGGTTACGAGACGCTTATTACGCACGTGTTCCGCGACGGCGACCAGTATCTCGACTCAGACGTTGTATTCGGAGTGCGCTCGTCGCTTATCGCCGAATGGAAGCGACATGAACCTGGCGTTGCCCCGGACGGTCAGCAAATTCCGGTCCCCTGGTACTCGCTCGAATATGACTTCGTGCTCAACCCCTCCGAGGTGCGCGCATGATTCGGCATATCGTGATGTGGCGGGTTCGTGGCGACACGCCGGCCGAGCGCCTGGCCGGCGCGAATCGTGTCAAGACGAGCTTCGAGGGATTGCGCGGTCAAATTCCTGGAATGAGCTATCTCGAAGTCGGTCTCGACCATAGTCGGGTCGATTACGCATGCGACGCGGTTCTCGTGACCGAGTTCGATTCGCAGGACGCGTTGAACGCGTACGCGTCGCATCCTGAGCACCTGCGCGTGCGAAACGAGCTAGGCGACCTGCGCACGGCGCGTTTCCAGGTTGATTATCAGGCAGACGCTGGTGTCGGCCCCGGGCGCAAAGTGGAGTTCTTTCATGCAAAAGCGTGAGTTTGTCTATCAGGCGCGGGCCGGCCGGGTCGTGTTCGGCCCTGGCAGCCTGCGGCACCTCGAGCGAGAAGTGCTTGAGCTTAAGTCGGAGCGGGCTCTCATCCTGTGCAGCCCGGAGCAGAGGGATACGGGTGAAGCCGTGGCCGCTCGCCTTGGTGCGCGAGTGGCGGATATATTCGACCGCGCGGTCATGCACGTGCCGCTCGAGTTGGCGAATGAAGCTCGCGCGCTGGCCCGGGAACTGAAGGCCGACTGTGCAATTGCTGTTGGCGGAGGCTCGACGATTGGCTTGGGCAAGGCAATCGCCCTGGAATCCGACCTTCCCATTCTCGCCGTGCCGACGACATACGCCGGCAGCGAGATGACCCCTATCTACGGCATCACCGATGCTGGATTGAAGAAGACAGGAACAGATCTCCGGGTTCTTCCGAAGACCGTGATTTACGACGCCGACTTGACCATGTCGCTCCCGGTCGCGTTGTCGGTCACGAGCGGAATCAACGCAATCGCGCACGCGGCAGAAGCGCTGTACTCGCGCGACGCCAATCCCGTGACCAGTCTGATGGCAGAAGAAGGGATTGCGGCTCTGGCGCGCGCGTTGCCGGCAATCGTCGCCGACTCTCAAGACGTGGACGCTCGAGCCGATGCTCAGTACGGCGCGTGGCTCTGCGCAACGGTGTTGGGTAGTGTCGGCATGGCGCTGCATCACAAGTTGTGTCACACGCTCGGCGGCAGCTTCAATCTTCCTCACGCGCAAACGCACACCATCGTCCTCGCGCACGCGCTCGCGTACAACCGGCAGGCAGCGCCGGATGCAATGAAACGTATCGCCCGCGCGCTTGGCTCGAATGACGCCGCCGCCGGTGTCTACGAGCTCGCAAAACGCTGCGGTGCTCCGCTGGCGCTCAAAGACATCGGCATGGCGGCTGAGGATGTATTGAAAGCCGCGGACATCGCCAGCTCGAATCCGTATTGGAACCCACGTTCGATTGAGCACGATGCTCTTCTCGAGCTTTTGCAGAATGCCTTCGATGGCGTGGCACCACATGCGGCGTCGGCCTGACACCAGAACCGAAGTGAGGAGAGAACAATGCATTTCACCGTCTATTGCCTGGACCATCCGAACATGGTCGAACGTCGCCTTGAAAACTACGACGCGCACAAGTTGTATTTGCAAACGGCGCCCGTGAAGACGCTTATCTCCGGCCCGCTAACGATGTCGGATGGCCAAACCATGATTGGCAGCTTCTTCCTCTACGAAGCCGAAGGCATCGAAGAAATCCAGAAGTTCGTCGACGCCGACCCATTTAACAAGGCTGGAATCTGGGCGGCAGTCGACATCAGGCCATTTATCAAGCGGGTCGACAACCGCTAAGGGCGCCGCTTCAACGCGGTCCACCGTGCTCCTCGCGGTTCGACGGGAGCGGGAAACGTGCGTCTTCATGGAGGCGCGAAGCGGATAGCCCGGCGTTTCGCTTTGCAGGGAGCACGCACGGATACAGGCTATTAAAGCGGAGACATCATGCAGACAGGACTCGACGGAAAGATTGTGCTCATCACGGGTGCGGCGCAAGGAATTGGACGGGCTACGGCCTTGGGCTTTGCGCGCGAAGGTGCAAAGCTATGCCTCATAGACATCGACGGAAACGCGCTGAGTGAAGCCGAGTCCGAGTTGCGGGCGCTCGGAGCAAACGTGACCGTTGCGCAGGCCGACCTTTCGACGGCCGAAGGCGTCAAAGGCGGTGTCGAAGCAGCCTTGAAATCACACAACGGGCAGGTCGACGTTCTCGTGAACAACGTGGGCGCCGGCAAAGTCCGCACGTTCGACGAACTCTCAGATGAGGATTGGGATTTCACGATGAATCTCAACTTCATGAGTTACGTGCGGACTTGTCGCTACCTCCTGCCCGTGCTGCGCAACCGTGAGAAGGCCGTCATCATCAACAACGCGTCGGACCTGGCTCGGCAGCCGGAGCCGGTGCCAATCGACTACTCGGCCTCGAAGGCCGCAGTTCTCGCGCTGACCAAAGGGCTTGCACGCGCCGAGGCGCCAAAGATTCGCGTGAATGCGGTTGCTCCTGGACCGGTCTGGACCCCTTTCTGGACGAAGGAAGGTGGCTTTGCGGACACAATGGGCAAATTTCACGGGATGGCGCCGAGGGACGCTGTTGAGCACGAACTGTCGTTGCGTCACTTGCCGCTCAACCGCCTCGGACAGCCCCATGAAGTCGCCAACGTAATTGTTTTCATGGCTTCCGACCTCGCGTCGTTCGTGACCTCGGCTGTCTGGGGCGTAGACGGCGGCAGTATTCGCAGCCTTATCTGAATATCGCCGGCCGCGTTCTGTTCGAACGATGGTTCGAGCAGTTACACCGGCTAGAGGTGCCGGTCGCGGCCGCATCATTATGGGGACCAGCGTATGTCTGCTCACGACCGAAGGTTAGAGACGAAGGTGACGGAGAAGGACCGCGCCTTCCTGGTGGAAGCGCTCGAATTGCTGATGCGCGAGCGCTCGAACGCGCTACGTATTGCAACGGATGTGGCGAAGGCGCGCGGCGACCGGGCTCCGGACGTTCAGGAGTTTGGTCTTGGCGACATCCTGCGGTTGAGCAGACAACTCGCCGACGAGACGTCTGCCGAATCAGCGTCGCGCTGACCAGGAACGGCGCATCGCTCGCGTCGAGAACGGATGTGGCCGACGCGAGTTGAGCCGGCTCATACATCAGGAATAAACCATCGGCCTGTGGTGGGCAATGATTCATAGGAGACAAAGATGTTGCGTATTGCTGTCTTGGGTGCTGGACGCATCGGAAGAATCCACGCGGCTAACGTAGCCGCTGACCGCGGGGTCAAACTGGTCGCTGTTGCCGACCCGAATAAGGAAGCGGTCGAGGCACTTGCACGCGAGCTTGGTTGCGACTCGAGCCTTGACTGCAAGTCGGCAGTCGACAGGGACGATGTCGACGCCATCATCGTCGGCACGCCGACCGACACGCACGTCGACCTCACGCTTCAGGCGGTGCGTTTGGGCAAACCGGTGCTCTGCGAGAAGCCCATAGATTTGGACATCGACCGTGCACTCGCCGCAGTCGAGGAAATCGAGCGTCTCAACGGGCGCGTGATGCTTGCGTTCAATCGTCGATTCGACCCAGATGCAATGCGGCTCAAGCAGGCTATCGAAGATGGCGAGGTCGGCGATGTCAGGCAAGTTGTTATCACCAGTCGGGACCCGGGTCTCGCCCCGCTCGAATATCTGCGGCACTCGGGAGGGATATTCCGCGACATGACCATCCATGATTTCGATACGGCTCGCTGGTTGCTCGGCGAGGAGCCGGTAGAGGTGATGGCCATGGGCAGTCGTCTCGTAGACCCAGGCCTCGAGGAGCTCCCGGATTTCGACAGCGTGATGGTCCTGCTGCGCACGGCGTCGGGGAAACAATGCCACATCAACGGTTCCCGCCAGGCGGTATATGGATTCGACCAGCGCGTCGAAGTGTTTGGCTCGAAGGGAATGGTTCTGAACGAGAACCATCGGCCGTCCAGCTTGCGCCGCTGGACGAGCGAACAGACTGAAGCACGTGACCCGTTGCTCAACTTCTTCCTTGAGCGGCACGCGGATTCGTACAAGGTGGAACTGGACCGTTTCCTGACCGCCCTCGAGACCGGCGCTGCCATGCCCGCGACGCCGCGAGATGGCATTCACGCGCTGCGAATCGCGAATTGCGCAATCGAAGCCGCCAACTCGGGCAAGGCTGTGAAAATCTGACGACGCCGTGCTCCGCCGCCAAGGCGACCTCGCGTTGACAATGCGGCTAATCCTACCGTAAAAGGAGACTTGGATTCTTCAATGGGGCAGCGCGTGGCGCAAGTTGATTCGTTCAGCGGGATTTTGATTTTTGTTACTGCTGCGAAGTCACGGAGCTTCACCGACGCGGCTGAGCAGCTCGGACTGACAAAATCTGCCGTTGGCAAGGCAATCGCGAAGTTAGAGGAACGCCTGGGTGCGCAGCTATTCCATCGCACCACACGAAGCATTTCCCTCACGGCGGACGGCGAAGCATACTTCGCCGCCTGCTCGTCGGCTCTGGACGAAATCTCCACCGCGGAGACCGCTCTCGGCCCTCGGCTTCAGCGCCCAGCGGGCCGACTGCGCATCGACATGCCCGCTGCCTTTGGCCGCCGGATACTGGTTCCCATCCTCCTTGAAATCGCCCAGGCGCACCTCGACCTGCAGTTCACGATGACGTTCTCGGACTACCTGATTGACCCGATGGAGGAAGGGGTAGATCTGGTCATCCGGTTCGGGGAGATTCAGGACTCGAGCAACCTGGTTGCGCGCCGTCTGACTCGCCAGCGGATGGTGCTTGCGGCCTCGCCTGAATACCTGTCACGGCGGGGCACGCCTCGCCGGCTTGAGGACCTTGAGCAGCACTCGTGCATTGTCGGACACCGGCGCGGTCAACCGTTGCCCTGGCGATTTCAAATCGATGGTGAGCTCACTCGCGTTTCACCCCCGCCGACACACCAGATAAGCGATGGCGACTCGATTGTCCAGGCCTCGCTCGCGGGTCTTGGACTTTGCCAGATGCCGATGTCCCTCGTCAGACAGCATATCGAATCTGGCGAACTGACTGCGGTTCTCGATGACATTTCGACTGAGTACATTGACGTCAGCGCGGTTTGGCCGAAGGTTGCCCACTTGAGGCCTAAGGTGCGTCATGTTGTTGACACCCTGGTGCAGGTTGCGGCACAGGGTGCGCTCGACTGACATCGTCGACCGATTGCAGCGTAGCTCCGCCAGTTCACGGCACGGCGAGCTGCTTGCTTACTAGAATGCTGGCTCGCCCTCAGCGAGTTCAATCCACGCTCTGATTCCTGTTTTACATCGCCCCATAACGCGAGCAGAAGCGGGCTGCCTCATCGACGGCTTCGACGCTCAGTTGGAAATTGTCGGTGTCCGTGATGTCCATCATCGCAAGCTCGGAACCGGATGCTTCTTAAGCTTCTATCCTGCAGGCCAGGTCATCTGTCAGTACGTAGGCGTCGTCAGCGAGGCCGTTGGCAATCTCCTCGGCCAGCAGACCGGCCATTCCGGCAAGTGCTCTTCAGTTCCTGGGCAACTATCGAGCGGAGAGTCCGCCGTGAACTGCCGCTGTGCGCTTTTGTCCGGCGCAAATGCGAGGTAGTTAGACCTCGGTGTGTTCGAGCACCATGCCTACGCTCGACGAAGCGAACGGGCCATTGGCCGAAGCGGAGCGCCGTGCGGGAGGATTCGTCGATGTCAGGTAAGGGCGCGATATGGTCGTGGCGCGTCTTCATTCGCACGGCCAGAACATGCCATTCGCCCGCTTTCAGGTCACGGTGCCGCTGCGATCACTCCGGGGCGTAGGCCCGTGAGCATCGTCAGTTTCAGTGCGGCTGTGGTGATCGGCGACTTATAGTTATTGATGGCTTGCACCAGCGGGACGATATCCGTGGGTTTCGTGATCGGCGGGATGTGGCCTTTCTCGTGTGCTCGCGCGGTTTGGCAACGCGAAATACGACTTCGGACTTCGGTTTGGCGCGTTTGGACATCGCTCGGCGCCTCGATTCCGTGTATGCGCAAACATCGCCGATGCCACTGGTATTTTGACCGCTGCCCACGGAAACAAAAAACCCCGTAAGACGTTGATCTTACGGGGTTTCTCGAACTTCTTCGGCTTACGCCGGAACAACTGATGGTGCCCAGGAGAGGACTCGAACCTCCACGGTGTTGCCACCGCTAGGACCTGAACCTAGTGCGTCTACCAATTCCGCCACCTGGGCACGTTTTCAAGCTAGACCGCTATTTTAGCGTGATGATTTAGCGTGTCAATCCCCACCTGCAAACTAACTCCGCTTCAATCAACCGTCCGGATACCGCGTGCGATGAAGGGATACTTCACCACTCGACAACCGTCCCGCCAACTACTCAATCCACCCCAATCCACCCAATAATCCGCGCTGATAAACAGATTCGGATCATTCGGCTTCACACAAAAAGTAAAGCCGCTCGTAAGCGGCTTTACTTTTGAATCTGGTGCCCAAGAGAGGACTCGAACCTCCACAGTGTTGCCACCGCTAGGACCTGAACCTAGTGCGTCTACCAATTTCGCCACCTGGGCAGGTGATGAACAGCAAAGAACGCCATTATAGCGACAGATTGGAGCCTGTCAAGGCTTTCTCAAAACTCACTTAAACATCGCGGCGACGAGCCTGCGCGCGCCTCTGGACAACCGTCCGGCATCTATTGACAGGGCCGCTTGGGGCGCAATACGGGTGTTAGAATGCCTCGCAGTAGTTCGTTGGCACGGTGCACACGCCCGTCGGACTCAGCCTTGAACGAGCTGGACCCGAGCAGTTTTTTTCTGTGCATTTGCAGGTGCAATTCGAGCGCAGCCAAAGCGCAACCAGAGCGCACTGCAATCGCTTCCTAAGCCGAGCCACATCGCCGAGCCACATCGCGACCGACGTCCATGCAACGAGAAAAAATCATCGACAAGCCCTTGAGCAAATTTCCGTATCCGATTCCAAGCCGCGAGGAAATCCTCGGCGTCCTGCGCACGAGTGAAGCTCCGCTTGCAGCGAACGACATCGCCGAAGCCCTGTCGATCAAGCGCCAGGAGCGCGAAGGATTTTTCAAGCGCCTCGGCGCGATGGAGCGCGACGGCCAGATCCGGCTCGATCAGCGCAATCTGTATCAGCTGACTCATCCGTCGAACTTCGTCGCGGGCCGTGTGCAAGGCCATCGCGACGGCTATGGCTTTCTGATTCGCGACGACGGCCAGGACGATCTGTTCCTGCCCACCGCGGAAATGCAGAAGGTCATGCACAACGACCGCGTGCTCGCGCGCATCGTCGGCTATGACCGGCGCGGCCGTCCGGAAGGGCATATCGTCGAGGTCACGGACCGCGCCAACAAGCGCGTGATTGGCCGTTTGCTCAACGAGAACGGCGCGCTGATCGTGGCGCCCGAAGACAAGCGCATCGGCCACGACATTCTGATCCAGCAGAACACCAAGAAGGCCAAGGTCGGCCAGGTGGTGGTGGTCGAGCTGACCGATTTCCCGAGCCGTCATTCGCAGCCGCTCGGCCGCGTGGTGGAAGTGCTCGGCGATATCGACGACCCCGGCATGGAAATCGAAATCGCGGTGCGCAAGTACGGCGTGCCGCACGAGTTCGGCCAAGCCGCGCTCGACGAAGCCTCGCGCCTGCCCGACGAAGTGCGCCCGGTCGACGCGCGTCATCGCATCGATCTGCGCGACGTGCCGCTCGTCACGATCGACGGTGAAGACGCCCGCGACTTCGACGACGCCGTGTACTGCGAGCCGGTTCAGGTCGGTCGCGGCGAGGGCTTCCGTCTGATCGTCGCGATCGCGGACGTCTCGCACTACGTGCACCCGAAGAGCGGGCTCGACGCCGACGCGATCGAACGCAGCACCTCGGTCTATTTCCCGCGCCGCGTGATCCCCATGCTGCCGGAAAAGCTGTCGAACGGCTTGTGCTCGCTGAACCCACATGTCGACCGTTGCGTGCTGGTGTGCGACATGATCGTCACCGCGCGTGGCGAAGTGAAGGCGTATCAGTTCTATCCCGGCGTGATGCACTCGGCCGCGCGCCTGACCTACACGGAAGTCGCCGCGGTGTTGAAGAACACCAAGGGTCCGGAGGCCACGCGCCGCGCCGCCTTACTGCCGCAACTGCAAAATCTGTACGGCGTCTACAAGTCGCTGTTCGCCGCGCGCCAGAAACGCGGCGCGATCGACTTCGACACGACCGAGACGTATATCGTCTGCAATGCGCAGGGCAAGATCGAACAGATCATTCCGCGCACCCGCAACGACGCGCACAAGCTGATCGAGGAATGCATGCTGGCCGCGAACGTGTGCGCGGCCGACTTCCTCAAGCGCAACAAGCATCCGGGGCTGTTCCGCGTGCACGCCGGACCGACCGCGGAAAAGCTCGAGAATCTGCGCACGTTCCTGCGCGGCATGGGCTTGACGCTGGCCGGCGGCGACAAACCGCACGCGAGCGACTACGCCGCATTGATGGCGCAGATCCGCGAACGGCCCGACGCACAGATGCTGCAAACCATGCTGCTGCGCTCCATGCAGCAGGCGGTCTACAGCCCGGACAACATCGGTCACTTCGGTCTCGCGTACGAGGCGTATGCGCACTTTACGAGCCCGATCCGCCGTTATCCCGATCTGCTCACGCACCGCGCGATCTACGCGATCCTGCAGGGCCGCAAGTATCAGCCCGAGCCGCCGCAAGGCGTCGAGTTGAATACAGCGCTCTCGCCGCGCGCGCGCGCCATGCAGCAGGCCGACGACGAAAAACGCGGTCGCGTGCGGGGCAACAACGTGGCCATCTGGGAAGAGCTCGGTCTGCATTGCTCGGCCAACGAACGCCGCGCCGACGAAGCCTCGCGCGACGTCGAAGCCTGGCTGAAGTGCTATTTCATGCGCGACAAGCTCGGCGAAGAGTACGGCGGCATGGTCAACGGCGTGACGTCGTTCGGCATTTTCGTGCAGCTCGATTCGCTCTTTATCGAAGGCCTCGTGCACGTCACCGAACTCGGCTCGGACTACTTCCAGTACGACGAGATCAAGAATGAGTTGCGCGGCGAGCGCACCGGGATTCGTTATCGCCTGTCGGATCGGGTGCGGGTGCAGGTGAGCCGCGTCGACCTGGATGCACGCAAGATTGACTTCCGGCTCGTGCGCGACACGCCAATCAAGCCGCCTCTGGTGCGTGGGCCGTCGGCCGACAAATCGTCCGGTGAAAACGGTGGCGCACGCGTGCGCGCGTTGCCGCCGGCGGAAGGTGGCGCGCCGGCGCCGGGCGCGCGCCGCAAGAAGGCTGCGCCCGCGCAAACCGCGGCGGTCAAGGAAGCACGCGCGGCGCGCGGCGCGGCGAAGAAGCACGGCGCCGCGACCAAATCGGCACCGAAGCCGCAGGCGCGCAAGAAGCGCTGAAGCCGCCTGCCTGCTCAAACCGCGCGCATCGGGCACATAGCAACGTGCCGGTTGCGCGCGGTCTGCGTTTCATCGCCGTCGAGCATTCGAACATGGCAGCCGCAGCGCATATAGGTAAGCACGCAGGTTCGTATTCATCACAGCAGCGCGCGTCGAACGCGCGCTCAATCAAAGGTTGCATCAGTCATGGCACGTCTCAAGGTTTTATACGGTTTCCACGCAGTGACCGCACGTATGCGGCATGACGCGTCCACGGTCGAAGAGGTCTATTACGACGCGACGCGCAAAGACCGTCGCATGACCGAGTTCCTGCACGCGGCGAAAGAAGCCGGCGTGCGTCTGATCGCCGCCGACGAAACGCGTCTTTGGGGCCTCGCGCATACCGAGCGTCACCAGGGCGTGGTGGCGCGCGCGGGCGACATGCCGCTCGCGCAGAACCTGGCCGAACTGCTCGACGGCATCAACGGTTCGCCGCTGATTCTGGTGCTCGACGGCGTGACCGATCCGCACAACCTCGGCGCCTGCTTGCGCGTGGCGGATGCCGCCGGCGCGCACGCGGTAATCGCGCCGCGCGATCGCGCGGTGGGGTTGAACGCGACGGCCGCGAAAGTGGCGAGCGGCGCGGCCGACACCGTGCCGTACATCACCGTGACGAACCTGGCGCGCGCGCTGCGCGAGTTGAAGGACGCGGGGGTGTGGGTCGTCGGCACGGCCGGCGAGGCCACCAAGAGCCTCTACGACACGGAGCTGGACGGTCCGGTGGCATTGGTGATGGGCGCTGAAGGCGAGGGCATGCGCCGTCTCACGCGCGACACCTGCGACGTGGTGATGCAGATCCCGATGGCGGGCACGGTGGAAAGCCTGAACGTCTCGGTGGCGAGCGGCGTGTGTCTGTTCGAAGCGGTGCGTCAGCGAGCGGTGAAGAAGTAACCCCGAAGTAAACCCGAAGTAAGCCCGACACGACCGGCGCTGGTCCACCACTCCGGTAAACTAGCGCTTTTTACTGCACGCCTGCCTTTCCCATGACTCAAGACGAACTCAAGCAACTGGTCGGCCAGGCCGCCGCCGACTACGTGAACGCCACCGTGCCGGAAGGTGCGGTGATCGGCGTCGGCACCGGCTCCACCGCGAACTGTTTCATCGACGCGCTGGCGGCCAACAAGGCGCGTTATCGCGGCGCGGTGTCGAGTTCGCTCGCCACCACCGCGCGCCTGCAAGCGCACGGCATCAAGGTGTTCGACCTCAACGAAATCGATTCGCTGCCCGTGTACGTGGACGGCGCCGACGAGATCGACCACGGCGGCGCGATGATCAAGGGCGGCGGCGGCGCGCTGACGCGCGAGAAGATCGTCGCGTCGGTGTCGGACGTGTTCGTGTGCATCGCCGACGCCAGCAAGCTGGTCGAGACGCTCGGCACTTTCCCACTGCCGATCGAAGTGGTGCCGATGGCGCGTACCGCGGTCGGCCGCCGCGTCACGGCGCTCGGCGGCGTGCCGGTGGTGCGCGTCACGAAAGAAGGCGTGCCGTTCATTACCGACAACGGCAACGAGATCATCGACGTCAAGGGTTTGCGTATCAGCGACCCGCGCACGCTGGAAACGCACATCAACGCATGGCCGGGCGTGGTAACGGTGGGTCTGTTCGCCGGCCGTGGCGCGAATCTGTGCCTGCTCGGCATGGACACCGGCGTCGAGACGATCGAGTACAGCAAGGGCTGAGCAACGCCGCCCAAAGATCGCGCGCGGGCCTGGATAGACGGGCTCGCGCGGACATCGAATGTATGACTCTCATCTGCATCACTAGCGCGCGGCTTGGTTGATCGCCTGCGTCATCCGCTGGTTTTTCACCCCGCTGAAAATTCCATTCGCGCATCGGCCAGCACTTGTTCCGCAAGACGCTGCGCCATGCCGGATCGGCACGCAACGTGCCGATCGCATCAGTCAATGTCGTGACATCCCCCACGCTGCATGGGACCCGTCGCTTCGCAATAGGCGAACGGCGATGCCTATTATTCGCGAGCTGTCGCGCGTCGAATGTGGGCACGCGCACGCACAGCAAACGTAGCGCCACATACACTCGTTGCTAGGCGTAAAAGGCGTCAATTAAAAAACGAGGGGATCATGAAAGTGGCGATCGTGCACGACTGGCTGGTCGCGCCGGGCGGCGCGGAGAAGGCGCTCGAGCAGATCATCGAATGCTTTCCCGACGCCGATCTATTCAGTCTCGTCGATTTCCTCGCAGACCGTAAGCCGTTACGCGGCAAGCCCGTGACGACTTCATTCATTCAGCGACTGCCGTTCGCGCGACGCCACTATCGAGCTTATTCGCCGCTGATGCCGCTTGCCGTCGAACGACTCGATCTGTCTGCCTACGATCTGATTATTACGAGCTCTCCTGCGCTTGCCAGAGGCATGCCGGTCAGGCCGGATCAGAAGCTTGTGAGCTTCGTGCATGCACCGATGCGCTTCGCGTGGCATCCGCAACATCGGTCCCTGCGCGAAGCGGATCTGACGCGTGAGACGAAGTCGTGGGCGGCGCGCGCGTTGCTCCACTATCTGCGCGGCTGGGATTCGCACTCGGCGGACGGCGTCGACCGTTTAATCGCGAACTCGCATTTCGTTGCGCGTCGCCTGATGAAAACTTACCAGCGCGATGCGGCCGTGATTGCGCCGCCCGTTGACGTGCACCCATTCGAACTGTGCACGCGCAAGGAAGATTTTTATCTGACTGCATCGCGGATGGTGCCGTACAAGCGCATCGATCTGATCGTCGAAACCTTCAATGCCACACCGCACCGCCGGCTGGTCGTGATCGGCGACGGGCCGGAGATGGCGGCAATTCGCGCCAAGGCCGGTCCGAACGTGACGATCCTCGGCGTTCAGCCGTTCGAGGTCCTGAAGGACCATCTGCAACGCGCGCGAGCTTTCGTGTGCGCCGGCGAGGAGGACTTCGGCATCGCTGCGCTCGAAGCGCAGGCATGCGGCACGCCGGTCATCGCATTCGGCAAGGGCGGCGCGCTCGAAACCGTGGTGCCGATCGGCGAGGCGCATCCCACCGGCGTGTATTTCGAGCGCCAGACGGTGGTGTCGATGCTCTACGCGATCGATCGCTTCGAGCGTCAGCGCGACCAGATCACGCCGGCGGCCTGCCGCGCGAACGCTGCACGCTTTTCGCCGGCAGTATTCCGGCGCGCGTTCATGGCCGAGGTCACGCGGACGATCGCAGCGGCAAGCCGGCGCAGGAAAGCAGTTGGGGCCGCTGAAGTAGTTGAAGGTGACCACGTCGGCGGTTTCCGCATGATGGCGGGACGACGCTGAGCGGCGAGCGGGCGTACCGTTATTCGCATATTGCGAACTTCGCAAATTGCGAATAAAATGCTTTTGTCGTACCGCAGTAAGCAATAAATAGCCGTTCGGACTATGCCGTCCGCTCGGCTATCGGTGTCGATCCGTCCCGTTTAGCCTAGCAAGTAGAGCGCGCACGTTCAGCGCGCGGACACTTGCGAGGAAATCCGATGCGGGTCATTGCAAAGAAAGCGTGGCTGGACTTCATAAAGAGACATCCGGGGGCGCGCAGTGCGCTATTGACTTGGTATTCACTGGCGCAGGCATGCCTCGCGTATGGCTATAACGACCTGAAGCAGACGTTCGCCGGTGTGGACTACGTGCCGCCTCAATACACGGTTTTCGACGTGGGTGGCAACCGGTTCCGGATCGTTGCGGCGATTCACTACAACAGGCAGTCGATATTCGTTCGTCATGTCATGACGCATGCGGAATACGACCTTTGGACGAGGAAGAATCTAAACTCATGAATGCCGATCACCTTCCGGGAGCTTTTCCCGACATCGCTCAAACCTGGGCCGCGCTGCAAGCGCAGTTGCCGATCACGCCCATTCGCAACGAGCAGGATTACCAGACCATGGTGCGGCTCGCCAACTCGCTCTCTGATCATCTGAACGGCAACGAAGAGGATCCGCTCTCGGATCTGTTCGCGATCGTCACCGACCTGATCGAAATCTGGGAAGCGCATAACGTGACGATTCCAAAAGCGGAACCCCGCGAGGTCTTGCGGCATCTGCTGGAAACGCACGGACTCAAGCAGAAGGACCTGATAGGTATCGCGTCACCCACGGTGGTGAGCGATATTCTCGCGGGCCGCCGCGCCATCAGCAAGAAGGTGGCGAAGGCGCTGGCCGTCCGTTTTCATACCGACGTCAGCGCGTTTCTGTAAAAGCCGCGCAGCGCCGGCTCAGTTTGCGCGCCGTACGCGGTGCTGACCGGCAAGCTTTCCCGTTGCATACCTCGTCCTTTCGACACCGGGCCGGCGGCATGTTTCAGGCCGTCGGTTTCGGTGCTTGCCGCATTGGTTTCGCTTTTTATTTTCCGCGAGAAATCAGCTTCCGTCCGCGCCGTTGCAGTTCGGGACGGATTGGCGCGCTCAGAATGCGTTGCGGCCGACAAAGCCTTTGAAGATCGTAATGAACACGATCTTTATGTCGAACCAGAACGACCAGTTGTGAATGTAGAAGAGGTCGAACTTGACGCGCGCCTCCATCTTTTCCACCTTGGTGGTGGCGCCGCGATAGCCGTTGACCTGCGCCCAGCCGGTGATGCCAGGCTTGATCCGGTAGCGGTGCATATAGCCGTACACCTGATCCTTGTATAGATCGTCGTGTTCGACCGCATGCGGACGCGGGCCGACCACGGACATCTGCCCGAGCAGCACGTTGAGAAACTGCGGCAGTTCGTCGAGACTGGTGCGGCGCATGAAGCCGCCGAGCTTCGTGACGCGCGCGTCGTTGCGCGAGGCCTGCGTGAGTTGCCCCTGCGCTTCCTGATGCACGGTCATCGAACGGAACTTGTAGATCGCGAACGGCTGGCCGTCCACGCCCTTGCGCGTCTGACGAAAGAACACCGGCCCAGGCGAGCCGAGCTTGATGCCGATCGCCAGCACCGCGAAGATCGGCGCGAGCGCGAGCAGCGCGGCCGCTGCGAACAGGCGGTCGAAGATCAGCTTGGGCCACATCTGCGGCGACGAGAAGGGCGTCGCGCTGAGATTCAGCGTCGGTAAACCGACGACATCGACCAGCGCGTGATTGAAAAGCGAGAGGCTGCGTACATCGGGAATGAAGCGCAGATTCACGAAGTCATGCCGGAACATGCGCGTGAAGCGGTAGATCGTATGTTCTTCTGACAGCGGCAACGCGAGCCACACTTCGTTCACGTGATCTTCACGCACCTTGGCGGCAAAGGCGTTCAGATCGGTCAGGACCGGCAGGCGGTTCAGACGCGCGCCGTACGTCTCGGTTGCTTCGAAACTGGTGTGACAGCTCGTATCGAGCACGCAGACCGGTTTAAAGCCGGCTTGCGGCGCATGTTCGAGGTGGGCGAGCAGTGTGCGCGCAAAACCCGGTGCGCCGACAATCGCGACAGTGCGGGAATTCATCCCGCGACGCCGCACCATGCGCAGCACCGCATGCACGAGGCACTTAGTAACGATGATCAGCGCGCCGGAAATCACCGTCGAGTAACCGAACCACAAGCGCGACACCGCATCCATGCGATGTAGCGTAAAAGCCAATACAAGCGCGGTGAACACCACCACCAGCCACGCGGCCGCCACTCTCGCCAGCATGGCGGGCAGCGGTTTGCCGCGCCAGGGTTCATACACCCCGAAGCCGGGGAACAGCAACAGCAGGAGGACGCAGTTAAGGGCAGTCAGCAGGCGTTCGGTGTCCGACAGCGCAATCGGCGTCGAGAACCGCATCCAGTGAGCGAGCAGCCCTCCCGCAATCACGAAGAGTACGTCGAGGAATCGCGCAGTATTCCTGAACATATTTGACTCTCTTCGTTAGTCAGACGAACCAGTACTTTATTCGACGGTTTCAGCCTGACGCAGACGCGGCAGAAGGCGGTCGAATTCGCGCTTGACGAGTCCGTAGCATTCGCAGGCGCGTGCTTCGAGTCCTTTACGGTCGAGCACCTTGATATGGCCGCGGCTGTGATGGATCAGGCCTTCGTCGTGCAACTTGCCGGCCGCTTCTGTGATGCCTTCGCGGCGCACGCCGAGCATGTCGGCGATCAGTTGCTGGGTCACGGTCAGATCGTTCGATGCCACGCGGTCCACTTCGATCAGCAGCCACCGGCACAGTTGCTTGTTGAGCGCGTGATGGCGATTGCATGCAGCGGTTTGCGCGACTTGCGTGAGCAGGGCGTGCATGTACAGCAGCATCAGGCGGCGCAGGAAGTCGGAGCGGGCGAATTGCTGCTTGAGTGCCTGTGCGCTCATGCGGTAAGCGAAGCCGGCGCATTGCACCTGCACGCGGTTCGGCATGGTTTCGCCGCCCGTGAGCACCGGCACGCCGGTCATGCCTTCGCGGCCGACCGCGGCGATTTCGACCGAGCTGCCGTCTTCCATTGTCGAGAGCATCGAGATGATCGCGGTGGTGGGGAAGTAGACGTGATGAATGCGCTGACCGGAGTCGCACAGCAATTGCTCGGTGCGCAGATGAACCAGTTCGAGATGGGGAGCCAGTGCCTGCCATTCATGGGACGGCAATGCGCCGAGCAAATGGTTACCGTGCAAATCGGATTGAAGTGTCAGCATGATCGGTCCTCGCGTGAAAGTCGCGCTCTGCGTGACTTTCTGTTTTTGATCCGATGCCCGCATCCCTTTTGAACGGCGTGCTGCCTGGCTAGCAGCGAAGGATGAACAGGACCGGCCCCGTATTGGCCTTTGTTGCGCCGCCGCCGTTGTTGTGGATCTCTGCGGTGACGCGGTGTTGCGCTCTTCTATTAGCGAGGAGCGTGCCAACGGGAGGGAAAACGAGGACTGGTGCGGGGTAACGCACCAAGGCTTAGCGCCGCGCGAAGGCAAACGTGACTTTTTGTTTCAAATCTGCACAACGCCCTCGATGCCGGCGAGCGCTTCGCGGGCACTTCCTGTTTCCTGAAAGTCCTTGATGCAGTTGGGTTTGCGGGTACTGGAAGGGATTCGAACGCACCTGTCTCACCGCTGAATCAGCGCCTCGACGCACGTTCTCATGCGGCGTCCGGGATGTGCCGGAATTGATTCAGATGTGTTCAACACGCTTGGTTCGCTGGCGCACCGATGACGATTTAGGCGCGCTAAAAGTCTGAGAAAAACCAACAGTGATTCCGCAGACCAGACAGGTGAAGACGCGCAGCGTCAGGTTTTGCGCGCCTTGCGAAGGGTTGGTTAGATCAGGGAGACCATCAGCCGTAGAAGATGGCGGATAACGCATTGACCGCGCGAACTTCGCCCGAGGGCGCCGGGTATGTTGCATCAGCTTGAAACACACCATTCGATGCCTGTACAACGAATCTTTCCTGCGACGCGAGCGCAATGAGCGGCACGATGCATGGCCGGTTCGGCGGCAGATGAAACCAGTCGCGCGCGGCCCTGTAGTGTGTGTCAACGATATGAACGAAACGCACAAAACGCTTCGCTTCGATCACGAGTTGCCAGCCGTCGCCGTTGCGCTCCACGGTGACCGTCAAGGCCAGATCGTGGCGCTCGCTCACACGCCGCTCCGGCAGATGAAACGCTTCCGCCACCACCTCGCCACTCGCCAGGTCGCGCAGCGTGGCAATTGTCACATCGTGCGCGCGTGGGCCGAAGCGATACGCGTGGGTGAAGTCGAAGAACTGGCCGAGACACGCGGCCGCGCTGAGACGCTGCACACTGTGCGGCGCCAGCTCTACTTCGCAACTGGCGGAGGCGACCTTGACGCTGCCGTCACGCAGGCAAACGAGTTCCAGTTGCGCGCGCAGCGGCTGCGCACGTTCGTTCAGCAGATGAATATCGAGCCCGTTGAGGCCCTCGTCGGTGATGACGGCCTGAATGGGTTGGAGCGCTTGCGCGAGGCTGTGCAGGGCGCTTTTAGGCCGTCCTGTGGCGTCGATCAAGCCCCAGCCCGCGCCGGGACGCAAATCCTGCAGCTGCCAGACCAGCGCGCCGCCGCAACTGGAACCGGCACGACGCCATTCTGCAAATACATCGCTCATCAATTCGGCCACCACCGCGCGCGACAGGTCCAGATAGCGCTGCGGGTCTTCGTAGCGCAAGCGTGCCGGCTCGACACCGTATAAGGTCTGCAGATAATGATCGCGCACGTCGTCGAAATCCCAGCCGGCGCCGGGGTCGCGCGGCACCGCGGCTTTCCAGCGCGGATCGTGCAGATGAATCGTGCCGAGCGCGTCGTGCAGCGTGGCGTCGTCGGGTACGTTGGCGAAGGCGAGGCATTCGGCGGCGAAGCGCACCTGCGAGCGGCGCACGTCGTCGAGCGGACGTTGATAGGCGCCCACTCCGTAGTAGTGAGTGACGCCCTCATTAGTTGAAAACGGCCACACGCCCCCCGATGGCGAGTTGCCGACATACGGCACGTCAGGCCGTTCACGCGCGACGATGGCGGGCAGCCGTTCAGTAAAGAGTGGTTGCGCGCGCATCGAAGGCGGCAGGCCGAACATGGCCGCCTGCTGGTCGACCTCGCTGCCGCCGCACAACACCGCGAGCGAAGCGAAGCGCCGTGTGCGCGTTAAAAATTGCGTGGCTTCGCGCTCGACCGACGCGCTGAATGCGGCATCGTTCGGATAGTCGAAATTCGCCAACGCGAAGTCTTGCCAGACGAGCATGCCGTATTCGTCGGCGAGCGCATAAAACGCGTCGGACTCGTAGACCATCGTGCCGCCCACGCGCAGCATGTTCATGCCCGCATCGCGAGCCAGCGTGAACGCGTGGCGCAGTTGCGCCTCGCTGCCGGCGAGCGTGACGAGGTCCGCGCTGGTCCAGCATGCGCCCCGGCAGAACACCGGCACGCCATTCAGGCGCAGCGCGAAGCCCATGCCGTCCGCACCGTGGTCTACTTCGATTGTGCGGAAACCGACTGAACCCAATGCGTGAGATGTCGCGTGCCCGTCATCGAGCTGCAACGTCAATGGATATAAAGTGGGCTCGCCGTGCGTATGCGGCCACCAGCGCTTCGCATCCAACACGCGTACGCTGCCGGTCAGTGTATATGCATCGCTCCATTGCAAAGACGAAACAGCGTCGCCGCATTTAAGCGAAGCGCGGCAGGCCGCGTCATCGTGCGGATGAACGAAACGTAGCGTGAGCGTAACAAGACCGGAAGCAAGGCCGTCGTCTTTGAGCTCGATGTGGCTCGAGACGTCGACGGTATCGAAAGCGTGCGGCGCGTCGCTCAGCAATTCGACCGGACGCCATGGGCCGACCGCCTGCACCGAAGGACACCAGCCGGGCATATGGCCGAGCAGGGTGGTGCGCACGTTGCGCAAGGTGGGCGGCGAGACGAGCCGCGGACGCCACCGCGCGCGCGAACGTTTCGCCGTCAACGCCGTGGTGAGAGAGCGGAAGCACAGCGCGAGCGTCGCGCTGCCGTTCAGTTCGATGTCCAGATCGTGCGCGACGAACATCGAATCGGAATCGAGGCGCTTCAAGCCGTCGAGCCAGACTTCGGCGATGGTAGCGAGGCCATGCAGACGCAAGCGGCGACGGCCGGTGCCTTCGAGCGCGAGGCAATACCAGTGGTCGTCGAAGGCAAGCGGTGGCGGGTGCGCGATGTCCAGCAGACCCGCGGCGCGGCGCGCGCTCGCAACGGTGCCGGGCACTTGCGCGGCGAGCCAGCCGTGCGTGGGTAAATCGGCGGGCGACGCGCACGCGCCAGCGGGCGTGCTGACACACTGCCAGCCGGTGTCGAGACGCCGCGGCCAGAGCGTTTGCGTGACGCGCGCCGACGATGCGCCATTGGCATCGGTTTGCGCGGCCTCGTCGGGCGTGGGCGCGAGCATGCCGCTCGCGCCCCCTTCATCAGGCACAAGGTCTATCGTCAGTCCATCCACGGCACATCCCCGAGAAGTCCGCGAAGCCGCGCAAGGCGTGTTACAGCACCAGCGCGGCGAGCGGCGGCAGCGTCTTTTCGTAAGCGCTTTCGAGTACGTCGAAGCAGTCTTCGCACAGATCGCGGCGCCCGCGGGTAATCGCCCGCACGAGCCGGAACTGCATCACCATCGACTCCGACGCGATGCTCTGCGCCGCTGCCGGAATCGACGCCGGCACCTCGAAGCCTTGCGCGGAGAGCCACGTCAGATACTTCGAGAGAAACTCGAAGTTCGCGCCGAGCTGCCGCATCAGGTTGAACGAGTACGGGTGGAAGAACTTTTCGCCACGTTCGAGCAACGTCTCGAGATGCGCGGGAAATGCGGCACGCCACTGCGTAATCGGATTGCCGAGCGGCCGGCGGCTCAGGTGCGCACACAGCAGTTCCGCCGACGCCTCCGCGAGCGCGGTGCCTTCGAGCGCGGGCCGCGTCTGCTTGGCGAACTCCACGTACGGAAAGAGCAGATCGGCCTGCTGCTGGAACTGGGGCAGCTTGCGGAACACGCCGTCGTAGTCTTCACCGTCGAGCAGGTGATAGCCGGTGTTGTGGAAGTAGCCGAGACGGCGCGCGTCCGGATCGATGAAGTCGATGCCCACGGTGGTCTTCGGATGCTCGCGCCGGTACGACGTGGCGCGCGTATTCGGCAGGTAATAGCCGTCCACTTCCACCAGCACGGTATGACCGCGCAAGGTCTGCGCGAGCACGCGTGCTTCGAGCGAATCGTAGATGGCCAGTTCCTGCACTTGAGTGCCGTAGAGCCGTTCGAGATCTTCGAGCGGAAACTTGAAGAACGTGAACTGATCGCCTTCGAAATCCTGCGTGACGGTAAAGCTGAGCGCCGCGCGCGGGTCGAGCCCGAAACCGTGCAGCAGTTCGATCCATAGATCGACGTAGCAGTTGGTCTCTTGCCATACGCGCTCGCCCTGATGCAGCGCATGCGGTGCATGCTCGCGCAAGCGCGCCGCGGGCGCCGCGGGCGCTGCGGGCGCGGCAACGGCGCCGCCGGCAATGGGCGCAATGGGCAGATCGACGTGGTGGCCCAGCGGAAAAGCGCCATTCGCGCCGTTCGCGCCATTCGGCACGGGTGTCAGAGACGGATTCATACGCGCTCTCCGGAATCGTGCTCCGTTTCGGTAGACACCGTTTGCATGGTTTCCATGCCATGCGCCACACGCGCCTGGGTATCGCCCCACAGCAGCGCGCGCACGTCGTCCGGCCACGCGTTCACGTCGAGTCCATGATGACGGAATAGCGCGAGTGTGATCCGTTCCATGCCGAAACCGACACAACCCGTATGCGCGATCGCGCCGTCTTCGCACTCGATCTTCCAGATCGCGCCGAAGTGCTCCATGTGATAGTTGAACGACAGGCAAGCCGTCTTGCCGCGCGGATCGGCCACCGGAATCAGCAGCTCGAACTTGAGCGCCTGGGCACGCTGGCTATCGGCGACGATCTTGCCGCCGCGGCCGAAGAACGGGTCGTTGGCAAGATCCACTTCGACCGGCAATTGCAGCAGATCGATGAGCAGCGAGCCGCGCTCGATCCACATCTGCCGGAACGCCATCACCTGTTCGGCGTTGCCCAGGCGCACGTATTCGCGCTGGCGGAACATCTGCATGCGGCCCGGATCCAGCGACGGTTCGTGACGGAAGCAATACGACAGCACATCGATCGTGCGGCCGCCGGCCGGCAACGGACCGCGCCGCGCCATCACCGGATAGATCGGATAGCAGGCGGCCGGCGTGAGCACGACGCGAGTCGGCTTCTGCTGCGCCATCCAGTCGTCGCTGCGATCGTCGTCGCGTTCGGTCATGGCGTCGTCGAGCGCGCGCAACAGGCGCTGGTGGCCCATGTCGTTGCCGCAGAACGAGTGAATCGTGCCGGCCAGATTCGGGAAGCTCTTCAGATACTCGCTGTCTTCGAAGTCGGTGCGGCGCATGGCGGGCGGAAAGCGCAGCAGTTCCGGCTGCTGGTCCGCGCCGAGATGCGTGATCGCCACGTTCAGGCGGTCCACCACGTCTTCGAAAATCTGACTGCGGCCATACAGGCCGTTTTCGCCGGTGTCGATCAACAGGCCCGCGGCCAGCAGTTCATCGCGAAAGCTCGGCGCCTCGGCTGTCTGAGCAGCGGCGGCAAGGGCGGCGGTATCGGTCATCGTATTCATATCAGGCTCTCCCCGGGGCGGCAGGTCGTTGCGCGAGCAACAGGCTCGCGGTGTTCTGCGCAATGCGGTCGTTATTGATCATCAGCGGCGCGGAATGCAGGTCGCGCAAATGGCGCCCGACGCTGTACGGCGTGCCGTTCTTGTAGCCCGCCATGCCGCAGATCATCAGCACTTCGTGCACGACCTGCAGCGCGGTGGTGGAGATACTCGTCTTCAGCGTGTTCATGTCGGAGGCGAAGCCGAGCATGGCCGCGAGCGGTGCATCGGCTTGCGAGCCGCCGTGACGCGCGTGGTGAGCGGTGCGTGCCGCCTCCAGCGCGACCGCGAGGCGCGCCTGCATCATTTGCAGCAGACCGACTGCTTCAGCGAGGCGCAAACCGGCCGGCGGGACCACGCCTGGCTTCGCACGCGCCTGTGCGCGGAAGAACGCTTTCGCACGATTCACGGCGTCCGTGGCCACGCCGGTCCACACCGAGGCCCACAGCGTGTGCGAGACCGGCAGCATGGTCTGATCGGCGATCTCGGCGAAGGGCGTCGGCAGGATCTGTTCGGCCAGACCCGTGGCGACGAGCCGGAAGCCCTCGCTGCAGGTGCCGCGCATGCCCATCGAATCCCAGCCGCCGCGCTTTTCCAGTTGCGTATCGGAGCGCAATGCGACGATCAGCACCTGGTCGGCCGCCGCCGATTCGGCGGTGCGGCGAGCGGTGACGAGAATGCCATCGGCGTGCGCGCCATACGAAATCGTCGGTGCGAGCTTTTCGATGCGAAAGCGCGCACCGTCGAACTCGACCGAGCAGGCGCTGGTGCGCATATTGCCGCCGATGGTTTCCTCGGACGTGGCCGATGCCAGCAGCCATTGCTGCTTGACCAGTTGCACGAGCAACTGCCGATGCCACACCGCGTCGCTGCCATGCGCCTCGATACACGCCACCTGGATCTGGTGCATCGCATACACCATCGCGGTGGAGGCGCAGCCTTGCGCGAGCGTTTCGCAGATCGCGCCGACGTCCGCGAGCGAGAGGCCCGCGCCGCCGAACTCGGCCGGCACCATCACCGAGAGCAGGCACTCGCGCTTGAGCGCCTCGAATGCTTCGCTCGGGAAACGCGCCTCGCGATCCACCGAATCCGCGAACTGCGCGGCCACCGCCGCACAGCGTTGCGCGGCCGCGCGCCAGCCCGGTTCGGTCTCGACCGCGGTTAAGCCGAGCGACGTGTCGGCACCTTCCGCCGCACCGTGCGCGTGCCTCGAGGCGGGCTCTGCCGCCGCATCCAGCAGCGGGGCGTTCATGCTGCCGCCTTCGCCTGTTGCAGCTCGGTGACTGCGGCGGCCATCGAATCGATGCTGGAGAACAGGCGCCGCGTCAGCAGACGGTCAGGAATCTCAATGCCGAATTCGTCTTCGATTGCGAGCATCAGATGCACGGTCGCGAGTGAGGAGAGGCCTGCGGCGTAGAGGTCGGCGTCGTCGGCCAGCGTTTCCGCCGGGACGTCCAGGCGGGCCGATTCGGAAAGGATGCGGCGCAAGGCGTTTTTCATGATGTGGTCCCCTAGTTGTTCAACGTTCTCGGATGGTGCGGACTTCGATCGAACCCACGTGATCGTTTTTTTGTCCATTGCCACGACGCATACCGGCGTGGTCCATATGTGGGGCGCGGCGCGTTCACGGTGACCGCGTGCGTTTCAGGCGGCGTGCCGTGATGCCATGCCCCGACGTCCGTATTTAAGATTTGTCAAAGCCCAGCGTCAGTGCGATGGCGCACGGAAGCACGCGTTTCGCGGACGTACCGTGTAGCCATCAGAACGGGCCAGCCTATGCAGCCAGGCCGTCAAAGCCGGCGCGCCGTGTCGGCGTCGTTGAACTTATTGACCGCTGGGGAAGGCGATGAACTGGAAAACGCTGGAATTCGATCAGCTTTCGGCACGCGAGCTGTATTTGATCTTGCGGGCGCGTAGCGCAGTGTTCGTGGTCGAACAGTCGCATGTTTGTCTCGACGCCGATGGCCGTGATGAAAACGCGGTGCACGTGTTCGCCGTGGAGGACATGTCGCGGCCGATGCCGATTCTTGCCTACGCGCGTCTGCAACCCGGCGACGCCGAAGATCCGGAGATCACCATCGACAAGGTGCTGACAAGCCCGCTGCGGCGCGGCGACGGGACCGCCGAACTGTTGATCGAACGCGTGCTGCAGGCGATTGTCGAGCGTTGGCCGGGCCATGCCGTGCGTGTCAGCGCGCCGCTCGGTCTGCGCGGCTTTTACGAGCAATTCGGTTTTCGCAAGACGGAAGGGCCGTATTTGGAACACGGCGTGCCCTTCATCGGCCTGACGCGCCAGGTGCGCGGCAGTCAGCCGCTTTTCGGCGGACGTCGCCGTGAGCGTGACAGTGCGGTGCTCGTCAATACGTTCGAAATGCTGTGATCGCGTTGATGCGCGTCACGCCGGCCAGCGCACGGACTGTCTTTCCCAAGCCAATGCCGCGTGCTCGACGTTCGCGCGGTGCGAGCCGTATGGCAACCGGCTGCATTGCCATGGTCACTGTTTCCAATGACGCGTGCGACGCGCATTCTCCTTTGCATCGGACTCCGAGACAATGTGGCGGGACGTACATATCGACCATGCAACCTTTGTTGTAATGGCTTGAAAATCGGGAACCTTGCGAGGAGCTTGGCGTGCGGCCAGTAGCGTTCGATGAACGGTTCGGCTGGCGCCATCCGGCGAGCGGGCCGGGCGGCGGCCGGCGGCCCACGTTCGCGGCTACGGCCACGCAACGCTTTGTAAAGCGCTCGCGCAGGTTTCGTCTATTCGGGGAAGCGTAATGCATGCGCAAGGATTGTCCAGCGCACATACGCTAAGGGGAGCGCGTAGTGAACAATCAATCCGAGTTGGACCGCATCAACCGAGTTGCATGGAATTCGTCGGACGCCAAACGCGTGATGACGTTCGGGAAGAACTTCTCCGATCCCGGGGAACAGGCTGCCTTCGATTGGCTCGCACCGCGTTGCGCGGGTCAGCCCTTACTCGATATCGGGATTGGCGCCGGCCGCACGATTCCATTGATGACGTCCATCTCCGACGACTACATCGGCGTCGACTACACACAGAAACTGCTCGATCTCGCGAAGGCGCGCCATCCCGAGCGCGACCTTCGGCATATGGACGCGCGTGACATGTCCGAGCTGCGTTCGGATCATTACGGGCTTGCCGAATTTAGCTGGAACGGCATCGACTGCGTCGACTACGACGATCGCGTGAGGATTCTCGAAGAGATGTACCGGGTGGTGCGGCCCGGCGGGTATGTGCTGTTTTCGTCGCACAACCGCGGCGGCCCCGGCTATCGCGAGAACATCTGGCAACTGCTGCCGCAATTCTCGTTCAATCCGCTCAGACTCGGCTGGCGCACGCTGCGCTCCGCACGGGGCTTTCAGCTTGGCACGCTGAACTATCTGCGCAACGTGAAGCTGAATCACGACTACGGCGGCTACTCGGTCAAGACCGCGGCGGCTCACAACTTCGGCATTGTGATCGTCTACACGACGCTGCGCGAGCAGCGCCGGCAACTGGCGCAAGTCGGCTTGCAAATCGACGCCGTGTTCGGCAGTTCCTGCGGCGAGCGCATTCCCGACGACGTGGAAGAGAGCGACGCGTGGTGGTTTCACTTCATCGCGCACAAGCCGCTCGCCGCCTGTCGCTTCGATTGACAATGGCCTTCGGACGCAGGCACGCGGTATATGTAGCACGGTGGTACGCACGGCAACATAGAACAATGAACCGGACCAGTTAGACCGGATAGGGGACCCGCACATGAATCGCATCGTAGAACCAGGCAATCCGCTTGCGTCGACCGGGGACGTCAGCGAAACGGCCACACGTTTATCCGTGCAGCCGGTGATTCTCGCAGATGGCTCGGGCACACGATCGGGGCCGTTGTCGCGCGAACGCGATCCGAAACACCCGGTCGACCGCGTGGGCGACGCGTCGCTGCTTGAAACCACGCTGAGAACCACGCTGAGCCGGCTCGACGCGTCGTTCGTCGCGGCGCAGCACGCTGCGCCGGCATCCAGTCCGCGATCCTTCGCGGCGCCCTTGATGGTCTGCTGCGAGGACCTGCATCGGCAAACGCGCGAACCGCTGGAGCGGCTCGCCCGCTCGGGCCGGCCGGTGCGCATGGTGCTCGAACCGATGCCGCGCGATACCGCGCCCGCGTTGACCATCGCTGCGCTCGCCGCGCGCGCGGCCGCCGCGGATGGCGACGACCCGCTCATCGTCGCGTTGCCGGCGGATCTTCTGATTACCGATCACGTTGTGTTTGGCGTGGCGCTCGCCGAGGCGCTCGAGCACGCGACGCACGGCGCGATCGTCGCGCTCGGCGTGCCGCCCAGGCGCGCGGAAACCGGCTATGGCTATATCCGCACGGGGGCGGCGCTTGGCAAACGGGGCGCGCGCGCCATCGAACGGTTCGTCGAGAAGCCCGATCCGGAACTGGCCGAACGCTATGCCGCCTGCGGCAATTACTGGTGGAACAGCGGCATGTTCGTGGTGCGCGCGTCGGTGTGGCTCGCGGCCATCGCGCTCTGCCAGCCGGCGATCGCCGAGGCCTGCGCGGCCGCGTTCGAGCGTGCCACGGTCGACGGCGACGGCACGCTGCATGTGGCGCGCGATCAGTTGGCCTTGTGCCCGTCCCGTTCGATCGACTACGCGGTGATGGAGCGCGTCGGCAGCGACGCGCGCGTGGCAGGCGTCGCCGTGCCGTTCGTCGCGGGGCGCGCGCAAGCGTGCGCCTGGGATTCGGTGATGCGCGCCGCGCGCGGCGAGGAATGCTTCATGCTCGCGGAGGAAAACCCGTCGACGTATGTTCCGCCCGGCGCCACGCACCGGCTGGAATATCCGGGCAGGACGCCGCGAGAAATGATCGAGGTCCAATCAGGCGGCCATCTGGGCGAAGACGACATCGTGCGTTTCGAGGACCCGTTCGGTCGCAATCTGGAGAGCGCTCATGCACGCAAAGGTACTTCACGCTGAGACGCCGTACGTCTCGCAGGCGAGTTTCGACGAGCGGCGCTTTCGTCACGCGTTGGGACGTTTCGCGACCGGGGTGGTGGTGATCTCGACCGGCAGCGGCGACGACCTGCATGCGATGACCGCCAACGCCTTCATGTCGGGTTCACTCAAGCCGCCGCTGATCGTCGTCTCGGTCGGGCACCGGGCGCGCATGCACGAGCGTCTGATGGACAGCGCGCTATTCGGTGTGAGCGTGCTGTCGGAGGCGCAGGAGCCGCATAGCCGCCACTTTGCGGGCGAGCCGCAGAGCCGGCTCGCGCCGCGCTTCGCGCCGGTCGAGGGGCTCGCGGACGTGGTGCTGCTCGAACACGCGGCGGCGCGGTTCGCCGCGCGCGTCGTGGACCGGCATCCGTGCGGCGACCACACGCTGTTCGTCGGCGAGGTGCTGGTGTTCTCGCTCGATGAACACGCGCCGCTGATCTTTTTCGGCGGACGTTATGGATCGGTGGCGGCGCCGGATTCCATTCAGCGATCGACTGCGGCGTGCGCGCAGGACTCGCCGCCCATTGCCGCGAGCGCCTCCTGATGCGAACGCCGTCCGTCGTTTCCCGCCAGGTCCTATCCGCCGACGCGGGGTGGATCAGACAAATCGTCTCGCAACGTGCGTCTTCGCACTATGCAAATTCTGCAACGCAGGCACGCTTGAGGCGCAAGCTTATGGCCCGTCAAAATATGCGGCGTTACAAGGAAGAAACAATTCTTCAGAGGGATAACCCTGTCAGGAAGTTTCCCAACTGGCGCAACGGTTTTGAAGCTAGCAACGTATCGTAGAAGAACTAAGCGACATCAATAAAACGAGACATAAGGGCCGCACGACCAACAGGCTACGCGGGGGCAAACACCGCTTCGGGGAGAGTGTCATGGAACAGGCAAACAAAGATCGATCGCTCGTGAGCAAAGTCATGGATGGGCTGGTCACGGGCATCGTCGAAGAGAAATACGGCGCCATACTGCCACCGCAGGATGTGCTGTCGAAGGAGTTCGACGTCAGCCGCACCGTCATGCGCGAGGCGCTGTCGATGCTGCTCGCGCGCGACATGCTGGACGTGCGGCCGAAAATCGGCACGCGCATCCGGTCGATGAGCGATTGGCGCATGATCGACGAAGACGTCGTGAACTGGCGTTTTCGCGCGAAACCCGATCCGCTGTTTCTGCGCGACGTGATCGAGTTTCGCATCCTGATCGAACCGCGCGCCTCGGCGCAGGCGGCCGCGCGCGGCAGCGCGGCGGATATTACTGCGATCCGCGAGGCCTTCGAGGCGTTCCGCACGATCCGGCCAGATGAGCCGGGCTATCAGGAAGCGGACGAAATTTTTCACACCCGCATCGTGGTGGCGAGCGGCAACCAGTTCTTCAAGCAGATGGCGGCGATCATTCGCGGCGCGCTATCGACCGTCAATCCGATCGTCACCAAAAGGGACGGGGAAGGACTGTGGGAAACGGCGGTGAAATCCCATCAGCGCGTGGTCGAAGCGATCGAACGGCACGATCCGAAGGAAGCGGAACTTGCCTCGCTTGCAATGATCGACTACACCGCGGAAGAAGTCAGCGGCCAGTTTTCAGCGGAACCGCCGGCACGCAGTTGAGCGTCGCCGCCGCGGCGGCACGCTGGTTCTTTTTGTTTTTCCTTGTGAGACTGTGCGACACGGAAGGGCGCGCGTTCACGCCCACGCGAGAGCGTGTGGCATGCGCGACAATAGCGCCTGTTCTGAACTGCATGGACTCGAAGGAACGATGACAATCGCAACGCAGGAAATCCCCTCGGACGGCATGATCCGCTGGGGAATCGTCGGGACGGGCCGCATTGCCCGTCGCTTCGCGGCAGGTCTCGCTCATGTGCCGCACGCGCGACTGACTGCGCTGTGGTCGCGCCGCGCGGAACCGGCCATGGCATTCGCCGGGGAATTCGGCGGCGAGGTGTGCGCGAGTTTCGACGCGCTGCTCGCCAGCGGTATCCACGCGCTCTATATCGCCACCGTCCAGGACAGTCACGCCGACTACGCGATCGCCGCGCTGCAAGCCGGTCTGCACGTGCTGTGCGAAAAACCCGCTGCCATCAATCAGCCGCAGCTCGAACGCGTGCTCGACGCCGCGCGCGGCGCGCAGCGGCTTTTCATGGAAGCCATGAAGCCGCCCTTTTATCCGCTCTACAGAAAGTTGCGCGCGCATCTAGATGCTGATCCGATCGGCGCGGTCGGGCTGGTGCGAGCCGGCTGCTCGGTGCCGGGCGTGCCGGACGATCATCCGTCGCTGTCGTTCGAGCATGCGGGCGGCGCGCTGCTCGACATCGGTATCTACGAGATGTTTCTCGCCGTCGACTGGCTGGGCGCGCCGCTCGAGGTGCAGACGCTGGGGCGGCTCGGGGCGACGGGCGTCGATACGTTCGCGAGCCTGAACAGCCGGCACGAGGGCGGCATCGCCCAATTGTTCTGCGGGCTCGATCTGCACGGCAAGGGCGATGCGCTGCTGATGGCCAAAGGGGGCCACGTCACGATTCACGAGCCATGGTGGAATCCGTCGCGCGCGACGATCCGTTATACCGATGGACGCGTGGTCGAACTCGACGAACCGTTCGAAGGCGGCGGTCTGAACTACGAGACCGCGCACTTCTGCGAACTGATCCGGGCGGGGCAAATGGAAAGTCCGGTGATGCCGCACGGCAAGTCGCTGCAGATGATCGCGATGGCCGACGCGGCGCGCGCGGCGCTCGGGTTGAAGTTCGCGGGAGAGTAGCGTCGCCGGCGTTGCCGCATTGCGACCAGCGGCGGTGGTAGGATTTGCGCGGGCATGCGGAGAGAGAAAGCTCTCCACGTGCCCACTGCTTTCGAATTCCTTCCAATGGAGCCGCCTGCCATGCGCATGCTCGGAAAACTGTGGCGCGACAACAAGAGTGTCGTCGCGTTTCTCTTCCTGATGGTGTTGTTTCGCAGCGCTGTGGCCGACTGGAACGTCGTGCCGAGCGGCTCGATGCTGCCGACGATCCGCGAGGGCGACCGGATCTTCGTCGACAAGATGGCCTACGATCTGCGCGTGCCGCTCACGCATATCGCGATCGCGCATTTGCACGATCCGCAGCGTGGCGATATCGTGACGATCGATTCGTCGGCGGCGCATGAGCTGATCGTCAAGCGTCTGATCGGCTTGCCCGGCGACAGCGTGGCGATGCGCGAGAACGTGCTGTACGTGAACGGCGTGCGCGCCGACTACCAGCCGCTCAAGCTCAAGCCGCTGCCTGGCGACGCCGCATCGCCCGGCGATTATCTGACCGAGCGCTTCGACGGCGTCACGCATACGGTGCGGCTCGCGCCGCAGGCGCCGAGTCCGCGCGATTCGTTCGGGCCGGTGGTCGTGCCGCCCGGCGAGTATCTGATGCTCGGCGACAATCGCGACGACAGCGCCGATTCGCGTTACTTCGGCTTCTTTCCGCGCAAGGAATTGATGGGCCGCACGCGCCATGTCGCGTTTTCGCTCGATCCGGACCACTACTACACGCCGCGCTTCGAACGCTTCGGCGCGCCGCTGGATGCGGCGTCTTCTGTCGCCAGCCGCTAAATCAAAAGCGTTGGGTGCTCAGTGACGCGACGGCAGCGCAAGGCGCCGTTCGTACCAGCGTTGCACGCTTTCGAGCACCTGACACAGCACCCAGTAAACGGCGGCCGCGGCCAGATACAACGGCAGCGGCTGATAGGTCGACGCGATGATCTCCTGCGCGCTGCGCAGCAGTTCGGTCACGGTGATCACCGACACCAGCGAAGTGTCCTTGATCAGGCTGATCAGACTGTTCGACAGACTCGGCACGGCAATGCGCAAGGCCTGCGGCGCGATCACGTAGCGCAGTGTCTGGCGTCGCGAGAGTCCGAGACTGTAGGCCGCGAGCCATTGGCCGTTGTGGATCCCCAGGATCGCGCCGCGCATGCTCTCCGACAGATACGCGGCCACGTTCGCGGACAACGCGATCACGCCGGCCGGCGTCGGGTCGAGTGAAATGCCGAAACTCGGCAAGCCGTAATAGATCACGAAAATCTGCACCAGCAGCGGCGTGCCGCGCATCACGCTCACATAAATGCGCGCGATCCAGTTCAACACGCGGTTGTGGCTGACGCCCATCAACGCGAGCACGGCGCCGGCAATCAGGCCGAAGATCATCGACAGAACCGCGAACTTGACCGTCAGGACGGCGCCCTGCGCGAGCACGGGCAGCGATTCAACGAGCAGAGAAGTGGTGGACATGAGCTAAGCGGGGGACGGGTTAGGCGCGCAAAAGCGCACATCATAAACTTTGCTTCAGAAGCGCGAAGGGCGGCATCGTCGACGATGCCGCCCTTCGGTTCAGCGAGCGTGTTTTACTTGATCGGCTTGCTGACGTCGATGCCGAACCACTTGTCCGAGATCTTCGAGAACGTGCCGTCGGCTTCGAGTTGGGTCATCGCGTCGTCGATCGCCTTGGCGAACTTCGGGTTGCCCTTTCTGAACGGAATGCCCGACGGCGTGCCCGCGCCGACGTTCGCGCCAGTGCGCAGCGGCAACTGCGAGTTCTTCATCAGGTAGGCGAGCATCAGGCGGTCGTTGAGCGCCGCGTCCAGACGCCCGGCGGCCAGGTCGCGCAGGTACTCGGGCGCGCCCGGATACGTCTTCACGTCGATGCCCGGCACCGACTTCGCCATGTCCATGTAGTTCGTGCCCAGGCCGACGCCGAGCTTCTTGCCCTTCAGATCGTCGAGCGACTTGAACTGGCGCGTGTCGTCCTTACGCTGGATCAGTTGCGCGGCGGAGTACGTGTAGGCCGGCGAGAAGTCGAGCGCCTGCTTGCGTGCGTCGGTGATGCCGACCTGGTTGACGATCACGTCGAACTTGTTCGCCTGCAGACCGGCGATGATGCCGCTCCATTCCGTTGTGACGAATTCCGGCTTCACGCCGAGCTTGGCGGCGACCGCCTTGGCGATGTCGACGTCGTAGCCGACCAGTTCGCCCGACGGCGCTTTCGAATTGAACGGCGGGAAGGTGCCTTCCAGACCGATGCGCAGCGTGCCGCGCTGTTTGACCTGATCGAGCAGGTCGTCGGCGTGGGCGGCGACGGCGGTGAACGACGCGCCGATCAGACCGGCAACGAGAATCTTTTTCAGCAAGCCAAATTTCATCGAGTTCCTTTTTTGTTCGTCTGGCGTTTTAGCAGACGAAAGCATAACAAAGCAGACTATCGAAATTAAAATATCGTTTGTTTATGTCTATATTACTGGCGCGGCGTCCGATGTCGGGGTGCGGGGCGCGAGACACGAGACGCGGGCGCAGAGCATGCCACGGAGCGGACGCCAGCGCGGCGCTCGCCGGCACCGACGTCAACGCAACGCTTGCGCACATTCGGCGACTAGCGCCGGTCCGCGATAGATGAACCCGGTATAAAGCTGGACCAGCGACGCGCCGGCCGCGATCTTCGCGCGCGCATCGTCTCCCGAAAAAATCCCGCCGACGCCGATGATCGGCACCGTTTCGCCGACTTCCGCGCGCAGCTTGCGGATCACTTCGTTCGACGCGTCGAACACCGGCTTGCCCGACAGGCCGCCGGCTTCGTCTCCGTATTGCATGCCGGCGACGGCCGTGCGCGAGAGCGTGGTGTTGGTGGCGATCACGCCTTCGAACTGGTGACGCAACAACGTGTCGGCGATCGACTTGATCTGCTCGTCGTCGAGGTCCGGTGCGATCTTCAGCGCGAGCGGCACGAGCTTGCCGTGCATGTCGGCAAGACGCTGCTGCTTGTCCTTGAGCGCCGCGAGCAGCGCGTCGAGTTCGCCCGCGCCTTGCAACTGCCGCAGATTCTTCGTATTCGGCGATGAGATGTTGACCGTCACGTAGCTCGCGAACGGGTACACGCGTTCGAGGCAGTACAGGTAGTCTTCGGCGGCGCGCTCGATCGGCGTATCGGCGTTCTTGCCGATGTTCAGGCCGAGAATGCCGCGATAGCGCGCGGCTTGCACGTTCTTTACGAACTGGTCGACGCCCGCGTTGTTGAAGCCCATCCGGTTGATCACGGCGTTCGCCTGCGGCAGCCGGAACATGCGCGGGCGCGGATTGCCCGGCTGCGCGCGCGGCGTGACCGTGCCCACTTCGATAAAGCCGAAGCCGAGCGCGGCCAGGCCGTCGATGCAGGCGCCGTCCTTGTCGAGACCCGCGGCAAGTCCCACCGGGTTGCGGAACGTCAGTCCCATCACGGTGCGCGGCGCATCCGGCACGCGCGGCGCGAACGCGCCGGCGAGACCTGTGCGGCCGGCGGCGCCGAGCATGCGCAAGGTGAGATGGTGAGCGTCTTCCGCGTCCATGCGAAAGAGTTGGGCGCGTACAAGCGGGTAGAGGGAACTGAACACGGGACGAAGCCGGGCGGCCGGAAAATGGGAACCCGCCATTTTACCGGCTTTGGCGCCTTAATGAGACCGACGGGCGCGATCGGCGCGGCCTGTCCGGCTCGCGCCTTTGCAACGGCCCGGCTACGGCTTGAGCGGCGGGCGCTTGCCGTGTATCGCCAGGTCGACCGGCGGCAGGTCTACGCCCGTGGGATCGAGCACGCACCAGGCGCCGTCGATCAAACCTTCGAGCGGCCGGAAATTCGCCTTGTACGCCATCTTCGGACTCTCGCGAATCCAGTAGCCGAGGTACACGTAGGGCAGCTTGAGGCTGCGCGCCTGCTCGATCTGCCAATAGATGTTGTAGGTGCCGAAACTCGTGTTGGGCAGCCCCGGCTCGAAAAACGTGTACACCGACGAGAGCCCGTCACCGAGGATATCGATCATGCTGATCATGCGCAGAATGCCTGGGGCATCCGGACGATCGCGCAGCGGTTCGCGGAATTCGACCAGCCGCGAGTTGATCCGGCTCTGCAGCAGGAACTGTTCATATTGGTCGCGGCTGTCGCGATCCATGCCGCCGCCCGCATGCCGCGCCGATTGATAACGCATGTAGAGCGCGTAGTGCTCTTCGTCGTAGTGGAGCGGCGCGACGGTGGCGATCAGTTCGCCGTGTTTTTTCCAGACGCGGCGCTGCGTGCGGTTCGGCTCGAACTGATCGACCGGCACGCGCACCGGCACGCAGGCGCGGCAGCCGTCGCAATACGGCCGGTACGTGAACACGCCCGAGCGCCGGAAGCCGGCCTTGACGAGGTCCGTGTAGACGTCGGAGTTGATGAGGTGACTGGGGGTGGCGACTTGCGAGCGCGCAATGCGCCCGTCCAGGTAACTGCAGGGATAGGGCGCCGTTGCATAAAATTGCAGCGCCGAAAGCGGTGAAAGAGGCAGCTCGTTGGGATGAGTCACGTTGGCAGCTCTCGAAGCGTCTCTGGTAATGCAAACCCGGCGCCTTGCGGTTGACGAGCCGCGGCTCACGACCCGCGGCTCGGTAGGCAGCGGATCCGGATTCGGCCTGATTCTTTCCTACGACGCCGGCGCGACGACCTCGAGCAACGCGGTCTTGTCGAAGCGCCAGGGAATCGGCGGCGCCTCGACCGACGCGCGAACATGCGCGATGAATGCCTTGCGCGCTATCTCGCGACCGCCTAGCGACGCCAGATGCGACGTGTTCTGCTGGCAGTCTATCATTTCTATTTCGTGACGGCGTAAGTGTCCGACAAGCGCGGCCAGCGCCATTTTCGACGCATCCGTGACCTCCGCGAACATGGATTCGCCGAAGAACATTTTGCCGAACGACACGCCGTACAAACCGCCCACGCGCCTGCCTTCGAACCAGGTTTCGATGCTGTGCGCGTCGCCCACGCGATGCAGCGACGAGTACGCTTCGACCACATCCGCGGTGATCCAGGTGCCGCGCTGTCCACGTCGCGGCGCTTGGGCGCAGGCGCGCATCACCGAGGCAAAGTCATGGTCGACGCGAATTTCCCACGCGTCTTCGCGCAGCACGCGCCTGAGCGTTTTGCGCAGCGACGGCGCCACCTTGAATTCGGCGGGGCGCAGAACCATGCGCGGGTCGGGGCTCCACCACAACACCGGCTGGCCGTCCGAATACCACGGGAAAATGCCGCGCCGATAGGCGTCGATCAGGCGCGACGGCAGCAGGTCGCCGCTGGCGGCGAGCAGGCCGGGCGCGCCGCTGGTCGCGCCGAGGGCGCGTTCGACGGGCGGGAACGGATCGTCAGGTCCGAGCCAGGGAACCATGCGCGCCGCTCAACCTTCGCGCAGCGAGCGGAAGATGTCGCCCGTGTGCAGGCCGAAGCTGCCGGCGGCGCGGTCGGCGAAAAAGAAACGCAGGGTCTGGCCGACCGTGGGAAAAGCAATCTCGTCCCAGGGGACCTCGTGTTCTTCGAAGAGCTTCACTTCGAGGCTTTCTTCGCCGGCGGCAATGTCGAGATCGAGCAGGCGCGCCATATAGAACAGATGCACCTGGTGCACGTGCGGCACGTTCAGCAGCGAGAAGAGGTTTTGCACTTCGACGCGCGCGCCGGCTTCTTCCAGCGTTTCGCGCGATGCCGCTTCAGCGGTCGTCTCGCCCATTTCCATGAAACCGGCAGGCAGCGTCCAGTAGCCGTAGCGCGGTTCGATCGCGCGACGGCACAGCAGCACTTTGTCGTCCCACACCGGGACGGTGCCGACCACGTTGCGCGGATTCTGATAGTGCACCGTGCCGCAACTGCCGCATACGAAGCGCTCGCGGTTGTCGCCAGGCGGAATGCTCAGGCTGACGCCCTGGCCGCAGACAGAACAGAATTTCATAGGAAGGGGACGAGAAAGGGTGATAGGAGTTTATCACCGGGGCGAAGTTTTTCTCAGGTCGTGAAATCGCGGCGAGCGGGATTTGGCGAGAGGCGAGGCCGGTGCTGAGGAACAAGCCGAAAACTGCGTGCGCGCGGCGGAACTGTTTTGTTCGGAATCCGGAGTATCTTGCGCGCGAGGCCCGATCCGGGGGCATGCATGGTGTCGCAAGCCAGTGGTGGGATCGGTGCTGAAAGAAAGGCAGTACGACCGCGGCCGGTAATGCGCTACGCGTCGTAAAACAGCTGCAAAGAAACAAAAAAGGCCTGCCGGTTTGGCAAGCCTTCAATGTTGTTTTCGACGTCTCCAACCAATTTAGTGCGTTTGGCTGCGGGGGTAGGATTTGAACCTACGACCTTCGGGTTATGAGGGCGAGAATAACTATCCAGTGCAGTCCAGTGCAGTCCAGAAACCTATATTTATCAGGTATTTAGCCGGTGCGTGTATCCAGTGCAGTCCGGTGCTGCCCAGTGCAGTCCAGGGCAAAAATTGCCCTAGATTTGCCCTAAGACGGCCCCGCGATCTAACCTCACTGGATACGACACGATGGGAACGAAACACCAGCGCTTTACGATCGACCGTGCTTTTATGCAAGCACTGAAACCGACCGGTGCATATCAGGAATACGCCGATACGGAACTACGCGGGTTCCGCGTGAAGGTGACACCCGCAGGGCTCAGAACCTATACCTACCGATGGACGCGCCCGGACGGCTCGATGGGCCGCCTTACCGTAGGCCGGTGGCCGGAAATGAAACCCGGCGAAGCGCGCGAGACAGCCCGCCGTGAGTCGGAACTACAGGACCGGAAAGGCGACACCCTCACCGCTACCGCCGTTCGCCGCGTGAAACGGCAAAGCGTCGCCAAGGTGGCGCGTAGCGTGCCGACCCTGCGCGCCTACCTCGAAGACACCTATACGGCTCACCTTCGCACCTACTGCAAGACTCCCGCGCACGGCGACGCCAAACGGCCGCATTATCGTTCAATCGTTCCCCGAATATCTCGACACGCCGCTAGACGAAATAACGGGGCCCAACCTCGAAACATGGCGAACCGGCAAGTCCGGCGACAAAAAACGCCCGCTCTCGAAGGCGACAACTAACAAAAAGCTTACGGCAATTCAGGGGCTATTTACCCATGCCGTCGATCACGAAATCATCGCCGCTCACCCGATGGCGAAAGTAAAGATGCTTCCTGAGTCATCCGGCATCGTGCGCTATCTGACGCGTGAGGAAGCCGAACGGCTTTACAAGGCGATGATGGCCCGCGAGAACGACATACGGGCCGCTCGCGAGCGCACGAACGAACACCGCCGCCGCCGCCGCTTGCCCGCGCTTCCCGATCTGGGGCAAGTCGAGTTTGTGGACGCGTTGCGCCCGGCCGTGCTCGTCTCCCTCATGACCGGACTCCGAAAGGGCGAATTATTTAACCTGCGCTGGGAAGATATCGACCTGGTACACCGTATCGTCACCGTGCGCGACGAACACGCGAAATCCGGCAAGCAGAGGCATATCCCGATGAATGCCGCGCTCTATGACGTGTTAGTAACGTGGAAGCCCCTGGCGCACCCTAAGAGCCCCTATGTGTTCGCGGGCGAATCCGGCGAGCCTATCCAGTGCATGAAAAAATCTTTCGGGGCGGTACTCAAGGCGGCGCGCATCGAGTCGTACCGATGGCACGATATGCGCCACACCTTTGCATCGTGGCTTGTGCAGTCCGGCGTCGACTTGAACGTAGTACGCGAATTGCTCGGCCATGCGTCGCTCGCAATGACGATGCGTTACGCGCACCTTGCACCTGATAACAAGCTTCGCGCCGTCGCGGCGCTACAACTTAACGGACCACAAGTCGCCCAAGTTGCGAGTGTCCCGCGCCTCGCAGCCTAGGGCGGTCGGAGACTAGGTAAGCCCGCAATACGCGGGCGTTACCCTGCTGTCGCTGCTATTCCGTTGCGGGATTCGACGACTCGGGTTTATACGGGGCCTTGTGCCGAAACAGGAGGTGAACCGGTAGCAGGAGCGCGCCATAAATTGCCAAGACAAACCAGTTGACCCAAAAAGACGTTGAAAGCTGGGTGTCAGCGAAAGTCACGAGTACTTCCGCCGCTCCCCATGCTAGCGCAACGCGAAGCGAAATCTCAACGCTACGCGTAAAGCTAAGGATAATCTTTCCTCGCCGCCAAGCCATCGCACCAAGTTGCAAGAGAGAAAGTAGGACCCCAATAGCGACTATCGCGAAAACCGCATATCCGGTGTGGATAACGAAGATACCTGGCACATTCGAGTTGAGCCAGGATACTTGGTTGCGATCCGCGCCGGTTACCGAAAGATCGAACCCTTTGATTTGCGCAGTCCACGCAAGGACACCGTCATCGTTTGCGTACGGCTCGGCCATAAGGGGAACGACGTCAGACGTTTGTAGAAGCACTTTAATTAGTGCAACCTCTCCCACGTTCAAGAGCATTGGCGGAATCATCGCAGTGTCTGCCGTCACTTTCACTCGGATCGGTGGTCGATTCGCAGGCGGCACCACGTCAACTTCTACGAACTTCCTCCCGCCTAAAGCGCGAACGGTTATTGGTGTATCAAAGTCGGCGGTGGTGAGGTGACGCGCGCTAAGGTTTTGCACCAGATATGTTCTTAGTTGCAGGTGGCCCGGCAACGCCGACAAGCCTCCCATCGACAACCTAACAGGCGTTTGATCTGCGTTTGGGAAGTACTCCGGTGGCAAGATGCTAGAAGCAATGAACCGTTGGATATGCAATGTACCTGTTGAATCTTTCGGATTGGCCAGATGCACACTCAGCCAGAGCCCAGCTGCCGTAAATGCGAGTCCCACCAACGTAGCGATAGCGCCGATACCGCTCCACTTAGACGAAGCCCAAAACGAAACCTTGTTATTCACGCCGACACTCCGACTCAAACGTCTGTAGTTGTTACGCCGCATCGGACATTCAAACCCATATCAGCCTAGACGCGATGTTTGACCCAGTAACATATCAGGCGCGCGTGGCCAATAGCAAGCGTTGGGCTTCTGTCAAGCGATTCGGCTCAGCGAGACTGCACATGAGGGAGTCCTCGCTGAGCCTATAGTGAACTAGCGCTTGCGATCTGCAGCCGTCGCGGCTTTCCGTTCTGCCAGTAAGCGGCGCTCCCATTCGCGTGCACTGGCGTGCCGTTATCAACCCCCTTGCAGCCGCGCGACGCTCGGCTATGCATCGCTCGCAGTGACCATGCGATACGCACAGCTGGCACGTGATGACAAGCTTCGTGCCGTCGCGGCCCTGCAACTCAACGGGCCGCAGGTTGCGCAGGTTGCGAGCGTGCCGCGCCGTCTAAGCGACGCAGGCAGGAAAAAGCCCGCAGCGATGCGGGCTTTTTTCAATTGAACACACGCACATTTGAAGCAGGTGGTGTGTTAGTCCAATTCATCAATGTGAATCGCTTTCGGATACCTTCGACGGGTAAGAAATAGAAACGCAAACCCAAGCAAAAAATAAATCCCACCGATCGCCACTATGAAAACAGGACCGCGAACTGGAATAGCACTCATTTCCTCAAGCCGACGAGGCGGAGCAAATATGCCGAGAGCAGCAATCCCCAGCCCGACGCCAGCCATCAACAATCCAAATTTTCTTGGCTCGAGGATAATCGATAGGGCAGATCGCGATCGCAACGCTCGCGATCGTAGTTGCCACGTCAGTCTGCCAAGATCGTGTAGCCCCTTAGGAAATCCTTTTATGGTTCCAAGAAACGCCGCCTCCCGCTCCTTGCCAGTATGCAGAACCTCCACAACCGCTCCGTCGTTCTTGTCCAGAAATGCAAAAGTGATTTCAACGTCCGTAGGCTCCGCCAGATTATGCCGCGCTTGGACTTGACAGACATTGCGCGCTTGTTTCAGCACGGTGGCGGCCAAGACACGGGCGTCATCTGCAAACCGCAGGCGAAGCGGATCGGACCCAACAACATCCTCACCAGAAACACTCTTCTCCCCGTCATTCCAGAAGACGACCAGTGTTCGTGTCAGACGGGGAATTTCCTGCCCCCGATATTGCACCGTAATATCGGGCGGCAATCCCTCCGTAGTCAAGCCAAGCAGTCGCTCCCCGCTAGTGCGATAAGCAAAGCGGCTTCGTTGCCGGGTGAGAAAATAGGTGATGACCGCCGCGACGACTCCAACAATTCCAATTATCGACCCGACCCAGCCGGGGGCAAGAAGATCGAGTGCACTTTTAAGCGGTTCCATATTGAATGTGCATCCCCGAGAGAACAATAGTGTTTTTTAAAATTGTGGCACTGTATTCTATCTGATGCTCCCACTGGTCGATTAGGATAAAGCCCCGGACAAGCGGCTTTATCGCTGGTAGCGGCCTAACCCTTCGCCGGCGTCGCTCTTGTGGCTTTTTGCTCCAGGAAAATCCGCCGCTCCCATGCGCGGGCGCTGTCGGCCGTTATCAGGGCCTTGCGACCAACGCGCAACTCGGCGGGCGTGCGCCCCTCCTGCTTCATCTCGTAGTAATGCGACCGGCTCAGGGCGTACCGCTTGCAAAATTCCTCTATCGTCATCGGCGGCGTGTCTTTCGGCGGCGTCTTCTTTGCCGGTGGTTTGACGGCGGGCGGGAAAACATCGGGACGCGTGGCGGCGTTCATGGTGGCCCCCGCGCGTCATCAATACCCGCTACCGACTGCGGCGCGCGCCGCCGCGCTATCGTCATCGAGGCAATCCGTGCAGCGCGTGGCCTCTATCACGACGACACCGCAACTCACGCCGACCATGCACGGCCTTTGCCCGCACACGTCGCAGCATCGGCCCCAATCGGGCCGCCACTCGATCACGTCTTCCGTACCGTCTTCGCCGCATTCGGGCGGTACGCGCCCGCGCAGTGTTTCACGCTCTTTTGCGTTCCTTGATGACATGGCGTCTTCTCCAGCGACGCGGCCGGGCTCGCGCGCGAGGCGTGGCCCGGTATCGCTTCGCAACAGGTGGGCTATTCGTCGGCCTCGCTTTCGTCGGTGGCTTCGCTTGCATCGAGCGTTGCGGGCACTTCGTGCTTGAGCAACGTAACCAGCTTCGCCGTTACCGTTTCGGTGCGCGGGTGTACCTGCGCGCGTGCGAGGAATGCAACGGTTCCGCCTTCGCGCGGCCGCAGCGTGAGGCGGCCGAAGGTGACAGCATCGAACGGGAGATCGTCACGCGCCCGCGCGCCCGTGTGCAGACATAGCCGCATTTCCCGCCACGTTTCCGACCATCGCAACGTGCCTACACGTCACGCAAAAACCGCTAGCGCTCATGCGCGAATTGCTGCGCGTGGTGCCGTCCGGCGCGATCGTGCTTGATCCGTTCATGGGCTCGGGGACAACGGGCGTAGCGGCACTACAGACCGGCCGGGGCTTCGTCGGTATCGAGCTTGACCCGACGCACTTCGATAACGCTTGCGAACGCATCAACGAGGCGCACCGCCAGGGCGAGCTATTCGATCACGCCGACATGGCGCAGGAACAGACACGCTTATCGTTGAGTTAGGAGAACGGGACGCGATACGTCCGAAACAGCGGATCGACTGCGCTCGCACTCAACACATAGGAGATTGATATGTCCCGCTCGCTAATCGAATGCGATCCGCTGTCATCCGATTTTGTACTATCGTTTCTCTGTCAACCTGAAGATCGGCCGCCAAAGCGCTTACGAAAGCGGAGCCGGGCGAATCGTCGCGCTTAGGAACCTTCATGCGTTGATCGTGGAAGACAAGAGCCGGACATGCGATATCCCCGAACCCGCAGTTTAGAGCGTCGGTGGAAGCATTTCGCGCTTGACGCGCTAACGGCCACCAGAATTAAAGAGCCCCGCATATGCGGGGCATTCGTGTTATCCGCTCAACGCCAAACCGCGGCATAGAAGACCAGATAGAAACAGACCGTACCTATTGTGAGCATCAACGCCGTCCACGTTCGCGACAAAGCGCGGCCCGTAGCTTTGAATCCTGCAAGCGCCCAAACGATGCACGGCGCGAACACGAACGCGACGATGAAGGCATAGCCGAAGGCCGACACGTCGCAATGCTCAATGTCCCAACAATCATGCCAGCGCGTGTTGAAGAGCGGCCACGATAGCCGCCGCGACAATCGACTAATCCATACCGCCGATTGCCACGACAACACCGCGCCGATGCACAGATAAGCGATTGACCACGCGACGCGCTTCACTTGATTTCCCAAAAGAGAATCTGCTTTGATTTGTCTAAGTCGGAGTACCACGCCGACGATATGCCGAGCGTGAAGCGCATGAAGGTATCTATCGCCCCCCCGGCACTTGGGGACGTCAGTTTGCTACCGTTCCATAAATCAATATGGCCGCCGCTCGCACTATCTGAGCGCTCGCCATCGCGTGTCCAATATTGCGAAAACTGGACAATCCCGGTACGCCCCTTGATCTTATCTTGCCAGTTCGGCCCGGTGATGTTCTCAGCTTTAGGAAGTCCGGCAAAGGGTTGCAGTTTGAGCCATTGTCCCATTTCATCGGCTCGCGTCGCGGTTGCCTTGCCATCTAAGATAATGCGGCCGATGCTCGGCTGACCGGAAGAAGGCCGGACCAACGATGACGAAAACGACTTCATGTTTACACCGACGCGATGAAGCGTAACGCTCATGCGAATGGCGCATTGATTGTCGTATGCGGGGTTGTCGTATGGGTTTCCACTCGGATAGTTTGCCCAAAGCTCGGCGAAGGTCACGGCCTTTAATGGAACTTCCTTTATCGAGCCTAGCGTGTTGTTCGTGTGCACAACGGTTTTCTTATTCGGCATTACTCCATCCTTCATGGCTTAGGGCATCGTCGCCCCAATGAATCGCATAACTGCTTGCGCTATCGGTGTAGATGCGAGGCAAACGGCCGTTACCATCGGCACGACCGCATACGGTTTGCCCGTCCGATGTTTCGATAAGGAACGGATAGCCCTGCAACGAAACGCCGCGCGCGCTTGCCGTTACCTGTTCGTCGTATGTCCGGCTCGAATGCGTAGCGGATTGCGCAACGACGGGCGATGTGCGGCCTTCGTCTATGTACATAACGCTGCGCGCGTAACACGCCATTACGCGCGGGTGTCGTTCGCACTTGCAGAGGACCATATCGCCGTCTACGGCTTCGTAGGCTTGGAGCCTCGCGTCGTAGCCTCGCAGGGAGTCCCGAATCTGTGCCTTCGCAAGAATCGACCCGCTCGACTGGCATACGCCGCAATAGGCTAGTTGGCCTAAGTGCGTCTGTTTGCGGTGACGGCCTTTATCGTTATCAATCAGGCTGTATTCGGAGCCCGTCAGAACATAGCCGTTTCCGTTATCAAGCGGATCACCTTCAACGATTGCATAGTAAATGCTCATGCTTGCGTCTCCCGTGTCGCGCTCATGCGGAACGCTCGGCTTTCATGGCGAGCGCTTCATCGCCCCAATAGACCGTATAAGAAGCGGCGTCATCGGTGAACACCCGCGGCAACAATCCGCGAGCATCTACGCGCCCACTATGCACCGCGCCCGCCGACGTTTCGATGAAGAACGGATAGCCGACAAGTGCGGATTGAACGCCAGAGGCCCGTACCTGTTCGTCGTAAGCCGCTGCGGTTGCAACACCGATTGATGCGCCCGCAACGTTCTTCACGGTCAGGCGGTCGATTTCCTCCGACGTGAAGACCATATGCATGCTTCGCTCGGCGAAAAACACAGGCGGCGGCGTGCAACCGCATATGTTGATATCGCCACTTAGCGCCCATTGCCGGCCGTTCGGCCCGGTGCCAGGCCAACGCGGCCCCCTAGGCGCTATGTGGCCTTCCTGCTTGCAAGCGCTGCACCACGTCTTCATGTAGAGCGTTGAGATTTGCACACGCGGCGGCGGGTTCGAGCATGAAACGGAATCAAGACCTTCCGTAACCATCGCTTCCCCGGCCCGATCACCTACACCAAGGAATGCGCGCCTCATGCTGCCTCGCCAATCAATGCGCCATGTTCATCGACGGGAACAAAGGCGGTTGATGTGCGCGGTTCGCCGTGCGGGCTATCGTTGATGGAATCGCCGTTATCTAGCAGACTGCCGACGACACCGTAAGCGTGTTTAGTATCGCCAGGAATGCCGACGCCCGTAACGATGCGCGCGCGCGCCGTCCGGGTCTGGACGAAATCACCAATGCGCGCCACGTGCCGATGTACGTCTCTTACTTCATAGTCGCCCGTTACTTCAAGCAACACGCCGCCGCGTGGCGTCGTTGCGCCGCGCACCGCGAAGCGTTGCGGAAGCTCACCCCTGGGCGGCCACCAGTCCGCATCAAACAGGCCGGGCGGTTCCTCGCCTTCGCGAATGAATAGCCCCGTATCGAGATGCCCCCACGGGGTTTCCACGATCCGGTCGCCGTTGCTCAAACTGCTTCCAACCAGCGCAGCGGGACGCCCTTCTATGACGGCGGCGTATCCTGCGCCGTCCATAATCACCGCTTCGCTACCATCGGCATAGGTGACGATATCGCCAACGCACGCGATAGGAAGCCCGCAATATTCGTTACCCGAACCCGGTGTAACCCGGCCGCCGCGCTCGGTGCGCGCGCCCAGCGTCGCGAATGCATACATTGTCCCCTTGCATTGTTCCTGTTCCAACATTTACAGCCCTTTACGAAAAGAAGAAGACGATCCGCCCGGTAACGCGACTGGCGGTGCAGTAGCGAGCTAAATTTCTCCCGCGTGGGTCATCGTGCTTCGCGTTCGAAACAGACGGAAATCAGACAAAGACGAAAAGGGGCGCGATCAATGCAGGGTGCATAACCGCGCGAATATGATTTGACATACGACAAATCCAGCCTAATATGGCGAATTATTCGGACGCTCTGAATTTGTCCGAAATTTCGAAGCCCGCGCAATGCGGGCTTTGTCGTTTCTGGCCGTACCTCTCCCGGAAAAGCTCACCATGCGCGACCTCTACGCCAGTCACGCCGCCGCCTTGCGCGATGCGTTGCGCCACGCCGTAGAGCGCGGCGGTATGTCCTCGCTCGGCGTGCTCCATCAAGGCGTGCCGTCACCGTCCACACTTACGGGCACCGATGCCACGGCGCAGGCCGCGCGCGTGCGGCGCCAGCTCGACCGACTCGCGCCGCTATCGCGTGCGCTACTCGTCATCGCCTATGCGCCGCGAGCGCTCAAGTGCTCATGTGGCACGCGCTGCTGTTCGGGCAGCTATCCCAATCCCGAATGGGAAGACGCCATGCGCGCAACGCTCGCACACGTCGCGCCGTTGCTCACGGGCAAAGCGGCGAATGAGTGGCTACACCGTGCGATCGTGGCTAATGTGCTCACGCGGACGAAGGAGACGGCGGTAAGCCTCGCGGAACGCTGCGGCGTGCATCGGCTCACCGTGGCGGCTCACGTCGGAATCATCGAAGCGGAATTAGTTGGGAACCGGCACACACAAGGCCGCTTCGATCACGCGAGCGAGCGCATAGATACGCACTTGCGCGAGGCGGGCATTCTGGCGGATTCGAACGCAAGCGCAGCGAACGACGCGCACGCGCGGGCCGCCTGAAACCGGGCCGGTTAGCAGCGGTTCGTCGACCTGCCCAAAGCTAGTACCGGCGCGAGTTTCAGACTCACGGCGGCCGATTTATGGGGGGCGTCGTCGACCACAGTTTCGCGGCACCATGTCCGGGCTCTCTCTGCTAGCGACCACCCGCGAGATTACGGCGGGCGCGAGCCTGAACCCGAAGGACGAAATACGTGCGATCGTGCGGGCGCTCAACAAGACGGCGCAGCAGGCGCGCACAGCCAGCGGCCGGATGGTGCGCGCGGATGGTTACAACATCAAGGCAAGCGCTATCAAGCGATCGTTCACGATCGAGCGCGCCACGCCGGGCAAACTCTCGGTGACGCTGCGCCGACAGGTGCGCCAATCGCGTTGCGCAGTTCCTCGCTGATGGCGTAATACCACCACGCGCCGGGCGTCGTCGGCGGAATGGCGGCCGCCAGATTGCCGTCAGTCGGATATCCGCCCGCCGTAGTCGCGGGCTTGGGCGGCGCCTGCGTCGAACTGTTGGCTTCCCAATACCTGTCCATGATCTTTAACCCATGTCCTGTGCGTAATTGAACACGACCACCGTTTGTGCGGGCGCGTAGCGGCGTAGGGCGGGTAGCTGCTCGATCTTCCGTTGCGACGGCGGTTCAGCACAACGCCATGTGGATGCGTATGCAACCATGTGAGATAGGCTGAATCGTTACCGTCGAACAGAATTGCGGACAAGTCGGCTCCTCGTGGAAGAGGTTGCTCTGCGACAAAAGACAACAAAAAACCCGCACTAGGCGGGTTTCAGTTTGCGGGCAACTTCGCATAGAATGCGCAAGCTTTGCCCTCAGTTTGCCCTAACGGTGAATTCAGAGCGCTTCGAACGGATACACAAACCGGCTGTAAGCCTTGGTGCTACTGGTTGCGGGGGTAGGATTTGAACCTACGACCTTCGGGTTATGAGCCCGACGAGCTGCCAGACTGCTCCACCCCGCGTCCGTCGAAGAAAAGATTATAGAACAAAGCGCATAGGGTTGCAATAGCTATTTAAGAACCGGCTTCAAACCAGGAGCCAGGAGTCATGTATCGGCGCGCGAGCGCTGAAGTCGCCGCGCGCATGGCTTGCGTCGCATGCCGGAAGGCCCGCCTAAGGCGCTGCGCTAGAATTCAGGTTCCTCGCGCGACATCGCCCCGCACGCGCGGCCGCGCGCGCTACCTCTCTTACCTTGTTCTGAACTCCATGGATATCGCTCACGATCTGCAAGTGATTGCCGCTCAGGAACACACGCTGGTGTTCCCACAATTCGACGCCGACCGCGCGTGGCAAGTCGGCGCCTATCTGCACGAGGTCGCCAAGGCGCGCGGTATCCCCGTCGCAATCGACGTGCGCACCTTCGGTCAGCCGCTGTTCTTCAGTCTGCTCGACGGCGCCACGCCAGACAATGTCGACTGGGTGCGCCGCAAGAGCAACACGGTCGCGCATTTCCGGCGCAGTTCGTACGCGATCGGCCTGAAGTTACAGCAGGCCGGCGGCACGCTCGCGGACAAGCACGCCTTGGCCGCCTCGGAATACGCGTCGCATGGCGGCGCGTTTCCGTTGACGGTGGCGCACGCGGGCGTGATCGGTTCGATCACGGTGTCGGGTCTGCCGCAGCGCGCCGATCACGAACTGGTGGTGGAAGCGCTGTGCGCGCATCTCGGCCACGACTACAGCAAGCTCGCGCTTGCAAAGGCCTGAGCCGATGCGGCTGCCTCCTTATGCCTTGCTCGGCATCGCCATCGTGGCCGAAGTGATCGCGACCTCCGCGATGCGGGCGTCGGAGGGTTTCTCGCGGTTGCTGCCTTCGGCGGTGGTCGTGCTCGGCTATGGCGTGGCGTTCTATTGCCTGTCGCTCACGCTCAAGAGCATTCCGGTCGGCATCGTCTACGCGGTGTGGTCCGGCGCCGGCATCGTGCTGATCACCCTGGTCGCGGTGCTGCTGTACCGGCAGATGCCCGACTTGCCGGCCGTTATCGGACTCGGGCTGATCATTGCCGGGGTGGCCGTGCTGAACATGTTTTCGAAGATGCAGGCGCACTGAGCCGTCGCATCGCCACAGGCGCCGCGGGTGCTTATTTGCAGCGCACGATCATCGAACGGTTTTTCACGTTAGCCGAGACGACGTTCGTGACGCTGCCGCCCGCCGTGCCGCCTTCGTCATTGTCTTTGGACACGATGTCGTAGCCCGTCGCGCCGCAGGCCTTGCCGGCCTGCACATAGCACGACGCCCAGCTGGAAGCGGCGTCGGCGCCGCTGCAATTCACGGCGAAGCCGGTCTGGCCGTTCGGCAGATTGATCAGCGACGTGGTGTTCGACGATGCGCAGCCGGCGAGGCTCGCCGCGCCGAGCAGCACGGCGGCGGGCAGGGCGGCCGCGAGCGTGCTGCGGCGAACGAGAGCAAGCGCTGCGCCGTTTCGAAGGCGGTTGAAGCGGCCGGCGCGGCGCAGTTGCGTCATGAAATGCATCGTGATGTTTCCTTTCAGATTGATATTCGGGTCGCCACGTGGACCGGGAGCGCCTGTCGGCGCTCGGGAAAAGCTCACGGCGTTTCGATCGTGATGCCCGCCGCGCTGACCATCCGGCGGCTTTCCTCGCCTTCTTTCGTGGCCGCGTCTTCCCAGATGCTGATGGCTTTTGGAATGTCGATGCCGTGACTTTCGGCGTACGCAAACCATGTGTTCGCCGCATCCGGCTCGGGCAATTCGTGGTTTTGCAGAAAATATTTTCCCATATTGCGCTCGCTGAACTCGAAAAGGCGTCTTCGTGGCAGCACGGTCCGTGCCGATGATCCAGTTCGACCGGCGCGGGCCGAACAAGTGCGATCGGTTGCATCGCCGGGCGGCGCGGCAGAACTAATCGGCTCGCGACGCGCCTTACATACTGGTTGGCCGTGCGCCAATGCGGGCGACGCACCGGCCGCACGGACGCAACGCGCGACATGAAGGTCGACGCACAGGCCGGCGCATCGAACGGCGCTGCGCCCGGCATCCACCCTGAATTGCAACGAGGAGAACGAATATGGCTGAACGGGTCAGCGGCCCTTATCGCGGTTACTACATCAGCGCCGCCGCGCGCCTCGTGCCGGCGGCCGACGCGCCGGCCACGACCGCAGGCAGCGCGAGCGGGACTTACGTCGGTTCGGTGAGCCTGGCTGAACACGGTCCGGACGATCCTCATCGCATGGAAACCTTGCTCGAACTCGGCGATGGCCAGCGCTTCGGCAGCGAGGAGGAGGCGCTCGCCTTCGTCGAGCAGGCGGCGCGCGATTACATCGACCGCTTGCTGGGAGGCGCTTGATGGCGGGGCGTAAGGTGCAGCAAAGCGTCGCCGGGCGGGTCGGCAAAACCGCTGATGAAAGCGCGGCCGCAGGCTGGACCTCGGTCCAGCCGCGCGAGTACCATATCGACGTTCTCCGGGGCCGGCCGGTTCTCGCCGGCGCCGGTTTCCCGCCGGATCTTTCTGATGAGGCAACCATGGAAATTCGGTTTCCCGCGGACGCGCCTGCTTACCGCGACTCGAATCTGACCGTTGTCTTTCCCGCGCTGGTGGACGGCGAACCGGTGCCGTGCGCGATTTCCGTGGAAGCGCTCGAAGATCACTTCGGCGCCTACTCCGAGGACCTGGAAGGCTGGATGCGCGCTTTCGACGCCGGACGTCCGCGCATCGAAGCGGTCGCGCGCGAGCACTTGCAGATCAGTAACGGCACGCCTGTGCTGCTGAAGAGCGGCCACTTTCCGCCGGGCAATGTGGCGGGGTGATGGCGCTGTCCGAAAGAGAATGTGGCTACGCGGGCCGCATCGCAATTTCAGGTGCTTGGCGGTCAGACGCGCTATCGTTGATGAGCAGTTGCAACTGAGCGAGCCATGGCGCGTTTGCATGCGCTAACCTGAAGCGCCGCCGGCTGCAAATCATTGCGCAGCTAGCCAACGCCACCCGCCACCCCGCCGACTGGCTGGTGAGCAGTCGCGACTGAGCGGGCCGTGCGAGCCATGGCGCGATTGCATGCGCTGACCTGAAGTAGTGCCGCACGCCGCGAATCACCACGCAGCTCGCCAACGCCACTTGCCACCCCCCGAAGACCTTCTCGCCCTCGTTCAAGCCGCACTCGCGGCGCCTCCGTTCGCTCCCGCATTCGCCGATGCCGCCTCGCGCGCGGCATCGAATGCATGGCGGATCCCTTGTTCGTAGGACGTTCTGGCGATCGGGCCGATCAGTTCGGTCAACGCCGAGTCGTCGAGCACGACCGGTTCGGTCATCAGGTAATTCATTTCCACCAGTTCTCGCATCAGCGGATTGAACAGGCCGAGCACGCGCAGGAGCGTCTTGCCGGCCACCATCAGCTTCGGTTGGCGGCCCGCCAGCGCATAGGCCTGCCGCGCCACTTCGCGCTGCGTGATGGTGCCCGCGCCGGCGAGGTGCCACCAGCGTCCATATGCCTCGGGCGTGCGCGTGAGCTTTTCGACCACCGGCCCGATATCCGGCAGATAGATGAATTCATGCGGCACATCCACCGGCCCGATCACCTGTGCGCGCTTGCCGTTCGCCGCGGCTTCGAACACGCCGTTCAGCAGGCTGCGCTCGATATTCGGGCCGTAGAAGTCAGGCAGGCGCAGCACGAGCGTCGAGAGGCCATTGTGACCATGCGCCGCCAGCACCAGGTTTTCCTGCGCGAGGCGCATTTGCCCCTTGAACGTGTGTGGCTCACGCGGATGATTTTCGCGGATCGGGTTGCCGCGCGCGCGACCGTACGGATACACCGTGCCGATCAGAATGAAGCGTTCGACGCCCGCCGCCATCACGCCCGCAAGCGTTCTCTCCATGAGCGGCGGATGCGCGGCGAACTGGTCGTAGGGCACGCCGACCAGATAAATCACCGTCTGCAGACCTTGGGACGCCGCGCGGATCGAAGCGGGGTCGTCCGGATTCCACGTGACGATCTCCGCGTGCGGATCGTGGCCGAAGGCGGCCTCGAGCGGCTCACGCGAGCGGCCGACCACCCGGTAGTCGCGGCCCGCCGCGCCGAGCGCCGCCGCGATGACCTGGCCGGCCGCGCCCGCGGCGCCGAATAAACCCACCTTGCCTGTGACTTGCATGACCACTCCCTTTAAGCGGTGCCGTATCGCGCCCGCGGATTTGTGTGACTGATGGTGAGAAATTTAGTGAACATCGTTCAGTGAACAGTGTTCAGTTTAATTTGACTTTTCAGTTTGTCAACCCGAGAATGTTCGTTATGGGAATCGCTGAACGAAAGAACCGCCAGAAACAGGCACTACGCGAACGCATCCTCGATGCCGCGCGGCGCATCGTGATGCGCGAAGGCTTTGCCGCGTTGTCCATGCGCAAAATCGCCGACGCCATCGAATATTCACCGGCCACGCTTTATCTGCACTTCGCAAGCCGCGACGAGATCGCGCAGGCGTTGTGCGCGGAAGGCTATGCGCACCTGCTGGAAACGTTCGTGCCGCTCGCTGGCATTGCCGACCCGGCCGAGCGGCTCAAGGCGCTCGGCCGGGCGTATGTGGCGTTCGGCGTCGCGCATCCGGAAACGTACCGGCTGATCTTCATGGAAGATCCGAGCTATACGGACGCGGCGTTGAGCGGCGCGGTGAAGGGTAAGGCGGCGGATCCGGCCAATGCCGGCGCGGCGTCGCGCGCTGCGGCGACGAGAGAGGACCCGGACGCCACAACGGCTGACGAAGCGAGCAGCGAAACGGCCGCTACCGAGGCCGACCCCGGAGAAGCAGCGTTGCACCTCATGATTTCCGCGCTCGACGAACTCAAAGCGGCGGGGCGGCTGCCGGCGTCGATGGATGTGGCGGTGTGGGCCGAGGCGTTCTGGGCAAACTTGCACGGCATCGTCGCACTGAATCTGACGTGCCCGGTGTTTCCGACCGCCCCGCTCGACACGGTGGTCGGCGTTGCGCTCGACGCCTGGTTGGGCGCATCGCGCGCAGAACAAGTGCCGACGGGCGCCGTGGCTAGCGCCGGCACGCGCAAGAAAAAATCGCCAGAAACGCGTACCGGATCGGCAGCGCAACCGGACAACCATCGCGCCGCTCAACCGCTGGCTAGAGAACCGGCGAAAGCCGCAGCGAGTGGCGTCACCGCGCCGCCCGCCAGGCGCAAAACCACGAGCGCGTGATAACGTTCAATTCCACCTCAATTTGCGCGGTCGCGCTCAGCTCTCCATGTCCATTTCCGCCTCGCCCGCCGTTAGCGACGAAGTCGCGACTTACGTAGCCAACCGCATCGGTTTCATCGAACTGGACAGGCCGAAGGCGCTCAATGCGCTGTCGACCGGCATGATTCGCGCGATGCACGCGGCGCTCGACCAGTGGCGCGAAGATCCGGACGTGCTCGCCGTCGTGGTGCGCAGCCAGCACCCGCGCGCGTTTTGCGCGGGCGGCGACATCCGCTTTCTCTATGAGTCGGCGCAGCGCGGCGAGCAGGATGCGCGCGACACGTTTTTCATCGAGGAATACCGGCTCAATCACGCCATCTTCACCTTCCCGAAGCCGTATATCGCGCTGATGAACGGCGTGGTGATGGGCGGCGGCATGGGCATTTCGCAGGGCGCGCATCGCACCGGCGGTCTGCGAGTCGTCACGAATTCGACGAAGATGGCGATGCCTGAAACCCGCATCGGCCTGTTTCCCGATGTCGGCGCGGGCTGGTTTCTGGCCCGCACGCCGGGCGCGATCGGCCGTTACCTGGCGGTGACCGGCGAAACGATCGGCGCGGCCGACGCGCTTTACGCGGGCCTCGCCGACACCTACCTCGACGACGCGGCGTTGCCTGCGCTGGTCGACACCTTGCGCAGCGAGCCTTTCGAACGCGGCGCGGATGTGGTGGCGTGCGTTGAACGCGAGGCGCTCGCGCATCAGGTCGTGCCGCAACCGGAGGCGTCGTCGCTGGCGCACGGGCGTGCGTTGATCGATCGGCACTTCGCCTTGCCCGATGTCACGCGCATTCTTGCTTCGCTCCAAAGCGAGCGCGAGGCCGCGGATTGGGCCGAACAGATGATTGCGGTGTTGCGCGAACGTTCGCCGTTGTCGATGGCGGTGTCGCTGGAAGTGGTGACGCGCGCCGAGGGTTCGATGGCCGACGTGCTGCGTGGCGACCTCGATCTGACACGCTCGAGCTTTCTGCACGGCGACACGATCGAAGGCATTCGCGCGCGCATCATCGACAAGGACAACGCGCCGCGCTGGCGCTTTGCGCGCATCGAGGACGTGAACGCCGCCGACGTCGAGAAGATGTTCGAGAGCCCGTGGCCGGCGAACGAGCATCCGTTGCGCGATCTGCGCGGTTAAACCCGAAGGATCAAAGCCGGGCGGCAAGTCATGACGCCGTGGCGCGCGGCATAGCACCGTTGCAACCAACCGGCGGCTAAGCCGCCGCGCCGCTTATTCCTCCTCTTCGCTTGCCATGAAGGCGCGCATGAACACGAGCGCGCCCCAACCCCACATCGCGTTCGCAGCGAATCCCACAGAGAGGCGCGGCAGCATGTTGCCGCTCGGCCAGATGCCGCGCAGCGGGTCGACCACGAACACGCTCGCCGCCGTCAACGCAATGCCGCCGAATACGAAAGCCGGCACCCACGGCGCACGCCGATGCGGCGCGACGCGCAACAGCCACGCCATCAGCACGGCCCAGAAGGCGCTCCAGATCGCGTTGGCGATGAACTCAGGCAAGCCGAGCGGTAAAAACGGCGCGGTGGAAAAACCGGTCGGCTCGATCATCCCGGCTGCGTGCAGCAACGCCAGCGTCGAGTCGTGGAAGAATAGGGAAGCCAGAAAACCGGCGACGAACGGCAGGATGAGTTTTTGCATGCATTGCACCGCCAGGATACAGGCGGCGTGGTTCGCATGGCCCGTACCGGATTATTCGGAAAACGTGCGCCATTATATATAGACGTCCCCCCTTTCCAGCGTACACACCGCACAACACCCGTATGCTTTAGCGTCGGGCTAATCACGAAAGTGGAAAACCTAAGCTAAAAAAAATCGTTCAAAAGCCGCAGCCCGATCCATAGACTGTTTCTCCATGCAGACGGCGTTTGCCGCCGTCGCCATTTAATCGAGCGCATGACGCGCACGTTTGGTCGAGGGAAGCCGTCGCGATGTCCTGCCTGATGCCGATCTTCATCCGCCGCATGGCGCACGCGCGCCGGCCGGTCCGTTGTCGCCGCTAGCGCGCACCGGCACCGCATTTTTCCGTTTCTTTGCGCTGCACCGTCCGGCTGTGTGCTGGGGGCGTGCGCGCGGCTGGCGTGTGCGCGAACGCTCGACGCATCGTTTTCATTCAATCCAGTTTCGAACCTGCAGGAGCAGCAAATGAATGTGTTCTGGTTCATTCCGACTCACGGCGACAGCCGCTATCTCGGTACGTCCCAAGGCGCACGCGCAGCCGATTACGACTATTTCCAGCAGATCGCCGTCGCCGCCGATACGCTCGGCTACGAGGGCGTGCTGCTGCCGACGGGCCGCTCGTGCGAAGACGCATGGGTCGTCGCGTCGAGCCTGATCGCCGCGACCAAACGGCTGAAGTTTCTGGTGGCGATCCGCCCGGGCATCTCGTCGCCAGGCTTGGCCGCGCGCATGGCGGCGACCTTCGACCGGCTATCGAACGGGCGGCTGCTGATCAATGTCGTGGCCGGCGGCGATGCGGCGGAACTGGAAGGCGACGGCGTGTTCGTCGACCACGACACGCGCTATGAAATCACCGATGAATTCCTGCACATCTGGCGCAAGCTGCTCACTGCCGCGCATACCAACGACGCGATCGATTTCGAGGGCAAGCATCTGAGCTCGAAGGGCGGCAAGGCGTTGTATCCGCCCGTGCAGAACCCGCATCCGCCGCTGTGGTTCGGCGGCTCGTCGCCGGCTGCGCACGATATGGCGGGCGAGCATATCGACACCTATTTGACGTGGGGCGAGCCGCCCGAAGCCGTGGCGAAGAAGATCGCCGACATTCGCGCGCGCGCCGCGGCGCATGGCCGCCAGATCAAGTTCGGGATTCGCCTCCACGTGATCGTGCGCGAGACCGAAGAAGAAGCGTGGGCCGCCGCCGACAAGTTGATCAGCAAGCTCGACGACGAAACCATCTCGCGTGCCCAAGCCTCGTTCTCGAAGATGGACTCCGAAGGCCAGCGGCGCATGGCCGCGCTGCATGGCGGCAAGCGCGGCGGGCGCGCGGAACTCGAGGTCTATCCGAATCTGTGGGCGGGCGTGGGCCTCGTACGCGGCGGCGCGGGCACGGCGCTGGTCGGCAATCCGGAACAGGTGGCGGCGCGCATGAAGGAGTACGCCGAACTCGGCATCGACACCTTCATTCTGTCGGGCTATCCGCATCTGGAAGAGTCGTATCGCTTCGCCGAACTCGTGTTTCCGTTGCTGCCGAACCGTCGCAACAAGGTGTCGAGTGGACCGCTGTCGGGGCCGTTCGGCGAGATCGTCGGCAACAACTATCTGCCGAAGGCGGCGAGTTCAAGCTGAGTCTCGAACTCGGCATGCATGCCATCGACAAGCAATGAGGAACGAGAAGTATGGCTGAATCCACTGTGAGCGCCGCGCGGCACGAAGGCGCCGAGGCCGGCGCGGGTTTGAACACGTTGCGCCGGATCGGCGCTCATCTCGCGCCGTGGCTCGCGCCGCTCGCGATTCTGCTGGCGTGGGAATTCGCCGCGCGGAGCGGTGTGCTGTCGACGCGCGTGCTCCCTGAACCGCTCGCGGTCGTCAAGGCCGCGTGGTCGCTGATCCAGTCCGGCGAAATGTGGGCGGACGTGAAGGTCAGCACGTGGCGCGCGGTGTCGGGTTTTGCGATCGGCGGCGGCATCGGCCTCGTGCTCGGACTCGCGACCGGTCTGTTCAAGCCCGCCGAGATCGCGCTCGACTCGACCGTGCAGATGATCCGCAACATCCCGGCGCTGGCGATGATTCCGCTCGTGATTCTGTGGTTCGGCATCGAGGAGCAGGCGAAGGTGTTTCTCGTCGCGCTGGGCGTGTTTTTCCCGATCTACGTGAACACTTTTCACGGCATCCGCTCGGTGGACGCCAACCTGATCGAGATGGCGCGCAGTTATGGCGTGAAGGGCTTCGCGCTGTACCGGCACGTGATTCTGCCGGGCGCGTTGCCGTCCATTCTGGTCGGCGTGCGCTTCGCGTTCGGGCTGATGTGGGTCACGCTGATCGTCGCCGAAACCATTTCCGCGCAATCGGGCATCGGCTACATGACCATGAACGCCCGCGAGTTCCTGCAAACCGATGTGGTGGTGGTCGGCATTCTGCTTTACGCGGCGCTCGGCAAACTCGCGGACGTGCTGGCGAAAAGCCTCGAACGCGTCTCGCTGCGCTGGCATCCGGCTTATCAACGAGGAGCGAAATCATGAACGCAACGACCTTGTCCGCCTCGTTCAGCGGGATTGCCGGCAGCGATCTCGAAGCTGAGTTGGCGCACGATCGTCATGTCGATCATGACGCGCACGAGGCCGCTGACCTCGACTATGCCGATGCGACGCATCATCATCCATCGTGCGTCGATGCGGGACTATCGGCCAGCGCGCTCGCCCGCAACGACGCGCGCCGTGCTGCGGATTATTCGGTGGAATTGCGCGGCGTTGGCAAAAGCTACGGCGAACGCCAGGTGCTGGCCGATTTCAACCTGTCGATCGAGCGCGGCAGTTTCGTGGCGATCGTCGGCCGCAGCGGCTGCGGGAAGTCGACCTTGCTGCGGCTCGTCGCCGGGCTGGAGAAGACGACTTCGGGCGTGCTCGAAAAGCGCGCCGAGGACGGCGGCTCGATCGACACCCGCATCATGTTTCAGGACGCACGCCTGCTGCCCTGGAAGAGTGTGCTGCAAAACGTGATGCTCGGCCTCGGTCGCAGCGCGCGTGAGGACGCGCGCGCCGTACTCGCCGAAGTCGGCTTGCTGGAACGCGCCAACGACTGGCCCGCGCAGCTTTCCGGCGGCCAGCGTCAGCGGGTGGCGCTGGCGCGGGCGCTCGTGCATCGGCCGCAATTGCTGTTGCTCGACGAACCGCTCGGCGCGCTCGACGCGTTGACGCGCATCGAAATGCACGCGCTGATCGAGCGCCTGTGGCGCGAACATCGATTCACCGCGCTGCTGGTCACGCACGACGTGCATGAAGCCGTGGCGCTCGGCGACCGGATTCTGCTGATCGAAGAAGGGCGCATCGCGCTCGATCAGCCGGTGCCGCTTGCCCGGCCACGGGCGCGCGCGTCGGCCGGATTCGCCGCGCTCGAAGAACATGTGTTGCAACGCGTACTGAAGACGGCGCCGAATGACGACGCGCTATCCCGTCACGCGTACGACGCACGTGGCGAAGACCGTCTCAGGCGCCCGACAGAGGTTCGCTGGGCCGTTTGACATTGCTTGACTGACTGTTTTCTAAATCGCTTTTCTGGAGTCACTCGATATGGGCATTTCCGCAATCAACGTACGCAATCAGTTCAAAGGCAAGGTCAAGGAAATCATCCGCGGACCGGTCGTGTCCGAAGTCGATGTGGATACGCCGTTCGGTATCGTCACCTCGGTGATCACCACGCGCTCCATCGACGAACTCGAACTGACGGTCGGCTCGGAAGTGATCGCGCTGGTGAAGTCGACGGAGGTGTCGATCGCGCGCTTGTGACGCTCGCGCTATTTCGCGTTGGCGCCGCTGGCGGGCGGCGCGTGCATCATCTTGTCGTTGGTCGGCTTGCTCGGGCGCTTGATCGGCATGTTGTCAGGATTGCTCGAGCCGCCTGAGCCGGAGGCGGCCTCGGGCGGCTTGGCCATCGACGAGTTGTCGTTTTGCGGCGGTTCTTGCTGCGTGTGTGCCGGTTTCGCCGTCTGTGCGAATGCCGTCACGGCGCCGCTTATGCCGAGGCCCGCCGCCAGCGCGACGCCCGTTACCAATCCCGCCCATCTGCTTCGCTTCATATCCGTCCTCTCTGGCGATATCGCCTCACGGTTCGGCGCCGCCGCGCTGCTGGAATCATCTTGGATACGCATTTCGTGTGCCTCGGCGCGCGCCTGCATAGGCCCCCAAAACTTGCTAGGATGAATTGAGCATGCAGACGGAGACGGCCATGTCAAAGTCATTGAGTCCCGAAGCGGTGGAAGCCTTGCGGCGCCTGAACGACGTCGGTGTCGGACAGGATGCGCCGAAGCTGGCGCAGTCCGTGACAGCCGAGCTGCTGGCCGGCGGCCTGGTTGCCGAGGCGAGCGGCGGCGACGTCGAAATCACCTGCAACGGGCGGCAATATCTTTCTGGCGATTGCGATTGATCGTCAGCGCGAAGTTGGCCTGACGTTCGGGTCGAATCGACCGCGAGCCGTCGCGCGTGCTCGCCGGACAAGTCTGGCCGTTACATTGGCGGCGACACCATGGAGGCGAAGATGGAGCCGAAGGGTCTCGACATGGGGGATTACCAGGAGCGCTATCAGGACTATGACATCGAGGTCGCGGTCGAACAGGTGCTGACGGGCGTCAAAGCGCATTTCCGGGTGTTGCGGGGCGAGGCCGTGGTGATCGACTGGCGGCTCGTGCATATCGACACCTTATGGTGCACTGAGCATGCCGCGGCCGAAGCGGGCTTGCGCGCGGCGCGTGAAATGATCGACGCGGGCGGCCTTGCCGCCTCGCCGCACGTTCCTTCCGCACCTGGGTGAAATCGCGCACGCCTTCGGTTAAGCTGGCTGTCCCGTCATGACTAGCCGGAGACCGCTGTGCATCTCGCGCGCGCCATCCCGATCATCCGTATCTTCTCCGAGCAAAAAGCCCGCGAATTTTACGTGGACTTTCTCGGCTTCACTGTCGAATGGGAGCATCGGTTCAACCAGAATTTCCCGCTCTATGCGCAGGTGCGGCGCTCCGATCTGATCCTGCATTTGAGCGAGCATCATGGCGACGCCACGCCGGGTTCGACGATTTTCGTGCCGATGGAGGATATCGACGCGTTACATGCCGAACTTCAGCGCAAAGACTACAAGTACGGGAAGCCGGGCGTAGAAACGCTGCCGTGGGGAAGGGTGCTGGAGACGGTCGATCCATTTGGCAACCGGATCCGGTTTTGCGAATCGCCGAAGGGCGAATAGGCGGGTGGTCGGTCGCCGGGCGGTGAAATGAGTGCCCCGATGCGGTTGCAATGGCGCGTAAACGCAACTGGGCGCCGGCATCGATACTGCATGCGCGGCGCCCAGTTTGCCGGTTGCCCTCGTGAGGCCGCCGGTTCAACGGCAACTGCTTAGTGGCCGAAGAAAACCGATTGCGGGCCCGAAACCGGCTCTTTGGCACCCGATTGCGACGACACGTTGTTCACGCCGCCGTAGGCGTTCGATTCAGCGTTGGCACGTTCAGCTGCCACGGTCTGTGCGCTCTGGCCTTGTTGCGAAGCCGGTGCGCCGACCGACGGACGGTAGAACGGCGCCGGACCATAACCGCTAGCAAACGCGGGAGCAGCGATCGAGGCAGAAACAGCAACCAGCAGGGCGGCGATGAGCTTGGTCTTCATGGTGTGACTCCGATAATGTTTTCGATTTCAGTTCAGGAAGGCGTTGCAGGGGGCCGGTGAGGTGTGTCTGCAACGTCGATGGAAGGGAGTGTATACCCCTACTATCGAAAATTTGTCCCGATAATCTGAAATTACTGTTCTTCAATCTGAAATAATCGGCCGACGGCAGGCGGGGCAAGCCTCAGCGGTGGTCCGACCCCGCCGGCCAAGCGGTTTGGGTGTTAAAGACCCGCACTGCGGTGCGGGTTAATCGCGATGGATAGCGTGGCGCCAATCGGAGTTCGGTTGAACTCGTCGTCTTGGAGAGCACTTCGATGGACCTGTGGATTCAACCGTGCGCGGATTGCTTCGAGCTTTATGGTTTGCCGTCTGCGCATCGCCCGCATGACAACCTGACGTTGAATAGCCGTGGAACGGTGAAGGACGAGCGGGCGGAGGAGCACTACACGTGCGTTCGTTGTAGAGCGGCGTTCGCGCGCGTTCTTGCCGGTGAGCCTCGAAAGCAGATATGGCTGTTGCTGAACGCAGGGCAGCACTGACGGCCAGACCGTTTTGCGAGGGGCAACCGTTTCTGATGCCCTCGTGAATCTGGCTGTAAAGTTTTCGGCGCCGCTGCCGAAAACGTGAGAATGAAATATTTCTTCGACTCCAGGCTCGCCGATCGATACGGCTATGGGATGGCCGTGTATATCGCCGCCGAGACCTCCGATCTGCAGCGCGCCATCGATTTGACGAACGCACGACGCCTGCGCGCCGGCCGCCGCCTGCTCGAAGACGCGCGAATCGAGGACGTGCTTTCGGCCATGCTCAATACCGGGTTGCTGAAAGCTAGAACGGATGAGGGTGGAACAAACGTGTCGGGGGCGACTCGGTGAAGCTCGGCGGTTGGGTATCAAACAACTGAAGCGCGCGCGACCAGTAGCGCCACCGGTCCGGCGAATTCACGCCTTGCGGTAAAATCGGTGTTTTGAATCAAGCCGTCTGGCCGCCCCATGTCTTCACCTCACACTCCCAGTCCGCGCCGCGTATCGGTCGCACCGATGATGGACTGGACCGATCGTCATTGCCGTTCCCTGCATCGCGTGATCTCTCGCCATACGTGGCTTTACACGGAAATGGTGACGACCGGCGCGCTGCTGCACGGCGATGTGCCGCGCCATCTCGCATTCACGCCCGAAGAAGCGCCGGTCGCTCTGCAACTCGGCGGCAGCGAACCCGACGACCTCGCGCGCTCCGCGAAGCTGGGCGAACAGTGGGGCTACGACGAAATCAACCTGAATTGCGGCTGCCCGTCCGAGCGGGTGCAACGCGGCGCATTCGGTGCGTGCCTGATGAACGAGCCGCAACTCGTCGCCGACTGTGTGAAGGCGATGCGCGATGCGGTGTCGGTGCCCGTGACCGTGAAGCACCGCATCGGCGTTGATGCCGTGGAAGAGTATGGATTCGTGCGCGATTTCGTCGGCACGATTGCGGACGCGGGTTGCGATGTGTTCATCGTGCACGCGCGCAACGCGATTCTCAAGGGCTTGAGCCCGAAGGAAAATCGCGAGATTCCGCCGCTCAAATACGAGTACGCGTATCAGTTGAAGCGCGACTTTCCGCAACTAGAGATCATCATTAACGGCGGCATCAAGACGCTCGATGAAGTCGAGACGCATCTTGAACACGTCGACGGTGTGATGCTCGGGCGCGAGGCTTATCACAATCCGTATGTGCTGGCTGATGTCGATGCACGCTTCTATGGGGCGGCGCAAACGCCGCTCACGCGCGAGCAGGTCGAGGCGAAGCTGATCGAGTATTGCGCCGCCGAAATGGCGCGTGGCACGTATCTCGGCGCCATCACGCGCCATGCGCTTGGCCTCTATCGTGGCGAAGCGGGTGCGCGTGGATGGCGACGCGTGTTGTCCGATAGCAAGCGCCTCGCCGCGCGCGATCTGACCATCTTCGATGAGGCAAGACAGCATCTGCGCGAGCCTATCGAAATTTTTGAATAAAGGACTAGGCAAACGGGATTCTTGTTCGTATAATCTCGTTTCTTCATCGACGAGCCAGGTTTTACGGCAAGTCAAGCAGATGTCAGTGGTGGCTGTAGCTCAGTTGGTAGAGTCCAGGATTGTGATTCCTGTTGTCGTGGGTTCGAGCCCCATCAGCCACCCCAAAGAATTCCAGCAGTAAAAGTTTTACGAACGGCGTTGTGAGAAATCACAGCGCCGTTTTTGTTTTGGGTTTTCGATTTCAACGCCCACGTCCCCCATGGCCGCCGCCACCGCTGCTCCACGAACTTCCCCCGCCGCTAGCGCTGCTGCCGCCGTGAGATCCGCCGTACCCGCCGCCATGCCAGCCACCGCCTCCGCCGTGCCAGCCGTTGCCGCCGTGCCACCCATGGCCGCCATGCCAATACCCGCCGTGATAGCAGCAGGATCCACCCCAGCCGCCATAAATGCCGACGCTGCCGTACACCGGCGCATACGGTGGCCCGTACGCATAGCCGTAGTCGGGGTAATAAGGTTGCGCGTAGCCATAGTCGTATCCGGGCGCGACCGCGCATCCGGTCAAACTGGCCGTCACCGCCAACAGCGCCATTGATGCAATGAGCCTGCTCACGATTTTCTCCTTCGTATGTGATTGAGAAAAACCGCGCGCTCAAGAGTTCAGCAGCATTTGTGTCCGCAAATTACGGTTTGCGCGTGTCATGCCGCGTCGATCACACAAGCATGGTGATCGAAGACCATAGCAGTCAGGCACGGCGACAAGCTTTCCAGAACTTACGCATACACGGCGCTGTAACAGTTAGTTAAATGTTCGAAACGAAACTGTAGGGCGCGGCTGTTAAGTTGCCTTCAGACAATTACCTTCGACTCCCGACCGCGCCGCTTGCCGGGCCGGACGAAAAGATCGCACTCGCTCACTGTCAGGACCGCTCAATGCGAAGCCTGCAAATATCCAGCCGTCAATGAAGCAAGATCCACAGTCGGCTGCCGCATCGGAATGGCGCGCCGAAGGCGACGCCTGCGCCGCGCGCGGCGAACTCGACGCCGCGCTCCAACGTTACGAAAGCGCCCGCGCGCTCGATCCCGCCGACGCGCTCGTCCAGCAGCGCCTCGCGGCCACGCTCGCCGCGCTGAACCGGTTTCCCGAAGCCGTCGTCCGCTATCACGAAGCGATCGCGCTCGATCCGCGCGACACGGATTCGCATCACGGCCTCGGCTGGACGCTCGAGCAGATGCATCGCCTCGAACAGGCGGTGGACGCCTATCGCGAGGCGACGCGCGTGAATCCGCAAGCCGACGGCTCGCACAACAACATGGGCAACTGCCTGCAGGCACTCGGCCGTTTCGACCAAGCGCACGAAGCGTATCGCCGCGCAATCGAAGCCGCGCCGCAAGTGCCGCTGTACTACCGCAACTTCGTGCAGTCCAAGCGCCTCGCCGCCGACGATCCGGTGTTCCTCGCGATGGAGCGTCTCGCCGTCGATGCCGCTTCGCTCACGCCGGCCAATCAGGCGGAGCTTCACTTCGCGTACGGGCAGGCGCTGTCCGACGTGGGCCGCAACGACGCATCGTTCGATCACTTCCTGAAGGGCAATGCGCTGCACCGCGCCGGCGTGCGCTACAACGAAGCGGAGACGCTCGGCCTGTTCGCGCATCTGCCCGAACTGATGACTGCCGATCTGCTGGCGTCGAAGCGCGGTCTTGGCGACGGATCGCAGGCGCCGATTTTTATCGTCGGCATGCCGCGCTCGGGTTCGACCTTGATCGAACAGATTCTCGCGAGCCACCCCCAGGTGTTCGGCGCGGGCGAGCGCACGGAATTCGGCGAGGCGCTGGTGAACTGCATCCGTCGCGATCTGGGTGATCCGTTGCGAATCGATATCGAAGCATTGGAAGAGGTCGGCGCCGCGCCATTGCGCGCGCTCGGCGCGGACTATCGGCGCCGCATGCGCAACGCGTTGCCGGAACTGCAGAGCAGGGCGCAAAGCGACGAACGCAATCCGACCGCGAACTACACGCACTTCACGCACTACACCGACAAGTATCCGTTCAACTTTATCAACCTCGGCCTGATCCATCTCGCTTTGCCGAATGCCCGCTTCATTCACAGCAGCCGCGCACCGTTGCCAACCTGCCTGTCGATTTTTTCGCGTATCTTTCACGACGTGCCGTTCAGCTATGATCTCGGCGAACTGGGCCGCTACTACCGCGCGTACGACGCGTTAATGGCGCACTGGCAACGCGTGCTCCCCGAAGGTGTGATGATCGAAGTCAAGTATGAAGAACTGGTCGACGATTTCGAAGCCAATGTGCGCCGCCTGCTCGCGCATTGCGGGCTCGAATGGGACGACCGCTGTCTGTCGTTCTATCAGACCACGCGTCAGGTGAATACGGCCAGTTCCGCGCAGGTGCGCCGTCCGCTGTATAAGACGTCGCTGCAACGCTGGCAGCCGCCGCAAGCGTTGCTGCAACCGTTGCTCGACGGCTTGGGACCGGAGTTGGCGGCGGCGCATGGTCACGAGACGGGCGAGGTCGCGGCAAGCGGCACGGAGCCTCGCTCATGAGCGCGTCGCGCGGCGCCGTGATCTGGATGACGGGGCTTTCCGGCGCCGGCAAATCGACACTCGCCAACGCCTTGCATCGGCGTCTGAAGGAAGCGGGGCACACGGCGATCGTGCTCGATGGCGATGTGCTGCGGCGCGGACTGAACGCCGACCTCGGCTTCACGCCCGAGGACCGTACCGAGAACTTGCGGCGGGTCGCGCACGTCGCGGCGCTGTTCATGCAGCAGGGCTTCGTCGTGATTGCCGCGGTGATTTCGCCGGAGCATCGGCATCGGCGCTCGGCGCGTGAAATCGTCGGCGACGGTTTCGTCGAAGTGTTCGTGAATGCTCCGCTGAACGTCTGCGAGGCTCGCGATGCCAAAGGGCTTTACGCTCGCGCGCGGCGTGGCGAGATTCCGCATTTCACCGGCATTTCCGGACCTTTCGAAGCGCCGCTCGCGCCGGATGTCGTGATCGAAAGCGACCGTGTGCCGGTCGACGAGTCGGTCGAACGCCTGCTCGCGCATCTGGTCGCGATGGGGCGTTCAGGTGGTTAGCGCGCTTTGTCCTGAAGCGCGGCGAGCCACGCGCAGCGCCTAACCGCACACGCAGATTTTTCTCCCCGCCCGCGACGTTTCGCTATACCGTTTCGATTTCTCGGGGACAGAAAGGGTGCAGCGCCGATGCCGACATTGTCGATACGAAGAATCAGGCTGAACGTCGAAACACTGGTGCTCGCAGCCGACCTGGCGGGCACGGTGGTGTTCGCGCTCGAGGGTGCGCTCAGCGCGATTCGCGGCGGTCTGGACCTGTTGGGCGTGATGGTGATTGCGTTTGTCGCGGCGCTCGGCGGCGGCGTGATTCGCGATCTGCTGATCGGCGATTCGCCGCCGAACGCGATCCGCGACTGGCGCTATCCGGCGCTCACCTCCATCACCGGGTTGCTCACCTTTATTTTCCATTCGACGGCGCAGCAATTTCCCGTCGCGCTCGTCACCGTGCTCGACGCGGCGGGCCTCGCGCTGTTTGCCGTGGCGGGCGTGGAAAAAGCGCTGCTGTTCGGCATCCGTCCGTTTATCGCGATGTTGATGGGCACGGTCACGGGCGTGGGCGGCGGCGTGATACGCGACGTGCTGCTGGCGCGCGTGCCGCTCGTCCTGCATGCCGACATCTATGCAACGGCCGCGTTCGCGGGGGCGTTCATCGTGGTGGTGGCGCGTCGTGCCGGTTTGCCGACCGGCGCGGCGGCATTGGCGGGCGGTTCGGCGTGCTTCGTCTTGCGCGTGCTCGCCGTGACTTACGGTTGGCATCTGCCGAAGGTGTCGCCGGTTTGAGCGAAGCGCGCCGAGCGCAGGCGCGCGCCAGCACGGCGCGTTTCGAAGCCGCTTCGCGTTACCGCAACAGCCCGGCCGAATGATGCAAAGCCGGGTACACGCCGATGATGAACGCCGCATAAATCGCAGCCATTGTCACGCCGGCGGCGGTGCCCCAGATATCGCGCGATGCGGCGCCCTGGCGGAAATGCACAGGCAGCCCGACGACGAGGTAGCCGATCAGGAAGAAGAGAATCACCGCCCTCACGGGCGAGAGGTCGTGGCCGATAAATTCGAGCAGCGCGGACAAGCTGAATTCAGACATGGACAGGCAGGCAAGATGACATGCGGACGATGGCGCGAACCGCGGAGTTCGCGCGAAGACCTACGTGGATTAAAGTCCATTCAACGGCCAAGGTACAAGCAAAAGACTGTATAAATTTGTACAGGCCGACATTGCTTGCACGATGCCTACAGGCCGACTTTCATCCGTGCTTCACGGCGCTTCACACCGCTTTCACCGCGAGGCGATCAGCGCTTGCGCAACGGCTCGAGCAGCGACTTCAGACCGTTGTGATCGATCTCGTGCATTAACGCGAGCAGACGGCCGATTTCGCCGGGCGGAAAGCCCTGGCTAGCAAACCAGTTTAGATAATGACCGGGCAGGTCCGCAATCACGCGGCCTTTATATTTCCCGTAAGGCATGATGCGCGTGACCAGCAGTTCGAGGTGTTCGGGATTCATGGCAGACAGGTCGACGCAGGGAAGCCGCAGCGAAATATTTCGCGCGGAAAGAAATGGGTGACGCGCGTTGGAACGGCATTTTAGCGCGCCAGGCAGAGCCCGGGCGGACATGGTAACGTCTGCGCTTTTCGTTCAACCAATTCGTTTAACCAACCCGTTCAACCAATCAACAGGACAAGTTCAATGGAATACCGCGGACTCGGCGACTCCGATGTGCAGGTTAGCCTGATCGGTCTCGGCACCATGACGTGGGGCGAGCAGAACACGGAACAGGAAGCGCACGCGCAGATCGACTACGCACTCGATCATGGCGTCAATCTGATCGACACCGCTGAAATGTACCCGGTGCCGCCGCGTGCCGAGACGCAGGGCGCGACGGAGCGCTATATCGGCACATGGCTCGCGCGGCATCGCAGCGCGCGCGAGAAAATCGTGCTTGCCACCAAGATCGCCGGCCCGGCGCGTCAACCGCACAACCCGACCCATATTCGTGGCAAAGGCAACCAGTTCGACCGCAAGAATCTGACCGAAGCGCTCGACGACAGCCTGAAGCGCCTGCAAACGGACTACGTCGATCTGTATCAGTTGCACTGGCCGGATCGCAGCACGATGACGTTTGGCCGCCCGGCGTATCCGTGGGTCGACGACGCTTATACGGTACCGATCGAAGAGACGCTGTCGGTGCTAGCTGAATTCGTCAAGGCGGGGAAGGTGCGTCACATCGGTGTGTCGAACGAAACACCGTGGGGCGTCGCGCAGTTTCTGCGCGCGGCCGAAAAGCTCGGCTTGCCGCGCATCGTCAGCATTCAGAATCCGTACAGCCTCGTGAATCGCACGTACGAAGCGGGGCTGTCCGAGTACGCGCATCGCGACAACATCGGCTTGCTGGCTTATTCGCCGCTGGCCTTCGGCTGGCTGACGGGCAAGTATGAAGGCGGCGCGCGACCGGCCGGCGCGCGCATTTCGCTGTTCGAGCGTTTTCAGCGCTACAGCAAGCCGCAAGCCGTAAAGGCGATCACGCGTTACGTCGAGTTGGCGAAGCGTCATGGCTTGTCGCCCGCGCAATTCGCGCTCGCGTTCGTCAATAGCCGGCCGTTCGTGACCAGCAATCTGATCGGCGCAACTTCGCTCGATCAGTTGAAGGAAAACATCGCCAGCGTCGAGGTGAAACTTTCGCCGGAAGTGCTCGCCGAAGTCGATGCGCTGCATGAGTTGCAGCCTAATCCGGCGCCTTGATGCGTGAGTGTGGGATGCATGGCTCGAGTGCGGCCCGAATGCGGCTCGAGTCATGCGGCAATTCGATTTTCCCGGCTGCGTGGCAGGGGCGTTCGCGAGGTGGCGAGGGTTCGCCTCGGCAATTCTTCCACCTCAAGTATCTCTCAGCGGATTTTCAACTTGCCCACGCGCAGCACCGGCTGCATGGCCAGGGCACTCGCAAGGTGACGTGGATTCGCTTCTACAAACACTGTCACCTCGACACGCTCCGTCAGCGGATTTTCAACTTCCCGCGCACCGCATAAAGCGCGAGCAAACTCGCCACCGCACAGAACATCAGATAGAAGCCAGGCGCGAGCTTATTACCGCTTGCATCGATCAGCCACGTGATCACGAACGGCGCAAAACCGCCGAACACCGTCACGCCGATGTTGTAGCTCACCGCCAAACCGGTTGCACGTGTCTGCGTCGGAAAAATCTCCGACATCAACGCGGGCAGCGCACCGAAATACGTCGCCTTCAATACGCCGATCCAGATCAGCGCGAGCAGCATCGTCATGAACGAGGGATGCGCGTTCATATACACAAAAGCCGGATACACCGTCACCAGCATCAGCACGGCGGCCGTCGCCATGATACGGATGCGTCCGAGGCTGTCGGACAGATGACCCGCGAACGGCGTCAGCACCGTGAGCACCACGCCGGTGGCGAGCGTCGCCGCGAAGCCGGTGGAGGCGGGCAGGTGCAGTTGCTTGATCGCGTAAGTCGGCATGTACAGGATCATGTAGTTGGCCGCCGTCGAAATGATCAGCGAACCGACCGCCAGCAGCATGCGGACCTTCTGCGTGCCGAACAGATCGCGCAGCGGCGTGCGGGCTTTCGGCTCGGCGTTGAACTCGGCGCCTTCATCCACGTAACGGCGGATATAGAAACCCACCGGTCCGATCGCGAGGCCGAACAGAAACGGCACGCGCCATCCCCACGATTCGAGTTGCGCGCTCGTGAGCTGGCTCGTCAGCAGCGCGCCGAAACCGGAGGCGAGCAGCGTCGCCATGCCCTGGCTCGCGAACTGCCAGCTGCCCATGAAGCCGCGGCGCTCGGGCGCATGCTCGACCAGAAACGCAGTGGACGCGCCGAACTCTCCGCCCGCCGAAAAACCTTGCACGAGACGCGACAGCATGATGCCCGCCGGCGCCCACAGACCGATCGCCGCATACGGCGGCATCACGGCGATCGTCAGAGTGCCGATCATCATCAGCGCGATCGAGAGAAGAAGCGACGCCTTGCGTCCGGCGCGGTCCGCGAGCGAACCGAGCACGAGTCCGCCGAGCGGCCGGATCATGTACGAGATGCCGAAGGTGCCGAGCGTGAGCATCAGCGAAATCGCTTCGGTGCGCGCCGGAAAGAACAGCTTCGCGATGGTCACCGCGAAGAATCCGTAGACGACGAGGTCGAACCATTCGAGCGCGTTGCCGATAGACGCCGCGAGAATGATGCGATGGACCTTCGCGGCGGACGGCCGCGCGGCGCTGGCTTGCAGAGTGGACGTGCTCATCGTGGACGTGCCTCGTGACGGATGCGATAACGGCGTGCTGCGCCCGATTCGTTCGGACGTCGCCTGGATTGCGTTCAGGCCGCGCTGACGGTGGCCGCGCGCGGCGAGTTCTCGCCGAGATCCCAGAAGAGGCCCGCCATGATCTGCAGACCTTCGCGCACGACCGGTCCGAGCAGATGCTCGTTGGGCGCGTGCTGCGAGCAGGCCGGATACGAGTGCGGCACCCAGATGGTCGGCAGGCCGAGCGTGTCGGCGAACACTTCGTTGGGCAGCGTGCCGCCCAGATTCGGCAGCACGGCGGTCTTCTTGCCGGTGGTCTGTTCGAGCGAGTCGATGGCCCACGTGACCCACGGATCGTCCGGGTTCAGACGCGTGGCGGGCGCGCCGCGCTCGACGTCGATCTGCATCTGCGAGAAGCCGTGCGCATCCAGATGCGCGCGTAGATGCCGTTCGAGGTTGTCCCAATCGGTGCCGACCACGAAGCGCAGCTGGCAATGCGCGAACGCCGACGACGGAATCGCATTGACCGGGTTCTCAGGGTTGCCGGCCTTGAACGCGAGTATTTCGAAGCTGTTCCAGCCGAACACACGCTCGGGTGCGGTAAGGCCCGGCTCGCCCCAGTTTTCGTCGACATCTGGATCGCCCGGGCCGCCGCCTACCGTGATATCGGCGAGCGCACGGCGCACCGCCTCGGGAATTGGCGGCGGACGCAAACCGTCGACGGCGATCACGCCGCGCGCGTCGACGAGACTCGCCAACGCGTTCGCCAGTACCGTGGCCGGGTTGCGCAGCAGGCCGCCCCAATTGCCCGAATGATGTGCGCCGTCGCGCAGATTCAACGACAGCTTGAAATTCACCGAGCCGCGCGAGCCGAGGAATACGGTGGGACGGCGCGCGGCGAGGCGCGGGCCGTCGGAGGCGATCAGCACGTCGGCGGCCAGTTCTTCACGGTGCGCGCGGCAGATTGCGTCGAGTCCGGGCGAGCCGGTTTCCTCGCCCATCTCGATCAGCAGCTTGGCGTTGAAGCCGAGTTTGCCGTCGCGCGCGGCCAGCACGCTCGCCAGCGCGGCGAGGTTGATGCTGTGCTGGCCTTTGTTGTCGGCCGTGCCGCGGCCGAACCAGCGTTCGCCTTCGATGGTCACGGCCCACGGCGTCAGCGGCGCGCGCCACTGGCTGTCGTAGCCGCGCACCACGTCGCCGTGGCCGTAGATCAGCACGGTCGGCAAGTGGTCGCCCTCGTGCCGCTCCGCGATCAGGAAAGGTCCGAAGCCGTCCACCGGGTTTGCGACGATGCGCGTGGTGAAGCCGAGGCTTTTGACTTCAGGCGTGATCTCATCGGTCAGATACGACAGCAGCGTGGCCGCGCGATCGTCCTCCTGACTTTCGGTGCGAAAACCGACGCGCCGGTTGAGGGTTTCCAGAAAGGCGCCGGATTCGAAATGGCGGGTGGCGTGCTCGATGGCCTGGGTGCGGCTCATGCGTGTCTCCAATGCGGATGAATGTGGGGCGGGCGGCGCGTGGTCGTTTGTCTGATGACGCCCGGACGCGGCCTGCATCTTTGAACCGATTCTAGGAGGCCGTTTTTTTTGTCACAATGATCGTCTTTCGAAGCTTGCGTTGCCGAAAAGGCAAAGCTCGCCGCGCGCACAGAAGATGCTTGCGGAGATCGGTGCGCCCGCGCTGACCGTTGAATGGGATGGAGCATCACACATGGCACTCTCGCTGCATGGCATCGCGCTGCGCTATTTCGTCGAAGTCGCGCGCACCGGTTCGCTCAGCGACGCGTCCGCGCGGCTGCACGTCGCCGTGTCGGCGATCAGCCGGCAGGTGGCGCGGCTCGAAAGCGATCTCGGCGTCGCGCTATTCGAGCGGCGCCCGCGCGGCATGGCGCTTTCCGAAGCGGGCGAGCGCCTGCTGGCCTACGCGCAGCGCAGCCTGCTGGAGGCGGAGCATGTGATGAAGGAGATCGGCGGCCTCGAGACCTTGCACGGCAGCATGATCAAGGTGACGAGTTCCGAAGGCTTCGCCGCCGATTTCCTGCCCACCGCAATGGCGAGCTTCCGGGTTCAGTATCCGGGCATCGACTTCACGCTCTCGGTCATGTCGCCGGGCGAGGCGACCCGCCAGGTGCGCGACGGCGACGCCGACCTCGCGTTGACCTTCAGCCTCGCGCCGGAAAAGGGCGTCAAAGTCGAGCACACGGAGCGCGCGCCGGTGCTGGCGCTGCTGCGCGCCGATCATCCGCTGGCCGCGCGCGCGAAGGTGTCGCTCGCCGACTTGCAGCGCTATCCGCTCGTGCTGCCCGAGCCCGGCACGACGATTCGTCAGTTGATCGACATTACCTGCGCGCTCGAAGGCGTCTTGCTCGAACCCGAGCTCACCTGCAACAATAGCGGCGCCATGTACCGCTACGCGCAGAAGTCCGGCGCGATCATGTTCACGGGTCTGCTGTCCGTGCGTGACCGATACGCCGGCGACGGTTTCGTCGTGATGCCGCTGACGCATCCGCAGATGCGCCAGCGCAGCATCCAGGTGCAGACCATGGCGGGGCGTGAACTGCCGCAGTCGGTAAGGGCGTTCCGGGATCATCTGATCGCGGAAATCGCGGGTGCGAAGCCGGCGGATGCGACGGCCTCGAAGACCTCTAAGGCCGCTCGAAAGCGCGGCACAAGCACGCGCTGACAAAGGCAATGCATGCGAAGTCCATTCGGCATCCAGGCGGCAAGACGATGTTTGCGGCCGGCCATGCACGGCGAGACAACCCAGCGGCACGCGTGCGTTAGCGATCCGTCCGCCGCGAATCGAAAGGCAAATGTCCCAGCCGGATCGCGAATCACGACCTAAACTGTGGTGGACGGGGCGGGCTGAAGGCGCGGACTGCACGGCCGGCAATGCTGCAGTGCACGCGCCGATGGAAGTCCTGTTGAGGACACCAATGGTAGGATTCAGCCCGAAAAATGGGGAGCGGCGCGCGCTCTAAATCGCGCGCCGTCCACAACAGAGCGATAGGACTCAGGACATCGAATGGCGCAACAAAAAACAAACCCAAAACTTGAGCAGGCGCTGACGCGCGGGGACCTGGCGATCCGTCAGGCGAATTCGGCGCGGGCCACGGCATTGCTGCGCGCGTTGGGCAAGATGATCGTGGACGCGTCGGCGACGATCGGCGTGGAAGCCTTCACGCTGATCCCCGACGGCGACAAGATCTACGATCCGGCCGACGGGCTGTGGCCGCAGGAACTGCAGGTCTCGCTCGATGGTCCCGTCGAAGAAGCCGATCCGGACGAAGTGCGCACGGTACGCCTGATCTCCGACGATCCGGGCACGGTGTTCCGCGTCGAGTGGCAGCGCGCCGACGGCAAGATCGGGCGCCAGGACGGCGGCCCGTTCGCCACGGTGGCGTTTATCTCGGACGTGGACATTCCGTGGACGGATGACGAGGACTGAGCGAGCCCGGCTCGCGGCAGGCGCTGATGTTTCGTCGAGTGTGGCGATCAGCGCCTGTGGTCCGTCATGGTTGACGGCAGGGGAACCTACTTCATCATCCGGCGGCGAAACAGAATCGCCGACACGATAAATCCGCCGAGCGCATACGCGGCCAGCACGGCCACATGCAACAGCGCATTATCGACGGTCCGACCCAGCATGGCCGGCCGCATCAAGTCGACGGCGTGCGCCAGCGGGAGCAACTGCGTGGCGCCTCGCGCCACGGCAGGCAGTTGCGAGACCGGAAAGAACACGCCGGATAGCAACAGCATCGGCGTCAACACCAGTGTCTGGTAAAACATGAAGAAGTCGTACGAAGGCGCGAGCGCCGTCACGACCATCGCGATGCTCGCGAACGCGAGCCCGGTCAGCACGATGACCGGCAACGCCAGCAGCATCGACGGAAAATTCGCGTAGCCCAGAGCGCCCGCCACCAGCATGATCGCCGCGCCTGAAAGCACTGACTTGCTGGCCGCCCAGATCACCTCGCCGAGCACGATGTCGCCGAGCGTGAGCGGCGTATGCATGATCGCTTCCCAGGTGCGCTGCACGTGCATGCGCGAGAAGCCCGAATACATCGACTCGAAACTCGCCGACATCATCACGCTCGAGGCCACCGTGCCCGCCGCGAGAAACGCGATATACGACACGCCGTCGACATGGCCGACCATCAGCCCCAGCCCGAAGCCGAGGCCGAACAGATAGATCATCGGATCGGCCAGGTTGCCGAACATCGAGGCGATCGCGAGTTTCTTCCACACCAGATAGTTGCGGCGCCACACGGCGATCCAGTTCGTCGCGTTCGCGGGAAAGGCGGCGAAGGCTTCCTGTTTCGATGGCGTATCGCCCGGGGTTTCGTAAGTGCGTGCGTCCATTGCGTGTCTCGTGCGTGTCCTTGCGTCATCCTGCATGGTTTCTGTCAGGGCGTCGTTGTCGCTGCAGCGCGTTGCGTGCGATGCCGGTCTCGACCGATGCCCTTTAATCCTGCATCTCGCGGCCCGTGAGCCGCAGGAACACATCCTCCAGATTCGCCGGTCGATGCAGATAGCGCAGATCCGCGCGCTGCTTGAGCCGCGCGTGCACCGGCTGCGCGTCGTTGACATAGCAGAACAGCGTCTCGCCGCTGATCTCGGTGCGCTCGACGAGCGGCGCCAGTTCATCGCGCAACGCCGCCGGGTCGGGTCCGAAGATCTCGATCACATCGCAACCGATCTCGGACGCGATCAACGCGCTCGGTGCGCCTTCGGCGATCTTGCGCCCTTCTTCGATCACGCACAGCCGGTGGCAGAGGCGTTCGGCTTCTTCCATGAAGTGGGTGGTCAGCAAAATGGTCTTGCCGCGCGCGAGCAGCGAGCGCAGCCGCTCCCAGATCAGATGCCGCGCCTGCGGATCGAGGCCGGTGGTCGGTTCGTCCATGATCAGCACATCGGGATCGTTGACGAGCGCACGCGCCAGCGTGAGGCGCCGCTTCATGCCGCCGGACAGCTCGCTCACGCGCGCATCCGCCTTGCTTTCCAGACGCGCGAATTCGAGCAGCGACGGCACCATGGCGCGGCATTGCGCGGCGCTCAGACCGAAGTAGCGGCCGAACACCAGCAGGTTCTCACGCACCGTGAAGTCGGGATCGAGATTGTCGAACTGCGGCACCACGCCGACGCGCGCCCGTGCCACGCGCGCGCGGCCGGGGATCGGCTCGCCGCACAGACGGATCGTGCCCGCATCGGGCGCCGCGATGCCGAGCAGCATGCGCAGCGTGGTGGTCTTGCCCGCGCCGTTCGGGCCGAGCAGGCCAAAGCACTCGCCGGCGTTGACATGAAACGACAGTCCATCGACGACCGTTTTTTCGCCGTAGCTTTTTTTGACCTGATGAAATTCGATGGCGGCTTCGGGCATGGATCGAACAAGTCTCCAGGGAAAGGCGTGAATGACGTGAGTGGGCCGGGGAGGCGGCCTATTCTAGGACATCGGCGCGGCACTGTTGGTTTGCACCGACAATCCGAAGCGGGTTTCTTGCACTGCGGCATCGGCCTGCGGAGACTGTCCGGACGGCTCGCGCACCTGTTTAAGGTGCGATTAGAGGGCGGTCAAGGGCGCTCAGCGCACAGTTAGCGTTTTCCATCCCTTGCAACCTGAATTGCGGCGCACCATGATTAATTGAGAATCGCGCGTCCCGCGCGAAGGGAGAAAAATCATGGCGAGCTACCAGAAAATCCTGCTGTGCTACGACGGCTCGCGCGAAGGCCGCAAAGCACTACGTTGCGGCGCCGACCTGGCGTTGGATCTGAAAGCGGAAACGCATTTGCTGTCGGTGGTCGATATGCGTTCGAGCATTGCGCAAAGCGCGGGCCTGCTGACCGATGTGGCCTGCGGCAGTTTCGAAAAGACCGCGCGCGATATTCTGCAGGAAGGCGTGGACTGGCTCACGGAACGAGGCGTAACCGCACAGGGGCATTTCGCATTCGGCCATCCGATCGATGAGATCGCCAACCTCGCCAATGAACTGCACGTCGACCTGGTGGTGGTCGGCCACCGCTGCCGCACGGGTTTGTCACGATGGTGGATGGGTGCGGGCAATACGCCGCTGCTCGACCGTGTCTCGTGCAGCATTCTGGTGGCGTGTTCTTCGGCGCAGGAGCAGCAGCAAGCGGCGGCTTGAGGCGCATGTCGGTCGCCGAGGGCGGGTGGTCGACTGGCGGCCGGGTACCCCCCGGCCGCACCTGCCTCGTAGCCTCGACGTCATAACGAAGTCGCTGCACGACTCGCTGAACAATTGGCGCGACCAAAGGATCCGCGCCAAACAAAGCCGACCGGCCGCGATCACTCGTTCAGGTTGACCGCTGCCAGCTTCCACGTGAATACACCTTCGCGCTGAAAGATCGCCGAGTAACGCGCATCGCCGGCGCCATGTTGGTACGTGACGACGAACTCGTTGAGGCCGCGATAGCCCGCCGTGGTTTGCGGCGGTTGCGGAGGCGTGGCGTCGGCGTTTCCATTCGCCGCGCTGCCGGCAGGCGGCGGAACCGGTGCGGCTGCTGTCGCGGCGGCATCCGGCGAATTGTTCGCGGCCGGCGGCGCGGGCGGCCGCTCACCCGGATCGCCGCGCGGCGGCATGCCGTTCAGCAAGGCCGCCACGCCGTCAGGTGTGGCGTACGCATCCACAAGCGGACCGATCAATGCGACGCCGATCATTGCGCCAATGGCGGCCAATGGATTGCCGTTGCTATGGGCGCCAAGCCGGCGTGTTAGCAGGCCGGCGACCTGTTCCTTCAGGCTCTCACGCAACGCAGGGAAGTCGACGTACTGATTGACCGTTTGCGCGTCGCGCGCGTCGGCCGCGCGTTTGAGATTGTTCAGCGCGATGTACGGTGACGCATAAGCAAACCCCAGTGCGGCGATCACAACGATCACGACTAGCGTGACGATCAGCGGCTTTGTGGCGCTGCCTCTGCTGCCGCGTTGGGTACGTTTCGGAACTGCCATCGAGTGGGACTCTCCATCAGGTGTGATCTAACGTGGACCGCGGCCACGCGAAAACGATCCCACGCAATGCAATCTCTCGCCGTCCCGTTATAGACCCGCCAGCACCTCAAGACTCGAACACCGCGCCGTGCACGTTGGCTTCATCGGCGATGCAGCGGTCGATCATGCGGCAAACCGCGTCCATTGTGCCGACCATGATGAGACGCGACGGCCCGTGATAGACCCGCACCGGTGCGCGACGCGCCGGCTCGGCCGTGTTCAAACCCGAATTCAACGACACGCGGGCAAACGCCGGCAAGGAAGACGGCAAACTCGACGCAGCCTCGGGCGAGTCGAACAGCGACGGCGTGCTGAGCGTGGCCGCCTCGATCAATGAGCAAGGCACCAGCTTGCGAAGATGACGCAGACGACCGAACTGACGAAAGGGCAGCAGGCGGGCAAGACGTTCCATGAGACTCTCCAGACGATGCGACATTGATGCGACGCTAATGCAACATTAATGCGACATTGACGCGGCTTTTTATTCTGTCGAACGGGCAGGCGGGTTAGAACTCGCCGGGGCGGATCAGCCCCACGGCGATGCCCTCCAGCGCGAATTCCGCACTGCCGGTTTCAACGAAGATGTTTTCGTAGTCGGGGTTCTCGGCGATCAGTTCGAGCCCGTTCGGCCGGCGCTTCAGGCGCTTGACCGTGACGTCGTCGCCGAGCCGGGCAATGATGATCTGGCCGTCTTTCGCTTCGCTGCGCTTTTGCACCGCGAGCAGGTCGCCGTCGAAGATGCCCGCGTCGCGCATGGACAGCCCGCGCACCTTCAGCAGGTAATCCGGCTTGCTCGAGAACAGCGCCGGGTCGCAGGCGTAGTGCTGCGAGATATGTTCCTGCGCGAGGATCGGGCTGCCAGCGGCGACGCGCCCGATCAGCGGCAGCGACAATTGCATGATGCTGGCGTGCGGCAGGGTGAACTGGTGCGGCGAATCTTCCGGACCGGCTAGCAGGCGAATGCCGCGCGATGCGCCGGCCGCGAGTTCGATCACGCCCTTGCGAGCGAGCGCGCGCAGATGTTCTTCTGCCGAGTTGGCCGAGCTGAAACCCAGTTCGGCGGCGATCTCCGCGCGGGTGGGCGGAAAGCCGGTGCGTTCGATAGCCCTGCGGATCAGATCGAAAACCTGCTGCTGTCGTGCGGTGAGTTTGGTCATGGCGCCACTGTATGTATGAACAGGTGACTGTATTTTTATACAGTATTCGGCGCAATTCAAGCTTTACTTTAAGTTCGTGGCGAAGGGTGGCGCTCCAGCGCCGTCGCGCGACGCTCGAACATCCGTTTTCGCGCCGCAACGCCTTATCCAGCTGTCATTACCACTTTTGCGTATTAAAAAATGAAGAAACATTATTTTTAATGATGAAAGCCCTTCGATAGACTGGCCTCCAGTTGGCGCTCATGTGCACGTGACCGCGACGTAAAAGAACACCACACGCTGTTTCAGCGGACACAACGCGGAGAAAGTCGATATGAATCACCAACGCACGGGGCTGGCAGGCAGGACGAAACAACTCATCGCGGCGCTCGCGTTGGGCACGGCGGGCACGCTCGGCGTGATGGCGCAGGCGCACGCCGCCGACACGACGCTGCTGAACGTGTCCTACGACCCGACGCGCGAGTTGTATCAGGACGTCAACCAGGCGTTCGGCAAGGAGTGGAAAGCGAAGACGGGCGAGACGATCACCTTCAAGCAGTCGCACGGCGGCTCCGGCGCGCAGGCGCGCTCGGTGCTCGACGGCCTGCAAGCCGACGTGGTGACGCTGGCGCTCGCCTACGACATCGACGCACTCGCTAACAAGGGTCTGCTCGACAAGGGCTGGCAGAAGCGCCTGCCGGACAACGCCTCGCCGTACACGTCGACGATCGTGTTTCTGGTGCGCAAGGGCAACCCGAAGCACATCAAGGACTGGGACGATTTGACCAAGCCGGGTGTGTCGATCGTGACGCCGAATCCGAAGACCTCGGGCGGCGCGCGCTGGAACTACCTCGCGGCCTGGGCATATGCCGAGCATCAACCGGGCGGCAATGATCAGAAGGCCAAGGAATTCGTCGGCAAGCTGTACAAGAATGCCGGCGTGCTGGATTCCGGCGCGCGCGGCGCGACCACCAGCTTCGTGCAACGCGGTATCGGCGACGTGCTGATCGCGTGGGAAAACGAAGCCTTCCTGTCGCTGAAGGAATTCGGAGCGGAGAAGTTCGAGATCGTGGTGCCGTCGGTGAGCATTCTGGCGGAGCCGCCGGTCGCGGTGGTGGACAAGGTGGTCGACAAGCATGGCACGCGCAAGCTCGCCGAAGCGTATCTGAACTTTCTGTATAGCGAGCAAGGCCAGGAGATCGCGGCGAAGAACTTCTACCGTCCGCGTTCGAACAAGGTGCCGGCCGAGCTGACCGCCAAGTTTCCGAAGCTGAAGCTCTACACGGTGGACGATTCGTTCGGCGGCTGGACCAACGCGCAGAAGACGCACTTTGCCGACGGCGGCGTGTTCGATTCGATCTATCAACCGCAGTAACACGTCCGCTGCAGGAATTGGCAAAAGCATAGGCGAAACGACGCGGCGATGCGTCTCCCGAGCGCGCCCCATGCGGCGCGCTTTTGGCCGCCAGGGCCCGGCGGCCGGCAACACGAGCATCAACCTGAACGAGTAACGAGCATGACGACGTTGACCTTCCGAAAACCGAGCGCGTTGCCCGGTTTTGGCCTGACACTCGGCATCACGGTGGCTTATCTGAGCCTCGTGGTGCTGATCCCGCTTGCGGCGACCTTTCTCAAAACCGCTACGCTCGACTGGAGCCAGTTCGTGCGCGCGGTCAGCTCGCCGCGCGTGCTCGCGTCATATCGGCTGACATTTTTTTCCGCGCTCGGCGGCGCGCTGATCAACGCGGTGTTCGGCTTTCTGGTCGCCTGGGTGCTGGTGCGCTACACGTTTCCGTTCAAGCGCATCGTCGATGCCGTGGTCGATCTGCCGTTCGCGCTGCCCACCTCGGTCGCCGGCATTTCGCTCGCGGCCGTGTATGCGGGCAACGGCTGGATCGGACAGTTCCTCGAACCGCTCGGCCTGAAGATCGCGTTTACGCCGGCGGGTGTGCTGGTCGCGCTGACGTTCATCGGTTTGCCGTTCGTCGTGCGCACGGTGCAGCCGGTGCTCGAAGAGTTCGAACGTGAGCAGGAAGAAGCGGCGGCGTGCCTCGGCGCCTCGCGCTGGCTGACGTTTCGCCGTGTGGTGTTGCCGGCGGTGTTTCCGGCTCTGCTGACGGGCTTCGCGCTGGCGTTCGCCCGCGCGCTCGGCGAATACGGCTCGGTGATCTTCATCGCCGGCAATGTGCCGATGAAGTCGGAAATCACGTCGCTCCTCATCATCACCAAGCTCGAGCAATACGACTACGCGGGCGCGACGGCCATCGCGGTCGTGATGCTGGTCGTGTCGTTCCTGATGCTGCTCTTCATCAATACCCTGCAGTGGTTTTTGCAACGACGCACGAGCCGTGGCGGCGCGGGCCCGGTGCCTGCCGCCGCGAGTGTCGCGGCGATCGGCGCCGGCGGAGGTGCGCAATGAGCCGCGATTCCGTGAAGAATGCCGGCTCGGCAGCAGCCGTAGCCGTGGCGCCGCGCGCGCCGCTGAACATTGCGCGCCGGCCCGATCCGGTCACCGAGCCGCTTGTCGTGCGCTGGATTCTGACCGGCGTCGCGCTGCTGTTTCTCGCGCTGTTTCTGGTCGTGCCGCTTGCCGCCGTGTTCTATCAGGCGTTGAACAAGGGGCTTGCTTTCTACCTGGAATCGCTCGCCGATCCGGACGCGCTCTCGGCGATCAAGCTCACCGTGATCACCGCCGCGATCGCGGTGCCGCTGAACCTCGTGTTCGGCCTTGCGGCTTCGTGGTGTATCGCCAAATTCGAGTTTCGCGGCAAGGCGCTGCTGACCACGCTGATCGATCTGCCGTTCTCGGTGTCGCCGGTGATCTCGGGCTTGATCTATGTGTTGATGTTCGGCGCGCAGGGCTGGTTCGGCCCGTGGCTGCAGGATCACAACGTGCAGATCATTTTCGCGGTGCCGGGCATCGTGATGGCGACGATCTTCGTCACGTTCCCGTTCGTCGCGCGTGAACTGATTCCGTTGATGCAGGCACAAGGCAACGACGAAGAAGAAGCCGCGCACGTGCTCGGCGCGTCGGGTTGGCAGATTTTCCGCCGCGTCACGCTGCCCAACGTGAAATGGGGCTTGCTGTACGGCGTGATTCTTTGTAATGCGCGGGCGATGGGCGAGTTCGGCGCGGTGTCGGTGGTGTCGGGACATATTCGCGGCCAGACCGACACGATGCCGCTGCACGTCGAAATTCTCTACAACGAATACAACTTCTCGGCGGCGTTCGCCGTGGCGTCGGTGCTGGCGCTGCTCGCACTCGTGACGCTCGGCCTGAAGCTGCTCGCCGAGCGTCATATGTCGGCGGAACTATCGGCCGCGCGCGACGTGCCCGCGTACGCCGGTCCCGTCACGCCGCCGGCGACCACGTCGCACGCAACCGCGGCTACGCATGCATCGCAGCAACACCCGCTCAAGCAAGGAGAGCTGTAATGGGTATCACCGTTCGTAACCTGCAGAAGCGCTTCGGCGATTTCGTCGCGCTCGATAACGTCTCGCTCGACTTTCCGCCGGGTGAACTGGTTGCGCTGCTCGGGCCGTCGGGTTGCGGCAAAACGACCTTGCTGCGCGTGATCGCGGGACTCGAATACGCGGACGGCGGCCAGGTCGTGCTGCAAGGCCAGGACGTAGCGACGGTCGGCGCGCGCGAGCGGGAAGTGGGCTTCGTGTTCCAGCATTACGCGCTGTTCCGCCATATGACGGTGTTCGAGAACGTGGCGTTCGGCTTGCGCGTGAAGCCGCGCAAGGAGCGTCCTTCTGAAGCGGTGATCCGCGAAAAGGTGCATGAACTGCTCAAGCTCGTGCAACTCGACTGGCTCGCGCAACGCTATCCGTCGGAACTGTCGGGCGGCCAGCGGCAACGTATCGCGCTCGCGCGCGCGTTGGCCGTCGAACCGAAAGTGCTGCTGCTCGACGAACCGTTCGGCGCGCTCGATGCGAAGGTGCGCAAGGAACTGCGCAGCTGGCTGCGGCGCCTGCACGACGATCTGCATATCTCGACGATTTTCGTCACGCACGATCAGGAAGAAGCGCTCGAAGTGGCCGACCGCATCGTCGTGCTCAATCGCGGGCACGTGGAGCAGGTGGGCAGTCCGCAGGACGTGTACGACCATCCGCAGACCTCGTTCGTCTACGAGTTTCTCGGCGCGGCGAACCGTCTGCACGGCAACGTCGACGCGAGCGGTTTCGTCGTGGACGGCGCGGCGCTGCCGGTTTCCATCAAGGCCGATTTCAGCGGCCCGGCGTTCGCCTATGTGCGTCCGCACGATCTGCAGTTGTATCCGCAGGCGTCGGGCCATCGCGAGGGGATTGTCGTCGACGTGCAGCGTGTCGTGACGCTGGGCGGCTCGGTGCGGGTCGAACTCGCGGGCCGCGAGGGCAACCTGCTCGAAGCCGAACTCGACCGTGAAGCGTGGCGCGATCTGCAGCTTTCCATCGGCGACGGCGTGACGGCGGTGCCGCGTGCATTGCGTGTTTTTCCCGCGCAGTGAGCGCAGTCGGACGCGCACCGACAGCGACACGACCCGGCGTTTCAATACAACTCAAATAACCTAACTCTGGCAAAACCGGAGACATCACGATGAATTTTCAGCAATTGCGCTTTGTGCGCGAAGCCGTGCGTCAGAACATGAATCTGACCGAGGTGGCGAACGTGCTGTACACGTCGCAATCGGGCGTATCGAAACAGATTAAGGATCTGGAAGACGAACTCGGCGTCGACATTTTCATTCGGCGCGGCAAGCGTCTCACGGGCCTCACCGAGCCCGGCAAGGCCGTGCATCAACTGATCGAACGGATGCTGCTCGACGCCGAAAATCTGCGCCGCGTCGCTCGCCAGTTCGCCGATCAGGATAGCGGCCACCTCGTCGTGGCGACCACCCACACGCAGGCGCGCTATGCGCTGCCGAAGGTGATCCGTCAATTCACCGAGGTGTTCCCGAAAGTGCATCTGGCGCTGCGCCAGGGCAGTCCGCAACAGATCGCGCAGATGATCATCAACGGCGAAGCGGACATCGGCATCTCCACCGAAGCGCTCGACCGTTTCCCGGATATCGTCACGTTCCCGTGCTATTCGTGGCATCACGTGGTGGTCGTGCCGAAGGATCATCCGCTGGTCGGCCGGCCGAATCTGACGCTCGACGAGATCGCCGAATTCCCGATCGTCACTTACGACCAGGATTTCACGGGCCGCTCGCATATCGACCAGGCCTTCGCGAAAGCGGGTGCGTTGCCCGACGTCGTGCTGACCGCGATCGATGCCGACGTGATCAAGACCTACGTGGAACTCGGCATGGGCATCGGTGTGGTCGCGGCGATGGCCTACGATCCGAAGCGCGACACGGAACTGGTCGCGCTCGACACGCAGCATCTGTTCGAGGCGAGCACGACGCGGGTCGGTTTGCGCAAGGGCGCGTTCCTGCGCGCGTACGCGTACCGGTTGATCGAGATGTTCGCGCCGCAATTGAACGAAGCGGATATCGCCGCGCAGCTGCGCGAAGCGGTTTGACTGATGCGCCGGATCGTCGCGGTCCGGCGCCACGCGCGAACGCTGCCGCACGCATCCATCGCGGCGGCCGGTTCGTGCGAACTTCATGCGGGCCGCGGCCGGCCTTGGTGCGGAGATCACGCTAACTTGTCGCGCCAAAGCGCCGGCCTCATCCAACCCGAAACGAACGGACATCCGTTTTTTCACGCATGGCGGCGCGCGGCGCATCGCTTACAATCGCCGCCATGAATACCTCGACTTCTTCTTCCGCTATACCTTCTGGCGAAGGCGCCACGCCACTGCTGCCGCGCATCGTCGTCCTCGCAACCGGCGGCACGATTGCCGGCGCGGCGGCGAGCGCTACCAACACCTCGGGTTATCAGGCCGGTGTGATCGGCGTCGAGCAACTGCTGGCCGTGGTGCCGGCCTTGTCCACGGTGGCGCGCATGGAGCGTGAGCAGATTGCCAGCGTCGACAGCAAGGACATGGCGATGCCGCTGTGGACCACGCTCGCGCAACGCATCAACACGCTGCTCGCCGACGATGAGATCGACGGCGTGGTAATCACGCACGGCACCGATACGCTCGAAGAAACTGCCTACCTGCTGCATTTGACCATCAAGTCGGACAAGCCGGTCGTGCTGACGGCGGCCATGCGCCCGGCCTCGGCGCTCTCCGCCGATGGCCCGTTGAATCTGCTGAACGCCGTGACGGTCGCGGCACAGGCGAGCGCGCGCGGGCAGGGCGTGCTGGTGGCCTTCAACAACAGGATCCACAGCGCGCGCGACGTGGTCAAGACGAGCACCTATGCGGTCGATGCGTTTCATTCGCCCGAAATCGGCGCGCTCGGCTGGGTGCAGGATGGCCGCGTCGAATTCCAGCGCGGTGTGGTGCGTCCGCATACGCTCGCAACCGAATTCGTGATCGGCGCGCAGTGGCCGCATGTGGAGATCGTGCTGAGTTACGCGGGCGTGTCGCGCCTTGCCGTGGATGCGTTGGTTGCCGCCGGAGTGCGCGGCATCGTCGTGGCGGGCACGGGCAACGGCTCGATTCACGCCTCGGTGCAGCAGGCGCTCGCCGATGCCGCGTCGCAAGGCGTCGCGGTGGTGCGCGCGTCGCGCGTGGGTTCTGGGCACGTGATGCGCAATGGCGCGGCCGCTGACGACGCACTCGGTTTCGTCAGCGCGGGTTCGCTCAATCCGTACAAGGCGCGCGTGCTGCTGATGCTGGCATTGGCCGCGGGCGCCACCGGGCCGGTGGCGTTGCAGAAGATATTTGATACCTATTGATCGATTCAACGCGGACAGGCCGGCTTCAAAGTCAGAACCGTGTCCTGCACATGAAGCCTGAATGACAACGCGGCGCCCAGGTTATTGACCGGAGCGCCGCGTTGTTGTTTCGGCGTGATGCTTATCGCCAGCGCCGCAACGAGGCGGTGTCGGCAAATCGTCAGTTCGCCAGATCCGGCGGCAATTTGCCGCCGTTCGCCGCCAGCGCTTGCATCACCTGCTTGTGCAGCCAGATGTTCATGCTTGCCGAATCGTTCGTGTCGCCGGTGTACTTCAGTTCCTTCGCGAGTTCCTTGCGATGATCGAGGCTGCTGTCGACGCCGAGCGCTTTGAGCGTGTCGACGATCGACGTGCGCCAGTTCAACGTTTGACCGCTCTCGCTCACGAACTGGTCCATGACGACAGCGACGTCGACGTCGGCGAGCGGCGCGGGCGCCGGGGCAGCCGCGGGTGCGGCGGCTTGCGCCGCGGCCGGATCCGGTGTCGGCTCGACAGCAGGCGCAGGCTGGTCCGGTTTCGCTTTGCCAAAGAGCTTATGTACGATGTCACCAAAGATGCTCATTCTGAATCCTTTGCAGAGGGGTTACTGGCGCAAGCACATGCCGCTCACGGGTTGAACACTGGTTGGGAATCGGGCGAATGAAGCGGAGGGCACGCGTTGCCATGATCGGCAAGCCGCACCTGAACGCTGACACGCCCGCAACCAGACTCAACGAGTGTAGGAGAAAAGCGCGGACCGATGTGTCAAAAAAGGTCGAGCAAAGGGGACGGAGTTGCAAGCAAATGCAAGCGGACTTGCGGGCATGCGACCGATTGGAGCCGCAAGTAGAGACGCCAGTGAGCGGCATGCGTGATGCATCCGCTGCGAGAGTTTGGCCGAAAAAGCATAAGCATCGTTAAACATGAAATCCGACAGCCGGACACCCGACGACGACGTCTGACCGACCAAGGCTTCCCCGGCGCCGCCGGGTGCCGCTGCGGACCCCACTTGCCGCTCTCAGCCCAGAGCGGCACGATTTGCCCGTTCCGCCGTGCATGTCGCACAACGAAGCGGGCGCCCCACCTTCAACTGCCATGACGTTGATATTGCAACGATCAGGGCAGTCCGCATCACTTCCTCAAGCTGCCTTGGCTTCGCCGCCCGCCGTTTGCGCGACTTCGAAATTTGCCATGATTTCGAGCGCGCGCACCATCGCCGAGTGATCCCATGCCTTGCCGCCGTTCGCCGCGCACACGCTGAACAGTTGCTGCGCGCTTGCCGTATGCGGCAGGGCGATGCCGAGCTTGCGCGCGCCGTCGAGTGCGAGGTTCAGATCCTTCTGGTGCAGTTCGATGCGGAAGCCCGGATCGAACTTGCGCTTGGTCATGCGCTCGCCGTGCACTTCCAGAATCCGCGACGAGGCGAAGCCACCCATCAAAGCCTTGCGCACACGTTCCGGATCGGCGCCCGAGCGCGCGGCGAACAGCAGCGCTTCGGCCACCGCTTCGATATTCAGCGCGACGATGATCTGGTTCGCGACCTTGCAAGTTTGACCCGCGCCGTTTTCGCCGATCAGCGAGATGTTCTTGCCCATCAGTTCGAACAGCGGCTTGGCTGTGGCGAACGCTTTTTCCGGGCCGCCCACCATGATCGTCAGCGACGCTTCACGCGCGCCGACTTCGCCGCCGGAGACCGGCGCATCCAGATAGTCGACGCCGAGCGCGTTGATCTTCTTCGCGAACGCTTGCGTGTCGAGCGGCGAGATCGAGCTCATGTCGATCACGAGCTTGCCCTTCGAGAGGCCGGCGGCGACGCCGTCGTCGGCGAACAGCACGTTGGCGACATCGGGCGTGTCCGGCACCATGATGATGACGATGTCGGCGGCTTGCGCGACAGCGGTCGAATTCGCGACGACGCTCGTCGTTTTGCTCAGATCTTCCGGCACCGGGTACGCGCCATTCACGAACAGCGAGTGACCGCCCTTGATGAGGTTGCGCGCCATGTGCGCGCCCATGATGCCGAGGCCGATAAAACCGATCTTTGCCATGTGTCTAAATCTCCAGTGTTGTTGGGCGTCCCTCGAGGGACTTGTTTCGGGGCGTCGAGCGTCTGATTCCTCCCGGCAATCAGACGCCGCGGCGCTCAGGCGGCGGCGTGCGCCGCGCCACGCTTTTGCCCGGCCACGCTCTGCACCCAGCCGAGGCCGGCGGTGGTCGTCGTGCGCGGTTTGTACTCGCAGCCGACGTAGCCGTCGTAGCCGAGCGAGTCGAGCAGGTCGAAGAGGAACGGATAGTTGATTTCGCCGGTGCCCGGTTCGTTGCGGCCCGGGTTGTCGGCGAGCTGGATGTGCGCGATCTGCGGCAGATTCTTTTTGATGGTCGCCGCGAGTTCGCCTTCCATCCGTTGCATGTGATAGATGTCGTACTGCAGGAACAGATTGTCCGAACCGACCGCGCGAATCACGTCGAGGCCTTCGCCCGAACGGTTCAATGCGAAGCCCGGAATGTCGTAGGAATTGCACGGCTCGACCAATAGCTTGATGCCGGCTTTCTTCAGTTCGCCCGCAGCAAAGCGCAGGTTGTCGACGATCGTCGAGCGAGCCTTGTCCGCATCCACGCCGGCCGTCGGAATGCCGACGAGGCAGTTCAGTTGCGGCACCTTCAGTGCTTTCGCGTATTCGATCGCGCGGCCCACGCCTTCCTGGAATTCGCTCACGCGATCCGGCAGGCACGCAATGCCGCGTTCGCCGGCTTCCCAGTTGCCCGCGGGCAGGTTGTGCAGCACCAGCTTCAGGCGGTTCTGCTGCAGACGTTCGCTCAATTCAGCGATCTGATACGGATACGGAAACAGAAATTCGACGGCGTGAAAGCCCGCGTCCGCCGCGGCCGCAAAGCGGTCGAGGAACGGGACTTCGTTGAACAGCATGGTGAGATTCGCTGCAAATTTCGGCATGGTGCGTCTGTCTCTCTGGTCGGTCAGTGGAATGGCTTCATGAGGCGGTTCAGTGTTGCCGAACCGCGCTCACGTGATGCTCGATTTTTTTAATGCCTCAGTCGGCCTGCTCAGTCGAGCATGCTGATCGCGGTCGGTGCGTCCTGGCGATTCGCGGCCAGTTCTTCGAACTCGTTGATCGCGTCGATTTCGGTGCCCATCGAAATGTTGGTCACACGTTCGAGAATCACTTCGACGATCACCGGCACGTTGAACTCGGAGAGCATCGATTGCGCCTTCAGCAGCGCGGGCTTCAGCTCTTCCGGCTTGAACACGCGGATCGCCTTGCAACCCAGACCTTCGGCGACGGCAACGTGATCCACGCCGTAGCCGTTCATCTCCGGCGCGTTGATGTTCTCGAAGCCGAGCTGCACGCAGAAGTCCATGTCAAACGCGCGCTGTGCCTGGCGGATCAGGCCGAGGTACGAGTTGTTCACTACCACGTGCACATACGGCAGCTTGAATTGCGCGCCCGCTGCCAGCTCTTCGATCATGAACTGGAAGTCGTAGTCGCCCGAGAGCGCCACGATCGGACGCTGCGGGTCGGCCGCACGCACGCCGAGCGCTGCCGGAATCGTCCAGCCGAGCGGGCCGGCCTGGCCGCAGTTGATCCAGTTGCGCGCCTTGTAGACATGCAGGAACTGCGCGCCGGCGATCTGCGAAAGACCGATCGTGCTCACGTAGCACGTGTCGCGGCCGAACACCTGGTTCATCTCTTCGTACACACGCTGCGGCTTCATCGGCACGTTGTCGAAATGCGTCTTGCGATGCATCGTGCGCTTGCGTTCCTGGCAATCGGCGACCCACGCGCTGCGATCCTTCAGCTTGCCCGCGGCTTTCCATTCCTTTGCCACTTCGACGAACAGTTCGAGCGCGGCCTTCGCGTCCGACACGATGCCCAGATCCGGGCCGAACACGCGGCCGATCTGCGTCGGTTCGATGTCGACGTGCACGAACTTGCGGCCCTTCGTGTACACCTCGACGCTGCCCGTGTGACGGTTCGCCCAGCGGTTGCCGATGCCGAGCACGAAGTCGGAGGCGAGCATCGTCGCGTTGCCGTAGCGGTGCGAGGTTTGCAGACCGACCATGCCGGCCATCAGCGGATGGTCGTCGGGAATCGCGCCCCACGACATCAGCGTCGGGATCACCGGCACGCCGACGGTTTCAGCGAACGCGACGAGCAGGTCTTCAGCGGCTGCGTTCAGCACGCCGCCACCCGAGACGATCAGCGGCTTGTCCGAATCGTTCAGGAACGTGAGCGCGGCTTCGATCTGCTTGCGCGTCGCTTTCGGCTTGTAGACCGGCAGCGGTTCGTATGTGTCGATGTCGAATTCGATTTCGGCGAGCTGCACGTCGATCGGCAGGTCGACCAGCACCGGACCCGGACGGCCCGAGCGCATCAGGTGAAAAGCCTGCTGGAACACGCGCGGCACGAGTGCCGGTTCACGCACGGTGACGGCCCACTTGGTGACGGGCTTGGCGATCGATTCGATATCGACGGCCTGGAAGTCTTCCTTGTACAGACGCGCGCGCGGCGCCTGGCCCGTGATGGCGAGAATAGGAATGGAGTCGGCCTGAGCCGAGTACAAACCGGTGATCATGTCAGTGCCGGCGGGGCCCGACGTGCCGATACACACGCCGATGTTGCCCGGTTGAGCGCGCGTATAGCCTTCGGCCATATGCGACGCGCCTTCGACGTGGCGGGCCAGCACGTGGCTGATGTTGCCTGCCTTGCGCATGGCCGAGTAGAACGGGTTGATCGCTGCGCCCGGAACGCCGAATGCGGTGTCGATGCCTTCTTTTTCGAGCACCAGCACGGCTGCGTCGACGGCTCTCATCTTGGCCATGAATGTCTCCTGAATGTCTTGGGGATGGGCAAATTAAAAGTGTTGAGTGCACTTTAGGCCTGACGGAAAGGTTTGATAAGATCAGTGCGGGTCGCTTATTTCGAAACAAAAAGTATGGAATAGCCCGCAGACTGGGATCGGAACGGGCAGGAGGGACACAACCATGGACCGCTTCAAACAGATCGAAACCTTCGTGCGCGTCGCGGATGCCGGCAGCCTCGCGGCGGCCGCGCTGGAGGAGGGTGTGTCGCCGGTGATCCTCGGGCGTCGCATCGACGCGCTGGAAAAGCGCCTCGGCGTGAAACTCATGTACCGCTCGACGCGCCGGCTGGTAGTCAGCGAAGACGGCGCCGCGTTTCTCGAGCGCTGCCGGGGCCTCCTCACCGAATGGGATCAGGCGGAAAACGAACTGAGCGCCGGGCGGCGCGCGGTCAACGGCCATCTGATCGTGTCGGCGCCGGCCGCGTTCGGACGCAAGCACGTCGCGCCGCTTGCGCCAGTGTTTCTCGCCGACAAGCCGGAATTGCAGGTGTCGTTCAATCTGACCGACCGGGTGGTGGATCTGGTGCGCGAGGGTTACGACCTGTCGATCCGCATCGGCGGCGCGGTCGATCCGAACTTCGTGGCGGTCAAGCTGGCGTCGAACCGGCGCGTGGTGTGCGGCACGCCGGAGTATTTTCGCCAGCACGGCAGGCCCAACACGCTCGAAGACCTGCCGCAACACAATTGCCTCGCATTCAATCTGCAAGGCGGCCAGAACCGCGGCTGGTATTTCCGCCGCAATGGCAAGCTGGCGACGGTGCGGGTGGGCGGCACGCTCGACTGCAACGACGGTGAATTGCTGCACCGCTGGGTATCGGAAGGTCTCGGTCTCGGCTGGCGCTCCACGTGGGAGATCCAGCAGCAGCTGGCGCGCGGCGAGCTGGAAACCGTGCTCGACGAATTCGCGCTGCCCGACTACGACATTCTCGCCGTCTACCCGCAGCAGCGGTATGTGCCGGCCAAGGTGCGGTACTTCATCGATTATCTGAAGGAGGTCTACGCCAGCGAGGATTACTGGAACCGCCCGGCTTACTAGCGGTCGCCGCGCCCGGCGGTCCCGCCAGTTTTTTTGCGGATTCTGCGCGGCGGTGGGAATAAACTCGGCAAATGGCCGGTTATCCCTTGCAGAGAGTGTCCCGGCGAGCTGCATCGTATAGCCCGCAATGCCCTGGAGGGCCAAGGTGGTCCAGACCGATTCAGAACCTGTCCGCGCGCACGGCGAGTCCGAAGCAGCGAGGAGCCGGCGCTTTCAGCAGTTGGCGCTGCCGCACCTCGATGCCGCGTACAACCTTGCGCGCTGGTTGTGCGGTAACGCGAGCGATGCCGACGATGTCGTGCAGGAAGCGTTCATGCGCGCTTTCCGCTTCTTCGACACGTTTCGCGGCGACTCGGCGCGGCCGTGGCTGCTGGCGATCGTCCGGCGCACCTGGTACACGGAATGGCGACGACGTTCGTCGTCGCACGAGACGGTGGAGTTCGACGACACCATGGACGACGCCTCGTTCGACGGCTGGAGCGTCGGCGGTGCCGATCCGCAGGCGCTCCTGATCCGCGACGAGGACACGAAGCGCGTGCACGAGGCGCTTGCGCAGCTGCCGGTCGAATATCGGGAAGTGCTGATGCTGCGGGAGCTGGAGGAAATGGGTTACAAGGAGATCGCGGCGGTGGCCGACGTGCCGATCGGCACGGTGATGTCCCGGCTCGCGCGGGGGCGTCGCAAGCTTGCCGCGTTGCTCGCGGAGAAACAAGGGGGCGCGGCTGCTTCGCACAGGTCGTCGGCGTGCGCGGTGTCCGGCCCAGGCAGATCGGCTACGGCGAGCGTGACCCCATTGCGGGCGTCCGCCAACGGCCGGCCACTCAACTCGCCGGGCGGCACCGCCGCCGGCAGCGCTCAGGAGACGCCAGATGGACTGTAATGAAGCGCGGCCGCTCCTCGACGCGAACGCCGATCACGAATTGCCCGCGCCGGATGCCCGGCGTGTCCAGCAGCACATCGAGAGCTGCGACGGCTGCCGGCGCGAAAGCGAGCACCTGCGGGCCTTGAGCGGCGCGGTGCGCGCGGCGCCTTATCATCGTGCGCCGCAGTCGCTGCGCGAGCGGATCATCGCGGGATTGCCGTCCGTCGACGAGCCGGTCGCGGCGGCCGAGGTGCCTGAGGTGCCGGTTGCCCACGTCGAGGCGCCACCGCGCGAACGTGCGCGGCGCGGCTGGCTCGATCGTTTGCTGGACGGCATGCGGGCGCCGCAAGGTGGCTTCGGCTTGCCGGCGGGCGCGGGCGGCGGCGCGGTCGGATCAGGCGGCGTGTTCGGGCGCGGCTGGCTGATGGTCCTGGTGCTCGTGCTGGGCGCGGCGGCGGCGGGCGTGGCGCTGAACCTGCGCCGGCCGGCGGATTTCGGACCATTCGCCGACGAGCTGATAGAAAGCCACGTGCGGGCGCAGGTCTCGGGGCGCGACATCGACGTGATTTCGACGGATCGGCATACGGTCAAGCCCTGGTTCAACGGCCGGCTGGACTATTCGCCGCCGGTCGAGGATCTCGCGGCGAACGGCTTCGCGCTGGAGGGCGGCCGCCTCGATTACCTCGCGCACCAGCGGGTGGCCGTGCTGGTGTACCGCTACCAGAAGCATGTGATCGACGTGTACGTCTTTCCGCAGACCGCCTCCAGCGGCACGGTGCCGGCGACGCTCGGCCGCGAAGGCTATTCGATTGCGCACTGGAATGCGGAAGGCATGACCTGGTGGGCGATCTCGGACGCCGCGCCGGATGCGCTGAAGGGGCTGGAAGTGGCGCTGAAGGCGCGTCTGCAAAGCGGCAGCGAGCGCACGGAAACGGGCTCATAGACTGACTGGAAACGGCCACTGGACGGCCCTGGCGGCCCGCGGGCCGCCGGGCTGTGCCGGTTTGGCTGTTCAGGCCTCGCTAACGTTTCAGGCAACCCGGCGCGAGAGGCAGCGTCCGTTCACATCGCGGTGTCACCGCCTAAACCCTTGAAAACACACCCGATTCGCGCGTCGCAATAACGGGATATCTTGCAACCCGGCCCTAATCGGGTTACACTATTTGGCTTCTCACTTGCCACACCGGTTCGACGCCCGGGTGGCTTTAATCCATAAGTCAGCACAAGGAGTGAATATGCGTCATTACGAAATCGTATTTATCGTGCACCCGGATCAAAGCGAGCAAGTGCCCGCAATGATCGAGCGTTACAAGTCCACGATCACCTCGCACGGTGGCCAGATCCACCGTATCGAAGACTGGGGCCGTCGCCAACTGGCCTACATGATCGAGAAACTCGCCAAGGCTCACTACGTCTGCATGAATATCGAATGCGACCAAACCACGCTCGACGAGCTGGAACACGCATTCAAGTTCAACGACGCGGTTCTGCGTCACCTGATCGTCAAGATGAAGAAGGCCGAAACCGGCCCGTCGCCGATGATGAAGGAAGTGCAGCGCGAAGAAGCCAAGAAGTCGGCTGCTACGCAACCGTCCGAAGCGCAGGCTTAAGACACACTATTTAAGCTACCAGATCAAAGCGTCGTTCTCGTCGAAGGCTACATGAATCGGCTGCAACTTACGGCCAGCGTCGTCGAACGCGAACCGGTGCGGTATACACCCGCCGGCGTTCCGATTGCAGGCTGCACGTTGCACCACCGCACGGAGGTCGTCGAAGCCGGCATTGCCCGGCAAGTCGAACTGACCATGCAGGCGGTAGCCGCAGGCGAGGCAAGCGGTAAGCTGGAAAGTTGTCAGATGGGCGTGGAAACGCTCTTCACAGGCTTCCTGGCGAAAAAACACCGCAACGCAAGAACTCTGGTATTTCACATCACAGCATTGCAGGACATTGGAAAGGACTGAACATGCCCCGCCCGACTGGTAAGAAATTCGACAAGCGTCGTCAGCAACAAAATCCGCTCTTCAAGCGCAAGAAGTTCTGCCGTTTCACGGCCGCTGGCGTCGATCACATCGACTACAAAGACCTCGAAACGCTGAAGGACTTCATCGGCGAAAACGGCAAGATCACGCCGGCGCGTCTCACGGGTACGAAGTCGCACTATCAACGCCAGCTGGACACGGCAATCAAGCGCGCACGTTTCCTCGCGCTGGTGCCGTACACCGACCAGCACAAGGCCTAACCCGACGACGCGATAAGGAGTCTCCGAATGCAAATTATTCTTCTGGAAAAAGTCGTCAATCTGGGTAACCTGGGCGATATCGTGAAGGTCAAGGACGGTTACGCACGTAACTTCCTGATCCCGAACAAGCAAGCTCGCCGTGCAACGAAAGAAGCTTTGGCTGAATTCGAAGTGCGTCGCGCAGAACTGGAAAAAGTCGCCGCTGAAAAGCTGGCTGCAGCTCAAGCTCAAGGCGAAAAGCTGGGTGGCTCGACCGTTCAGATCAATCAGAAGGCTGGCGTCGACGGCCGTCTGTTCGGTTCAGTGACGAACGCGGACATCGCTGAAGCCCTGGTCAAGCAAGGCTTCGCAGTGGAAAAGGCGCAAGTGCGTCTGCCGGAAGGCCCGCTGAAGCTGGTTGGCGAGCACGCAGTCCAGATCGCGCTGCACACCGACGTCGTAGTCGACGTGACGGTGGCTGTGATCGGCGAACACGTCTAAGCAGCATCTGCCAGGAAGTTTGCTGGCGAAAGGCAGGGGCCGGGTAACCGGCCCCTGCCTTTTTTGTGCCCGCTTTCGGCGGCTCGAACGCTCGGTTTTTGATTTCCCTCCGCGCGCATTTACCCCGATAATCCCTCTCCATGAACGCACCGTCCAAAGATCCCCAACTCGAGTCGCTGAAAGTCCCGCCGCATTCGATCGAGGCCGAGCAATCGGTGCTGGGCGGCCTGCTGCTTGACAATGCCGCGTGGGACCGCATCGCCGATTTCCTGTCGCAGAGCGATTTTTACCGCTACGACCACCGCATTATCTTCGAGCACATCGGCAAGCTGATCGCGGCCACGCGTCCGGCCGACGTGATCACCGTGTACGAGGCGCTCGGCACCTCGGGCAAGGCGGAAGAGGTCGGCGGTCTCGCCTATCTGAACGCGCTGGCGCAGAACACGCCGAGCGCGGCCAACATCCGCCGCTACGCGGAAATCGTGCGCGATCGCGCGGTGCTGCGCCGGCTGGTCTCGGTCGCCGATGAAATCTCGGCCGATGCCTTCAATCCGCAGGGCAAGGAAGTCCGCCAGTTGCTGGACGAGGCCGAGTCGAAGGTGTTTTCGATCGCTGAAGACGGCGCGCGCGGCACACAAGGCTTCCTCGAAATCGGACCGCTGCTGACGGAAGTCGTCGAGCGGATCGATACGCTGTATCACACGGCGAATCCGAGCGACGTGACCGGCACGCCGACCGGCTTTGTCGATCTGGACCGCATGACTTCGGGCATGCACGGCGGCGAGCTGATCATTGTGGCTGGCCGTCCGTCGATGGGTAAAACGGCGTTTTCGATGAATATCGGCGAATACGTGGCGGTCGAGTACGGCCTGCCGGTCGCAGTGTTCTCGATGGAAATGCCGGGTTCGCAACTCACCATGCGTATGCTCGGCTCGGTCGGACGGCTGGATCAGCACCGTATGCGCACTGGGCGTCTGACAGACGAGGATTGGCCGAAGCTCACGCATGCCGTGCAGAAAATGAGCGAGGCGCAAATTTTCATCGACGAAACCGGCGGTCTGAACCCGATGGAATTGCGCTCGCGCGCGCGCCGTTTGTCGCGCCAGTGCGGCAAGCTGGGGCTGATCATCATCGACTATTTGCAGCTCATGAGCGGATCGTCGTCAGGCGAAAACCGCGCCACCGAAATCTCGGAAATCTCGCGTTCGCTGAAGAGTCTCGCCAAGGAACTCGACGTACCGGTGATCGCGTTGTCGCAGCTCAACCGGGGTCTCGAACAGCGCCCGAACAAGCGGCCGATCATGTCGGACTTGCGCGAATCCGGCGCTATCGAACAGGATGCCGACGTGATCCTGTTCATTTACCGCGACGAAGTGTACAACCCGGACAGTCCGGACAAAGGCACGGCCGAAATCATTATCGGCAAACAGCGGAATGGTCCGATCGGCCCGGTTCGGCTCACGTTCCATGGTCAATTCACGAAGTTCGACAACTTTGCGGGCGCGCAGAATTTCTACAGCGATTAAAAACGCAAATTCGCGCAGAAGTGAAGCGATAACTGGAGCGTCGTTGTAACGGCGCTTTCAAAGTGCGGCTTGGGTCTCGCAACGGTACAATGTGGCGGTTTTATGTCAGCCATAATGTGACCAATTTTCGGGATCCCAATGTTCGGTCGATTCATGCCCACCGAGGGCAAGTTCTTTGAAATTTTCAATGCGCACGCAACGTGCATCGTCTCGGCAAGCCGCGAACTCGAGCTGCTGATCGACAACCTGCAGGACGCCGAGACTCATAAGCAAAACGTGCAGAAAGCCGAGAAGGCCGCTGACAAGCTCACGCACGAAACCATCGACCTGCTGCACAAGACGTTCATCACGCCGCTCGACCGTGACGAGATCCACAAGCTGATCACGACGATGGACGACATCCTTGACCTGATGGAAGACGTCGCCACCGCCATTTCGCTGTACGACGTGCAGGCCGTGACCTCCGAGGCGAGCCAATTGGCGCACATCTGCACGGCAACCTGCGAGCGCGTGCAGTTCGCGGTGAGCCTGCTGTCCGACATGAAGCAGGCGAGCCAGATCCTGAAGGCCTGCGAAGATATCGACCGTCTGGAATCGGAAGCCGACCGCGTGCTGCGCTCGGCCATGTCGAAACTGTTCCGCGAAGAAGACAACGTCAAGACCCTGATCAAGCTCAAAGCGATCTACGAATTGCTCGAAACGATCACGGACAAGTGTGAAGATGTAGCGAACATCATCGAAGGCATCGTGCTGGAAAACGCATAATGCAATCGATACAACTCGCAATCTGGGTCGTCGCCGGCCTGGTCGCCGTCGCGCTGGTTTTCGACTTCATGAACGGCTTTCACGACGCGGCGAATTCGATCGCCACGGTGGTCTCAACCGGCGTGCTGAAGCCGCAGCAGGCGGTGGCCTTCGCGGCGGCCTTCAACGTCATCGCGTATTTCGTGTTCCACCTGAAAGTGGCCGCGACCGTCGGCAAGGGTACGATCGACCCGAACATCGTCGATCATTACGTGATTTTCGGGGCGCTGGTCGGCGCGATCGGCTGGAACATCATCACCTGGCACTACGGCATTCCGTCGAGTTCCTCGCATGCGCTGATCGGCGGCCTGGTGGGCGCGGCGCTCGCCAAGTCGGGCTGGGGCTCGCTCAACTTCGACGGCCTGATGAAGACGGTGGCCTTCATCTTCATTTCGCCGCTGCTTGGCTTCGTGCTCGGCTCGTTCTTCATGCTGGCGGTGTCGTGGATCTACTTCCGCACGCCGCCGAGCAAGGTCGACCGCCGTTTCCGGCGCCTGCAACTGGTGTCGGCGGGCTTGTACAGCCTCGGTCACGGCGGCAACGACGCGCAGAAAACCATCGGCATTATCTGGATGCTGCTGATCGCAACCGGTTATGCGTCGTCTTTCGCGGATGCGCCGCCGCTGTGGGTGATCGGCGGCTGTTATCTTTCGATGGGCGTCGGCACGTTGTTCGGCGGCTGGCGCATTGTGCGCACGATGGGTCAGAAGATCACCAAGCTCAAGCCGGTCGGCGGTTTTTGCGCGGAGTCGGGCGGTGCGATCACGCTGTTCACCGCATCGTGGCTCGGCATTCCGGTGTCCACCACGCACACGATTACCGGAGCGATTGTCGGGGTCGGCGCGACGCAGAAGCTGAGCGCGGTGCGCTGGGGCGTGGCCGGCAACATCGTGTGGGCGTGGATTCTGACGATCCCGGCTTCCGCGGCGCTCTCCGGCGCCGCATGGTGGCTCGGCCACCGTTTCCTGTAAAGCGCGCGGCGGCGCTGTCCGCCGCGCTATCAAACTGTCTGGGTTTAAAGCGCGCCGTCTAGATCAGCGGCGCGCTGGCTCCATCCATCGGGACGATCGCGCCCGTCACATAGCTTGCGCGGCGGCTCGCCAGAAACAGCGCGACGTCGGCAATTTCCTCCGGTTTGGCAAAGCGTCCGAGTGGCACTTTGGCCTGCCCGCGCGCGAGCGCTTCCGCGCTCTCGACGCCTTGCTGCGTGGCTTCCAGCTTGACCGCTTCCTCGATACGCTCGGTCAGCGTCGCCCCGGGATTGATCGCGTTGATGCGGATGCCGTAACGCGCGTAATAGTGGGCGAGGCCGACGGTGGCGAGCATCAGCGCGGCGTTCGCGGCGCCGCCGGCAATGTGGATATCGCTCGCGATCTTGCCGCCCATGCCGATGATGTTGACGATCGTGCCGGGCTCGCCGCCGTTGCCGGTCTTGACGCGCTCGGCCATGCGGCGCAGTACTTCCTGCTGGGGATAGATGTAGGGGAAGTACTTCGCTTCCATGGTGGCGCGGAACGCGTCGGCGTCGAGCGTTTCCGGGTCGTAGCGGCGCGCGGCGCCGGCGCTGTTGATCAGTATGTCGATCGGGCCGACCGCAGTGCTGACTTCCTCGACGATATCGGCGGCGCTGTGCGGTTCGTGCAGATCGGCGCGGGTTCGGTGCACGTGCAGGCCTTCCTGCTTCAACTGCTCGAAGGCGCGCGCGAGGTTGGCGGGATCGCGCGAGACGATCGCGACTTTCGCGCCCTCGAGCGCAAACGCACGGGCGCAGGCGAACCCGATTCCCTTGCTGCCGCCCGTGATCAATACCACCTTGTCTTTGAGCCCGAGATCCATCGTCGTCACCCGCTGTCGGAGGAATATCGATGACGATAGCAGATCAGCGGGGGCGGTGGCGTGGTGAGGTGGAGGATCGTGATCGACCGGGCGTCGGCTCGTTGCTCGTGCGCCGACGGGCTAGTCTTGTAAAGAAATACCGACGCCGGGTGACTCGATTTGGGCTGGGTTTCCAGTATCAAGCACGAGTTGTGATGCGCTGGGCGGTGGTGCGCAGCGCGATGCTGAACCGCGGAACGTCGCTGCCGGATCCACATACGCTAACTTACGGCGTCCTACGCCGCGCAGTATCGACGCAGAAGCGGCCTGACCCAAGCTCGTGCGCGCCAGACCCGCGTCGCCACGTCAAAAATTGCCGTTGGCGAAGCGGGCGATCGGGTCGTCGTTGGTTTGCGTGGGCGCGGGCATGCTGCGCGCTCCCGTCGAAGCCCGCATGATCTGCACGCTGCCGTTTTCATCGGCTTGCTGTGCCTGGCGTGCCGCGACGGAAGCGGGCGGCGGCGGCTCGAACGCGTCGGCGGCGGCATCGATTGGATCGGGCGCACGGGAAGTCGCCATTTGCGGCGCCGTGCGTGAAGTGGCCGCCTGTTGTCGAGCGGCGCCGGCGTTGGCATCGTAGGCGCTTGCTTGAGCGGCTGGAACCGGCGTCGGCGACACCGCGCCTGCCGCACGCGCCTGCATCTGTGCTGCGCTCAGTCCCGGCGGCGGCGGTTCAAACGGATCGGCTTGCGGCGCGGCCGCGGTCGTTGTCGATTGCGCCTCGATCGTCGACGGAGCGCGCGGCGTTGCCGCGACGCGCGCTGTTTGCGGCGATTGCGATTGGAGTTGCGGCGCGCCAGCGGCATAAACCGGCGGCGCCTGTGTAGCAGTCTTTGCCGACATCGGTGCCACGGTCTCCGCCTTACCTGCATACGCTGGCGCACCCGCACCCGCACCCGCACCCGCACCCGCACCCGCCGCACCCGGCACACCCGGCACACCCGGCACACCCGGCACACCCGCATACGCCGGCGCCGTCCGCGCCCCCGGCGAAACAACGCGTTCAGGCTGCGGCGCAGCCGCCTGATAACTCGGCGTGTCAAACGGCGCCGGCGTCGCGGCCGGGGCGGCCACGCGGCGGATCCCGTCGAAACGCTTGGCCCAATAAGGATTGGTCAGATAGTCGAGCCGCACCGTTCCGCCGGTCGACGGCGCGTTGACGAAGCGCAGCTTGCCTACATAAATGCCGACGTGCGAGTGAGCGCGCCCCGTCGTATTGAAGAAAATCAGATCGCCCGGCGCGATTTCGTCCGGCTCGATCGATTCGCCGCGCCCGCTCATGTCGGCCGTCGTGCGCGGCAGGTTCACGGAGGCCGCACGCAAAACGACATAGCGAACCAATCCGCTGCAATCGAAGCCGCTATCCGGCGTATTCCCGCCCCAACGGTATGGAATACCAACGAGACTCATCGCCTGAATCGAGATTTCCTCGCGGCCGATGCTGTGATCGACGAAATTCGGGAAACCGGGCGGCGGAGCATGATAAGCGCCGTTCGCCACCACGACCGAGCCGCCCGAGCGTGACGACGTTTTCTGCGGCGCGCCGGCGCAGGCGGCGAGCAGCAGAACGATCAGGAGCGAAAAGGCGAGTCGGCGCATGAGGACGAGGAGAGCGGTAAACGCCCATTTAACGGCGAACGATTTCGGGATGGTAGCCCTTGGGCGCTTCCTCGGGCAAGAATTCTTGACAAATTACTTGAAGTTCGTGCGCTAAGTGTTGCCCGGCGAGAACGTCGAGTCAAGAAAAAAGCCGCGCCCGGAGTGCTCCGGGCGCGGCTTCTGGCTAAAGCTAACAGTCTGAAACTTAAAGGATTTCCGACGCGTAGTCGGCCAAGCGCGAGCGTTCGCCGCGCGCCAATGTCACATGCCCGCTGTGCGCCCAACCCTTGAAGCGATCCACCACGTACGTCAAACCGGAGCTGCCTTCCGTCAGATAAGGCGTATCGATCTGCGCGATGTTGCCGAGACAAATGATCTTCGTGCCCGGACCCGCGCGCGTGACCAGCGTCTTCATCTGCTTAGGCGTCAGGTTTTGCGCTTCGTCGATGATCAGATACTTGTCCACGAACGTGCGGCCACGCATGAAGTTCATGCTCTTGACCTTCAGGCGCGAGCGGATCAGCTCCTGCGTCGCGGCGCGGCCCCATTCGCCGGCTGCGTCGTCGGTTTTCTGCAGGACTTCGAGGTTGTCGTCGAATGCACCCATCCACGGCTGCATTTTTTCCTCTTCCGTACCCGGCAGGAAGCCGATGTCTTCGCCGACCGGCACCGTCGCGCGCGTCACGATGATCTCGTTGTAGCGCTTGTCGTCCAGCACCTGCGCGAGACCGGCGGCGAGCGCCACCAGCGTCTTGCCGGTGCCGGCCTGACCCAGCAGCGTGACGAAGTCGATCTCCGGATTCATCAACAGGTTCAGCGCGAAGTTCTGCTCGCGGTTGCGCGCCGTGATGCCCCACACGTTATTCTTGTGGTGGCCGTAGTCGCGCAAGGTTTGCAGCAGCGCCGTCTTGCCGTTCAGTTCGCGCACCAGCGCGTGAAACGCCGGCTCGCCGTTCTGCGGCTCCAGATAGACGAACTCGTTGACCAGCATCGAGGCGCACAGCGGACCCGTTACGCGGTAGTACGTAGTACCGGTCTTGGTGTCCTGCCAGCTCTCCATGCCCTTCGCGTGCTTGGTCCAGAAATCCTGCGGCAGCGCGCGGATGCCGGAATACAGCAGATCGCTGTCTTCGAGCACCTGGTCGTTGAAGTAGTCTTCAGCGGGCAGGCCGAGCGCATGCGCCTTGATGCGCATGTTGATGTCTTTCGACACCAGCACGACCTGGCGATCCGCCCGGTCGCGCTGCAACGCGCGCACCACACCGAGGATCTGGTTGTCGGCCTTGCCTTCCGGCAGACCTTCCACCGGCTCGATGGCGTTGAGCTTGGTCTGGAAGTACAGACGCCCGGACGCCTCGCGGCTGCCCAGACGCGCGAGCGAAATGCCGTCGGATATATTGCCGGCGTTCGCCACCAGCGCGTCGAGCGTGCGGCTCACCTGGCGAGCGTTGCGCGCGACTTCCGACATGCCTTTCTTGTGGTTGTCGAGTTCCTCCAACGTCATCATCGGCAGATAGACGTCGTGTTCTTCGAAACGGAACAGGCAGCTCGGATCATGCATCAGCACGTTCGTATCGAGCACGAAGAGCTTCTGCATTTCAACCGGCTCGGTGCCCGCGCCGCGTTTCTTGGTGGTGCCGCGCGTGCTCGGCGCGGCAGCCGTGGGCGTGCTCGCCTCGGCCTGCTTCGCGCTCGGCGCGCGGGCGACGACCGGCTGCGCAGCGTGCTCGGCTTGCGGACGGCTGGCGGGAACCGGTTGCAGCAGTGCGGCGGTCTGTTTCGTTTTGCGACCACGTGCCGGCGCAGCCTGTTCAGCGGATGCGGACGCAACAGCGGTAGCCGACGATGCCGGCACGGGCCGCAAGGTCGTCGCGGCATTGGCGGCGTGCGCCATGGGGGTGGCGACGTTCGCGCGGCCGTAGTCGGCCGACTCTGCGGATTCCCCAACCACCGCCTGTTTCTTCGCGGCGGAGCGCGCCGGGCTGGCGGCTTTGGCCTTGTATTCGTCAGGCGGCAGGAGATTGCCGAGCTTGCTGGGGGGGGTAGGCAAAGGCATGGTTTCCCTCGAATTAATCGGGTCGCATATCGTGCGCCGCCTGTCGCATTCTGCCGGTGCCAGTGAGTGCGCACGCAGATTGCGCCCGGAGGCGCGCATTCGGTCTAGAAATGCCGGTTCGCCTGGTCTTCGATCGGCTCCTTAACGGATGCGCGCGGCCGAGTGAACGAACGGCTGCGCGCAATTAAAAAAGCCGCCGCCCCGGCGTACGGGGCAAGCGGCTCGCCTACAGTGCTCGCGTTGCACCTCGCGACTCCGACGGAACCCAGGAAACGGGAAGCGGCCGTCAAGTCTGGCGCAGCGGCAAAAATTTGGGGTGTACAGGCACTCATTGCAACCCAATATAACGCGCCTCAAAGCGCTTGTACAGCCTCCAGAATATCGTCGACGTGGCCCGGCACTTTCACGCCGCGCCACTCCTGGCGCAGCACGCCTTCAGCGTCGATGAGGAACGTGGAGCGTTCAATTCCCCGTACCTCTTTGCCATACATTTTCTTCATTTTGATGACGTTGAAGAGCGCGCAGAGCGTTTCTTCAGGGTCCGAGATCAGCGGGAAGGGCAATTCGAGCTTTGCCTTGAAGTTGTCATGCGAGCGCAGGCTGTCGCGCGACACGCCGAGGATTTCCGCGCCGGCCTTCTTGAACTTCGGATACAGATCGCGGAACTGCAGACCTTCGGTCGTGCAGCCCGGCGTGTTGTCCTTCGGATAAAAATACAGCACCACCTTCTTGCCCCGCAGCTTGGACAGCGTGATCTCGCCACCGGTAGCGGGGGCGGTGAAGTCGGGGATGGGTTGGTCGACTGCAATGGGCACGAGGTTCTCCGGTTGTGATGGCCTGCGCCGGATGAATGCGGCGGCGTCGGCCTGGCATCGAGACTTGGGGGATGGGGCGGCCGGCGCGCGGCAGGTTCTCGCGCGGCGGCTGGTCTGTCAGGGCCGGCTGCGGATCGGCCAGTCAGGGCTGGACAATCAGCTCGCCGGAGCGCCCTGGAATTTCGCCCCACGTAACAGGGTACGATGGCAGCGTGCTGCGGTCTAGCGTTGCGTAGTAATCGCCCATTGTCGCGAAGGTGTGGCCTTGCGCGCGCCAGCCTTCCAGAAGCTGCTCGAAGATCGGCGCGAGCTTTTGCCCTTCGAGTTCCGCGTGCAGCGTGAACACCTGGTCGTGCGGATTGTTTTCCGTGTGCTTCAACATCCATGCGGCGACGTTGTGGGTTTCGACACCGTCCACGCCGAGCACTTCGTCGAGCGTGGGCAGCGTGGTGGGCATCTGCACGTGCGAGAGCGTGCGGCCGCCGACCACCGGCAGATACGGCGAGTGGCCGCGTCCGTCGGACGCGTAGTGCATGCCCCAGGCGTCGATCTGCTCGAACGCGTGGCCGTTCATTTGCCAGCCGGCCGCGCCGTGCGTGACCGGCGGCGCGCCGAACACTTCGACGAAGCGGTCGTGGCTTTGCTGCATCTGCGCCGTGGTCCATGCGCGATCTTTCGTACGCACGTTGTCCTGCCAGTACACGTGATCCCAAGTATGAATGCCGCATTCGAAGCCGGCTTCATGGATCGCGCGCATCTCCGCCGAGGCCTTGGCGCCGATGTCCGGACCGGGCAGCAGCACGCCGTACATTAGCTGCTTGACGCCGTAGTGTTCGACCACCGAAGTGCGCGACACCTTCTTCAGAAAGCCCGGCCGCAGTACGCGGCGCATGGCCCAACCGGTGTGGTCGGGCCCGAGGCTGAAGAGGAAAGTGGCGCGCGCCTTGAAGCGGTCGAAAATGCGCGCGAGATTCGGCACGCCTTCGCGCGTGCCGCGCAGCGTATCGACGTCGATCTTCAGGACGATGCGAGCCAAGGATCAGCCCTTATTGCTGTTCGACGAGCGCGCGCGCTTCGCCGACGTGGCCGCGATACGCTTCGAAAATCTTGCGCAGCGCTTCGTCGAAGGTCGACTTCGGTGCCCAGTCGAGTTCCTGCATCGTGTTGTCGATCTTCGGCACGCGGTTCTGCACGTCCTGATAGCCCGCGCCGTAGTACGCGCCGGACGAGGTTTCGACCAGTTGCACCTGCTTGGCCGTATCCGCGTATTCGGGGAATTCGGCGGCGAGCGTCAGCATCTTGTGCGCGAGTTCACGCACCGAGAAATTGTTGGTCGGGTTGCCGATGTTGTAGATCTTGCCCGTGGCGACGCCGTCCTTGTTCTCAATGATCTTCATCAGCGCGCCGATGCCGTCGTCGATATCCGTGAAGGCGCGCTTTTGCGCGCCGCCATCGACGAGGCTGATGTTCTCGCCGCGCACGATATGGCCGAGGAACTGCGTGACCACGCGCGAGCTGCCTTCCTTCGGCGTGTAGATCGAGTCGAGGCCCGGGCCGATCCAGTTGAACGGACGGAACAGCGTGAAGTTCAGGCCTTCCATGCCGTAACCCCAGATCACGCGGTCCATCAGTTGCTTGGAGCAGGCGTAGATCCAGCGCGGCTTGTTGATCGGGCCGTACGACAGTTGCGATTCTTCCGGATCGAACTGCTCGTCCGTGCACATGCCGTAGACCTCGGACGTGGACGGAAACACGAGGTGCTTGCCGTACTTGACGGCCGAACGCACGATCGGCAGGTTCGCCTCGAAATCCAGTTCGAACACGCGCAACGGCTGCTTCACGTAAGTGGCGGGCGTGGCGATCGCGACCAGCGGCAGGATCACATCGCACTTCTTGACGTGATATTCGACCCACTCCTTGTTGATCGTGATATCGCCTTCGAAGAAGTGCATCCGTTCATGATTGACGAGGTCGCCCAGACGTTCGGTCTGCATGTCCATCCCGAACACTTCCCAATCGGTCGTTTCGAGAATGCGCTTGGACAGGTGATGGCCGATGAAGCCGTTCACACCCAGAATCAGGACTTTTTTCATTGATGACGGGGAGTTTGGATGAGCTGGGCAAATTCGGCCGGAGTGACGACAGCCTCGCTGCCGTCGTGCTGGTGCCGCAATTCGTGGATGGCGATCGCGCGGCCGTCGCCGCATATCGCGAAAACGGCATTATCGCTTACGTGCAGGCCCGGGGGCAAATCCGAGCGCAGCGCGCCGGGCGCGGCCAGGCGCGCGCGCGCGACGATGAAACGCCGCTCGCCGATATCCGTGAAAGCGCCCGGGTAGGGCGGCGCGACCGCGCGGATCAGGTTGTAGACCTGCTGCGCCGTCTGCGTCCAGTCGATGCGGCCGTCTTCCGGCTTGCGACCGCCGTAATAGCTGCCGTGCGCGATGTCGTTCGGCAGATGCGGCGCCTCGCCCGCCAGCAGCGAGGGCAGCACGCGCCACAGGGTCTGTTCGGCGGCCACGGTGACCTTGTCGAACACTTGCGCGGCGGTGTCGTCGGGCAGGATCGGCACCGGCGTTTGCGCGAGGATCGCGCCCGCGTCAGGCTTGGCGGCCATTTCGTGCAGCGTCGCGCCGGTTTCCGTTTCGCCGTGAATCACCGCCCAGTTGGTCGGCACGCGGCCGCGGTACTTCGGCAGCAGCGAGCCGTGCATGTTGTAAGCGCCTCGTGCGGCGAGCGCCAGCACGTCGACCGGCAGCATGTGGCGGTAGTAGAAAGAGAAGATGAAATCCGGGCGCGCGGCGCTCACCGCGGCGCGCAGCTCGGGGCTCTTCGGATCGCTCGGCGTGACGACCGGAATGCCGTGCTCGGCCGCGACCGAGGCGACGCTGCCGAACCAGATGTTTTCGCTCGGACTGTCTTCGTGCGTGACGACAAGCGCCACGTCCACGCCGCGCGCGAGCAGCACCTGCAGGCAGCGCACGCCGACGTTGTGATACGCGAATACGACGGCGCGCGGCTTCATGGATTCGGGCCCTGATCGAGGAGCGGCGCGGCCTGCACGGCCTGCACGACGGTCTGGCGCGGCGCTTCGGTCACGGTCGTGCCGTCGCGCTGTTCGAGAATGGTCTGCACGAGATAGCGCGGACGCGCGCGCACCTGCTGATAGATCCGGCCGATATATTCGCCGAGCAGGCCGAGCGCGAAGATGATCACGCCGAGCAGGAAGAAGGTGATGGCGAACAGCGTGAACACACCTTGCACTTCCGCGCCGATGATAAAGCGCCGGATCAGCAGCAGCACGAACAGCGCCGCGGAGCCGAGCGACAGGATCACGCCGATGAACGACAGCCATTGCAGCGGCACGACCGAGAAGCCGGTGACGAGGTCGAAGTTCAGGCGGATCAGCGAGTACAGCGAGTACTTCGATTCGCCGGCAAAACGCTCTTCGTGCGCGACCTCGATTTCCACCGGATTCTGCGCGAAGGTGTAAGCGAGCGCCGGGATGAACGTGTTGATTTCGCCGCAGCGGTTGATCGTGTCGATGATGTGCCGGCTATACGCGCGCAGCATGCAGCCCTGGTCGGTCATCTTGATGCGGGTGATGCGCTCGCGCAGCCGGTTCATCGCGCGCGAGGCCTTGCGGCGCCACAGGCTGTCCTGGCGTTGCAGGCGGATCGTGCCGACGTAGTCGTAGCCTTCGCGCATCTTGTTGACCAGCTTGCTGATCTCTTCCGGCGGATTCTGCAGGTCGGCGTCGAGCGTGATGACGATCTCGCCGCGCGATTGCTCGAAGCCCGCCAGAATCGCCATGTGCTGGCCGTAGTTGCCGTTGAGCAGAATCACGCGCGTCGTGTCGGGACGCGCGCGGAACTGTTCGGCGAGCAGGGCGGCGGATTTGTCGCGGCTGCCGTCGTTGATGAAGATCACTTCATAACCGGTGCCGAGCGCGTCGAGCGCCGGATACAGGCGCGCGAACAGCGCGGCCAGACCGGCTTCCTCGTTGTACACCGGGATGATGACCGACACTTCCGGTGCTGCAGCGCGATGTTCCGAATAAATCATTTCCGCTTATTTTCCGTATTGTTCGCAAATTTCATTGACCGCGCGGCACACGCGCTCCACGTCGCCTTCGTTCATCAACGTGAAGAGCGGCAGCGTGACGTTGGTCGCGCCGAACTTCTCCGCATGCGGGAACATGCCTTCCTTGAAGCCGCGCGCGCGATACAGCGAGAACAGGTGGATCGCCGGGTAGTGCACGCCCGAACCGATGCCGCGTTCCTTCAATTGACCCATGAAGCCGGCGCGGTCGATCGACAGTCTGTCGAGCGGCAGCGTGATCTGGAACATGTGCCAGTTGCTGTTTTCATAGTCAGCAAACGGCAGGCCGATCCCGAGCTTTGCCGCCGCGCCGCCTTCGAAACCGGCGAAATACGCGCGCACCAGTTTGCGGCGCTGCGCGAGGAAACGCTCCAGATGCGGCAGCTGGCCGAGGCCGACGCGCGCGGCGACGTCCGTCAGGTTGTACTTGCCGCCCAGCACGTCGCAGTCCATGCCGTCGAAGCCGGTGCGTGTGATGCCTTGCAGACGGTACTTCTGGGCGAGGACGGCTTCCTCTTCGTTGTTCAGCACCAGCGCGCCGCCTTCAATCGAGGTCAGGTTCTTGTTCGCGTGGAAGCTGAACGACACCATGTCGCCCAGCTTGCCGATGCGCTCGCCTTTCCACGTCGAACCGAACGCCTGCGCGGCGTCTTCGATCACGCGCAGCTTGTGCGCGCGGGCGATGGCGTAGAGGCGGTCCATGTCGACCGGCAGGCCCGACAGATAGACAGGTATCAACGCCTTGGTGCGCGGCGTGATGGCTTTTTCGAGCAGATCGAGGTCGATATTGCGCGTGACCGGGTCGATGTCGGCGAACACCGGCGTCGCGCCGACTTCATAGATCACGTTGCTGGTCGACACCCACGAGGCCGGCGTCGTGATGACTTCGTCGCCTTCGCCCACGCCGGCGATACGCAGGCCGATTTCCAGCGTCGCCGTGCCGGAATTGAACGTGCGCACCGGACGCCCGCCGCAGAACTCGGAAAGCGCGGCTTCGAATTTCTGGTTTTGCGGACCGGTGGTGATCCAGCCGGAGCGCAGCACGTCGGCGACGCCCCGAATCGTTTCCTCATCGATCTCGGGTTTGACAAAGGGCAAGAACGGGACTGTTGACTGGGTCATGAATGCATCGCTCGATTGAAAGAGGCGCAACCCGAAGGGCGCGCAGGACACCAAACACTATGCGCACAACTCGGGGCCGCGGCGAAAAAGGGCGCAACCGCACAGCATACCGTGGTCAACCTTACGGATTCCTTAGCCGGCCGGGGGCTCCGCTTACGGTATCTTTTGCCGTCTGCATCTTCCCAGTCGGCGCCGGCGAGAAACAGTAATAAATTGTGTCCGGCACGTCGTTGCCCGGACGGCGGCGCCTAGCTGCGCGCCAGCACCACCACGCCAATCAGGATGATGCCGATGCCGATCAGCTTCTGCACCGACAGCACTTCGCCGAACAGGTACCACGCCGCGAACGCATTGACGATGTAGCCGAGCGACAGCATCGGATAGGCGATCGACACGTCCACCCGCGACAGCCCGATGACCCACACTGCCACGCTGATCACATAACAGGCCAGCCCGCCGATGATCGGCGGCTGGGTTGCCAGGCGAAAGGCGATGGGCAGGATGTTCGCACGGCTGAATTCGAAGTGTCCAACGGCATTCGTACCGGCTTTGAGCAGCAACTGCGCACCGGCGTTCAACGTGACGCCAGCAAGAATGCAAAAGAGGGAAATCGGGTTCATCAAACGGTTAAATCCTGATATGGGGTCATTGTTGTGCTTTTTCTACCGGCGCCGGCGCCGGTGCCGGCGCTTGGGTAGCGGGCGCGCCGGGCAAAGCGGGCGTGGCCGGCGGCTTTTCCACCACCACGCGACGCGAGTCGCGGGCGATCAGCTGCATCGGCAGGCCTTCCTTGAGGAGGCGATCGTAGGTCTGCGGCGGGATCAGGGCAAGCGCGTAACGATCGGCCTTCCAGCGCTCGACCCAGGCATCGATGGAGGGAATCCATTTCTGCGGCTCGACGGACACGCCGAAGGCCAGTTCGTCAGGATGCTCGACCATGATCATGGTGTGGTCGACATAGAACGGCATCGTGTGGTCGAGCACGCCGACCGAGTAGAACGGCGTATCCGCCGGCAACTTCGCGATCTCGGTCTTGATGGCCGGCGCGAGCGGCGCGCCGGAGCTCAGGCGGCCGAACACGTCGTGACCCGTGCCAGCGATGGTGCCGAGCAGCAGCCACGCCGCGCCGAAGGTGGCGACGGCGCCCAGGCTGGCGGCCCGGCCGCGGCGGTTCAGCCACAACGCAGCGAGCGTCAGCACGAAGGCGACGGCCAGCGCCGCCAGCACCCAGGTGCGGTACTCGGCGTACAGTTCGGCCGGATTGCGCGCGCTGCCGAAGCGCGACATGAACAGCGCGGCGAACGCGGCGACTACGAGAAAAAGTGCATAACCGGCGAGGTGGCGGCGCAACTGGTCGCGCGTGACGAGCGGCAGATACATGCCGATCAGAAGCGCGATCGGCGGGGCGATCGGCAGCGTATAGGACAGCAGCTTCGAGTGCGACGCGCTGAAGAACAGGAAGATGAAGACGGTCCACGTCAGCATCAGCGTGACCGGCGCGAAGCCGTTCGGCTGGCGCGGCAGGCGCCATGCGTGGCGCACGCTCTGCAGCGTAACGGAAAGCCACGGCAGAAAGCCCACGATCAGCACCGGTACGAAATAATAGAACGGCCCGGGACGGTTCTGCTCCGGCGTCAGATAGCGCTTGAATTGCTGGACGATGAAGAAGAAGTTCAGGAATTCCGGATTGCGCTGCTGCACCAGTACGAACCACGGCGTGACGATCACGAAGAACACGATCAGCCCGCCGATCAGATGCAGGCGCTTCCACACGGCCCAGTCGCGCGCGATCACGGTGTAAAGCACCAGCACCGCGCCCGGCAGGATCACGCCGACGAGACCCTTGGACAGCACGGCGAGCGCCATCGAACCCCAGCACACCCACATCCAGGCGCGCACGCTGCCGGTCGGCAGGTTGGGGCGCTGCGCGAGCATCAGCGCGCACAGCGTCAGTTCCATCCAGAACGACAGGCCCATGTCGAGCGTGTTGAAGTGGCCCATCAGGTTCCAGTACGGCGAAGTCGCCAGCACGATCGCCGCGAACACGCCGGTCGCCGCGTTGAACACGCGCGCGCCGGTGAAGCCGACCAGCAGCACGCCGGCAAAGCCCGTCAGCGCCGTGTAAAGCCGCGCCTGCCATTCGCCGATGCCGAACCACGCGAACGTGAGCGCATTCGCCCAGGTTTGCAGCGGCGGTTTCTCGAAATACTTGTAGCCGTTGTAGCGCGGCGTGATCCAGTCGCCGGTGACGAACATCTCGCGCGCCATTTCGGCGTAACGGCCTTCGTCGCTGGGCAGCAGATGGCGCCAGCCTAGCGGCACGAACCAGATCACGGCAAGGGCCAGCACCAGCAGCAAAATCGTGGTGCGGTTGAGCGGTAGCCTCGTCGGCGTATCGTTCATGGATTTCAACCTTTATGGCGACGCCGCGCAGGCGGCGAAGCGGTGTTGTTCGGAAATGGCGACCGGTCGGGCGCGGCTGTCCGTGAGGCGGCCGGCGGCTTGCGGAGCAGTCGGCCTCGTGGCACACGCGTATCAGACTGTCCGCGCCGCTTTCCGTTGCCTTGCCTCGCGCCGGCGGCTTCGACGGTGGCGCTGCGGCACCTTCCGTCGACAGATTCGTCGCGGCTCGCGCGGGCGTGCTCAGGCTGCCGGTCCAGCAATCAATGGCGCGCAGTGTACGTTATCGGCCGTGACGCGGCCAGGGCGCGCAGTTCAACCCGGCGGCGCGAACGCGTCAGATACGAGCGCGCAGCGGCCTCGCAGCGCATCGCCAATCGCGCGTACGGGGCCGGCGCCGCCCGGCCCTAGGCCTCGATCAGCAGCGCGGCCGCGACCTTGCGGCCCTCGGCCATCAGAATGTTGTATGTGCGGCAGGCGGCTTTGAAGTCCATCGTCTCGACGCCGATGCGCTTCGCGGTGAGCGCGGCGGTCAGCCGCGGATGCGGAAAGCGCAGCCGTTCGCCGCTGCCGAACACGACCACTTCGGGCGCGGCGTCGATCAGCATGGCGAAGTGCTCGGCGCTCAACTGATCGAAAGAGGAGACGGGCCAGGCAATGACCGGCGCGTCCGGCAGCACGAGAATGCTGCCCGAGTGGCGCACCAGATTGATTTCGACATAGTCGGCGCCGTAGCCGGTCACGGTGTTGAGGGCGCCGCTCGAATCCTGATGTAGTTTCAAATTGGTTTTCCGAAGTCGTCGTGAGACATCATGCGTGTGGGCGGCCTGACCGGTGCAGCCGGGGCAGGGCGATTCGACGCGAGTGGGACACGCGCATGGGGCAATAGCGGGGCAATAGCGGAGCAAAAGCGGCCGAAAAGGCTTGCCGTCGCGGTTGGTGCATTGCGGAAGTCGGCCAAAATCCGCTAAATTATAACTTTTTAGCCGCCTCGCGGCGCCCCTCGCTCATGTGCCGCCACAAGTTGCGCTGAGTCCACGGGTGCGGCCCACCGGCTACCCGCCTGGTTTTGCCCGCTTTCGGCCGCTTTTGTCTGCATTTGTCTGTGCCGTTCTTCTCGCAGCTGTACCGCTGCAATTGACCGCTCGCGCCCGAGGAACGCACGCCTGTTCGCCCCCGCCATCAACCAGGATGAAGTGCCCGCCGTGAAACCGATTCTCAAATCCAACAAGTTGTTGAATGTCTGCTACGACATTCGCGGGCCCGTCCTCGAACATGCGAAGCGGCTCGAAGAAGAGGGCCACCGCATCATCAAGCTGAACATCGGCAATCTTGCGCCGTTCGGCTTCGACGCGCCGGACGAAATCATTCAGGACATGATCCTGAACCTGCCGGGTTCGTCGGGTTACTCCGATTCCAAAGGTGTGTTCGCCGCGCGCAAGGCGATCATGCATTACGCGCAGCAAAAAGGCGTGCACGGCGTCGAACTGGACGACATCTACATCGGCAACGGCGCCTCCGAGCTGATCGTGATGGCGCTGCAAGGCCTGCTGAACGACGGCGACGAAGTGCTGCTGCCCGCGCCCGATTATCCGCTGTGGACCGCCGGCGTAAGCCTGTCGGGCGGCACGCCGGTGCACTATATCTGCGACGAATCGAACAGCTGGATGCCCGACCTCGACGACATTCGCGCGAAAATTACGCCGAACACGCGCGCGCTCGTGGTCATCAACCCAAACAATCCCACCGGCGCGCTGTATTCGGACGAACTGCTGCTCGGCCTGATCGAGATTGCCCGCCAGCACGGCCTCGTGATCTTCGCCGACGAGGTCTACGACAAGATCATTTACGACGGCAAGAAGCACACGTCGATGGCGGCGCTCTCCGAAGACGTGCTGACCGTCACCTTCAACAGCCTGTCGAAAAGCTACCGTTCGTGCGGTTACCGCGCCGGCTGGATGTTCATCTCGGGCTTGACCGCCGGTGAGAACCGCCGTCACGCCAAAGACTACTTCGAAGGGCTCGGCATTCTGGCGTCCATGCGCCTGTGCCCGAACGTGCCGGGCCAGTACGCGATCCAGACCGCGCTCGGCGGCTACCAGAGCATCAACGACCTGATCGTGCCGACCGGGCGCCTGTACAAACAGCGCGAACTCGCGTATGACATGTTGACGGCGATCCCCGGCGTGAGCTGCGTGAAGCCCGAAGCGGCGCTGTATATGTTCCCGCGTCTGGACCCGAAGATTTATCCGATCCAGGACGACCAGCAGTTCATCCTCGACCTTTTGCTGGAAGAGCGCGTGCTGCTCGTGCAGGGCACCGGCTTCAACTGGAAAACGCCGGATCACTTCCGCGTCGTGTTCCTGCCGAACGTGGACGATCTCGCGGATTCCATCAACCGGATCGCGCGCTTCCTCGACGGTTACCGCAAGCGTCACTCCGCCTAGCGCACAATAGCGCGTACGACGCGGCTCGCGCCGCGTCGCGCCGTCCGCCGGGCGCTACCCGTTTCCCTTTAATCATCTACTCGAAAACACACGCTGCATGGAACCGATCAAAGTTGGACTGCTGGGCTTCGGCACGGTAGGCAGCGGCACCTTCACGGTACTGCGCCGCAATCAGGAAGAAATCAAACGCCGCGCCGGCCGCGGCATCGAGATTGCGCGCATTGCCGTGCGCAATCCCGCCAAGGCGACCGCGGCGCTCGGCGGCGAAGCCAGCACCGTGGCGCTGACCGATGACTTCAACGCGGTGGTCGACGACCCGTCGATCGATATCGTGGCCGAGATGATCGGCGGCACAGGCGTGGCGCGCGACCTCGTTCTGCGCGCGATCAAGAACCGCAAGCACGTGGTCACGGCCAACAAGGCGCTGCTCGCGGTGCACGGCACGGAGATCTTCGAAGCGGCGCGCGCCAACGGCGTGATGGTGTCGTTCGAGGCGGCGGTGGCGGGCGGCATTCCGATCATCAAGGCGCTGCGCGAGGGCCTGACGGCCAATCGCATCCAGTACATCGCGGGCATCATCAACGGCACGACGAACTACATTCTTTCGGAAATGCGCGACCGCGGGCTCGACTTCGCGACCGCGCTCAAAGCCGCGCAGGAACTGGGCTACGCCGAAGCCGATCCGACCTTCGACATCGAAGGCGTGGACGCCGCGCACAAGGCGACCATCATGAGCGCGATCGCGTTCGGCGTGCCGGTGCAGTTCGACAAGGCTTACGTCGAAGGCATCAGCAAGCTCGCTGCGATCGACATCAAATATGCCGAGGAACTCGGCTATCGCATCAAGCTGCTCGGCATCGCGCGCCGTACCGATAAAGGCATCGAATTGCGCGTGCATCCCACGCTGATTCCGGAGAAGCGCCTGCTCGCGAACGTGGAAGGCGCGATGAACGCGGTCGTCGTGCACGGCGACGCGGTCGGCGCCACGCTCTATTACGGCAAGGGTGCGGGCGCCGAGCCGACGGCTTCCGCCGTGGTGGCCGATCTGGTGGACGTGACGCGCCTGCATACGGCCGATCCGGAGCATCGCGTGCCGCATCTGGCGTTCCAGCCGGACAGCCTGTCGAGCACCCCGATTCTGCCAATCGACGAAGTCACGAGCGGCTACTACCTGCGTCTGCGGGTGGCGGACGTGACCGGCGTGCTGGCCGACATCACGCGCATTCTGGCCGACACCGGCATTTCGATCGACGCGCTGCTGCAGAAGGAATCGGAGCAGGTCGACGCGAACGGCAAGGGCGAGACCGACATCATCCTGATCACGCACGAAACGGTTGAAAAGAACGTCAACGCCGCGATCAAAACGATCGAAGCGTTGAAGACCGTCGTCTCGCAAGTCACGAAGCTGCGCATGGAAGCGCTGAACTAGGCCGAACTCATGAACTATCTCTCCACGCGCGGCGCCGGAGCCGGCGAGCGCCACACCTTCTCCGACATCCTGCTGGGCGGTCTCGCGAAAGACGGCGGCCTGTATTTGCCCGCGGAATATCCGCGTGTCAGCGCCGACGAACTGACGCGCTGGCGCACGTTGCCGTACGCGGATCTCGCCTTCGAGATCCTGTCGAAATTCAGCGACGACATTCCCGCCGAAGACCTGCGCGCGCTCACGCGCAAGACGTACACGGCGGCCACGTACTGCAACGTGCGCGACGACGAAAGCGCCGCGCAGATCACGCCGCTGAAGACGCTGGGCGTCGAGAACGGCGCGCCGCTGTCGCTCCTGGAACTGTCGAACGGCCCGACGCTCGCCTTCAAGGACATGGCGATGCAGTTGATCGGCAACCTGTTCGAATACGCGCTCGCCAGGCACGGCGAAACGCTGAACATTCTCGGCGCGACCTCGGGCGACACCGGCAGCGCCGCCGAATACGCGATGCGCGGCAAGAAAGGCATCAGCGTGTTCATGCTGTCGCCGCACAAGAAGATGAGCGCGTTCCAGACCGCGCAGATGTACAGCCTGCAAGACCCGAACATCTTCAACATCGCGGTTGAAGGCGTATTCGACGACGCGCAGGACATCGTCAAAGCCGTCTCGAACGATCACGCGTTCAAGGCGAAGTACAAGATCGGCACGGTCAACTCGATCAACTGGGCGCGCGTGGTGGCGCAGGTCGTGTACTACTTCAAGGGCTACTTCGCGGCCACCAGGTCGAACGACGAGCGCGTGTCGTTCACGGTGCCGTCGGGCAACTTCGGCAACGTGTGCGCGGGTCACATCGCGCGCATGATGGGCCTGCCGATCGAGAAGCTGGTGGTGGCCACGAACGAAAACGACGTGCTCGACGAGTTCTTCCGCACCGGCATTTACCGCGTGCGCAAGGCGGCGGAGACGTATCACACCAGCAGCCCGAGCATGGACATTTCGAAGGCTTCGAACTTCGAGCGTTTCGTGTTCGATCTGCTGGGCCGCGATCCGGCGCGCGTGTTGCAACTGTTCCGCGACGTCGAAGAGAAGGGCGGCTTCGACCTCGCGGCGAGCGGCGATTTCGCGCGCGTGCGGGAGTTCGGGTTCGTGTCCGGCAGCAGCAGCCATGACAGCCGTGTGGACACGATCCGCGACGTGTTCGAGCGTTACGACACGATGATCGACACGCACACCGCCGACGGCCTGAAGGTGGCGCGCGAACATTTGCAGCCGGGCATTCCGATGGTCGTGCTGGAGACGGCGCAACCCATCAAGTTCGGCGAGACGATCCGCGAAGCGCTGCTGCGCGAGCCGGAGCGGCCGGCGGCGTTCTCGGGTCTGGAGGCGCTGCCGCAGCGTTTCGAAGTGCTGCCGGCGGACGTGCAGCGCGTGAAGGACTTCATTGTGGCGAACGCGGGCGCGTAAGCCGCGGCTGTCGCTCAGCGTGAGCGGTTGCGCGGCTCACGCCGACTGTCCGATACGCTTGACGCTGTGCATGTGCGCAGCCGGCGTTGGGAGAGGCACGCGAGGTACATGCGTTCGCTGTTTCACAGGTCCTGCACAAACGGACGCGCACATGCGCACCCGCAAAACGACGCTTGCCGCGGAATCTCGCGGCAAGCGCTCAAATCTCCAAAAAGCCCGCATAACCCCGGACCGCACAGGCTATCCGTTTCGACCGCTACAATATTCCTTTAACCTGCGGCTTCGAGACCTGAGATGTCCACACCCACGCCCCGCGCGCCGATGCTCGCCACCGCCGAAGCCTTGGCGACTCTGCTCAGCGCAGCGAGCCCGATTGCCGGCACCGAGTCGATCCCCACGCTGGAAGCGCTGAACCGCGTGCTCGCGGCCGACGTCACGTCGCCGCTCGACGTCCCGCCGATGAACACCAGCTCAATGGACGGCTACGCGATCCGCACGGCCGATCTGACGGCGCAGGGCAACAGCCGTTTGCCGGTCTCGCAGCGCATTCCGGCAGGTCACGCGCCGGAGCCATTGAAGCCCGGCACGGCGGCGCGCATTTTCACCGGCGCCACGGTGCCGCCCGGCGCGGACGCGATCGTGATGCAGGAGCAAGCCGAAGCCGCCGGCGCGGATGTCGCGATCCTGCACAGTCCGCAACCGGGCGAATGGATCACGGCGCAGGGCGCGGATATCCGCAGCGGCTCGGTCATTCTTCCGGCGGGCACGCGGCTCACGCCGCAGGCGTTGGGACTGGCTGCCTCGGTTGGTTGTGCCGAACTCGTGGTGCGGCGGAGCGTCAAGGTGGCCGTGTTCTTCACGGGCGACGAGCTCACCATGCCCGGTGAGCCGCTGAAGCCGGGCGCGATCTACAACTCGAACCGTTTCACGCTGCGTGGCCTGCTGGAGAAGCTCGGTTGCGAGGTCACCGACTACGGCATCGTCGCGGACAAGCTCGACGCGACCCGCGCGACGCTGCGCGAAGCGGCCGAGGCGCACGACCTGATCTTGACCTGCGGCGGTGTATCGGTGGGTGAGGAGGATCACGTGAAGCCGGCGGTGGAGGCAGAGGGGCGGCTTGCGATGTGGCAGATCGCGATGAAGCCGGGCAAGCCGCTCGCGTTCGGTGCAGTGCGGCGCGCGGCGCAGCGCGGTAACGCCGCGGCGGAGCCGTCGGCTTCGGCTTCAGCCCCGGCAGAAACCTTCTTTATCGGCCTGCCGGGCAATCCCGTGTCCAGCTTCGCCACCTTCCTGCTGTTCGTGCGGCCGTTCATTCTCAGCCTGGCCGGTGTGCAGGCCGTGGCGCCGCGCACGCTGTCGCTGCGGGCGGATTTCACGCAGAGCAAGGCCGACCGCCGCAACGAATTCCTGCGCGCGCGGATCAACCCGGCCGGCGGCCTCGATCTGTTTCCGAATCAGAGTTCGGCGGTGCTGACGTCGACGGTGTGGGGCGACGGCCTGATCGACAATCCGCCGAATCACGCGATCAGCGCCGGCGAGACCGTGCGCTTCATTCCCTTTTCCGAATTGCTGAACTGAGCGAGGCCGGCAAGCACCGGCGGCATCCCGATGAAGATTCAACTCCGATATTTTGCGAGCGTGCGTGAAGCGCTCGACCTGGCCGACGAAACCGTCGAACTGCCCGACGGCATCGCGACCGTCGGCGATGTGCGCGCGTGGCTGCGCGTGCGCGGCGGCATCTGGGCCGACACGCTGGCCGAAGGCCGCGCGCTGCGCATGGCTTGCAACCACGTGATGACCGGCGCCGGCACTCGCGTCACCGAAGGCTGCGAAGTCGCGTTTTTCCCGCCCGTCACCGGCGGCTGAACCGCCATGCCACAACGCCACAACGCCACAACGCCGCTTAACCGCATAGGAGCCCGAGATGCCCGTTCGCGTCCAGACGGAAGACTTCGACCTCACCGCCGAGGTTGCCGCGTTGCGCGCGCGCAATCCGAAGATCGGCGCGGTGGCCTGCTTCGTCGGCACCGTGCGCGATCTGAACGACGGCAACACGGTCGAGACGATGGAGCTCGAACACTATCCCGGCATGACGGAGAAGTCGCTGGAGGCGATCATCGTGAGCGCGCGCGAGCGTTGGCCGGGTATCGAGGTGTCGATCGTGCATCGGGTCGGCAAGCTCTATCCGCTCGACCAGATCGTGCTGGTGGCGACCACGGCCGCGCATCGCGGGGAGGCCTTCGCATCGTGCGAATTCGTGATGGATTATCTGAAGACTCAGGCGCCGTTCTGGAAGAAAGAAAAGACCGAGGCGGGCGAGCGCTGGGTCGATGCCCGCGTCACCGACGACGCGGCGCTCGCCCGCTGGGGCATCGAGTCAGGCAATCGGACGGTGGAATAGGGAGCGGGCTTGGGCGTGGGGATCTGCGGGTCAGAAAGCGTCTTGGCGTGTCTTACACGCCGGTCTGAAACGCTTCCAAGGCTGTGGATGCTCGCTACGGTTCACGCTGTGCCGCCGTAGCGGTTCAAAGCGGTCCATCAGCCTGGCCGGGATATCTCATTCGTCCCGCGCCCGGCCGACGATCCGCGTCGGAAACGGCTCGCCGGGCGGCCGCGCCGCGTGGCCATCGTCACCGTCGAGCGGACGCCGTTTCGGCGCGACACGGTCCAGCAACGCCTGTTGTTCCACCGGGATCTTGTAGTCCCAGCCGAAGCGGCTCAGCTGCAGACTCTGCGCGATACGCAGCGCCGGCTCCATGAAGCGCACCGCCGCAGCCGGCTGATAACGCGATTCGACCGTATCCAGAAACAGATACAGCCAGCGGCTGAAGTGCTGCGGCTCGATGCCCTCGAGCGGCTGATGCGCCTGCTGCACATTGCCACGGTATTGCTTCGCGCCCAGTACGAGGCTGCCCCAGAAGGTGCACATCTTGGGCAGGTGATCGTCCCAACGGCCCGCTAGCGTCGCCTCGAACACCGGACCAAGCAGCGTATCGGCACGCACGCGGTCGTAGAAGCCGTAGACGAGGTCGCGGATATTCGCTTCGGTGGGCTCGGCGGCGCGCTCGACCACCGGCGCGGCAGGGAAGGACGGGTTCATGCAGGTTCCAAAAAGTGCAGCGACGCATCGCGTATCGCCACATGGTGCCACGCAGCGTCGGAAATGGCCTCAAATTAAGCCCGAACGTGCGGAAGTAGGATGCGAATACCCCGCTTTTCGTAAGAATGCCCCAGGCAGGAAACGTTACCATTACTGCCGAATCACGCACTCCGCCTGTCTGCGCAGAACTGGAAAATATGCGTAGCGCCTGCATCTTAGGGCGAAGCGACGGCCCACGGCAACCCTTGCATCGACGCGGTTATCTCCCGGATCGCGGCTTGCGCTCATTGCAATACCTGCACTCATGAGACTGACCGACTATACGGATTACTCACTACGCGTCCTGCTCTACCTGACCGTTCGCGGCAGCGGGTTGTCGACGATCCAGGACATTTCGGACGCGTACGGCATTTCGAAGAATCACTTGATGAAGGTCGTGCAGCAGCTCGGCGAACTCGGCTGGGTCGAGACCGTGCGCGGCCGCAACGGCGGCCTGCGGCTCGCCGAGCGGACAAACGCGCTGACGGTCGGCGAAATCGTGCGCGCGACGGAAAGCGACTTTGCGCTGGTGGGTTGCTTTCCGGACCAGCACGGCGAGCGCCGAAGCTGCGTCATCACGGCGCAATGCCGTATGCGAGGCGTGCTCGAGGCGGCGCGCAATGCCTTCCTCACCGAGCTCGACCGTCATACCATCGGCGAGGTGGCGCAGCCGCACGGCCCGCTCGCCGCGCTGCTCGGCTTGAGCCACGTGATTCCGATCACGCCGGTCGCGCAGGCTAGCGACGAGCCGGCGTCGGCAGCGTGAATGCGCGGGCATTTCTCGCGCGTCAAATGTTAAATAGTTGTTGCTAGAGGCAAAAAAACGCTTGAAACCTGGATAAAACGCCTCATTTTGGTGGTAATCGAAAATTGGAGGTCTCTTGATGAGAATCGACAAACTCACCACTAAATTCCAGGAAGCACTGGCGGACGCCCAGAGTCTGGCCGTCGGCCACGACAATCAATATATCGAACCGGTTCACGTCCTGTCGGCGCTCGTCGCTCAACACGACGGCTCGGCGCGCTCGCTGCTCTCGCGTGCCGGCGTGCATGTGCAGGCGCTGCAAACGGCGCTCGGCGATGCCATTACGCGTCTGCCGCAAGTGCAGGGCACGGACGGCAACGTGCAGATCGGCCGCGAACTGACAGGTCTGCTGAACCAGGCCGACAAGGAAGCGCAAAAGCTCAACGACACGTTCATCGCGAGCGAGATGTTCCTGCTCGCGGTCGCTGACGACAAAGGCGAGGCCGGCCGTCTCGCCCGTCAGCACGGCTTGTCGCGCAAGTCGCTGGAAAGCGCGATCGTCGCGGTGCGCGGCGGCTCGCAAGTGCACAGCCAGGACGCCGAAAGCCAGCGTGAAGCGCTGAAGAAATACACCGTGGATCTGACCGAGCGCGCGCGGGCCGGCAAGCTCGATCCGGTGATCGGCCGCGACGACGAAATCCGTCGTTCGATCCAGATCCTGCAGCGCCGCACCAAGAACAATCCGGTGCTGATCGGCGAACCGGGCGTGGGCAAGACCGCGATCGTCGAAGGTCTGGCGCAGCGGATCGTCAACGGCGAAGTGCCGGAAACGCTCAAGGGCAAGCGCGTGCTGTCGCTCGATATGGCGGCTTTGCTGGCCGGCGCCAAGTATCGCGGCGAGTTCGAAGAGCGTCTGAAGGCCGTGCTGAGCGACATCGCGAAAGACGAAGGGCAGACCATCGTCTTCATCGACGAAATTCACACCATGGTCGGCGCGGGCAAGGCCGAAGGCGCGATGGACGCGGGCAACATGCTCAAGCCGGCGCTCTCGCGCGGCGAGCTGCATTGCGTCGGCGCGACCACGCTCGACGAATATCGCAAATACATCGAAAAGGATGCCGCGCTCGAGCGCCGCTTCCAGAAGGTGCTGGTCGACGAGCCGACGGTAGAAGCGACCATCGCGATCCTGCGCGGTCTGCAGGAGAAGTACGAACTGCATCACGGCGTGGATATCACCGACCCGGCGATCGTCGCGGCGGCGGAACTGTCGCATCGCTACATCACGGACCGTTTTCTGCCGGACAAGGCGATCGACCTGATCGACGAAGCCGCTTCGAAGATCAAGATGGAAATCGACTCGAAGCCGGAAGAGATGGATCGGCTCGACCGTCGGTTAATCCAGTTGAAGATCGAGCGCGAAGCCGTCAAGAAGGAAAAGGACGAAGCGTCGCAAAAGCGTCTGCAATTGATCGAGGAAGAAATCGAGCGGCTCAATCGCGAGTATTCGGACCTCGAAGAAATCTGGACCGCGGAAAAAGCCGCGGTGCAGGGCAGTGCGCAACTGAAGGAAGAGATCGAAAAAACGCGTGCGGAAATCACGCGCCTGCAACGTGAAGGCAAGCTGGAGAAGGTGGCCGAGTTGCAGTACGGCAAACTGCCGGGTCTCGAAGCGCAGTTGAAGGAAGTGACCAAGGCCGAGGCCAGCGAGCAGAACAATCCGACGCGGCCGCGCCTGTTGCGCACGCAGGTCGGCGCGGAGGAAATCGCCGAAGTCGTGTCGCGTTCAACCGGCATTCCGGTGTCGCGCATGATGCAGGGCGAGCGCGAAAAGCTGCTGCAGATCGAAGAGAAGCTGCACGCGCGCGTGGTCGGCCAGGACGAGGCGATCAGTGCGGTGGCCGACGCGATCCGCCGTTCGCGCGCCGGTCTGTCGGATCCGAACCGGCCGTATGGTTCGTTCCTGTTCCTCGGTCCGACCGGAGTGGGCAAGACCGAGTTGTGCAAGGCCCTGGCGTCGTTCCTGTTCGATTCGGAAGATCATCTGATCCGTATCGACATGAGCGAATTCATGGAGAAGCACAGCGTCGCGCGCCTGATCGGTGCGCCGCCGGGATACGTCGGCTATGAAGAAGGCGGTTATCTGACGGAAGCCGTGCGTCGCAAGCCGTATAGCGTGATCCTGCTCGACGAAATCGAGAAGGCGCATCCGGACGTGTTCAACGTGCTGCTGCAGGTGCTCGACGACGGCCGCATGACCGACGGACAGGGCCGTACCGTGGACTTCAAGAACACGGTGATCGTGATGACGTCGAACCTCGGTTCGCAAGTGATCCAGTCGATGGTCGGCGAGCCGCAGGAAGCGGTCAAGGACGCGGTCTGGGAAGAAGTGAAGCTGCACTTCCGGCCCGAGTTCCTGAACCGGATCGACGACGTCGTGGTGTTCCATGCACTCGACCGCTCGAACATCCAGTCGATCGCGCGGATCCAGTTGCAGCGTCTGCACGAGCGGCTCGCCAAGCTCGACATGCAACTGGTGGTGTCGGACTCGGCGCTCGAGCATGTGGGCAAGGTCGGCTACGACCCGCTGTTCGGCGCGCGGCCGTTGAAGCGCGCGATCCAGCAGGAGATCGAGAACCCGGTCGCCAAGCTGATTCTGGCCGGCAAGTTCGGTCCGAAGGATGTGATTCCGGTCGAGGTGGAAGACGGCAAACTGGTGTTCGAACGCGTCGTCCATTAAGCGGATCGCGTTCTTTTGCGAAGGCGGGAGCGGCGGCAGTCGAGCCGTTCCTGGCGATGTAAAAAAACGGCAACGAAGGCGACTTCGTTGCCGTTTTTTCTTGCCCGTCCTGATTGCACAAAACGGGCAGGCGAGGCCGCCTCTTACGCGTTGCCCTTGCCGAACAGTGCCGACAAACCGCCGAGCGCGCCGAGCACGGTGGTGGCGTTCAGCTTGCCCTCAGCCGGCACTTCGCCTTCCGGCGTGGCCGCGTTGACGACGTGCGGCAGAATTTGCGAGAGCAGGCCGGTGACCTCGTCCGGTTGCACGCCGGCTTTCGCCGCGAGGTTGGTCACGGTTTCCGAGCCGAGCACGCTGTGCAGCGCGTCGGCTGCGATCGGCTGATTCTCGCCGTTGCTGACCCACGAGGTCACGACGTCGCCGAGGCCTTTTTCCTTGAAGCGTTCGATCAGGCCGTTCAGGCCGCCCGGCTGGCTATTGACGAATTCGAGTGCGGCCGAAACCAGGGCTTGCTGGCCACCGCCTTCGGGGGATTTGCCAACCAGGGAACCGAGTGTGTCGAGTAGGCTCATGACGGTCTCTCTTGAATGCCGACACGTGCTTGACGGGTCAGCGGGTGAAAACGCCGCGCGGTTGCGCGGCGCCGTGGAAGGAAGGCGGGCGGCGGCGCTGCGGGTGCACTCGCGCGAACATCACGCGCGTATCGCTTGGGCCTTTGCGCTGCCGGCGCTCAATCCTGTTTCGTACTCCGGTTCATTCTGTCCGGTCCTCGTTGCGTACTGTCAGGCACCGCCCGAGGCCGCCGCAGCCGATGCGGCCTTGCTCTTTTTCACTTTCTTCTTCGAAGCCTTGCTGTCGGAGGCGCCAGCCGGCGCCGCCGCAGTCGCCGCAGTTGTGGCGGCCGGAGTGGACGCCGCCGCCGCGTCGGACGCCGCAGCCTTGCTCTTCTTCTTCGACTTCGACGCTTTCGCGCCGGAAGCATCCGCCGGCGCGGCCGGCGTCGTATTCGCAGCCGTGGTCGGCGCCGCCGTGGGCGCGGTAGGCGCCGGCGCTGCCTTGGTGCTGGCCGTGCTGCTCGGCTTCGCCGCGGGTTTGGCGCCGCTCGGCGGCGTGGACGAGCCGTTGATCGTCAGGCCGGCCGCTTCGAGGTTGGTCACCGACTTGGTGCCGATGCCCTTGACGCGCGTGGCGAGATCGTCGGCGTCCTTGAACGGGCCATTCTTGGTGCGTTCGTCGATGATCGCTTTCGCATGCACCGGGCCGATACCCTTGACCGATTCGAGCGCCGCCTGGTCGGCGGAATTCACTTCGACGGCCGCCGCAAATCCGGCCGACAGCGACAAAGCCAAAGCAACGCAAAGCATTAGAAGCTTCTTCAGCATGGCAAGCACTCCATTGTGGGCAAAAAAGTTAGCCGCGAAGGGACGACCCGTACACAAACCGGACGACAGCATCCGGTCAGCTTTCACTGCGCTTAAGCATAGAACAAATTGCGCGCCCCTATTTGCCGACGCGGACGATTTATACCGATCGATTCATGACAAGTAAATCAGTGTGAACAAGATTTAAACCTTTTGCCTCGTTATTAGGCTGATGTGAGTTTATCGATCAAGACCATGCGCCATAAAAAATGACAACGCAGACAAATGACAGCAAGACGCGCTTGACTTAGAGTGCACTCGAAGTCCTAACCTGAGTTCCGTCATGTCGAATATCTCGAAAGCACTCACCATCGGGCAGGTCGCTGAAACGATCGGCGTCTCGACGCATACGCTGCGCTATTACGAGCAGGCCGGGCTGATTCGCGAGGTCGGACGCACGCAGGCGGGGCATCGGCTGTATGCGCCGGCCGATCTCGACTGGCTGCGCATCGTGATGCGCCTGAAGGCGACCGGCATGCCGATCGCCGGCATGCAGGCGTTCGCGGCGCTGCGCGTACAAGGCCAGCCGACCATGGGGGCGCGCCGCGACCTGCTGGTGGCGCATCGGGATGCGGTTTTGGCGCGGATCGCGGAGTTGCAGAGCAACCTCGGCGCGATCGTCGACAAGATCGCGTACTACGAAGCGGCCGGGCGCGCACCCGCCGCCGAGCATTCGCCACGACAGACTGACGAAACCCACGCGCATTCACATTCGGAAGAGGACTCACCATGGACCACGCACACAACGACCGCTACACCCGAGGCTGGGAAAAACTGAAGCAGATCGACGGCTCGACCGGCGAACAGGTGATCGCCGCGCTCGCGCCGATCGCGCCGGATTTCGGACGTCTGGTGATCGAATTCGGCTTCGGCGATATTTACAGCCGGCCGCAGCTCGATCTACGGGCGCGTGAGATTGCCACGATCGCGTCGCTGGCCACGCTCGGTTGCGCCGAGCCGCAGTTGAAGGTGCATATCGAGGCGGCGTTGAACGTCGGCTGCACGCGCGAAGAGATTGTCGAGGTGTTCATGCAGATGGCGCTCTATGCGGGCTTTCCGGCGGCGCTGAATGCGTTGTTTGCCGCGCGCGAGATTTTTGAGCGCCGTGATCAGGCGGCGAATGACGTGCAAGCGGCGAGTACGGCGCGGGTGGTGGAGGAGGAGGTCCACGCGGGCGAGGGTTGATATCCGCGAGATATTGACGACAACAAGGGTGGGGCAAGCGGCCGCTTTGTGCGGCCGCTTTCGTTGAGGCGTGGGTGCAACTAACGGTCTGTTTCGGGCAACCGCTGCGATACACAGCCCCATCAAGCCGCCGAATCCACCCGAAGCGCCGCCTCGGCATGCAAATACCGCTTGCTCACCACACGCCAGTACATCAGCAAGCCAACGCCCGCAATGGCCAGACTCGCGGTATTCGCCACCCAGAAGCCACGCGCGCCGGTCAGCCATTCCGGCGTGCCGCCGGTCACGTTGAAACCGAGCACATAGCCGCCGCCGAGCCCTACGCCCCACAGCGCCACCGCGTAGATCACGGTCGGCACGACCGCCACCTTGTAGGCGCGCAGCACGAACGCGGTGGTGATCTGCAAGGCATCGAACAGGTGATAGCACGCGACGATCAACACCAGCGGCAACGCCGCCGTCACGACCTGCGCATTCGGCGTATAGCCTTCGATGATGTACGGCCGCAGCACCAGCACGATCGCGCCGTAACAGCAGGCAATCGCCATCGCCATCATGATGCCGTGACGCGACAGCGTGCGCGCCGCTTCCGGACGATGCGCGCCGAGCGCCTGCGCGACCAGCGTCGACGAAGCGATGCCGATCGACAGCGGCGTCATGTAGAGCACCGCGCCGATATTGCCGGCGATCTGGTGGCCGGCGAGCGTCGTCGTGCCGAAGCGCGCAATGAAGAGCGCCATGAACGTGTAAGAGGTGACTTCGATCAGGTACGACAGGCCCATCGGAATGCCCAGCCGCAATTGCGCCGCCTGGCGCCGCCAGACCGGCCGGCAGAACTGCCTGAAGATCGCGAACGGCGTGAAGACGTCGACGCGCGTCAACAGCAGCATGCCGAGCGCGGCCAGCGCCCAGTTGATCATGGTGCTGGCGAGCGCGCAACCCGGCCCGCCGAGCGCCGGCACGCCGAATCCGCCGAAGATGAACCACGTATTGAGCGGCACCTTGAGCAACAGCGCGCCGATCTGCAGGATCATCACGAGCCGCGGCTTGCCGACCGCGTTGGTGACCGAACTGTAGACGCGAAAAGCGAGGCCGGCCGGCAAGCCGAAAGCCAGAATCCGCAGGTACGCCACGGTGCGCTCGTGCAGCGCCTCGGGCACGCGCGCGACCTGCAACACGGGGCCCGGAAAGAACAGGATCAGGAAGCCGATCACGGTCAGCGCCAGCGCAAGCCACAAAGCCTGGCGAACTTCCTCGCCGATCTCGATGTAGCGGCGCGCGCCGTAGAGTTGCGCGGTAATCGGTTGCAGCGCGGTCAAAATGCCGGTCAGGCCGATATACACGGAGATATAGATCGACGAGCCGAGGCCGAGCGCGGCCAGATCGACAGCGGAGTAACGGCCGACCATCGCCGTGTCGATCACGCCGAACGCGATGATCGCCAGTTGGCCGATCAGCACCGGCCAGGCGAGGCCGGCGATTTTCCGGACGTCGGCGAACATGCTCAGTCGGACTTCTTGTGCCAGCTGCGGCGTTTGACGACCGGCGGCTTCGGGCGGTCGATGCGCACGTACAGACGGAAGCGTTCGTCGCGGTCGGCCACGCGGCGGCCTTCCCACACCAGCTTCCAGACGAAGTCGGACATCGCGCTCGGTTCGCCGTAGTCCTGCGTATCCTGACGCAGGATTACGTCGCAGTCCTGGTCGAAGGAGAAGTGCATGTCGCCGAAATAGGCGAACGTCGCGATCTGCGCATTGCCGAGACGCACCGGCGAGATGCAGGTGTAGTCGTCCGGCAGATGGGCGGCGATCTGTTCGGCGACGTCCTTATAGGTCCGGCTGTAGTTGACGACCGGCAGCCACAGCGTCATGAGCAGCACCCACATGAGGGTGGTGCCGGCGCTCGAGAGCACCACGCTGCGCCACAGGACTTTCGGATGGCGCGCGAGCCGCCACTGCACCAGCACGAACCAGCAGACCGTCACGGCGACCGCGCATACGAACGACAGGATCTTGAACTGCGGCGCGAAGCCCGGCGCGAGACGCGCGAGATTGCGCGCGAGCGGATGCGGGAAGCCGGTCAATCCCGCGATATAAACCAGCCAGACGAAGCTGCCGAGAATCGTGAAGCTCAGGAGCGCGAACCAGTCGATTGCGTTGATCGCACCGCGCTTGAGCGTGGGCAGCGCGAACGCGGCCAGCACGGCGAGCGGCGGCAGCAGCAGCATGTAAAGGCGGTTCGATTGATGGCTCTGCAGCACGACCAGCACGAACAGCGGTCCGATTACCGACAGCGGAATGGCCACGTGCGGCGCGCGCCGCAGCCCCGACCAGCTGAACCACGCCCACAGTGCCAGCGGCCACGCCGGCCACGTGAAAAGCGGCAGGTTTTTCAGCGCGTAGCCGGCGACCGAGCCGGGCGGGCCGGCGAAGGAGCTCAAGCTGACATGCACCCACTGATTGAGGTACCAGACGGCGTCGACGGGAAAGGCGGCGAGCGCGGCGAGCGGCCACGCCACGGACAGCACGAGCGCCACCGGCAGACCCGCCAGCAGCAGCCAGCGCGAGCGCGTTTCGCGCACGATCAGGGTCATCGCCAGCGTGCCGAGCAGCAGCGCGCCGACCAGCACCGGGCTGCTCGCCAGCGTGACGAGGGCGATGGCGAGGCCCCAGATCAGCGCGCCCTGAATCGGCTTGTCGATCATGCGCACGAGCCCGTACACGAGCATCGCGATGCCGAAGAACTGCGCGAGTTGCGGCGTGGTTTCGTGGCCGCGCTCGGCAAGGCCGAAGCAGGCGAGCAGGATCAGCAGCGCGCCGTCGGCGAGCGTGCGGCCGTAGTCGCGCGGCTCCGGCTCGCCGCCGAACGCGTATTTGAACGGCTGGACTTCGGCGCGCCGGCCGAGCAGGTAAGCCGCATACCAGACGAACGCGCAACCCGCGCAGAACATCAGGCCCGTGAAGACGCGCGAGGCGTTGCTCGCGTCGACCCACGGCGCGAGCAGGCGGATCGCGCTGGCGCCGAACCAGTAGCCGAGCGGGCCGTCTTCAGTGAGGTATTTGCCGACCAGATTCGGCAGCAGCCAGTCGTGCGCGCCGCCGTTCGCCATGGTCCACATGACGCCGAAGCCGGCTGCATCCTCGTTCTTCCACGGATCGCGGCCGAAAAGTCCGAACGATGCGTAGACGATACAGATGGTCAACAGCAGCCAGCGCGGCAACGCACTGGTCGCTGAGGCAGTGAGGCGAACGACAGGTCTCATGCGGTGTGTGGATATTGGATAAGCGGTGCGGCCAGGGCCGGACGGCATGTCCGGCTCGAAGGCCAATTTGGAGCATCCGGCATTGTAGTCGTGCCGTGCGATGCGCGTCACGGCCGGTAACGGCTCGCAACGTGGTTGGAAAAGCTGTAACACGGTTTGGGTGGCGCGCCGTGCTGTGCGATTTTCGCCGCCGCATTGGCTATGGATGATTAGCCAGGCGACAAAAAAGGGCAGCTCGCGCTGCCCTTTTTGCTCCTGCTTCACTGCCGGCCAAAGCCGGCGACGAGCCAGGTATTACTTCGCGACTGCCTTGCCGGTAGCGCGCGAGCCGAACTTGTTGCGGAACTTCTCGACGCGGCCTGCCGTGTCCATGATCTTTTGCTGGCCGGTGTAGAACGGATGCGATTCCGACGACACTTCGATCTTGGCGAGCGGGTAGGTCTTGCCTTCGAATTCTGCGGTTTCACGCGTCTGGATGGTCGAGCGCGTCACGAACTTGAAGTCGTTCGACACGTCGATGAACAGAACTTCGCGGTAATCCGGGTGAATGCCTTCTTTCATGATCTTTCCTTTAATCTGGCGGTAGCCAACCCGCGTGCGGTCGTATTTACGAATCGCATCTAGGCGCGAGCCACTTGCCTGTGGTCGAAAAACGGCGATTATGCCAGAAAATCAGTCGCTTGACGACTTTTGCCGCGGCTTTTTGCTAGCAGCACGCGGCGTTTTCACGGCTGTCCGGCGCGCTCGGCGGCCGACCTGCATACCGCGCGCCGGCCCTTGCCCGGCGGGCGTTGCGCGTCAGGCGGGCGATGTGAACGTCATACCGGTCCGCGCCGGATCCTGCCGGTAATACTGCGCGAGCAGCCGGTAAAGCTGCGGATACTCGGCTTCGAACGCCTGCGGCTGGACGAACAGCGCCTCGCTGCAAACGGCAAAAAATTCCGACGGATGATCCGCCGCGTACGGATCGATCAGCGAGTCGCGCTCGAAGCGCGCCCAGCGACGCTCCGGCACTGCGTCTACCCTGGCGCAGAAGTGGTCGTAGGCATGGTCGAACACATCGGCCCAAGCCTGCGAATCGAGCGGCGCGTGCCAGCGGCGCATGAGCGGCGGGTGGCCGTCCGCTTCGCCGTTCAGCATGTCGATCTTGTGCGCGAATTCGTGAATCACGACGTTGTAGGCGTCCGAGCCGTCCGTCATTTGCGCGTCTTCCCACGACAGCACTACCGGCCCGCCTTCCCATGCTTCGCCGCTCGCGTCCTGTTCGACTTCGTGCACCACGCCGTCCTGGTCCTCGACCGTCTTGCGGATCACGAACTCGCCCGGATAAACGATCACGCCGACCCAGCCGCGATACAGATCGAGGCTCAGATTCAGCACCGGCAAGCAAGCCTGGGCGGCGATCGCCACGGTCATCGCGTCGGTGAGTTCGAGTTCGTGGGCGGTCGAAAACTCTTTTTGTGCGAGGAACAGGCTCGTCAGTTCGCGCAAACGCACGAGGTCCGGCGCAGCAAGGTGCGCGAGGAACGGCAGGCCGTCGAGCGTGGCTTGCCAGAGCGAATCGTCGATCGCGTAGTCGCGTAGCGCGCGCTCGCGCCGGCGTGTGCCGAACCATTGAGTCAGTTTCGAGAGCATGGCCTGAAGCAACCTTTAGTCGATCTGTTTTTGCCACACGGCAAACAGGCCGCCGCATATCGCCACGCCGATCAGGAAGGAGAAGCCGTCCAGCGAGGTCAAAAAGCTGGCTTGTTGCGCCACCGCGCGGCTGATTTCCACGAGTGCCAGCGAGTGCGCCTCGGAGGGCGAGCGGCCGGCGGCGGCAAAGCCTTTCGTCAGCGCGGCGAGCGAGTTCTGGAACACAGGATTGTACGGATTCACGAACTCCGCGAGGCGAGTTTCGTGCAGCGCCTGGCGATGCTGCTCGACGATGATCACGGAGGCTGTCGCGAACGACATGGTCAGTTGCCGCACGATGTTTTTCAGCCGGTAGCCGTGGGCGAATTCTTCGATGGCGAAAATTCTGAATGTCAGATTGGCGACCGGCAGCACGATGAATAGCAGCAGCAAGCCGCGCAGCAGTAACGGCAGCATCAACGCCGCCTCGCCGACGCCGGGCGACATGCGCGTCATCAACGCCGCGGCGAAGGCGGCTACCGCGAAGCCAGGCACGATGATCCACTTCTTGCGCGGCAGCAGCTTCGCGTAACGCAAATAGATGAACAGGGCGCTCGCCGAAATCAGCGATGTCACGCCGACCAGTTGGCCGGTGTTTTCGACCGGATAGCCGAGACCGCTCTCGAGAAAGCGCGAGATCAGATAGCTGAACACAGTCGAGATGTAGTAGTAGAACATGTACAGCACGAGCCCGACCTGGAAGACCTTCTCGCGCAGCGCGTGCAGGCGCACGAGCGGCGCGGGATGATGCCACTGGTGATAGGCGAACCAGCTCAGGGCGGCGATCCCGGCGACGGTCAGCAGAATCAGTCCGGGCGACGCGCTGAACAACTGGAAGCGCACCTGCTGCATCACGATCTGCAGCGCGCCTTGCGCGAACGCGAAGATGATGTACGGCCAGAAATGCGCCGAGCCGCGTTCCTCCGGCAGACGGTTGCCGGAGTCGGGCAACGCGAGCAAGGCCAGCACGGCGAACAGCACGCCCACCGGCGCCGTGCAGGCGAACAGCGCGCGCCAGTCGAAATGCCCTACCAGCTGGCCGCCGATCAGCGGCGCCAGCGCACTGCTCAGGACGATCAGTATGAGAAACGCGCGGGTGGCCGCGGGACGCTGCTGCGGTTTGAAACTCATCTGGATCAGGATCCGGCAGGTGCCCATCATCGGGCCGATGAAGTAGCCTTGAAAGCCACGCGCGAACGCCAGTTCGATCGACGATTCACACAGCGCCGCGGCCACCGCGCCGGCGGCATAGAGCAGCATGCAGCCGGCCACGTAGCGCCGGTAACCGAAGCGTTCGACCCACCATTGCTGCTGCAGGATGCCCAGCACCGCCGCGACCGCATACGCGCTCGACGCCCACACCAGTTCATCGGGCGACGCGTTGATGCCGCCGGCGATATAGCTGGTGAAAAACGAGAAGATCGAATTGTCGAAATAATCGAGGCCGGTGACGACGGCCAGCACCCAGGGGAAGAAATCGCCGCGCAGTTTTTCGACGCTGAACAACGACACGCGGGGCGATGTGGTGCTCATGAGGATTCGCCCGGCGTGGATTCGCCCGGCGTGGGTGCGTCCGGTTCTGTTGCCTGTTTTGAAGGTGTTGCCTTGCCTGCCTTGGCGCGCGCATTGCGGCGCTGCTCGAGCAACGCCTCCGCATTCTCGCCGGCAAGGCGCCGTTTCAGGTAGTCGAGGTCGGGGCTCAATTCGGCACGCAGCTTCTGGGCTTCCTTCAGTTCGCGGCGCACACTTTCGATGCGCGCATCGAGTGCTGCGACCTGTTGCTCGATGGCGTCGTGAATCTGCTGCAGCGATTCGGTCGAGTAGCGGTGGCCACCATCGACGGGTTCCAGCGGACGCTTGAGCATTTCGGTGACGCTGTGCAGCGAGAAACCGAGCGAGCGCAAACGCAGAATGCGGCCGAAGCGCTTCAGATCGTCCTCGTCGTAAAGCCGGTAGCGGCCTTCACTGCGCGTGGGCGATACGAGGCCGCGTTCCTCGTAGTACTTCAGCGTGCGCGGTGTGACGCCGAGACGTTCGGCGGCGTCGCGCACCGTTAGCAGAGCAGGTGAGTCCTTGGACATAGGTGTGTGACTGACATAACGGACTGGTCGCATTGTACTGCAACGTGTACGTTCACGTACAGGTTGCAGTACTGAGCGATGTCTCCGTCGGCAAGTGGACTCCTGGCTTGTGCGCCGTGCGCACGTGGCAAATCGAAGGCCGAAAAAAAGCCGCTCGTTTGCGACGAGCGGCTTTTCTATGCGGTGTGTATCTGCGATTGCTGCGGCTATATCAGCCCGACTACTTAGCTGCCGCCGCCACGACGCATCATGTCGAAGAACTCGGAGTTGCTCTTCGTCTGGCGGATCTTGTCGAGCAGGAATTCCATCGACTCGACTTCGTCCATGTCGTGAATGAACTTGCGCAGCACCCAGATCTTTTGCAGCACTTCGGGCTTGATGAGCAGTTCTTCGCGGCGCGTGCCGGACTTGTTCAGGTTGATCGACGGATAGACGCGCTTTTCAGCAAGACGGCGCTCCAGGTGCACTTCCATGTTGCCGGTGCCCTTGAATTCTTCGTAGATCACGTCGTCCATGCGGCTGCCGGTTTCGATCAGCGCCGTGCCGATGATGGTCAGCGAACCGCCTTCCTCGATATTGCGCGCCGCGCCGAAGAAGCGCTTCGGACGTTGCAGCGCGTTGGCGTCCACACCACCCGTCAGCACCTTGCCCGAAGCCGGCACGACCGTGTTGTACGCCCGCGCGAGACGGGTAATGGAGTCCAGCAGAATCACCACGTCGTTCTTCATTTCGACGAGGCGCTTGGCTTTTTCGATCACCATTTCGGCGACCTGCACGTGACGCGCGGCCGGTTCGTCGAACGTGGAGGCGATCACTTCGCCCGCCACCGAACGCTGCATTTCGGTCACTTCTTCCGGGCGTTCGTCGATCAGCAGCACGAACAGCACGACGTCGGGATGGTTCTGCTTGATCGCGTGGGCGATGTGCTGAAGCATCACGGTCTTGCCGGATTTCGGCGACGCCACCAGCAGGCCGCGCTGGCCTTTGCCGATCGGCGCGATCATGTCGATGATACGGCCCGTGACGTTTTCCTCGCCACGCATTTCACGTTCGAGCAGCAGCACCTTGTTCGGATGCAGCGGCGTCAGGTTTTCGAACATGATCTTGTGCTTCGAGGCTTCCGGCGGCTGGCCGTTGACCTTGTCCACTTTCACCAGGGCGAAATAACGTTCGCCGTCTTTCGGCGTACGCACTTCTCCCTCGATCGTGTCGCCCGTATGCAGGTTGAAGCGGCGGATTTGCGACGGGCTGATGTAAATATCATCCGTGCTGGCGAGGTACGAGGTTTCCGGCGAACGCAGGAAGCCGAAGCCGTCCGGCAGCACTTCGAGCGTGCCGTCGCCGAAGATCGTGTCGCCCGTTTTGGCTCGTTTTTTTAGAATGGCGAACATCAATTCCTGCTTGCGCAGGCGGTTCGCACTTTCGATCTCGAGGCCATTGGCCATCTCGATCAATTCGGACACGTGCAGAGTCTTAAGCTCGGATAAATGCATACGGAGAACCCGCAGGAGAAGGTGCGACGAAATGGAATCTGGGAGGAGAGTGAGCGGAACCGCTCAAGGACTTACACGTCTTTTCGACGTTTTGCGGATTCTAGCATAGCACACGCCAGTTTCCGCCGGTGCGACGGCATGGCATCTTTCTTGTTGAGCGTGTTGCCGGCTGACAACACACTCAACACACCGCGCCGCGGGCCTCAGAAGCCTCGCGGCGCGCCGTTATGACGCTTTACAGGTTGCCGTCGAGGAACGCGGTGAGTTGCGACTTCGACAGTGCGCCGACTTTCTGCGCGGCGACAGCGCCGTTCTTGAACAGGATCAGCGTGGGGATACCGCGCACGCCGAACTTGACCGGCGTCGATTGATGTTCGTCGACGTTGATCTTGGCGATTTGCAGGCGATCGGCGTAATCCTTCGCGACTTCGTCGAGGATCGGCGCGATCATCTTGCACGGACCGCACCATTCGGCCCAGAAATCGAGCAGCACGGGTTTATCGGATTTCACGACGTCCTGTTCGAACGATGCGTCGCTAATATGCTTGATTTGTTCGCTCATTGTATGAATACCTCTATCGGTTCGAGGCCCGCCTGAATTGCTCGCCACGATACGTCAAAACCTAAGGAAACTTCCGTTCGCTTTGCCGCAACCGGAGCCTTGCCGGCGCACGCCGAAAAAAGGGAAAACCCGTTTCGGAATATGCAGAAGGCTCGCGTTTGCGGGTCATCCGTACGGCAGTTTAGCTTAATTCGCTATGCGTTGCCGGGGCCGATAGTACTCATCAGGGCAGTGGGGCCAATGGCTGCTAACGAAGTGCCACCGTGATTCATCAAACCATGACGCAACGTATCTGGTGGCTTGCTGGCCAAACTCAAGTGGCTTCAATGCGACTCGCCGCGAGTTTGTCTATATATGGTGCGGAAGTAGCGATTCAGCGCACCGTTGGCGCTTTGCTCGTATTAACAGTCGCACGACGGCTCAAGCGATGATAGAATGTTTCGTGACGGGCCTCCTCGCATGGAGGGATGGTCAACCTGGTCAGGTCGGGAACGAAGCAGCCACAGCCGTTTTCCACCAGTGCCGAGGGTCGGGCTCGTCACCTTCCTTTTCCTGATTGCTTCTGTCTGTTCTTGTTGTTCTCCGCGGGTTCTTCCGCAAACGCATTCCATCTCCTGTTTTACCCTAAGCGCAGCGGCATTCCGCCATCTCTGCTGATGTTTCTCGCCCGCATCATCTATTTTTTTCTATCGGTCCGTTAGCCGCTTCCAATGAAGTGGCAGCATGCGTTCGCGCGCCGTCGCGAATCGGTTTTGCGTAGCATCGTTACTGATACAATTTCCGGATGACCTATCAAGTTCTCGCACGCAAATGGCGGCCGAAGGATTTCGCTTCGCTCGTCGGACAGGAGCACGTGGTGCGCGCGCTCACGCACGCGCTCGACGGCGGCCGTCTGCACCATGCCTATCTGTTTACCGGCACACGCGGCGTGGGCAAAACCACGCTGTCGCGCATCTTCGCCAAGGCGCTGAATTGCGAAACCGGCGTGACTTCCACACCGTGTGGCGTGTGCCGCGCGTGCCGCGAGATCGACGAAGGGCGCTTCGTCGATTATGTCGAGATGGACGCGGCGAGTAATCGCGGCGTCGACGAAATGGCGGCGCTGCTGGAGCGCGCTGTCTACGCGCCGGTGGATGCGCGCTTCAAGGTCTACATGATCGACGAAGTGCACATGCTGACCAACCACGCCTTCAACGCCATGTTGAAGACGCTGGAAGAACCGCCTGCGCACGTCAAGTTCATTCTCGCCACGACGGATCCGCAAAAGATTCCGGTCACGGTGCTGTCGCGCTGTCTGCAGTTCAATCTGAAGCAGATGCCGGCCGGCCATATCGTCTCGCATCTCGAACATATTCTCGGCGAAGAGACGGTGCCGTACGACGCCCAGGCGCTGCGTCTGCTCGCGCGCGCGGCGGACGGCTCGATGCGCGACGCGCTTTCGCTGACCGATCAGGCCATCGCCTATTCGGCCAATCAGGTCAATGAAGAAGCCGTGCGCGGCATGCTCGGCGCGCTGGATCAGAGCTACCTGATTCGTCTGCTTGACGCGCTCGCGGACGGCGACGGCGCCGCGGTGCTGTCGGTCGCCGACGAGATGGCGTTGCGCAGCCTGTCGTTTTCGACGGCGCTGCAGGATCTGGCGAGTTTGCTGCATCGGATCGCGTGGGCGCAGTTCGCGCCGTCGTCGGTACTGGACGAGTGGCCCGAGGCGGCCGACCTGCGTCGCTTCGCTGAAGCGCTGAGCGCCGAACAGGTGCAATTGTTCTATCAGATCGCGACGATCGGTCGAAGCGAACTGGGTCTCGCGCCGGACGAATACGCGGGCTTCACCATGACGCTCTTGCGCATGCTGGCGTTCGAACCGGCGCCCACGGGCGGCGGCGGTGGCGCCGTAGGTTCGGCGCGTGCGCCTGGCCAGGCAGGGGCGAACGGAGCGAAACGTGCCGGCGCGCCGGCCGTTGCCGCGCAACAGGGCGCTTCGGGTTTGCCGGCGACGGCAGCCGCGACGCCTGCATCGGCGAGTTCGCGTGAAGCGAGCGTGAAGGCTGCCGCGCCGGTCCGTGAGACGCAGCCTGGCGATGCTGTGGCGGTGGGCAAGGGCGCTACGGTTGGCGCGTCGGTTCAGCCTGCGCAGCAAGCCAATGGCGCAATTGAAGTGCCGGCTGCTGCTAACAGAATTCAGGCTACGCCGCCGGATTCTGCTCAAGACGTAACGACGGAGCAATCGTCTGGTGCAGCGCCGGCGCCGATTGCTCACGAGGTAAATTCAGCGCCGTTGTCGGCGGTGGACGATGCTGCTGCGGCATCCGCGTCGCCCGCGACTCCTACCGCCGCCTTGGCGCCGTGGGATGACGCGCCCGCCGATTCGGCCGCGAACGAAGCTTCCGTAAACGCTGTCTCCAACGGTTCGGAGACGAACGATGCCGCAGCATCTCTCGACGACTCAGCGCCCGCGTCTTCGTTGAGCGCACCCGCAGCGGCTGCGCTCGCCCGCACCGAGCAGGCCGCAGCAGCGTCGCAAGAGTTACAAGGGGCGCAGGAGCCGCCCGCTGCCGACAGCGCACCGCGTCGCGCAGGTGGCGCAAGCGCCGCGCTCGACGTCTTGCGCAGCGCCGGTTTGAAAGTATCGTCGGACCGTGGCCGCGCGACTGCGGCAGCAACCGCGAAGCCCGCCGCGCCCGCTACGCCAAAACCGGCCGCGCCGCGCGTCGTCGTTCCCGTGCCGACGCCGGGCGCACCGCGCCGCGCGCCGCAGCAGGATGCCGCGTCGGCAGCACCCGCCGCTCGCACCTCCGCATCTTCAGCGCCCGCACAGCGCAACGGCGCCGGGCAGAACGGCGCGTCGGCGCCGCCGTGGGACGACATGCCGCCCGACGAATACATGCCGCTCACTGCCGCGGACGAAGGCTATTACGGCCTGCCGGACGACGGCTACATGCCCGTGTTCGATAGCGGCCCCGACGATGTCCGCGTAAATTCCGCCGCCCCCACGCCGGCGCCCGTGGTCGATCAACGTCCACTGCCGCCCGCCGTGCCGCTCGATCCGTTGGGCTTCAAGGGCGACTGGCCGGCGCTCGCCGTCGACTTGCCGCTCAAGGGCATTTCGTACCAGCTCGCGTTCAACAGCGAACTCATGGCGCTCGAAGGCAACACGCTCAAACTGAACGTGCCGGTACCGCAGTACGCGGAAGCCTCGCAAGTCGCTAAACTGAAAGCCGCGCTCGCCGACAGGCTAGGCCAGACTGTCGACGTGCTCGTCGAAGTCGGTCCGGCACGTCGCACGGCCGCCGCGCACGACGCCGCCTCGCGCGCGCAGCGCCAGCAGGAAGCGGAGCGCGAGATCGGCGCCGATCCGTTCGTGCAGTCGCTGATCCGCGAGTTCGGCGCGAGTATCGTGCCGGGCTCGATTCGCCCGATTACTCCGGACGCCGGCGCGAACGGCGCGCCGTCGGTCCACTGATTCGCGCGCGACGCACCATAGCGCGCCCGATTTCGAATTTCACGCTATCAAGAAGGAGCATGTCCATGATGAAAGGCCAACTCGCCGGGCTGATGAAGCAAGCCCAGCAGATGCAGGAAAACATGAAGAAGATGCAGGAGCAACTCGCGCTGATCGAGGTCGAGGGGCAGTCGGGCGCCGGTCTCGTGAAGGTGACGATGACCTGCAAGAACGACGTGCGCCGCGTATCGATCGACCCGAGCCTGCTCGCCGACGACAAGGACATGCTGGAAGACCTGGTCGCCGCCGCGTTCAACGACGCCGTGCGCAAGGCCGAAGCCACCGCCCAGGAAAAGATGGGTGGCATGACTTCCGGTCTGCCGCTGCCGCCGGGCTTCAAGCTGCCGTTCTGAACGACACCGCTGCAAGGCGGCGGGTCAGGCGCCGCGGCGGTAGTCGCCGCGGCATGAACGGAAACGCGTGAGTTGCGCACGCTGCAGGTGCAGCAGGTGCTGCACTCGCTGCGCGCGTGCTTCGGCTTGACCCAACCGGCCGCGATTCGGCCGAGGCATGCATCGTGCGCCCTTGCGCTGTTGCGCCGGCCGTCGCCGGAATGATGGAAACCGATCGAATCAACCGCATCGCCACCCGAATAGCCGGGCACTACCCACTTCGACGCCGATCCGCATGAAACAACCTTCCGCCTTGTCGGCGCTCGTCGAAGCGCTGCGCGCGCTGCCCGGCGTCGGGCCGAAGTCCGCGCAACGCATGGCGTATCACCTGATGCAGCACGATCGCGACGGCGCCGAAAAACTCGGCCGCTCGTTGCTGTTCGCCACCGAGCATCTGCAGCATTGCGAGAAGTGCAACACCTTCACCGAAGCGCAGATCTGCGAGGTCTGCCTCGATGAGGAACGCGATCCCACTTTGCTGTGCGTCGTCGAAACGCCTGCCGACCAGATCATGCTCGAGCAGACCATGACCTATCGCGGCCTCTACTTCGTGCTGATGGGGCGTCTGAGTCCGCTCGACGGCATCGGTCCGAAGGAGATTCATTTCGACCGGCTGGTCCGGCGTGCATCGGATGGCGTGGTCAAGGAAGTCGTGCTCGCCACCAATTTCACCAACGAAGGCGAGGCGACCGCGCATTACCTCGGGCAGACGCTCAAGGCGCGCGGGCTCGCTGTCACACGCCTTGCGCGCGGCGTGCCGGTGGGCGGCGAACTCGAATACGTGGACGCCGGCACGATCGCCCGCGCCATGCTCGACCGTCGCTCGATGTAGCCCAAGGGAACGACTAGAACGCTGCGCGATGCGCGTTGGAATCGGAACAGCAAACAGCTTGCATGAGACCAGAGCGCGCTGTGGGACCGGAGAGGTCGATAAAGCGCTCACTCAGGATCGACATAAGCGCTTTGCATGGGACCGGAGTAAGCGCTAAAGCGCTAACTCCGGTCGACCGCTTTGCATGGGACCAGAGTAAGCGCTAAAGCGCTAACTCTGGTCGACCGCTTTGCATGGGACCAGAGTAAGCGCTAAAGCGCTAACTCTGGTCGACAAAGGAGACACATGAGTGCCACCCACGAATCAGGCGCGAGCACCGCGCCGCAAGATAAAACCGGCCCGCTCGCCGGCGTCAAGGTGCTGGAACTCGGCACGCTGATCGCCGGCCCGTTCGCCGCGCGTTTTCTCGGCGAGTTCGGCGCCGACGTCATCAAGATCGAAGATCCCAAGGGCGGCGACCCGCTGCGCAAATGGCGCAAGCTCTATCCCGAAGTCGGCGGCACGTCGCTCTGGTGGGCCGTGCAGGCGCGCAACAAGAAATCCGTCACGATCAATCTGAAGGCCGATGAGGGCAAGGAGATCGTGCGGCGCCTAGCGAAAGAAGCGGATATCGTCGTCGAAAATTTCCGGCCGGGTTTGCTGGAGAAACTCGGGCTCGGTTATGACGTGCTGTCGGCGGAAAACCCTGGCCTCGTCATGGTGCGGCTGTCCGGCTACGGCCAGACCGGTCCGTATCGCGACCGGCCCGGTTTCGGCGCGATCGCCGAATCGATGGGCGGCCTGCGTCATATCACCGGCTACCCGGATTTGCCGCCGCCGCGCATCGGCATTTCAATCGGCGATTCGATCGCCGCGCTGCACGGCGTGATCGGCGCGCTGATGGCGCTGCATCACAAGCAGGTGAACGGCGGCAAAGGGCAGGTCGTCGACGTGGCGCTGTACGAGGCCGTCTTCAACATGATGGAAAGCGTGGTGCCCGAATACGGCGTGTATGGCATGGTGCGCGAGCGCACCGGCGCGTCGCTGCCGGGCATCGTGCCGTCCAATACGTATCCGTGCCGCGACGGCAGCATCGTGATCGGCGGCAATAGCGATCCGATCTTCAAGCGCCTGATGATCGCGATCGAGCGCGAAGATCTCGCGAACGATCCGGCGCTCGCGCACAACGACGGCCGCGTGCCGCGCACCCAGGAAATCGACGGCGCGATCGCCGCCTGGCTCGCCACGCGCACCATCGACGAAGCGCTCGCCGTGCTGAACGCCGCCGACGTGCCGGTGGGCCGCATCTACAGTGTGGCGGACATGTTCACCGATCCGCAGTTCATGGCGCGCCAGATGATCCAGCGTTTCAAGTGGCAGGACGGTAAGGAAATTACGCTGCCGTCGGTCACGCCGAAGCTCTCGGCCACGCCGGGCGAGACGCGCTGGCTGGGTCCGGAACTGGGTGAACATACCGATGAAGTCCTGCAATCGCTAGGTTATGATGCAGACCACATTGCAAGGTTGCACGCGCAACAGATCGTTTGAGTGAGCGCGCCGCGCAGCATGCCTGCCGCGCATGATTCACGGATGCCGCGCATGCCACGTCGCGTAAGCCGTGATTCAAAAGCGGATGCAAACGCGGCGCTCATGCGTGCAGCGGCAGCAAAAAAAGCCGGCAAAAAAGCTGGACAGAAAATCGCACCACAAAAGTTGGAGACTAGAGACCATGCAACGGAGAAGTTTTCTCGCCGGCACTGCCGCACTCGCGGGCGCCACGCTCGCCGCCACGCCGCTTGCCTTCGCGCAGGGCAAACCTGAAACCAGCAAGGTGGCGATCGCCGTCGGCGGCAAGAATCTGTTCTATTACTTGCCGCTCACCATCGCCGAGCGCCGCAATTACTTCAAGGACGAGGGGCTCGAGGTCGAAATCTCCGACTTCGCCGGCGGCTCGCAGGCGTTGAAGGCTGCGGTCGGCGGCAGCGCGGACGTAGTATCCGGCGCATTCGAGCATACCTTGCTGCTGCAGGCGCAAAAGCAGATGTTCCGCGAGTTCGTCCTGCAAGGGCGCGCGCCGCAGATCGTGCTCGCGGTCTCGAAGAAGACCATGCCGAACTACAAGTCGATTGCCGACCTGAAGGGCAAGAAAATCGGCGTGACCGCGCCGGGTTCGTCGACCTCGATCATGGCCAGCTTCGTGCTGGCGAAAGCGGGGCTGAGCGCGAAAGATGTCGCGTTTATCGGCGTCGGCGCGGGCGCCGGTGCGATCGCCGCGTTGCAGTCGGGGCAGATCGACGCCATTGCCAATCTCGACCCGGTCATGACCAAGCTCGAGCGCACCGGCGAGATTCGCGTGGTGTCCGACACGCGTACGCTTGCCGACACGCGCAGCGTCTTCGGCGGCGATATGCCGGCGGGGTGTCTGTACGCGTCGCAAAGCTTCATCACGAAGAATCCCAACACCACGCAGGCGCTGACCAACGCGATGGTGCGCGCGCTCAAGTGGTTGCAAACGGCGACCGGCAGCGAACTGATCAACACGGTGCCGGAAGGGTACCTGCTTGGCGACCGCGCGGTGTATCTGGACGCGTGGCAGCACGTGAAGGAAGCGATGTCGCCCGATGGCCTGATGCCGGCGGACGGCCCCGCGACGTCGCTGAAGACCTTGCAGGCGTTCGATCCGAACGTGCAGGGCAAGCCGATCGATCTGTCGAAGACGTGGACCAACGACTTCGTCAAGAAAGCGCTGACTACCGTCAAGGCTTGAGTCGAGCACAGGCATTCGGGCCGTGCGGCGACGCAACGCGCATCGCAATCGCGCGGTTCCGGCGCTGCGTGTCATGACGTGACCTGATCACACACCCATCCGATCTTTCGAAGCGAGCTGAACGATGACCGTTGCCGCACTGGCGCTCGACAACATCACCTGCACGTTCGCTGCGCGCGACAACCGCGCGCAGCGCTACACGGCGGTGAAGGAAACCACGTTGCGCATCGCGCCGGGCGAGTTCGTCTCGGTGGTCGGCCCGACCGGCTGCGGTAAGTCCACGCTGTTGAATGTCGGCGCGGGTTTGCTGGGGCCGTCGTCGGGCACGGTCAGCGTGTTCGGTGAGCCGCTCAAGGGCATCAACCGGCGCGCCGGCTATATGTTCCAGGCCGACGCGCTGATGCCGTGGCGTTCCGCCATCGACAACGTCATGGCCGGCCTTGCGTTCCACGGTGTGCCGCCCGCCGAAGCCCGCAGCAAAGCCGACGAGTGGTTGAAGCGTGTCGGCCTCGGCGGTTTCGGCGATCGCTATCCGCATCAACTGTCGGGCGGCATGCGCAAACGCGTCGCGATGGCCCAGACGCTGATTCTCGATCCGGACATCATTCTGATGGACGAGCCGTTTTCCGCGCTCGATATCCAGACGCGTCAGTTGATGGAAAACGAGTTGCTCGACCTGTGGGCCGCCAAACGCAAAGCGGTGCTGTTCATCACGCACGATCTCGACGAAGCGATCGCGATGTCCGACCGCGTGGTGGTGCTCTCGGCCGGGCCGGGCACGCATCCGATCGGCGAATTCACGATCGACCTGCCGCGTCCGCGCGACGTTGCCGAAATCCGTTCGCATCCGCGTTTCGTCGAGTTGCATGCGCAGATCTGGAGCGTGCTGCGCGATGAAGTACTCAAGGGCTATCAGCAGCAACTCACCGCCGTATAAACGCAAACGCCGTAAACGCGGCGCGTATTCGCGTCACGTATTCGCGTCAATCAATCGTCCAAGGCAAACCGAGTCATGTGGAAGACGTTGCGCCCGAACCGGGCGAATCTGGTGATCTGGCAATGGCTGCTGCTCGTGCTGTGCTTCGTGCTCTGGTACGTGCTGACCAGCCCGACGCTGCTGCCGCCTTTCTATTTCGACGACCCTAACAAAGCCGCGTTCTTCTTCGGCGAGCCGCAGAAGGTGCTGCAGCGGATCTGGGAGTGGTTCGTGGGCGGCGAGATCTATTTGCACCTATGGATCACGCTGGTCGAAACCGTGCTCGCATTCGCGCTCGGCACGGCGCTCGGGCTTGGCGTCGGCTTGTGGCTCGCGCTCTCGCCGCTGGCGAGCGCGCTGTTCGATCCGTACATCAAAGCGGCCAACTCGATGCCGCGCGTGATTCTCGCGCCGATCTTCGGCGTGTGGTTCGGGCTGGGCATCTGGTCGAAGGTGGCGCTCGGCGTCACGCTGGTGTTCTTTATCGTGTTCTTCAACGTCTATCAGGGCGTGAAGGAAGTCAGTCCGGTCGTGCTCGCCAACGCGCGCATGCTCGGCGCGAACGGCAAGCATTTGCTGCGCTTCGTCTACTTGCCTAGCGCGATGAGCTGGGTGTTTTCGAGCCTGCATACGTCGGTCGGACTGGCGTTCGTCGGCTCGGTGGTGGGGGAATATCTCGGCTCGGCGCGCGGCGTCGGCTATCTGATTCTGCAGGCCGAAGGCACCTTCGATATCAATACCGTGTTCGCCGGGATTCTGGTGTTGACCGCATTTGCGCTGATTCTGGATGCGATCGTCGGCATTGGCGAGCGGCGCTTGATGAAGTGGCAGCCCAAGACGGGCGACACGGAAAAGCTATAGGGCAGAGCGGCGCGCGTTCGATACGCGCGAAGCTCAATGTTCAATACGCGACACGCAACGCACAACGCTTAGCGAAAAAGAAACGACGCGCCGGTTGGAAAACCGCGCGTCGTTTCTTTTGGTTGCTGCCAAGGACGAATCAGTTACGCGAGGACTAAGGCGTCACCACCACTTTCCCGATCACGCGACGCTCCGCCATATCCCGCAGCGCGCGCCCAGTGTCCTCGATCGAATAGCGCGCCGACACATACGGCTTGAGCTTGCCTTCGTGGATCCACCGCGTCATCTGTTGAAACGCCGCGTGATTGTGCTGCGGTTCGCGCTTCGCAAAGTCACCCCAGAACACGCCGACCAGACTCGCGCCTTTGAGCAGCGTCAGGTTGAGCGGCAGCTTCGGAATCTCGCCGTTGGCGAAGCCCACCACCAGATAACGCCCGCGCCAGCCGATGCTGCGAAACGCCGGCTCCGCATACACGCCGCCGACCGGATCGTAGATCACGTCCGGGCCTTTACCATCGGTGAGCGCCTTGATGCGCTCACGCAGATCTTCGGTGCTGTAGTTGATGGTGGCGTCCGCGCCGTGCTTGACGCAGGTCGCGAGTTTCTCGTCGCTCGACGCGGCCGCGATCACACGCGCGCCGAGCGCCTTGCCGATTTCGACAGCTGCCAGCCCGACGCCGCCGGCCGCGCCGAGCACCAGCATCGTTTCGCCCGCCTGCAACGCGCCGCGATCGACCACGGCGTGATGCGACGTGCCGTACGCCAGCGTGAACGCCGCGGCCAGTTCGAAGTCGACATCGTCCGCCAACGGTACGCACGCCGCGGCCGGCGCGAGCGCCTGCTCCGCGAAACCACCCTGACCGGTGAAGGCGACCACGCGCGAGCCGGGCTTGAACTGCGTGACGTCGGCGCCGACCGCGCGCACCACGCCCGCGACTTCCGAGCCGGGCGTGAAGGGCAGGGGCGGTTTGAACTGGTATTTGTTCTCGATGATCAGCACGTCGGGAAAGTTGACGGCCGCGGCTTTGACGTCGATCACGACATGGCCTGGCGGCGCCTCGAGGTCCGGCAGGTTTTCGACAACCAGGCTCTCGGGCGGCCCATATTGTTTGCAGCGAATCGCGCGCATCGTGTCTCCATTTCGATCAGGGGTTCGCAAGTATTCTGAGTGTAAAACAATCAGCACGACCGTGCGTTTTTATTGGTCCGCATGTGATCGGCAAGCGCGCGATGCATGTCCGGCCGCCGACTCGCGCCAGCCTTTCACGATCCCGACGCGTGCGCATTGCATACGTCGTGCGCATGGCCCGCCGTGTCGTTCGCGCGTCTTCTTTCCTCGGTTACAATCGCCGCATGCGAATCCTACTCAGCAACGACGACGGTTATCTGGCGCCCGGCCTTGCTGCGCTTTACGAAGCGCTCAAGCCGATCGCGGACGTCACCGTGATGGCACCCGAACAGAATTGCAGTGGCGCGTCGAATTCCCTGACGCTGTCGCGGCCGCTCTCGGTCCTGCGCTCGGCCAATGGTTTCTATTACGTGAACGGCACGCCCACCGACTCGGTGCACATCGCGTTGACAGGCATGCTCGACCATACGCCGGACCTCGTGGTCTCGGGCATCAACAACGGTCAGAACATGGGCGAAGACACGCTCTATTCGGGCACCGTCGCGGCCGCTACCGAAGGCATCATGTTCGGCGTGCCGGCCATCGCGTTCTCGCTGGTCGACAAGGACTGGGTGCATCTCGACGACGCCGTGCGCGTCGCCACTGAAATCGTCGCGCACTATCTTGCTCAGCCGTTGCCCGGGCATCCGCTTCTGAACGTCAACATTCCGAATCTGCCGTACGAGCAACTCGGCGACTGGCAGATCACGCGTCTTGGCAAACGGCATCCGTCGCAGCCGGTGATCCGCCAGACCAACCCGCGTGGCGAGCCGATCTACTGGATCGGTCCGGCGGGCAGCGCGCGCGACGCGAGCGAAGGCACCGACTTTCACGCGGTCGCCAACGGTCACGTGTCCATCACGCCGCTGCAACTCGACCTGACTCATACGCAAATGTTGCCCGCGGCGCGCGACTGGGCGCGCGCAGGCAGCGGCGCTTCATGACCAGCGAGCGCGCCAGGCGCTTTCCGCTCGGCCTCGAGGACCTGGTGCGCGAACCGCGCCGGCCCGAAGGACGCCCGGGCGAAATCCGCGCGGCGGCGTTGGCCGCGAGCGCGGCACTGAACGCGCGTCAGCAACCCGCGAAGAACGCGCCGCCCGGTTCCACGGGTAAGTCCCAATCCAGGCCGGCATCGGTGCAGAACGCGGCGCAGATCAAGCCGCCAGCGAAGGCCTCGGCGCTAACGCCGCCGAAGCCGCTCGCCGCGCCTTCCGTTAAAAACGCGGCCAAGCCAGTCGTTCAAGGTTCGACGACACGCGGCGGCGCGCAGTCGGCGGCGCCGGCCAGGCCCGCGGCCCGGTCCAACGAGCGCCGCGCCGCGCCGAACGTCGCGTTGAACGGCGCGATGGCACTGACGTCGGAACGGGTTCGCGAACGCATGGTCGAACGCCTGCGTGCGAACGGCGTGACTGATCAGCGCGTGTTGAACGCGATGTCGGTGGTGCCGCGCCACATGTTCGTCGACCCGGGTCTCGCGGTTCAGGCCTACGAAGATGCGGCGTTGCCGATCGGTCATCACCAGACCATCTCCAAGCCGTCGGTGGTCGCGCGAATGATCGAGCTGGCCGCCGCCGGCCGCGCGCTCACCAACGTGCTCGAAATCGGTACCGGCTGCGGTTATCAGGCGGCCGTGCTGAGCCAGGTCGCGCGCGAGGTTTACTCGATCGAGCGCATCAAGCCGTTGTCCGAACGCGCGAAGACGAACTTGCGTCCGCTGCGCATTCCGAACATCCGCCTGCATTACGGCGATGGGCGCCTGGGACTGCCGGCGGCGGCGCCGTTCGATGCGATCGTGATCGCGGCGGCGGGGCTCGACGTGCCGCAAGCATTGCTTGAACAACTCGCGATCGGCGGCCGTCTGGTCGCGCCGGTCGGCTCGCAGGACGGCCAGAACCAGGTGCTGACTCTGGTCGAGCGCCTCGGACCCGCGCAGTGGCGCGAGTCGCGGCTTGATCGCGTTTTCTTTGTACCCTTAAAATCCGGAGTGATTTGACACCGATGAGTATGTTGCGCGCGATGAGAAGAACCAGCCTGAATGTCCCCATGACCGTAACCCAGCGTAGCGTGTGCGTGCTCGCCTTGTCCCTGTTGATGACGGCCTGCGCATCCCGGCTCGATCAGGCGCCGGTCGTCGACCGCTCCGGCGGCAGTGTGCTCAGTACGCAAGGCACGCCGCAGCCGGCGGTGCCGCTCGGACCGCCGCCGCCGGGCTACTATCGCGTGAAGCCGGGCGACACGCTGTATCGGATCGCGTTGGAGAACGGTCAGAACTACCGCGACATTTCGGCGTGGAACAATCTCACCAACCCGAATCAGATCGAAGTCGATCAGTTGCTGCGCGTCGTGCCGCCGGGTGCGAACACCGCGGCGCTGACGCCGGGCGTGTCGACCGCACCGATCGGCAGCGGTGGCGCGGTGCAAAGCGCGCCGCTCGGCAGCACGCCGCCGGCGGGCGGGACTGCCGGCGCAGCCGGTGTGGCGGCGCCGCCCATCTACGGTTCTACGACGAACAACGCGTCGCTGACGCCGCCGGCCACGCCTGGCGCGGCCAGCGATTCGAACGCCGGCGCGTCCGGCAACGTGGCCTTTGCATGGCCGGTGCGCGGACCGCTGCTCGGCACGTTCAACGACTCGACCAACAAGGGCGTCAATATCGGCGGCGCAGCGGGAGATCCGGTGAAGGCGTCCGCGGACGGCCGCGTGGTTTATGCCGGAAATGGGCTGCGTGGTTACGGCAATCTCATTATCATCAAGCATGATGCAACTTATCTCACGGCGTATGCACATAACCGCTCTTTGATGGTAAAAGAGGGGGACGCGGTGACGAAGGGGCAGAAGATCGCCGAGATGGGCAATAGCGATTCCGACCGTGTGATGTTGCATTTCGAAGTTCGCCGGCAGGGTAAACCTGTCGACCCACTGAAGTATTTGCCGCCGCAATAAGCGATACGACCATGCCGAAATCGAAGCGCCGCCCGCCGCAAGCCGAGTCTGAGAAGACCAGCCACGCTATGTCCGCTTCGGTCGACGAAAGCGGCGCTTCGGAAGTGGAAGAGGAGATCGCCGAGGAACGCGATCTCGACGAACGCCAGGGCGGCGCTGACGAAGCCGGCGAGACCCGTGAAGGCGCGAGCGAAGCCGCGCCGGACGCGGACGATTTCCGCGCACTGCTGCAAGCCGAGCTGACGGCCGACACGATTCAGCACTACCTGAACCGTATCAGCGTCAAGCCGCTGCTGACCGTCGAGGAAGAGCAGAAGTATTCGCGTCTTGCCAAGGCGGGCGAGTTCGAAGCGCGGCAAGTCATGATCGAGCGCAATCTGCGGCTCGTTGTCAGTATCGCGAAGGGCTATCTGAATCGCGGCGTGCCGCTGCTCGATCTGATCGAAGAGGGCAATCTCGGCCTGATGCACGCCATCGAAAAATTCGATCCGACGCGCGGCTTCCGGTTTTCTACTTACGCCACGTGGTGGATTCGCCAGAGTATCGAGCGCGCCATCATGAATCAGGCGCGCACCGTCCGTTTGCCGGTGCACGTGATTCGCGAGCTTAATCAGGTGCTGCGCGCCAAGCGCCATCTGGAAAAAAATTCGATGAACTCGGGCGAGGCCGCCGACCGGCGCGACGCCAGCATCGACGACATCGCTTATCTGACCGGCAAAACCACCGACGAAGTCACCGACATCCTCGCGCTGAACGAGCACACCGCGTCGCTCGACGCGCCGCTCGATCTCGATCCGGCGAGCAGCCTGCTCGATCTGCTGTCCGACGACCAGAGCCAGTCGCCAGATGCCGAAGTGCAGCACCGCGAACTGGAAACGCTTACACGCGCGTGGCTGGCTCGTCTGTCGGACAAGCATCGTCATGTGATCGAGCGCCGCTTCGGCCTGAATCACATCGAACCCGCCACGCTCGAAGAACTCGCCGACGAAATGGGCCTCACGCGCGAGCGTGTGCGCCAGATCCAACAGGAAGCGCTCGTGCGGTTGAAGCGCTTCTTCGCCTCCAACGGCGTTCGGAAGGACGCCGTTTTATAACCTGATGACACCGATTCTTGTTTTCGACATCGAGACGATTCCCGATGTCGCCGGCATTCGCCGCCTCGAAGATTTGCCCGCCGACCTGAGCGACGCCGAAGTCGCCGAGCATGCGTTCGCCGCGCGCCGCGAAAAAACCGGCAGCGATTTCCTGCCGCATCATCTGCAACGGATCGCGGCGATTTCCTGCGTGTTCCGCGACAACAACGGCTTCCGGGTCCGCTCGCTCGGCACGCTGGCAGACGGCGAGGCGGCGCTGGTGCAGTCGTTCTATCGCGTGATCGAGAAGTACACGCCGCAGCTCGTGTCGTGGAACGGCGGCGGCTTCGACCTGCCGGTGCTGAACTACCGCGCGCTCGTCAACGGCATTCCCGCCTGCAAGTTCTGGGATCTCGGCGAGGACGACCGCGAGTTCAAGTGGAACAACTACATCAGCCGCTATCACGCGCGTCACACGGATCTGATGGACGTGCTCGCCATGTACCAGGCGCGCGCCAACGCGCCGCTCGACGCGCTCGCCAAGATGTGCGGCTTTCCCGGCAAGATGGGTATGGACGGCAGCCAGGTGTGGCACGCGTATCAGGAAGGGCGTATCGAGGAGATCCGCAACTATTGCGAGACCGACGTCGTCAATACGTACTTGCTCTATTGCCGCTTCCAGCTGATTCGCGGCGCGTTTTCGCCCGCGGAGTATGCTGACGAGATCAACCTGGTCAAGAACGCGCTGGCGCTGGAAACGGCGCCGCAATGGGCCGAGTATCTGGCGGCGTTCGACCAGTAAGGCCGCTCGCGGTCAGGGCGTGACGCGTTTGCCTTGCAGCGGATTGCAGGGCCATTGCGGTCCTTTTGTTCATGATGCAAGGCGCTCGTCCGCGGACTCACGCCACGCCCGGCCTGGACTCGCGTGGGGCCGTTGCCGCCGCTCCGAATGATGGCCAGGCGCGGCGCTTCGTCTACAATCTCGCCTTTCCCCAAGTTTGTCAGGAAGTCGCAGGTGTCCCGAACTGCTCCCCATCGCCGCGCGCCGAAGCGCTCCAAGACGCCTCCGCCCGCGCCGGCACACATCGTCACCGGCAACGAGCCGGTCATCGAAATCGTTTCGCTCGATATGGAAGCGCGCGGCGTCGGCCGCACCGAAACCGAAGACGGCACGTCCGGCAAGGTCATCTTTGTCGAAGGCGCGTTGCCCGGCGAGCGCGTCAGCTATTCGACGCATCGTAGCAAGCCCAAATTCGAGCAGGCCGAAGTGGTCCAGGTGTTTCGCGAAAGCGTGATGCGCACCAAGCCGAAATGCACTTACTTCGATATCTGCGGCGGCTGTTCGATGCAGCATCTCGACATTCGCGCGCAGGTGGCCGTCAAGCAGCGCGTGCTCGAAGACAACCTGCAGCATCTGGCGAAGCTGCGCCCGGAGACGGTATTCCGGCCGATTCATGGGCCGTCCTGGGGTTATCGCTACCGCGCGCGTCTGGCCGTGCGTTTTCTGCCGGAAAAGGGCGGTATGCGCATCGGCTTCCATGAGAAGAAGAGCAGCTACATCGCCGACATGAAGACTTGCGAAGTGTTGCCGCCGCACGTGTCGGCCATGCTCATGCCGTTGCGTTTCATGGTGCGCAAGCTGTCGATTTACGAGCGCATGCCGCAGCTCGAACTGGCGGTGGGCTCGTCGGTCACGGCGCTGGTGGTGCGCAATCTCGAGCCCATCACGGCTGCGGACGAGCAGGTGCTGCGTGATTTCGCCGACCAGCACAAGGTGCAGTTCTGGTTGCAGCCGGGCGGCCCGGATACGGTCACGCCGTTCTATCCGCTCGACGCGCAGCTCGACTACACGCTGCCGGAATACGACATCCGCATGCCGTTCAAGCCGACCGATTTCACTCAGGTGAATCACGCCATCAACCGCGTGCTGGTGAGCCGCGCGCTGCGTTTGCTGGCGCCGGCGCGCACGGATCGCGTGCTCGATCTGTTCTGCGGGATCGGCAACTTTACGCTGCCGCTCGCGCGGATTTCGAGGGAAGTCGTGGGCATCGAAGGCAGCGAGGTGTTGACCTCGCGCGCGCTGGCCAATGCCGAGCTGAACGGCGTGGCGGGGCATACGTCGTTCGCGTGCCGCAACCTGTTCGAAGTCACCGCCGACGACATGCGCGCGCTCGGCCACTTCGACAAGTTCCTGATCGACCCGCCGCGCGAAGGCGCGCTGGCCGTCGCCAAGGCGCTGGTGGACATCGCGCAGAGCGGCGATGGACCGCTGCCTAAGCGCATCGTGTACGTCTCGTGCGCGCCGGCGACCCTCGCGCGCGATGCCGGTCTGCTTGTGCATGAGGCGGGCTATCGGCTGGTGGGTGCGGGCGTGGTCAATATGTTCCCGCATACGTCGCATGTGGAGTCGATTGCGTTGTTCGAGCGGGATTGAGTCGCGCTGCCGGCGGCGCTGGTGGCATTGGCCCGCGGCGCCTCGGCGAAGTAAGGCAAGGCAAGGTAACGCAACGCGACGCACAAACAAAAACGCCACGACCGAAGTCGTGGCGTTTTTTCTTCCTGCCGATTCTCAGTACGCGGTGAAGCTTAGAACTGCCACCACGACTTTTCCGTCCCCGGCCGTGCATGACCCGTGATGTACGGGCTGTCGGGGAAGGTGCCGGCCAGCACGCGCTTCGTGTCGTCGGCCAGTTGCGGCTGGTTCAGCTTCTCGTACGACAGCATCATGATATGCAGTGCGTCTTCGATAGCCGGTGCGTTCTTGTATTGCGTGAGCGCCAGTTGCGCGCGGTTGATCGCGGCGACATAGGCACCACGGCGGTAGTAGTAATCCGCCGCATGGACTTCGTGCGACGCGAGCGCGTTCACGATATAGCGCATGCGCTGCGCTGCGTCCGGCGCATACTTACTGTTCGGATACTTGTCCACCACGACCTTGAACGCATCGTACGACTCGCGCAGCGACTTGGGATCGCGTTCGCTCATGTCCTGGCCGGAGAAGCGGCCGAACAGACCGAGGTCGTCGTTGAAGTGAATCATGCCCTTCAGGTAGTACGCGTAAGCGATGTCCGGATGATCCGGATGCAGCTGGATGAAGCGGTCGATAGCCTGGTCGGCGGCGGCGTTTTCGTTGTCTTTCCAGTTGCAGTACGCGACATTGATCTGCGCCTGCTGGGCGAAGTGGCCGAACGGATCGCGACCCTCGAGCATTTCGAAGTACTTGGCGCACTTGCCGAAGTCACCACCGCTCAGGGCGTCGTTCGCCTCCGTATATAATTTGTTGTTGTTCCACGTTGCCGTCTCGTCGGTCTTTTCCGGCAGGCCGTGGCAAGCCGCGACAACGGCGACGGCTGCGGCGCACGCAATGTATCCGGCCACTTTCCGGGCCGCCTTCTTGATGGCCGCCAAATTGATCGCCGCTTTAGTGATGGTGTTCAAGGCTCGCATTTTCCAGTCTAGCTTTACGTCCAGGTGACCCAGACTCAATGACCCGCTCAAATACTCCAGGCGCCGCAACCGGTGCCGGGAATAGCAACAAAGATTATAGCGTAAGCGCTGACCCCTCCGACGCGTTGGGCGTCGATTCCCTCGACGACGATCTCGGCAGCGACGCGCTCGCCGCCGCCGCTCTGCCCAGCCATGTGCCGACCGTGGCGAGCCGCGTGGCGGACGAAACGCCGCGCAGCGTCGTCGTGCCCGACGAGTTGGCGGGCGAGCGCCTCGACAAGGTGCTCGCGCGGGTTTTTCCCGAGTTCTCGCGCAATCGCCTGCAAAGCTGGATCGAGGCCGAGCGAGTAAGGATCGACGGCAAGCCCGCGAAAATCCGCCAGCCGGTGCCGCTCGGCGCGACCATCGAGCTCGTGCCGGATCTGCTGCCCGAACAGCTGGCGTTCACGCCGGAGCCGGTGCCGCTCGACATCATTTATGAAGACGACACGCTGGTGGTCATCAACAAGCCGGCCGGCATGGTCGTGCATCCGGCGGCCGGCAACTGGAGCGGCACGGTGCTCAACGGCCTCCTGTATCGCTACGGCGAGGCCGCCGCGGGCCTGCCGCGCGCGGGCATCGTGCACCGGCTCGACAAGGAAACCTCCGGCCTGATGGTGGTGGCGCGCACGCTCGAGGCACAGACCGACCTCGTGCGCCAGTTGCAGGCGCGCACGGTGAAGCGCCGCTATCTCGCGCTGGTGTGGGGCAACATGCCCGAAGAAGGCACGATCGACGCGCCAATCGGCCGCGATCCGCGCGAACGCACGCGCATGGCCGTGGTCACGAGCGCGTCGGGCAAGCCCGCGCGCACGCATTTCCGGCGCGTGGATTCGGCGATCTGGCAGCGTCAGCCGGTCACCGCGATTCATTGCGATCTGGAAACCGGGCGCACTCATCAGATTCGCGTGCACTGCGCGCACATTGGTCATCCGCTGCTCGGCGATCCGGTGTATGGGCGCGCGCGCGGCAAGCGCTCGGTCACGCCGCTACCCGACGGTTTCGCACGCCAGGCGCTGCATGCATGGCGTCTCGGGCTGATCCATCCGCGGACCGGCCGCACGATGCAATGGCGTGCCGACGCGCCGGCCGATATGGAGGCACTGTCGGCGGCGCTCGGCCTCGGCCGCGACGACGCGGGCGAGTTCGACGAGACGTATTACGAGGAAGACGACTACGACGCGTCGCTCGACGCGGACGCCGATGAAGACGGCGCCCTGGATCACGACGACGCCGACGATGAAGCCGACGACCAAGACGACCACGACGAGGACGACCACGCATGACCGTACCCGAACTAAGCTTTGCCGATGTCGTGCAACCCGCATGGAATGTCTCGCCGCGCGTGCGCGCGCTCGTCACCACGCGTGACGGCGGCGTGAGCGAAGCGCCGTTCGGCCGCTGGCAAAACGGCGCGGACTTGCCCGGCGGCCTGAATCTGGGCATGAAATCCGGCGACGATCCGGCAGCGGTCGCGACGAATCGTGAGCGTCTATTGAAGCTGGCCGGCGTGAGCGAGGCCGCGTGGCTCGAACAGATTCACGGCGCCGGCATCGTACGAGCGGAAGACGTGCTCGCGCAAGCGCATGCGAACGGCGCACCGACGCGCGCCGATGCCAGCGTCACCGATCGTCCCGGCACCGTGTGCGTCGTGATGGTGGCCGATTGCATGCCGGTGCTGTTCTGCGACGCAGCGGGGCGTGCGGTCGGCGCGGCGCACGCCGGCTGGCGCGGACTGGCGGCGGGCATCGTCGAAGAGACGGCGCAGCGCGTCGCCGAACTTGCCGGTGTGGAGGCGGGCGCATTGCACGCTTATCTCGGTCCGTCGATCGGTCCCGACGCCTTCGAAGTCGGCGCAGACGTGCGTGACGCCTTCATGAACGGCGTGGGCGCCGCACAACGCGATGCGACGTCCAACGCCTTTGTCGAGCACCCGCGCAATCCCGGCAAATATCTCGCCGATCTCCCTGCGCTGGCGCGTTTGCGGCTGCAGCGTCTGGGCGTGACGCGCATTGTCGGCGGCGATCTCTGCACGCTCACGCAACGTGAGCGTTTCTATTCCTATCGCCGCGATCGCGAGACCGGCCGCATGGCCGCGATGATCTGGCTGGACGATCAGGCGCAGTCCATCGCGGACTAACTCGCGACGCGCCTCATGCGCGGCCATTTTTTCGCGATATTCAACACACCCATGCCCGCACGCATGACGTCGAGACGGCGCGACGCCATGCATGCGGGCATGCTTGTCTGAGCATTGTCACGTCTCGCAGGACCCTTGCCCGCGAGCACCCGTATGAGGGTTTGTTCGGAGCAGCACAAACGTTTTTGCTGCGCTGCCGGAATTCCGGACGCTGGCGTAAATCTGCCGCCAAAACTGTCCGCGCGCGAACGGATAAATGCACATAAGCCTATGCAATTTGGGAGCTTTTTGCGTTCTCGTGTGACTCGACCTACGCATGTTCCAAAAGCGCGATCTTCTACACAGGGAAAACGATAATTAAAAAACTATCGCACTGCGGCAAAATCGGGAACAAGCATTGACATGCCTTGCGATGGGGAGCAAGAATGTTCCTCACGGCTCCTCGTACAAGGGACAGGGCGTGACGAGGTCGCGAGCATTTGCTCACGTGCGCACGAACCTGCCTCTCAACCCGTCCGCAAGGACTTACCGGTCAAAAGCAGGTATGGCAGCTTCACATCCCTCAGCTTCCCCCAGCACGGACTCCTCGACGGAGCACACGCAGCAGGCCGGTATGAGCGGTGCAACACCGGCCGCAGGCATGCAGCAGTTTGTCGACGCATGGATGAACGCATGGCGTTCGCTCGGCACATCGCCCGGCGGCAGCGGCATGCCATTCGCCATGCCGCAGATGCCGCTGGCAATGCCTCAAATGGGCTTGCCGCAGGGTTTCCCTCAAATACCGTCGTTTCCCGGCATGCCGGACTTCAGCAAGCTGGCGGCGGGATCGATGCCCGGCATGCCGTCGTTCGCTGGCCTGAATATTCCGACCGCAGCCATTCCCTCCGAGCGTCTGCAGAAGTTGCAGGCTGATTACTCGCGCGAGGCAATGGAACTGATCCAGCAAGCCACCACGTCAGGCACGCAGGCGCCCCAACTCAAGGACCGCCGCTTCAGTTCCGACGCATGGAGTTCGGCGCCGGCCTATGCCTTCACCGCGGCGTGGTATCTGTTGAACGCGCGCTATCTGCAGGAAATGGTCGATGCGCTCGACACCGAACCCAAGGTGCGCGAGCGCATCCGTTTCGCTGTCCAGCAATGGACCGCGGCGGCTTCGCCGAGTAACTTCTTCGCCTTGAATCCCGAAGCGCAAAAGACCTTGCTGGACAGCAAGGGCGAAAGCTTGCGCCAGGGCGTGATGAACCTGCTCGGCGACTTGCAGCGCGGCAAGATCTCGCAGACCGACGAATCGGGTTTCGTGGTCGGTGAAAATCTCGCGAACACCGAAGGCTCGGTCGTGTTCGAAAACGACCTGATGCAGCTGATCCAGTACAAGCCGCGCACGGCGACCGTGCGCGAGCGGCCGCTTCTGATCGTGCCGCCTTGCATCAACAAGTTCTACATTCTCGATCTGCAGCCGGAGAATTCGCTGGTCGCTCACGGGCTCGATTCGGGACACCAGGTGTTCCTGATTTCGTGGCGCAATGCCGATCAATCGATCGCGCATAAAACATGGGACGACTACATCGGCGAGGGCGTGCTGACCGCCATCGATACGGTCAGCAAGATCAGCGGCCGCGAGCAGATCAATACGCTCGGTTTCTGCGTCGGCGGCACGATGCTCGCCGCGGCGCTGGCGGTGGCCACCGCGCGCGGCGAACATCCGGCCGCGTCCATGACGCTGCTCACCGCCATGCTCGATTTCTCGGACACAGGCGTGCTCGACGTGTTCGTCGACGAACAGCATGTGCAGATGCGCGAGCAGACCATCGGCGGCAAGAACGGTACGCCGCCGGGGCTGATGCGCGGCATCGAGTTCGCCAATACGTTCTCGTTCCTGCGCCCGAACGATCTGGTGTGGAACTACGTCGTCGACAATTACCTCAAAGGCCGCACGCCGGTGCCGTTCGACCTGCTGTACTGGAATAGCGATTCGACCAGCCTGCCGGGCCCGATGTATGTCTGGTATCTGCGCAATACGTATCTCGAGAATCGTCTGCGCGAGCCGGGTGCGTTGACCACTTGCGGCCAGCCAATCGATCTGTCGAAGATCGACGTGCCCACCTTCATCTACGGTTCACGCGAAGACCATATCGTGCCGTGGCAAACGGCGTACGCGTCGGTGCCGCTCCTCAGCGGGCCGTTGAAGTTCGTGCTCGGCGCGTCGGGTCATATCGCGGGGGTGATCAATCCGCCCGCGAAGAAAAAACGCAACTTCTGGATGCTGGAAGGCGACATCAAGACGCTGCCGGAGAACCCGGAAGAATGGCTCGATCAGGCGACCGAAGTCCCTGGCAGCTGGTGGCCCGAATGGACCACGTGGCTCGACCAGTACGGTGGCAAGAAGGTGAAGCCGCGTGCCACGGCAGGCTCGGCTGACTTTCCTGTGATCGAGCCGGCGCCGGGACGTTACGTGCGGCAACGGGAGTAGGTTCGAACGCGCTTCATGGCGCGGTTGTTTGCGGTGTGAATGAGCGTTTGATTGAGTTGGCGCGTGATTAAGAGCAACGAGATTTTTAACTTGACGGGCAGCGGCGCATGCGGCCGACCGCCCGGAGGATATGGAAATGACTGATGTTGTGATCGTATCGGCCGCCCGTACGGCAGTGGGCAAATTCGGTGGGTCGCTGGCGAAGATCGCCGCACCCGAACTCGGCGCCACCGTGATTCGCGCCGTCCTCGAGCGGGCCGGTCTGAAACCGGAGCAGGTGAGCGAAGTGATCCTGGGTCAGGTGCTTACCGCTGGCTCGGGCCAGAATCCGGCGCGTCAGGCCGTGATCAAGGCCGGCTTGCCTACGGCTGTGCCCGGCATGACGATCAACGTGGTGTGCGGCTCCGGCCTGAAGTCCGTGATGCTTGCGGCCAACGCCATCATCGCGGGTGACGCGGATATCGTGGTGGCCGGTGGTCAGGAAAACATGAGCGCGGCGCCGCATGTGCTGCCGGGTTCGCGCGACGGTTTCCGCATGGGCGACGCGAAGCTGATCGACTCGATGATCGTCGATGGCCTGTGGGACGTCTACAACCAGTACCACATGGGCGTGACGGCGGAAAACGTCGCCAAGGAATACGGCATCACGCGCGAGCAGCAGGATGCGTTCGCGGCGCTGTCGCAGAACAAGGCGGAAGCCGCGCAGAAGGCAGGCCGTTTCGACGACGAAATCGTGCCGGTCGAGATTCCGCAACGCAAGGGCGAGCCGCTGCGTTTCGCCACTGACGAATTCGTGCGCCATGGCGTGACGGCCGAATCGCTGGCCGGCCTGAAGCCGGCGTTCTCGAAGGAAGGCTCGGTGACGGCGGCTAACGCGTCGGGTCTGAACGACGGCGCGGCGGCGGTGCTGGTGATGTCGGCGAAGAAGGCAGAAGCGCTCGGCCTCAAGCCGCTCGCGCGCATCAAGGCATACGCCACCTCGGGTCTGGATCCGAAAGTGATGGGCATGGGCCCGGTGCCGGCCTCGCGCCGCTGTCTCGAACGCGCGGGCTGGACGCCGGCCGATCTGGACCTGATGGAAATCAACGAGGCGTTTGCCGCGCAGGCGTGCGCAGTGAATCAGCAAATGGGCTGGGACACGTCGAAGATCAACGTGAACGGCGGCGCGATTGCGATCGGCCATCCGATCGGCGCGTCCGGTTGCCGGATTCTCGTCACGCTGCTGCACGAAATGCAGAAGCGCGATGCGAAGAAGGGCTTGGCGTCGCTGTGTATCGGCGGCGGCATGGGTGTGGCGCTGGCGCTCGAGCGCGACTAAGCAGGTGCGCATGGCGGGCGCCGCGGGCGTCGGCCATGCGTCGAACGGAACGTTGCCGCGCGCTGTGGCGCGCGGTCAGCGGAGGCCTCGTCAGCCGGTCGCCCGGCGGCAGCGGAGATGAAACACAGGCGAGGAAAGAGGCAGCCACTCGGCGCCTCGAAAACGATAACGGAGTGTAGGTTATGACACAGCGAATTGCGTACGTAACGGGCGGGATGGGTGGCATCGGCACGAGCATTTGCCAGCGGCTGCACAAAGAGGGCTACAGGGTCGTCGCGGGCTGCGGCCCGAACTCGCCGCGCCGCGTGAAGTGGCTCGAAGAGCAGAAGGCGCTGGGCTTCGATTTTGTCGCGTCCGAAGGCAATGTCGGCGACTGGGAGTCGACCAAGACTGCGTTCGACAAGGTGAAGGCCGAAGTCGGAGAGATCGACATTCTGGTCAACAACGCCGGCATTACGCGCGACGTCGTGTTTCGCAAGATGACGCACGAAGACTGGACGGCGGTGATCGACACCAACCTGACCAGTCTCTTCAACGTCACCAAGCAGGTGATCGACGGCATGGTCGAGCGTGGCTTTGGCCGCATCATCAACATTTCGTCGGTGAACGGCCAGAAGGGCCAGTTCGGCCAGACCAACTATTCGACCGCGAAGGCCGGCATTCACGGCTTCACGATGTCGCTGGCGCAGGAAGTGGCCACCAAGGGCGTGACGGTCAACACCGTGTCGCCGGGCTACATCGGCACGGATATGGTCAAGTCGATCCGCCCCGACGTGCTGGAAAAGATCGTCGCGACAATTCCGGTGCGCCGTCTCGGCCAGCCGGACGAAATCGGCTCGATCGTGGCATGGCTGGCATCGGATGAATCGGGTTTCTCCACGGGCGCTGATTTTTCGCTGAACGGCGGTTTGCATATGGGCTGAGTCACCGGCGCGCCGCTCACAAGGCAGCGCGCTTCGGCTCAGATGGTTCGGCGGCGTCTCGACTGCGCAAAGGCCCAATTGCGCAGCCGCTGACGCCGTTTCCGCGCTCAACTTGCGCTCAAAGGCGTTACATGACCACTACTACAAAGAAAACAGCCGAACGACTGATCAAGAAATATCCGAATCGTCGGCTCTACGATACCGAGACAAGCACGTACATCACGCTGACGGACGTCAAACAGCTCGTGTTGGATCAGGAGGATTTCAAGGTCATCGATGCGAAGAGCAACGAGGATCTGACGCGCGCGATCCTGTTGCAGATCATTCTCGAAGAGGAGAGCGGCGGTTTGCCGATGTTCTCGTCGTCGATGCTGTCGCAGATCATCCGCTTCTACGGTCATGCGATGCAGGGCATGATGGGCACGTATCTGGAAAAGAACATTCAGGCCTTCATCGACATTCAGGCGAAGCTCGCCGACCAGTCGAAGAATCTGTACGAAGGCAAGGCCATGAACCCCGAGGTCTGGTCGCAGTTCATGAACATGCAGGCGCCGATGATGCAGGGCATGATGACCAGCTACATCGAGCAGTCGAAGAACATGTTCGTGCAGATGCAGGAGCAGATGCAGAACCAGGCGAAATCGATGTTCGCCACGTTCCCGTTCACGCCGGGCGGCGCGGTCAACCCCGGCAATCCTGGGAATGCGCCGGCCAATCCGCAAGGCAACCCGGAGGTTGACCCGGAGGCGGAGAAGAAGTAAGGCGATCCTGCGAACGGGGTCTTCCGGCGTTGGGGCGTCGCCGGGAAGCGCCCCGGAGTTTTGACGCGTCGCGGGCGCGGTCTTCGCCAGGACTGGGCGGCCGGCCGCGGGCGATCCATTGCCCGCGCGGTACAATCGCGGGCTGCGTGTGTGGGGCATTTCCTCGGAGAGGGCGCTCTGGCCGCCAACTTCATCCCCATTCCGAGCGTCGATCTCATGTTTTACGGATGCCCCATTTATCCTCAGGAAACGCGCCACTTCCCGGCGCCCATTTCCGCATGAGCCGCCTCTATCTTGCCCCCATGGAAGGTCTCGCGGACTACGTCTTGCGCGACGTGTTGACCGGCATCGGCGGATTCGACGGATGCGTGTCCGAGTTCATCCGCGTGACGGGCTCGGTGCTTCCCACCCGCGTCTACGAGCGGGAAGCCCCCGAGGTGCTCGACGGAGGCCACACGCCGAACGGCACGCCGATGGTCATCCAGTTGCTCGGCAGCGACCCCGCATGGATGGCGCTGAACGCAGCCCACGCGGCTACCTTGTCGCCGCATGGAGTCGATCTGAACTTCGGATGTCCCGCCAAGGTCGTGAATCAGCACGGCGGCGGAGCCATGCTGCTGGCGGACCCTGAACAACTGAACCGGATCGTGTCGGCGGTACGCGCCGCGGTGCCGGCCGGCATCGCCGTGACGGCGAAAATGCGCCTTGGCGTGTCCGACACATCGCTTGCAATCGACTGCGCCACGGCGCTCGCGGAAGGCGGCGCGGCCTCGCTCGTCGTCCACGCCAGAACGCGCGATCACGGCTACCGGCCGCCCGCCCACTGGGAGTGGATCGCGCGGATCGACGCCGCCGTGGACGTGCCGGTCGTCGCGAACGGAGAGGTCTGGACGGTAGCCGACTGGGAGCGCTGCCGCGCGGTTAGCGGTTGTGACGACGTGATGATCGGACGCGGCGCTGTTTCGGACCCTTTCCTCGCGCTGAGGATCCGCGGACTGATGGACCGCTCCCCATCCGACGGGGACTGGCGCGACGTGCTGGGTCACATCGCCGGTTATCTGCGCAAATTGCAGGCGCGTGTCGCCTCCCGGCACGAGCATGGGCGCGTCAAAAAGTGGCTGAGTTACCTGCAGCGGACCTGGCCGCAGGCAGCCGAGTTGCATGCGGCGATCCGCCGGCTGCAGGATTCGCAGGAAATTCTGGAAGTGATCGAGCGTGCTTTGGGCGTCGGTCAATCAACGGCGACACCTCGATCCGGGCGCCTTTCGCAGCGCGATCCAGTGGACCTCGCGGTCGTTTGAGGGCGAATATTCAAAGACTTACGAGCGGCAGCCTTGGCGAACCGCTACAATTCAAGGTTTAACGTCTTCAAGCGGTCCCCCATGTCTGCCACACCCCCGATTGTCCCGACTGCCACGCCAAAGGTCGGATTCGTTAGCCTCGGCTGCCCGAAAGCCCTGGTCGATTCCGAGCAGATCTTCACTCAACTGCGCGCCGAAGGTTACGAGATTTCCGGCACGTACGACGGCGCGGACCTCGTGGTCGTCAACACCTGCGGCTTCATCGACGAAGCGGTGCAGGAAAGTCTCGACGCGATCGGCGAAGCGCTCAACGAAAACGGCAAGGTGATCGTGACCGGCTGTCTCGGCGCGAAAAAAAGCGCGAGCGGCTCGGGGCTGATCGAAGAAGTGCATCCGAAAGTGCTGGCCGTGACCGGCCCGCACGCGCTCGGCGAAGTCATGCAGCACGTGCACACTCATCTGCCGAAGCCGCACGATCCGTTCGTCGACCTGGTGCCGGCCGCTGGCGTGAAACTCACGCCGCGTCATTACGCGTACCTGAAAATCTCCGAAGGCTGTAACCACCGCTGCACGTTCTGCATCATCCCGTCCATGCGCGGCGACCTCGTGTCGCGCCCGGTCGCCGATGTAATGCTCGAAGCGGAAAACCTCTTCAAGTCGGGCGTGAAAGAACTGCTGGTGATTTCGCAGGACACGAGCGCCTATGGCGTCGACGTCAAATACCGCACCGGTTTCTGGAACGGCAAGCCGATCAAGACGCGCATGACCGATCTGGTCGGCGCGCTCGGCGAACTCGCCGCGCAATATGGCGCGTGGGTGCGTCTGCATTACGTGTATCCGTATCCGAGCGTCGACGAAGTGATTCCCATGATGGCCGAGGGTCCGTACAAGGGCCACGTGCTGCCGTATCTCGACGTGCCGTTCCAGCACGCGCATCCGGAAGTGTTGAAGCGCATGAAGCGCCCGGCCAACGCCGAGAAGGTGATGGAGCGCGTGAAGAAGTGGCGCGAGATGTGCCCGGATCTGACCATCCGCAGCACGTTTATCGCCGGCTTCCCCGGTGAGACCGAAGAGCAGTTCCAGACGCTGCTCGATTTCATCCGCGAGGCGGAACTGGATCGGGTCGGCTGCTTTGCCTATTCGCCGGTCGAAGGCGCGACGGCTAATGAACTCGACGGCGCCTTGCCCGACGAAGTGCGCGAAGAGCGCCGCGCGCGTTTCATGGAAGTCGCCGAAGAAGTGTCGGCGAAACGTATCGCGAAGAAGGTCGGCAAGACGCTCAAGGTGCTGGTCGACGAGATCAACGCGGACGGCGGCATCGGCCGCACCGCGGCTGACGCGCCGGAGATCGACGGCGTGGTGTATATCGCGCCGGCCGCGAAGGCGTCGAAGCGCTACAAGGTCGGCGATTTCGTGTCGGTGAAGATCACCGGCGCCGACGGTCACGATCTGTGGGGCGAGGTGTAATCGATGACGGTCGGCACGACTGCAGCGCCTCAAACGGGGCGTCCCGAGATCCTCGCGCTCGGCGAGGCGATGATCGAATTCAATCAGTCGGCGAAAGACCAGCCGAACTATCTGCAAGGCTTTGGCGGCGATACGTCGAACTTCTGTATCGCGGCCGCGCGGCAAGGCGCGCAGACCGGTTTCGTGTCGGCGGTCGGCGCGGATCATTTTGGGCGGCTGCTGGTCGATCTGTGGGAACGTGAGCAGGTGGACACGTCGCTGGTGCGCGTCGATCCGCAGGCGTCCACGGGTGTGTATTTCGTGTCGCACGGCCCGAACGGCCACGCGTTCGACTATCTGCGCGCCGGCTCGGCCGCGAGCCGCTACGCGCCGCACGATCTGCCGCTCGACGCGATCGCCGCGGCCAAGGTGATCCATCTGTCCGGCATCAGCCTCGCGATCAGCCTGAGCGCCTGCGACGCGGCGCTCGAAGCGATCGCGCATGCGCGCGCCAACGGCGTGCGCGTGAGTTTCGACACCAATCTGCGTCTCAAGCTTTGGCCGCTCGCGCGGGCGCGCGCCGTGATGCTCGAAGCCATCCGCCAGACCGATATCTGCCTGCCGAGCTGGGACGACGTCACCGACCTCACGGGCCTGACCGGTCGCGACGAGATCGTCGATTTCCTGCTGTCGCACGGTCCGAGCGTCGTTGCATTGAAGCTCGGCAAAGAGGGCTCGTATATCGCGACGCCCAACGAGCGGCGCGTCGTGCCGGGCCACGTCGTCAATGCCGTCGACGCAACCGGCGCGGGCGACTGCTTCGGCGGCGCGTTCATCGCGCGCATCGTCGCGGGCGACGATCCATTCGCCGCGGCGCGTTATGCGAACGTCGCCGCGGCGCTGTCCACGCAAGGTTACGGCGCGGTGGCGCCGATTCCTTCGCGCGCGACGGTCGAACAACTTCTGGCGGGCTGAACACACGCGCTACAGAGCGCGGCCCGCCGAGGCAAGATCATCTAGAGAGACTGGAAGAGGAGCGAGCGATGCAACGGGACGTAGTGGTGGTGAGCGGTGTGCGTACGGCAATCGGCGGTTTCGGCGGCAGTCTGAAAGACTTTTCGCCGACCGATCTCGGTGCGCGCGTGGTGCGCGAAGTGCTGGCGCGCGCCAACGTGCCGGGCGACGAAGTCGGCCACGTGGTGTTCGGCAACGTCGTGCATACCGAACCTAAAGACATGTACCTGGCGCGCGTGGCCGCGATCAATGGCGGCGTCGCGCAACATGCGCCGGCGTTGACCGTGAACCGGCTGTGCGGCTCCGGCTTGCAGGCCATCGTTTCAGCCGCGCAAAGCGTGCTGCTCGGCGACGCCGACATCGCGATCGGCGGCGGCGCGGAAAACATGAGCCGCGCGCCTTACTCCATGCCGGCCGCGCGCTTCGGCCAGCGCATGGGCGACGCGCGCCTCGTCGACATGATGGTCGGCGCGCTGAACGATCCGTTCCAGTCGATCCATATGGGCGTGACCGCCGAGAACGTCGCGCGCAAATACGACATCTCGCGCGAAGCGCAGGACGCACTCGCCCTCGAATCGCATCGCCGCGCGGCCAACGCAATCACGAGCGGCTACTTCAAGCAACAGATCCTGCCGATCACGATCCCGTCGAAGAAAGGCGACGTCGTGTTCGACACGGACGAACACACGCGCATGAACGCATCGGCGGAGGATTTCTCCAAGCTGAAGCCGGTGTTCGCGAAAGAAAACGGCACGGTGACGGCGGGCAATGCGTCGGGCATCAACGACGCCGCCGCGGCCGTCGTGCTGATGGAGCGCAGCCTCGCCGAACAGCGCGGCATCAAGCCGCTGGCGCGGCTGGTGTCGTACGCGCATGCCGGCGTCGATCCGGCGTACATGGGCATCGGCCCGGTGCCGGCCACGCGCCGCGCGCTCGAACGCGCCGGGCTGACGGTCGCCGACCTCGACGTGATCGAGGCCAACGAAGCGTTCGCCGCGCAAGCCTGCGCGGTCAGCAAGGAACTGGGCTTCGATCCGGCCAGGGTCAATCCGAACGGCTCGGGCATTTCGCTCGGCCACCCGATCGGCGCGACCGGTGCGCTTATCACCGTCAAGGCGCTGTACGAGTTGCAGCGGATCGGCGGGCGTTATGCGCTGGTCACGATGTGTATCGGCGGCGGGCAAGGTATCGCGGCGATCTTCGAACGGATTTGAAGCTTGGCATGTCGGCAGTAAGCGGTAGCGAGCAATGAGGAAAGGAAGGATGCGGGAACTGAAAGCGATCAAGGGTGCGGTGCGCCGGCGCGGTCGGATAGTGACGAGCGCTGGCGTCTTGCTGTGCGCCGGCGCGGCGGCGATGCTACCCGCACAGGCATGGGCGGAAAGCGACGCGGTGAAGGAGTTGGCGGCGCCCCCGCCGATCCAGTTGCCACTCAAGCCGAGCCCCGAGTTCGCGAAGTTCCCGCGCTACGCCGGCATGCTGGGCTCGCGCCAGATCGTCCTGAAACTCGGCCCGAAAAGCGACGACCCGTCCGGCGTGCACGGCGAGTATCAGTTCACGGACACCGGCGCGGTGATCCTGATCGCGGGCGATCGCGACGGCGATACGCTCGAAGTCGAGGAATCGAACGACGGCACGCATATCACCGGCAACTGGGTCGGCAAGTTCGCGGCGGATGGCTCGGTGGCGGGAGACCGCATGAACGTCGACGATTCCGACCCGCAGCCGTTCGACCTGAAGCCGCTGGCGGCAGGGCAGGCGGTCCCGCCTCCCGGCGCACCGGCGAGCGCGAGTGCGGCCGCGACGAACAAGCCTGCGGCGCAGCCTTCGGCGGGCGCTGCCGCTGCGCCGGCTTCGAGCGCTGCCGCAACCGGCGGCCACGCCGTGGGCGGTGTCAGCAATCTGCAAACCGGCGAGTGAAGCCGCAGCCGCGCGGCGCCCAACCGCTCGCGCTCTGGCTCGCGAGCGAAATCCCGCCGGCTCGTCTACTCTTGCGTGTGCGGCGCGCGCCCTGACACGACGCGCGCTCCGTTTCCGTCTGCTTCTCACTAGAACCCACCATGACCCAACCCAAACTCCAACGCGATCTGCAAACCCGCATCGTGCGTGCCGAGGACCAGCTCACGCCGGGCTTCGAGTCGTTCTCGATGCCGGTCACGCGGGCGTCGACGGTCGTGTTCCCCGATCTCGCCACCATGCGCGCGCTCGACTGGAAAAACGACGCGCAATGGCGCTACGGCCTGCATGCCACGCCGACTTCGCTCGCGCTGGCCCAGCGCCTTGCCGCCATCGAGGGCGGCAATCACGCGTTGCTGCAGCCGTCGGGGCTGTCGTCGATTTCGAACGTATATTTCGGCCTCGTCAAAGCCGGTGACGACGTGCTGATTCCCGATAACGTCTATTCGCCGAACCGCGATCACGGCGACTGGCTGGCGCGCGATTTCGGCATCACGGTGCGCTACTACGATCCGATGATCGGCGCGGGCATCGTCGATCTGATCCAGCCGAATACGCGCCTGATCTGGCTCGAGGCGCCCGGCTCGGTGACGATGGAAGTGGCCGACGTGCCCGCCATCACCGCGGCGGCGCGCGCGCGCAATGTCGTCACGGCGATCGACAATACGTGGTCGGCGGGGCTCGGTTTCCGGCCGTTCGATCACGGCGTCGACATCTCGGTGCAGGCGCTCACCAAGTATCAATCGGGCGGCGGCGACGTGCTGATGGGCGCGACGATTACCGTCGATCGCGAACTGCATCTGAAGCTGAAGGCGGCGCGCATGCGCATGGGCATCGGCGTCTCGTCGGACGACTGCTCGCTGATTCTGCGCAGCCTGCCGACCATGCAACTGCGCTTCGAGCAGCATGACCGCGCGGCGCTCGGCCTGGCGAAATGGCTGAAGACGCGGCCGGAAATTGCCGCGGTGTTGCACCCGGCGCTCTCCGACTGTCCGGGACACGAGTTTTACAAGCGCGACTTCACGGGCGCGGGCGGCCTTTTCTCCGTCGTATTCGACGGCCGCTACAGCCCGGCGCAAATCGATACGTTCTGCGAGTCGCTCGAACTGTTCTCGCTCGGCTGGAGCTGGGGCGGTGCACACAGTCTCGTGATGCCGTACAACGTCGCGTCGATGCGCACGGCAGGGCAGTGGCCGCACGGCGGGACCTTGGTGCGGTTCTATATCGGCCTCGAGGCCGAGGCGGATTTGCGCGCGGATATGGAGCAGTCTCTGGCCACGCTGGGTTAAACGTCCGACGACGTTTCCGGCAGGAAGAGCGAGCTCATCGGGACATGTTCCCGGTGGGCTTTTTTCTTGTCAAGATAGCCAGTAAGCCTAACCATTCGGCCGAATGTCCGGCGTGCGGTCGCGACGCTACGATGGTGCGCATCTCAACTTACGGTTGCCGCACTATGGTGAGCTTCGATGAATTTTTTCCTCTGGGTGTTGCTGAATCTCGGCGTGCCGATCATCGGCCCGATCTTCACGCTGGTGCTCGTCGCGCCCGCGCACGGCTGGCGCGTTGCAAAGGCATTGATCGCCGGCTCGGTCAAAGACGGCCAACTGTTCTGGTGTGCGATCGGGATGTTTGCGTCGGCGGTGTATGAGGCGGTGACGGCGCTTGCGCGTGGAAGTAGCGAGGCGCCGGTTCTGGCGTACTACGTTGTCGGGCTGTGCGTGGCGGCATTCACCTGTTCCAGTCTCGTGATGTCGGGTCTGGTCAACACACACTACGAACGGACAAAGGCGAAGGCGTCGCCGCGAAACAAACCGTTTGCCGACGGGGCTTTTTCGCGCGTAGAGATAGGCATGTCGATCCTTTTTACATGCGCCGCCGCGATTATCCTGGCATTCCTACATGTGCACTTGAATTAGCTTTTTTCAGATAGTGCAGCACTTATACTTGTCTTCTCAAAGGAGGCACCATGAAGAAAATGACAATGTGGCTGACGGTAGAGGAAAACTACACGCGCTTCGTGAAGTGGTGTGGGATCATCGGTGTCGTCGATTTCGCTTACATGCTGGCGTTAATCACAGTAGACGTTCTGAAAAAATAACGTCACTGTCGGCGCTGGCCGTCGTTGCATCGGCCAGCGCATCCAACCGCCATCAGAACAGCCGCAACAACCCGTCCAGTCCGACATAGTTGAACGCCACGCTAGCCGCTTCACGCACCACCGGCTTTGCACGGAACGCAACGGAGAGTCCGGCTTCGGCCATCATCTTCAGATCGTTCGAGCCATCGCCCATGGCAATAGCGCGGCTCGGTTCAATGCCCAATTGCGCGCACGTTTCGCGCAGCGTGCGTGCTTTGACATCGGCATTGACGATCTCGCCGATGACCTTGCCGGTCAGTTTGCCGTCCACGATTTCAAGCGTGTTGGCGCGAGTGAAATCAAGGCCGAGACGGGCCTTCAATTTTTCGGTGAAGAAGTTGAATCCGCCCGACACGAGCAGCGTTTTCAGCCCGGCCGCCTTCGCGCCCGCCAGCATCCGCTCGGCGCCCGGCGAGAGTTGCAGCCGCTCTTCGTACACACGTTGCAGCGCGCTCGCGTCGAGGCCTTCGAGCAGCGCCACGCGGCGCGTCAGGCTTTCGTTGAAGTCCTTGATCTCGCCGCGCATCGAGGCCTCGGTGATCGCGGCCACTTCCGCTTTCAGGCCGCAGAAGTCGGCGATTTCGTCGATACATTCGATCGTGATCAGCGTCGAATCCATGTCCATCGCGACCAGTCCGAAGTCGCGCAACCGGCGGCCGGCTTCGACAAACGCGTAGTCCAGTTGATGGGTGCCGCAATAGACGTCGAGGTCGGCGCGCTGAGCGACGTTCGCGTCGGCAATGCGAATCGCGTTCGCGTCGACGACGCTGGCGTGCGAACCGCGCGCGAGCGCGACGAGCGCTTTGTGATGGTCGGCGGAAAGGGGCGCGGGGCTTTGAATGACGAGGTTCATGGACGACGACGCAGTAACGCGGAAAAGGGCGGCGCGCGGCGCGCGCGGAAAATCCCGCTATTGTAACGGTTCGCCGGTGGGCCTTGCCGCTTGCGATCTGCCTGGAGAGGTGCGCGCCATCGCGCCTTTGGCAGCGGGGAGGGAACGCTACGCCGCGTTTCGCAGTGCGCCTCGCCTTTGGCAACCGGCAGGGAACGCTACGCACTGCACCCCGCCTTTGGCAACCCGCAACGAACACCGCCCCACACCTCGCATCGCGCCGTGCAATCCCGCGGCGCCCAGTTCATACTGGCGCATCGAACGACGCCCCGCAGCCGCTGTGCGCACCGACCGTCGCATCCGCCTCCCGCGGCGTGCAACGTCCGGCACGTGAACACACCGGCATCCACGACGAGGCGCACCACTACGGAGACAACGCATGCCCCAGGCGACCGCCAGCGACGCATCCACTCTTGCGCGCGACTTCGATCTGCGCCACCTCGATCCCGCTTTCCATGCCGATCCCTATCCGGTCTATCACGCATTACGCGCTTACGAGCCGGTCAAGCGCATGCCGGACGGCTCACTCTTTCTGACACGGTTTCGCGACGTGCAGGCGGTGTATCGCGACGCGAAAACCTTCAGTTCGGACAAGACCGTCGAATTCAAGCCGAAGTACGGCGACTCGCCGCTCTACGCGCATCACACCACGAGTCTCGTCTTCAACGATCCGCCGCGCCACACGCGCGTGCGCAAGCTGATCGCCGGGGCGCTGACGGCGCGCGCCATCGCGGCGATGGAGCCGGGGCTGGTACGCCTCGTCGACGGCTTGCTCGATGCCGCCGCCGGGTGTGGCCGGATCGATTTGATCGGCGAGTTCGCGTCGGCGATTCCGGTCGAGATCATCGGCAATCTGCTGGATGTGCCGCACGCTGAGCGCGAGCCGTTGCGCGACTGGTCGCTCGCGATTCTCGGCGCGCTCGAACCGTCGCTGACCGAGGCGCAGTTCGAGCGCGGCAATCGCGCGGTGGACGAATTCGTCGGCTATCTGCGCGATCTGGTCGCACGGCGCCGGCGCGAACCGGGCGACCCGCAGCATGATGTGCTGACGCGTCTGATTCAGGGCGAGGAGGGTGGCGAGCAATTGTCGGAAGCGGAGTTGCTGCAGAACTGCATTTTCATTCTGAACGCTGGCCATGAGACGACCACGAATCTGATCGGCAACGGCCTCGTCACGTTGACGCAATGGCCGGAGCAGCGGGCGGCGTTGCTGCACGAACCGTCGCTGATCGAATCGGCGGTGGAGGAATGTCTGCGTTTCGAGAGTTCGAACCAGCTCGGCAACCGCATGGCGACCGTCGACACGGAAATCGGCGGCGTCGCGATCGCGCGCGGCACGCCGGTCACGCTGTGCATCGGCGCGGCGAATCGCGACCCGGAACAGTTCGCGGATCCGGACCGCTTCGACATTCGCCGTGATCCGAACCGGCATCTTGCGTTCGGCTTCGGCATCCATCAGTGCGCCGGACTGTCGCTCGCGCGGCTGGAGGCGCGTATCGCGATCGGCCGCTTCGTGCAGCGCTTTCCCGCTTATCGCCTCGACGGCGAGCCGACGCGCGGCGGACGCGTCCGCTTTCGCGGCTTCGCCGAAGTGCCGCTGGAACTCGAACCGGCCGCGAGCCGCACGGCGTAGCTTTTGCCGTGCTGACGCAAGACTTACAGCCTCTGTCGGCGCCCGCCGCACCGCCACGCGCGCCGGCGCTGCGCGCAAAGCCGTGGCACGCTTGCTGCTTCGTGTCAGGTCTTAGGCCCAGGGGAGCGCACGATGCCACACATGATCTGGAAAGGCGCAATCAGCTTCGGCCTCGTCCACGTGCCGGTGCAGTTATATCCGGCGACGCAGTCCGAGAAAGTCGGTTTCAATCTGCTGGATAAGCGCTCGATCGATCCGATCGGCTACAAGCAGATCAACAAACGCACCGGCAAGGATGTGACGCGCGACAACATCGTGCGCGGCTTTGAGTACGAGAAGGACAAGTACGTCGTGCTCTCTGACGACGAGATTCGCTCGGCGAATCCCGAGTCGACGCAAACGGTCGATATTCTGGCGTTCGTCGACGCCCCGGATATCTCGTTTCTTTACCTCGACACGCCTTATTTCCTCACGCCCGACCGCAAGGGCGAAAAGGTCTACGCGCTGCTGCGCGAAGCCATGAAGGCGTCCGGCAAGATCGGTGTGGCGAGCGTGGTGCTGCACAACAAGCAGCATCTGGCGGCGCTGATTCCGGTGGGTCCGGTGTTGGCCTTGAACACGCTGCGCTGGGCCGCGGAGGTGCGCGATTTCGACGAATTCAAGCTGCCGGCCGACGGTGTGAAGGCGGCGGGCGTGTCCGCGCGCGAGCTCGACATGGCGAAGAAGCTGATCGACGACATGAGCGACAAGTGGGATCCGTCGCAGTATCACGACACCTTCCGCGACGACATCATGGCGCTCGTCGATCGCAAGATTCGCGCGGGCAAGACCGAGGAAATCACCGAAGTCGAAGCGCCGCACGAGTCGCGTCAATCCGCCGATATTCTCGATCTGTCCGATCTGCTCAAGCGCAGTCTCGGACGCGGCAAGGGCAAACCGGCGGCGGGCGGCCGCAAGCGCGCCGCGGACGACGACAGCGACGAGGGCGACGCGGATGCCGAGGCCGAAACGCCGGCGCGCAAGAAGCCGCGCACGACTCGTACGGCGAGTAAGACAACAACGCGCGGCGGCGGTCGTGCGGCCGCCAAGTCCGCGTCCGCGCCGGCGGCCCGCAAACGCCGTGCGGCGGCCTGATCGCCGGCATCGCGCCTGAGGCAATCACGACGACGTCATCGCCATGAACGACAGACTCGATCTCTACAACCGCAAGCGCCGCTTCGACGACACGCCGGAGCCGGCGGGCACGCGCGCCAGGCGCAAACCGGGCGGCCGGAAAGCGACCCGCCAGGCAGCCGGCGAGGCGCTCTCATACGTGATTCAGGAGCACGACGCACGGCGCTTGCACTACGACTTCCGGTTGGAACTGAACGGCACGCTCCTGTCGTGGGCGGTGCCCAAAGGGCCGAGCCTCGATCCCTCGGTGAAAAGGCTGGCAGTGCATGTCGAGGATCATCCGGTCGAATACGGTTCGTTCGAAGGGGAAATCCCGCCCGGCAACTACGGTGCGGGCAGCGTGATCGTGTGGGATCGCGGCACCTGGGAACCGGTTGGCGGCGCGGCGGAAGCGGCGCGTTCCTATGCGGCCGGCAAACTCAAGTTCCATCTGCACGGCGAAAAGCTGCAAGGCGGCTGGACACTGGTGCGCAGCCATATGCGCGGCAGCGGCGACAAGGAGCAGTGGCTGCTGATCAAGGAACGCGACGACCAGGCGCGCGATGAGAGCGACTACGACATTCTGAAGAAGCGCCCGGGCAGCGTGCTCAGCGGCAGCGCCTCGGTGGACAAAGGCGAAAAAACGACGACAGCGGTATCCAGGACCGCACGCAAAACCGCGGCATCTGATGCGAAGTCCGCCGTAAAACGAGGCGGCAAAAGCGGCGCGAAAGCCGCTTCATCCACCCGCGCGGATCCCAGGCGGCCGGACATCGTGGCGACGCGCAACACGCAGTCGCTACGTGAACTCGCCGCCACGCCCGCGATCGAGGGCGCGGTGAAAGCTCGCTTGCCCGCGAGCTTCAAACCGCAACTGGCGACACTCGTCGACGCCGCGCCGCCCGGTGACGACTGGTCGTACGAAATCAAGTTTGACGGCTACCGCGTGCTGGCCCGAATCGATCGGGACGCGAAAGGGAGCGCCGTTAAAGTATTCACCCGCGCCGGCAACGACTGGACCGCGAAATTCAGCAAACAGGTCAAGGCGTTCGAACAACTCGGAATTGAAAGCGCATGGCTCGACGGCGAAGCCGTGGTGCTGGACCAGAACGGCGTGCCGAATTTTCAGGCGCTGCAGAACGCTTTCGATGCGAATCGGCCGCAAGACATCATCGTCTATTTGTTCGATATACCGTTCCTGAACGGCTACGACTTGCGCGGCGTGCCGCTCGAACAGCGCCGCGCGATTCTGCGCGCCTTGATGGAAGACGTCGACGACAGCGTGCTGCGCTTCTCGAACAATTTCGACTTCAGCGCGGAAGACCTGCTCAGAAGCGCATGCGACATGGCGCTGGAGGGCATCATCGGCAAGCGGCGCGATAGCGGCTATCTGTCGGGCCGTTCGTCGACGTGGATCAAGTTGAAATGCCGCCGGCGCCAGGAGTTCGTGATCGGCGGTTATTCGGAACCGTCCGGCAGTCGTGCGGCATTCGGCGCGCTGCTGCTCGGCGTCTATGACAGCAAAGGCAAGTTGAATTACGCGGGGCGCGTGGGCACCGGCTTCGACGCGGCGTTGCTGCGCTCGGTCAAGAAAGAACTCGATGCGCACGCGACTAAGCGCATGCCCTTTGCAGCCGCGCCGCGCGAGCGCAGCCGCACGCCGGTGCATTGGGTCGAACCGGTGCTCGTAGCCGAATGCAATTTCGCGGAATGGACGAGTGACGGCATCGTGCGTCAGGCGTCGTTCGTGAGTTTGCGCAATGACAAGCCGGCGCGCCAGATCGTCAAGGAAACACCTCGCCAGGGAGCCGACGTGCAACAGCAAACCGATTCCATCTCCGACGACGCGCCGAGGAAACGTGCGGCGCGGAAAACTTCCGGTAGTACAGTGGCCGCAGCCGGCGCAGAGAGAACTGGCGCGGCAAAATCGAAGGGCAAGGCGAAGTCGGCGGACGCGACAGATGGCGGCGTAGGGAAAGCCGGCGCGGAGCCGGGCGACGGAGCTAAAGTCGGCGCAGCGAAAACCGCTGCAACGAAAACCGCCGCCGTAAAAACCACACCCACCAAACCCAAAACCACCAAACCCACACCCGCAAAATCAACCACCGCCGCGCCACCCGCCGAAGTTGCCGGCGTGCGCATCTCGCATCCCGATCGCGTCATCGACAAAAGCAGCGGCGCGCGCAAGATCGATCTCGTGCAGTACTACGAGTCGGTGGCCGAATGGATGCTGCCGCATCTGAAAGACCGGCCGGTTTCGCTGGTGCGCGCGCCCGAGGACATCGGCGGCGAGCTGTTTTTTCAGAAGCACAGCCAGAAGCTGTCGATTCCGAATGTCACGCAGCATCCGGGCCTCGATCCCGGCCATCCGCCGCTGATCACCGTCGATACCATCAAAGCGCTGGTCGGCGCCGCGCAAATGGGCACCGTCGAATTTCACACGTGGAATGCCGTCGCATCGAATATCGAAAAACCGGACCGCGTTGTCTTCGACCTCGACCCCGATGCTGCGTTAGGTTGGGAACGCATGATCGAAGCCGCGCAACTGACGCGTTCGCTGCTGGAGGAACTCGGCCTCAAATCGTTCTGCAAGACGAGCGGCGGCAAGGGCCTGCATGTGGTCGTGCCGCTCGCGAAACAGGCCGGCTGGGACGAAGTAAAGGACTTCTCGCAAGCCGTCGCGCAGCACATGGCGGCAACCCTGCCCAAGTACTTCAGCGCGAAGATGGGCGCGCAGAACCGCAAGCAGAAAATCTTCGTCGACTATCTGCGCAACAACCGCGGCTCCAGCACGGTCGCCGCGTTCTCGGCGCGGGCGCGTCCTGGCCTCGGCGTATCGGTTCCGCTTGCGTGGGACGAAGTCGCCGGTACCACGGGCGGCGATCAATGGACCATCGAGAATCTGCACGAGCGTCTCGCCGAACTCAAAAGCGACCCGTGGGCGGACTATGCGAAGACGCGTCAGCGCATCACCGCGGCCATGAAAAAACGTCTGGATGACGCGCAATAAGCCTGGACGGACCCGATTCAGAGCCACAAGGAGCTACACCATGAAGACCTCACCGCAATCCTCCGACGGCGACAAGCAGGCGGACCCGCATGCCGGAAAGCAGCCCAAATCGATGCAGGAGGCAGCTGCGCCTCTGCCGCACGAAGCCGATCAGAATCCGGAATCGCAACACGAGGATGGTCCGCGCCATGTCGGCAAGCAGGCGCATCGCGACCTCGAACGCGGGCTGAAAGATACCGACCGCCGCGGCGGCGACGAGTATCAGCAGAACACGCAGAACGATGCACACACTGACGTCAACTCCGATGACAAAGGAGCCGGCGGCGCACGCGGCAACAAGCACTGAGGACTGGTCGATTCGAGCGCCGTAGGCGGCGCATCGATCGGTCTCAAGCCGGCTCTCTGTCCCAGTAAGGCGGATCGCCGAAATGCGCCGCCAGGAATTCGATGAAGGCGAGCGTTTTCGGCGGCACGAACGAACGGCTCGGATACACGGCCCAGATCGCCACGCTCTCGGCGAGCGGATAGCTGTCCAGCACGCTCACCAGTTCGCCGCTGCGCAAATAAGGCGTGACGTCCCACGTCGATTTGAGCGCGATGCCGAAACCGGCCAGCAGGGCATCGCGAATCACTTCGCCATTGTCCGTGACGAGGCGCCCGCTCACCCGCACCGAGAGTGGTCCGGCAGGCGTCACGAAGGCCCAGTCGCGCTGGTCCGACAGGATCATGCACTCGTGTTCCGCGAGGTCCGAAGGATGATGCGGCGTACCGCGCGCGGCAAGGTAAGCGGGCGCCGCGCACAGCACCCGCCGATTCACCGCGAGGCGCCGCGCCACCAGCGACGAATCCCTCAGCACACCGACGCGGATCGCGACATCGATACCCGCATCGACGAGATCGACCAGCTGATCGGTGAGCCGCAAATCGACGCTCACGCCGGGATAGCGGCGCAGAAATTCGCTGATTACCGGCGACACGTGCTGCCGTCCGAACGAAGACGGCATCGAGACTCGCAAGCGGCCCTGCGGCTCGGCCTGCGCCCGGCCCACCGACGCGCGCGCGGCGGCGGCCGCATCGAGCAGGGCTTCGGCGCGCGTCATGAAGACTTCACCGTCCTGCGTGAGGCTGATGCGGCGGGTGGTCCGGTGCAGCAGGCGCGCGCCGAGCAGCTTTTCCAGTTGGGCGATGCGGGAACTGGCCACCGCCGCGGACAAACCGAATTCGCGGCCGGCCGCCGACACGTTGGCGAGCAGCGCGGCGCGCACGAACAGCGCGACGTCGAGCAGATCGAGCCGCTCCCGTTCGCCGGGCGGCGTACGCTCGGGCGAAATAGCAGGCAGGTTCATTCTTCTGAAATTCCAAAAGATGTTTCAGTCATTATGACGGTTTTAAAAGAATAAGAACCGCCCTAGGATCACACCCATGAAATCGCCGATACGCAACCGGCGCCGCAGGCCGGCCGCAAAAATCGCGAACTTTTCAATCTGATTTGAACCAACAGGAGCATGTATGAAAGCCGTCGGTCTCTATCGCTATTTGCCGATCGATCAAGCGGAAGCCCTCGTCGATGTCGAGATCCCGAAACCGGAAGCCACCGGTCGCGATCTGCTGGTCAAGGTCGAGGCGATCTCCGTCAATCCGGTCGACACCAAAGTGCGTGCGCCGAAAGACAAGCTCGAGGAGACGCCGCGCATCCTCGGCTGGGATGCCGCCGGCACTGTCGCCGCGGTCGGGCCGGACGTCACGCTGTTCAAGGTCGGCGATCCGGTGTTCTATGCGGGCAGCATCACACGGCCGGGCGCCAACAGCGAGTTCCATCTGGTCGATGAGCGGATTGTCGGGCGCAAGCCGGCGTCGCTCGATTTCACCCACGCGGCCGCGCTGCCGCTGACCGCGATCACAGCCTGGGAAGCATTGTTCGACCGTCTCGGCGTGTCGCCGCAAGGCGCCGACGAAGGCCGCAGCGTGCTGATTTTCGGCGGCGCGGGCGGGGTCGGCTCAATCGGCATCCAACTGGCGAAGCAGCTCGCGAAGCTGAAGGTGATCGCAACCGCGTCGCGGCCCGAATCGGCGAAATGGGCCACGGAACTGGGCGCGGATCACATCGTCGATCACTTCGGCGACGTGCCCGCGCAATTGAAAAAGCTCGGCATCGACCAGGTCGATTACGTGCTGATGTTCAACGACACCGACAAGAACTTCCCGGTCGCCGCCGAAGTCGTCAAGCCGCAGGGCGGCATCTGCACGATCGTGGAAAACAGCCAGCCTGTGCCGGTTGAACTGCTGAAGGCGAAGAGCGCCGCGTTTCATTGGGAGTTCATGTTCACGCGTTCGATGTTCGGCACGCCGGACATGATCGAGCAGCACAAGCTGTTGACGGAAGTCGCGCGTCTCGTCGATGCGGGCACGCTGTGCACGACCGTCGGCCAGAACCTCGGGGCGATCAACGCCGCTAATCTGCGTCGCGCGCATCAGCTTCTCGAAGAAGGGCGCGCGATCGGCAAACTGGTGCTGACAGGTTTCGAGGCGTAAATAGCGTTTCACCTGAAGCGGGTTGCAACGGAACACGGCCGGCGTCGCAGCAATGCGCGCCGGCCGTGTCCATTTGATGCACATCAAACTGTGCTACCCGGTGCGTCGATATGCAGCAGTGCGGTGCGGCGCGCGCTTTCATGCGCCAGAGCGGCGACACGCGCAGAAAACGCGTCGCCGCAAGCGGGTTAACACCCGATTCGCGGGCAGCGCGCACAGCGCCGCTTGGCGTTAGACTGGCGGGGCATCATGCTAAAACAGTTGCGTGTCTCGCGGCCCGGCATCATTGATGCCCGCCGGTGCGCGGGCAGTAGCGCTGAAGCGGGCGCGCAGCGGCACAACAACGAGGTGACAGTATGAGCTTCAGACTCTCCGCCGTTTCAGTTGTCGCTTCTCTCGCATGCGCGCTCGCGCCCGGCATGCTCGTGCCGGTGGCTCACGCGGCCACGCCGATCACGGTCACGTCCCAGTCCGCCCTCGACGGCCCGATCCGCTATACGGTGCGCGTCACGTCGAAACAGTTCGGCAACTCGCAGGAAACCCGCACGATCCGCTCCGGCGAATCGGATGACTTCACGTGGAAGACGGTGCCGCCTGGCGGCCCGGTTCCCGCGACGGATGCGTGCCCGAACTATGCGTCGCTGCCGACCGACACCAACGGCGCGATGATCCGGCAAACGCAGATCCGTTTCGCGCCGGTGGTCGCCGGCGACGGCACGGCGACCGTGCAATTGAGCTTCCAGGCGCAGACGCCGAAGGGCGTGAAAACCGTCACGAGCGGCGGCAAAACGCTCAAGTGTCCGAACGACGTGAGCGTCAGTCAGATCGTGCGCTTCACGATGCCGGTCAACGGCAGCACGAAAACGCTCACGCTCAGCGACGGCACGGAAGTCGCGATCAGCGCGAAGCGTTGAGCCCGGCGTGTGATGGGATTACAGCGGCGCGGCTCAACGCCGCGCCGCGGTTCGCTCCACGAGCCGCGCCGACAGAAACCGGTGCTCGGCGGAAAAGAGCCGCCGGTACGTGAGCAGCACCGCGCCCACGGTCCCGAGCGCCGACGACGCGGCGATCAGGAACATGATCACGATCTGATAGCGCACCGCCTGCAACGGCGATTGCCCGGCCAGCACCTGGCCGGTCATCATGCCGGGCAGGCTCACCACGCCGACCACGGCCATCTGATTGAGCGTCGGCATCATGCCCGCCCGCACCGCCTGGCGCGCGGGTGCCTGGGCCGCTTCCCAGCGCGTCGCGCCGAGCGCGAGTGCCATGTCGACGCGATCGCGCCGCGCGGTCAATTCCTCGGTCATCCGTTCGATGCCGAGCGACACACCGGTCAGCGTGTTGCCGAGGATCATGCCGAGAATCGGAATCGCATATTGCGGCTCGTACCACGGATGAATGCGGATCACGACGAACAGCCCGACCGCGGCCACCAGCCACGAACTGACCCAGATCGACAGCACGCTGTCCGCGCGTTGTCCGCGATAGGTGTGGTTGCCGCGCTGCGCGCCCGCGAAGCCGGCGATCAGCGTCATCACGATCATCAGCGGCAACACCACGTACCAGCGGTCGTAACGGAACACCCAGCCGAGCACGTAACCGATCGCCAGCAACTGCACGATGGTGCGCACGGCGGCCCACGCCAGCTTGCGCTCGAGATCGAGCTTCAGCGCCACCGACACGACACCGTTCACGACGATCAGCAAGGCGGCAATCGCGACATCCCACAGACTCAGGTTTTGCAGTGTCATTGGCCGAACTCCTGGTGATCCTGATGCGCGGACGGGATCTCGGACCGTGCGGTTTCGTCGAGCACGCCGGCGCGCATGGTCAGATGCCGCGCGCTCATGCGCGTGGCTTGCGCCGGATCGTGGGACACCCAGATCGACGCATGACGTCCGGGGTCGGCGTCGAACCAGGCGTGCACCAGACCTTCGATCGCACGCGACGACTCCGGGTCGAGCGAGGCGGTGGGCTCATCGAGCAACAGGACTTCGGGCGCGAGTTGCAGCACACGAATCAGCGCGGCGATCTGCGCCTCGCCGCCAGACAGTTCGCTTGCGCGCTTGTCGAGAAAATCGTCGCCGCGGCCGGCCTGAGCGGCGAGGCTCGCCGCACGCGCGCGATCGAAATGCACGTCGCGATAGGTGCGCAACTCGAACGGGTAGCGCAGATTGTCTTCGACGCTGCCGTCGAGCAGCGCGGGCCGCTGCCGGATATACGCGACGTTGCGCCGGTAGCGTGGAATCGCGGCGCGTTCCACCGGCGCGCCATGCCACATGATGCGTCCCGCATCGAGTGGATCGAGCAGCGCGAGCGCGCGCAGGAACACGCTCTTGCCCGAGCCGGACGGCCCGGTGATCGCGACGCGGTCGCCCGCCTGCAAGGCGAAGGTGGTCGGCTGCAGCAGCGTCTGCCCGCGCGCGGCATCGCGCCGGACGATGCCGTCGGCGAGGACTAATGGAACATCGGTCATGGGTGAATTTGTAATGGGGGATGCGTAAGGTCGAAGCGCGTTGCGACGTGCGCGTGCAACATGCGTGCAACATGATAAAGCGGCAACGGCCTAACGCAGGCCGTGCAAGGATCGGGCATGCAACGTGCTGCACGGTGCTCAACGTAGAAGAATTAGCGGAGCCTCTCAATGGCAGTGTCGAGCACGACTGGACGGCGGATCGGAAAAATCATCGCATGGCTGCTGGCGATTATCGTCATTCTGATTGTCGCGCTGACTATTTTCATTCTGACCTTCGACTGGAACCGGGCAAGGCCCTATGTCAATGACAAGGTCACGCAAGCTATCGGCAGGCCGTTCGCCATCAACGGCGATCTGAAGGTCGGCTGGCGGCATCCGGTCGGCGAGACCGGCTGGCGCGGCTGGGTGCCGTGGCCGCGTTTCTCGGCGGCCAATATCACCGTGGGCAATCCGGACTGGACGAAGCAGCCGCACTTCGCCACGCTCGACGAAATCGACTTTCAGGTCAAGGTGCTGCCGCTGCTCGCGCACGATATCGTGATTCCCACAATCAACCTCGTGAATCCTTCGGTCGATCTCGAACGCGTGCTCGACGGGCGCAACAACTGGACGTTCAAACTGGCGTCGTCGAGCGGGCCTTCGGAATGGAAGCTCGATCTGCACGATATCGCCTTTGCCAAGGGCAACATTGCACTGTCCGATCAGCAGAAGAAGGTCGATTTGCAGATGGCCATCGACACGCTCGGTCAGCCGATTCCGATCGGCGAGGCGATGAAACAGCAGGAAGCGGCGTCGCGCAGTTCGTCGGCGCAAACCATCGGCAAGTCGGGCGCAAACAAGCTCACGCAGCAGGCAAATGCGCAGGCGGCGTCGGAGGCCGCGGCGGCGTCCGCGGCGGCGGCTTCGGGCGCGTCGTCGACGGAGATCAGCGCGTCGGGGACGACGGCGGCCACGGGCGCCTCGGGCGGCCTGGTCGCGGGCGGCTCGAAGGGTGCGAGCGAAGCCGTCGCGGCAGGCGCGAGCGGCGCAGTCGTGGCGTCGGCTTCAAATGCTTCGGGCGCTTCGGGCGCGAGCGAGGCGCAAGCCGGCGCGAAGCAGGAGATTCCGCCGTACGCGATCGGCTGGACCGTCAAAGGGACTTACAACAAGACGCCGGTGTCGGGCAGCGGCAAGGTGGGCGGCGTGCTCGCTTTGCAGGATGCCAACCGGCCGTTCCCGGTGCAGGCCGATGTCAAGGCCGGCGATCTGCATGTCGGCCTGGTGGGCACGATCACCGATCCGGCGCATCTTGCCGCGGTCGATCTGCGCCTCTGGCTGCAAGGCAACAGCATGGCGCGCCTGTATTCACTGACCGGTGTGACCTTGCCCGACACGCCGCCGTATGCGACCGAGGGGCGATTGGTCGGCCAGTTCAAGTCCACCGGCAACGTCTTCAAGTATGAAAATTTTACAGGCCGGGTCGGCGGCAGCGATATCAACGGCTCGCTGACCTATACGGCACGTGAACCGCGGCCGCTGTTGCAGGGCGAACTCGTCTCGCATCTGCTGCAGTTCTCCGATCTGGCGCCCGTGATCGGCGCGGATTCGAACGCCAGCAAGGCCAAGCGCGGCGATGCAACGGCGCAGCCGTCCAACAAGGCGCTGCCGGTCGAGGAATTCCGCACCGACCGCTGGAAGGCGATCGACGCCGACGTGAAGTTCACCGGCCGGCGCATCGTCAAGGACGTGAATTTGCCGATCACGGATCTGTACACGCACGTCGTGATGACCGACGGCGTGCTCTCGCTGGAACCGTTGAAGTTCGGCGTGGCCGGCGGCACGCTCGCTTCAGACATTCATCTGGACGGCAGCGCGACGCCGCTCAAGGGCCGCTTCGCGACATCGGCGCGGCATCTGAAGCTCAAGCAGTTGTTCCCGAACTTCAAGACGATGCAGAACGCACTCGGTGAAATCAACGGCGACGCCGCCCTGACCGCGACAGGCAATTCGCCGGCGGCGCTTGCGGCCACCTCGAACGGCGAGGTAAAGGCATTGGTGACGGACGGCACGGTAAGCCGCCTGCTGATGGAAGCGGCGGGGCTGAACGTGGCGAACGTCGTCTACGAAAAGCTGTTCGCCAATCGCGACGTGAAGATCAACTGCGCGGCCGCTGATTTTGTCGCAACCAACGGCGTGCTCGAATCGCGCATCTTCGCGCTCGATACGGACGACGCCGTGATCAATATCGACGGCAACGTGAATCTGCGTGACGAGTCGATGGACCTCGGCGTGCATCCGCATACCAAGGGCTTCCGTGTCTTCTCGCTGCGCTCGCCGCTGTACGTGAAAGGCACCTTCAAGGATCCGCACGTGGGCGTGAATGCGGCCGCGCTGGCGCTGCGCGGTGGCGCGGCGGTCGGCCTCGGCTTGATCAATCCGTTCGCGGCGCTGATTCCGTTGCTCGCGCCGAGCAACAACAAGCCGTTGCCCTGCACGCAGATGCTGGAGCAGATCCGTCAGGCGCCGACGGCGCCGCCGCCGGGCGTGAAGCAGCAGCCCAAGGCGGCGATTTCTCTGGATGGCGCGCCAGTCAACAAGTCTTCGGGCGGAGCTTCGTCGCCGGCTACGACGGATAAGAAGAAGCCGGCGGTGATGTCGCCCGCCAGCGCGGCTACTTACAAGGGAAGCTGATGCCTTTCATCCTGCCTTTGGATTGGCTGAGCTGGAGTTTTGGCGGTGGCCTCTCCTTGATCCTTTTGTGGCTGATCAGTGTGCCGCCCGGGCGCGGCCACTTCGATGACGTCATGATGAAAAAGGACAAGGCGAGTGCTGCACGCGCGCGTCGACAGATCACCTGAGATGACAAGTCGAATCAAGCAAGGCAAGGAAAGGTGATGACGCAACGCCGCCCGACGAACTGTGCGAACAGACGGAGTTGCGAAGATGAAGGTCTACTGTAAAGCTAAAAGATTTACCTGAGCGAGCGTGGCGCGGCGTCTCCGGCAGCATCCTGCCGACGCACCCCGCGACGTGTGCCGCCAACGCGAGTCGCGCCGAATTCCGTCAGGATCTTGCCGCGGGCGCGGCTGGCGAACACGAGAAAGCCGAAGCCGTCCGCCTCATACCAGTAGCCGCCGTTCTCGAGACCGTCGAGCGGCTGCTCCAGCGCATTCGTAATGGATTCGATACAGCGACGCCGCAATTCCGCGGGTGCCGGATAGGGCGGTTGTGCACCACGCACACTGCACAGGAGGACATCGAGCCCCGGCAGCACATGGGCATAAAGGACCGGCTCGTCTTGCGCACGAGCACGCGCAATCTTGGTGTCGAGCTGACCGAACGGCTTGAAATGCCGTAGTACCGCGAGGAACGACTCATCGCCGTCCACCTTCGCGCGTCTACGCTTTTTCGGGAAGGACATAAAAATTCGCCTGAAAAAGAATTGCAAGAAACGCAGCGTCCTCATGCGACCACTCCCGGCTTCGCGCGCCGCACGTCGATCTTTTATAGCATACGACAAGGTCGGATTCACGGTGATTCGACAACGACGCCGCCCCACCGCCTCCCGCACGAATCATGCCGAACCGCCTCGCCGCGCGCTTTCGCTTCCCATCCCATCTGTTTCCATCATAGACGCACGAGGCGTCGAAAAATCATCTCATACCAATAAAAATGTCGTTTTTGTGTGGGCAGGCGCATCTTGCCGATACGTTGAAATATCTCGAATTCACGTCGATAATGGCCCGTCCGGCTGCACTGCGCCGAGCTCGCCGATGTCCCACCGCAAAGTCCCTCCGGCGCGGCGTTGCATCGCTGGTCATGAGCCGCCGCGGCTTGAGCGACCCTTTGCGACCCTTCGGGCGAACATGAAACTATTCACCAAGGGTCTGCTGCTGATTGCAGTGCCGAGCGCGGTCGAACTGGCGCTTCTTGGCGTCGTCTTCGATACCCAGGAGCAGACAGCGCAGGCCGCCCAGCAGGTCACCAACAGCAAGCAGATTCTCTATCAGTCGTCGGCCATCATCGATCCGCTGCTGCGCCAGGCCGCGCGGGTTCGCACGGGTATGGTGATCGGCGATGCGTCGCTGATCGACCGCCATACGGTGTGGGTCGATCTGGGCGACCGGCTGTCGAATCTCGAGGCGCTGGTCGCCGGCACGCCGCCTCAGGTCGAGCGCGTGCACAAGATGCAGCGGGCGATCGACGCGTATCGCACGCAGACTGTCGCGATCTCGCAGGCGCTGCACGAAGGGCGTCGTTCGACTTCGTTCGCGGCGCTGGAGACCGGCGCGTTGCCGCAGCAGATCGCCGTGTTTCGGGATGAGCTCGCGGCGTTCGGCGACGAGGCGTCGCGGCTCGATGCCGAGCGCTCGGCCGCGCTCGCGCGGCGCCGCGACCGTCAGCAGTACGCGCTGATCGGCGCCGTGCTGGGCTCGATGCTCATCTGGGCCGTCACCGCAGTGGTCTTCGCGCGCAGCATCGGCCGGCGGCTGGAAGTGTTGACGGAAAACGCCGAGCGTTTGGGCAGCGGGCGCACGCTGGCGCCGGCGCTGTCGGGTAAGGACGAAATTGCCGCGCTCGACGCCGTGCTGCATCAGACCGGCGCGCGCCTGCGTGAGGCGGAAGCCGAGCAGGCCATGCTGAAAACACGGCTCGAAGCGCGCGCGCGGGAACTGGCGGGCGTCAACGAGGAACTGCGTCAGGAGACGCAAGACAATGAAATGTTCATCTACAGCGTGTCGCACGATCTGCGCTCGCCGTTGGTGAATCTGCAAGGTTTCTCGAAGGAATTGCAGGTCTCGTGCGACGAACTGGACAGCGTCGTCGAGGCGGCAAAATTGCCGGACGCCGAGCACCGGCGCATGGCGCATATTCTTAACGGCGAGGTGCGCGAGTCGTTGCAATATTTGCGCACGGCAGTGACGCGGGCCGCCGCGATCATCGACGCGCTGCTGCGCATTTCACGCGCCGGCCGGCTCGAATACCAGTGGCAGCGCGTGAGCGTCGGGCGTGTGGTGGGCCGGGTGGTCGACGCGCTGCAGGGCAAGATCGGCCAGCATGCGGCCGTGGTGACCGTGCGCGACTTGCCGCCCGCATGGGGCGACCCCGGCGCGATCGAGCAGATTTTCAGCAATCTGATCGGCAACGCGCTGAATTATCTCGACCCGGCGCGTAACGGGCGTATTGAAATCGGCGCACTGGAACCCGAGCCGGTCGAGCCGGCCCAGGCGGGTGAGCCGCGCGCGGTCCGCATGCGCACGTATTATGTGCGCGACAACGGCCTCGGCATTCCGGCCGCGTATATGTCGAAAGTGTTCCGGGCGTTTCAGCGCCTGCACGGCGACGTTGCGAACGGCGACGGCATCGGTCTCGCGGTGGTGCGTCGCACGGTGGAGCGGCATGGGGGCCGCGTGTGGGTCGAATCGGCGGAGGGCGCGGGGTCGACGTTTTTCGTGGTGTTGCCGGAACAGCCCGCGCGTCTGTGAACTTCGGCAGGCAAAGAGGGCGGCGGCGCGGATAATCACAAGCGGCAGGCATCAACCAATCGTTGAGCACGGAGAGCATATGAATCACGGGGAAACGGTCAGCATCGTACTGATCGAAGATGACGACGGCCACGCCACGCTCGTCGAGCGCAATCTGCGCCGTGCCGGCATTTCGAACGGTTTCGTGCGTTTTCGCGACGGCCAGCAGGCACTCGATTATTTCTTCGGCCCGGCGCCGTCGCCAGCGGACGCCGCCGCGAGTTGCGCGGCCGACCCCGCTCAGAGCGCCGTGCCCGCGCGTGAAGATTTGATGAATTTCGTCGTGCTGCTCGATCTGAAAATGCCGCGAGTCGACGGCTTCGAAGTTTTGCGGCGCCTGAAAGAATCGCCGCAGACGGCCGCCGTGCCGGTGATCGTCCTGACCACGACCGACGACCCGCGCGAAATCGCGCGTTGCTACGAACTCGGCTGCAACGTCTACATCACCAAGCCGGTCGAGTACGATGCGTTTATCGAAGCGGTGCGCCGCCTCGGTTTTTTCCTCCAGGTGGTCAAGCTGCCTTCGGGGCATCGTCTTGCGGCGCCGTGATGGAAGGTTCGCATGAAGCCGGCCGAAAGCCGCTCGTGACAAGATAGACCACTTGTTGACCCTAGCCAGAGAAGACTCCGCATGACCGACGAAGTGTCCACGCAGCCCGCCGCCTACGTGCTGGTCGTCGATGACGACGAAGGCATCCTGCGGCTCGCGCGCAAGTCGCTCGAGCGCGCCGGCTGCCGGGTCGCGATCTGCGCCAGCGTCGAAGCGGCTCGTGAACGGCTCGCGGGCGGCGGTCCCGACCTGCTGGTGCTCGACTACCAACTGAGCGGGCCCGAGACCGGCCTGGACTTCTTTCGCCGTCTGCGCGCGGAAGGCGTGCGGATTCCCGCCATCCTCGTGACGGGCTTTACCGACGAATCGCGTGTTATCGAAGCGCTGCGCGCGGGCGTGTCCGATGTCGTGCCAAAATCCGGCGATTACCTCGATTACCTGCCCGAAGCCGTCGAACGGGTGCTCTCGCAAGTGCGCCTGCAGCGTGCGTCTGACGAAGCCTTGCTGCTGCGCGATCGCGAGCAGCATTACCGCACCTTGTCCGAGGCGCTGCCGCACCTCGTCATGACCTGCAACGCCACAGGCGACTGCGATTTTCTGTCCAAGCAGTGGTACGACTACACGGGCCTCGCTGAAAGCTGTTCGTACGGCCTCGCCTGGCTCGACGCCGTGCATCCGGACGACCGCGAAAAGATTCGACGAAGCTGGCTAAAAACGGTGTCGGGCGACGCCGGCGACTACCGGCAGGAGTTGCGGATTCGCCGTCACGACAGCGAATACCGCTGGTTCGACTTGCGCGTGGTGGCGATGCGCGACGCCGAAGGCAACGTCAGCAAATGGTTCGGCAGTTGCACGGACATTCATTCGCAGCGCGAGGCGATCGAGGAACGTGAACGGCTGCTGGCGTCGGAGCAGGCCGCCCGCCAGACCGCCGAAGAAGCCAATCGCGCCAAAGACCGCTTTCTGGCCATGCTGTCGCACGAATTGCGCACGCCGCTCACGCCGGTGCTGGCCGGCGCCAGCGTGCTGGAAATGATTCCGGGTCTGCCCGATCAGGCGCGGGCAAGCGTGCGCATGATCCGCCGTAACGTCGAACTCGAAGCGCGGCTGATCGACGACCTGCTCGATCTCACGCGCGTGGCGAACGGCAAGCTGCGGCTGTCGCTGGAAACCGTCGACGTGCACGACGTGATCGACAGCGTGCTCGAACTGTTTCGCAGCGAGATTCAGGTCAAGCAGCAGGACGTGCACGTCCATAAGGACGCGCAGCATCATTACGTGCTGGCCGATCGCGCGCGGCTGCAGCAAATGCTGTGGAACCTGATTCGCAACGCCGCCAAGTTCACGCCAGATGGCGGCCATATTTATGTGCGCACGCGCGACGAACGCATGCACGTGCAGATATCGGTCGAAGATACGGGGATCGGCATCGAGCCGGACCAGATCGGCAAACTCTTCAACGCGTTCGAGCAGGGCAACCAGAACATGACGCGGCAGTTCGGCGGCCTCGGCCTCGGACTCGCGATCACGAAGGCGTTGACCGACGTGCATGGCGGCACGGTGACCGCGCAGAGTCCGGGTGCGCACTGCGGCGCGACCTTCGCGATCACCTTGCCGACGGCTGCGGCGCCGGAGGTGACTTCACCGGTCGTGGTGCCCGACGAAGTGCATTCGGGCGGTCTGCTGAACATCCTGCTGATCGAAGATCATGTGGACACCGCCGAAGTCATGGAGCAACTGATTCGCAGCCTCGGCCATGAAGTCACGACGGTGGGCCGGGTCGACGATGCATTGGCCGCGACCCAATCGCAGACCTTCGATCTGATCGTCAGCGACGTAGGATTGCCCGATGGCACCGGTCTCGACTTCATCAAGGCGTTCCGCGAGCACTCGGACGCGCCTGCGGTCGCGCTGACGGGCTTCGGCACCGACGAAGACGTGCGTCGTTGCCTGAGCGCCGGTTTTACCTCGCATCTGACCAAGCCGGTCAACTTCAGCCAGCTCGAGGCGATGATCGAAGGCGCGGTGACTCTGAAGGAGCAGCGGGACGCGTGAGTGTTTAGGCCGCCCGCATCGGGGCCATGAAAGTAAGCAAAAGGCCTGTTGCGACTTTAATCGCAACAGGCCTTTTTATTGACGAATGACTCCGGCCGATACGCCGGAATAGTTAACGCGGTGAGTTCTTCAACGAATCGCGGATTTCACGCAGCAGCAGCACGTCTTCCGGCGTCGGCGGCGGTTCTGCCGGCGCTGCCTCGGCCGGTTTGCGCAGATTGTTGATGAACTTGACCATCAGGAAAATGATGAACGCGAGAATCAGGAAGTTGATCAGCACGGTAATGAACGAGCCGTAGCCGAACACGGCAACGCCCGCCGTTTGCAAGTCTTTATACGACTCGGGGCTGCCCTTGAAAGTAGGCGGAATGGGACCGAGGCGAACGAACTTGTTGGAGAAATCGAGGCCGCCGGTGGCGAGCCCGACAACCGGCATGATCAGGTCTTTAACAATTGAATTGACGATGGTGGAGAACGCGCCGCCGATAATCACACCGACCGCCAGATCCATCACGTTGCCCTTGAGGGCAAATTCCTTGAATTCCTTGACCATGCTCATAGAGGTTCCTCCCAGAAGTCGATGTTCGAATGATACCAACCTAAGAAGGATAGGCTAGTCTTTTGGCCAGGAACGCGAGCTTTGTTTCGTTATTGAGGAAACTGTGACTCGCTATGCCGCGCGCGTTCGATATGCGCGGCAAATGTGACCGGGTCGGTATTGGTGCCGCACAGCAGAACGCCGACGCGCTTGCCTTGCAACTGTTCACGCAGCGGGCCGAGCAAACCCGCGGTAGCCGCGGCGCAGGCCGGTTCGACAGCGAGCTTCAGTTGTCCGAACAAGGTCAGCATGGCCGCGCGCAACTGGTCGTCGGACACGGTGACGAGCTGATCGATATGACGGCGGCACAATTCGTAGCTGTATTGCTCGGTATGCGGCGACATGAGCGAGTCGGCAATGCCGTGCATCTGGCGCATCTTGACCGTGTGATTGGCGGCGAAACTCTTGCCCATCACGTCCGCGCCTTCGGGTTCCACGCCATACACGTGCACGTTCGGATTCGCGAGCCGCATGGCGGTCGCGACACCCGCCGCGAGGCCGCCGCCGCCGATCGGCAAGATCACCGCTTCGATATCCGGTGTTTGCGTGGCCCACTCGTAGCCGAGCGTGGCCGAACCCAGCACCGTGCGATAGCCGTTGAACGGATGCACGAAATAGCGGCCTTCTTCGGCCTCGATCCGGCGCACCAGTTCGAATGCTTCGGCAATGTCTTGCGCGAACACGATCTCGGCGCGATATTGCCGGCACAGCGCCACCCGCGCCGGATTGGCCGCGTGAAACAGCACGACCTTGGCGCTGATGCCAAGGCGCATGGCCGCATACGCGACCGCCACCGCATGATTGCCGCCCGACACGCACGTGACGCCCGCGCTGCGCTGCGCTTCGTCGAGTGCGAGCAGGTTGGTGAACGCGCCGCGCGCCTTGAAGCTGCCACCCTCCTGCAATAGCTCGAACTTGAAGTTCACCACCGTGCCTTCCAGCGATGGAAAGTCCACCCGGTCGAACACCGGCGTTCGCGCCACCCACGGCGTCAACGCAAAGTGCTGTGCGGCGATGTCGTCGAGCGTGGGGATCGGCTCGCCGTCGATCGTATGGTCGGTGTGTTGCGGCGTGGCGGTGGACATGGCGTCGGCGTGCCTGGGTTGGTGTGGGTAAGATTCTTTCTACATGTGACAGTTTCAGTGCGCGTGCGCGTCGACCGACATGCTGCGAATGAATTTCTGCAGGAAGCGCTCGCACGCCACCAGTTGATCCAGCGCGACGAATTCGTTGGGCTTGTGCGCCTGCTGAATGTCGCCGGGGCCGCAGACGATGCTCGGAATGCCCGCCAGCGAGAACAGGCCGGCTTCCGTGCCATAGGCAACCTTGCGCTTGTCCTGGTCGGCGGTCAACGCGCGCACCAGTTGCGTGATGGCCGCTTGTTCAGACGAATCGAGTCCGGGCGCCGCGGCGATCTTCGTGATCTCGATCGCCGCCGATGGATGCTCGCGCAACATTTTCGGCAGCAGCGTTTCGCGAGCGTATTGATCGATGCGCGCGAAGATCGGGTCGGGGTCGAGCGTGGGCAGGTTGCGGAATTCGAACTGGAATTTGCATTCGGCCGGCACGGTGTTGATCGCGTTGCCGCCGACGATCGTGCTGGTTTGCGCGGTGGTGAAGGGCACGTCGTACAGTTCGTCGAACGGGCCTTGCTCGCGGAACTGGTCGGCCATGTCGCGGATGTAGCAGATCAGGCGCGCGGCGTATTCGATCGCGTTCAAACCCTTCGGCGTAAGCGACGAATGCGCTGCCTGACCGCGCACGCAGCACTGGTAGGCATTGATGCCCTTGTGCGCCACGATAGGCCGCATGCTGGTCGGTTCGCCGACGATGCAGCCATCCGGTTTCACGCCGCGCTTCATCAGGTCGGCGATCAGGAGCGGCGCGCCGGCGCAGCCCACTTCTTCGTCGAACGACAGCGCAAAGTGGATCGGTTTGGCGAGTTTGGTGCGTTGCATCTCCGGCACGAGCGTCAGCGCCGCGCCGATGAAGCCTTTCATGTCACAGGTGCCGCGGCCGTACAGCTTGTCGCCGCGAATCTCCGGCTTGAACGGATCGCTGTCCCATTGCTGGCCGTCTACGGGCACCACGTCGGTGTGGCCCGAGAGCACCACGCCGCCGTTCGTTTCGCCGTTGTGCGCGGGAATCGTCGCGAACAGGTTGGCCCATTTGCCGCTTTCGTCGTGCGTGAGCGTGGCCTCGACGCCGACCGCGCGCAATTCGTCGCGCACGGTTTCGATCAGGCCGAGATTCGGATTGCGGCTGACCGTGTCCATCGACACGAGACGGGTGACCCACGGGAGCGAAACGGGAGAAGACGAGGTGGACTGCGGCGTGGACTGCGCTGTTTCAGCGACATGGGACATGACAAGACTCCGGCATTTGAGTCTTTCGATCATACCCAAAAAAAAGACGCCCGTATGCTGCGGTGCGTGTTTGCGCACCGCAGCATGAATGGGAAAAACGCTACACGTACCCCGGTTTTCGACGCTGCGCCAGCGCGGCGGCGTAGCGCACGAACTCAGCGCGCCACCGCGCTCGTCGCCGTGCCGCGACTCGGCGTGCCGAGCGCGCGCAAGGTTTCCTTGACCGTCGCGACACGCACCGCGAGATCGGGGCTGCGCGTTTCGATACGCAGCTTGTCCTGGCCCGCGAGCTTGATGTGCTTGTGTTTCTGCACCATCTCGATGATCCGCATCGCGTCGATCGGCGGGTTGGGGATGAACTGCAAGCCGATCACCGCTTCGCCGGCATCGATCTTCGAAATGCCTAGCGGCTTCGCCGCCAGCCGCAGACGATGCGTCTCCACTAGCGCATGCGCTTGCGGCGGCAACTTGCCGAAGCGGTCGATCAGTTCTTCCTGAATGCCGTCGATCGAATCGTTGTGTTCGCAATTAGCCAGCCGCTTGTAGAGCGACAGACGCTCCTGCACGTCGCCGCAATAGTCGGCGGGGAGAATCGCCGGCGCGTGCAGATTGATCTCGGTGGTCGCGGCGAGCGGCGCGGTGAGGTCCGGCTCCTTGCCTTCCTTGAGCGCCTTCACCGCGTCGTTCAGCATGTCGGTGTAGAGCTGGAAGCCGATCTCGTGAATCTCACCGGATTGTTTGTCGCCGAGCACTTCGCCCGTGCCGCGAATTTCGAGGTCGTGCATCGCCAGATAGAAGCCCGAACCGAGTTCTTCCATCTGCTGGATTGCTTCGAGGCGGCGTTGCGCCTGTTTGGTCAGTCCTTGCGGATCGTGCACCAGCAGATACGAATACGCCTGGTGATGCGAACGGCCCACACGGCCGCGCAACTGATGCAATTGCGCGAGACCGAACTTGTCCGCGCGATGAATCAGGATCGTGTTGGCGCTCGGCACGTCGATGCCGGTTTCGATAATCGTCGTGCACAGCAACACATTGGCGCGTTGTGCGACGAAGTCGCGCATTACGCGTTCTAGTTCACGTTCATGCATCTGTCCATGCGCGACCGCGATGCGCGCTTCGGGCACCAGCGCTTCGAGCATCTGCCGGCGATTCTCGATCGTCTCGACTTCGTTGTGCAGGAAGTAGACCTGGCCGCCACGCTTCAACTCGCGCAGCATGGCTTCGCGAATCACGCTGTCTTCCTCGCGGCGCACGAAGGTCTTGATCGCGAGGCGCTTTTGCGGCGCGGTGGCGATCACGGAGAAATCGCGCAGGCCTTCGAGCGCCATGCCGAGCGTACGTGGGATCGGCGTGGCGGTCAGCGTGAGCACATCCACTTCGGCGCGCAAGGCCTTCAGCGCCTCCTTCTGACGCACGCCGAAGCGATGCTCCTCGTCGATGATCACGAGCCCCAGCCGCTTGAACTGCACGTCGGACGAGAGCAGCTTGTGCGTGCCGATCACGATATCAACCGTGCCTTCGTTGATCTGCTGGATCGCCGCGCTCACTTCCTTGGTGGATTTGAAGCGCGAGAGTTCGGCGATCCGCACAGGCCAGTCGGAGAAGCGGTCGCTGAAGGTTTGCGTGTGCTGTTCGGCGAGCAGCGTGGTCGGCGAGAGCAGGGCGACCTGCTTGCCGCCCATCACCGCGATGAACGCCGCACGCAGTGCAACTTCCGTTTTGCCGAAGCCGACGTCGCCGCACACGAGGCGATCCATCGGCTTGCCGCTCGTCATGTCGCCGATCACGGCGGCGATCGCCGCGGCCTGGTCCGGCGTTTCCTCGAAGCCGAAGCTCTCCGCGAACTTCACGTAGTCCTTGGGTTCGAGCGGGAACGCATGGCCTTCGCGTGCCGCGCGGCGCGCGTAGAGATTGAGCAGTTCGGCCGCGGTATCGCGGATCTGCTGCGCGGCCTTGCGCTTGGCTTTTTCCCACTGGCCGGAGCCGAGCGAGTGCAGCGGCGCGCTTTCCGGATCGGCGCCGCTGTAGCGCGAGATCACGTGCAGTTGCGCGACGGGCACGTACAACTTGCTGTCGCCCGCGTATTCGAGGTGCAGGAACTCGGTCTCGCCTTCGCCGAGATCCATGGTGACGAGTCCCATATAGCGGCCGATGCCGTGCTGCGAATGCACGACCGGATCGCCTACTTTCAGCTCGGAGAGGTCGCGCACCATCGAATCGACGTTGCTCGCCTGTTCCTGACGGCGGCGTCCCGCGCGACGCGCGAGCGGACCGTACAGCTCGGTCTCGGTGATGATCGCGATGCCGTCGACCGGCACGGCAAAACCGTTGGCGAGCGGCGCGACGCCCAATGAAAAGCGCTCGTCGCTCGTAAGCCAGTCCTGGAAGCTGTCGCTCGATACCGGCCGCAGATGATTGTCGGCGAGCAACTGCAACAGCGTTTCGCGCCGGCCCGCGGATTCGGCGGCGAACAGCACGCGGTTCGGCGTGGTGTCGAGATACGTGCGCAGGGCCGCGACGGGATCTTCCGCATGACGGTCGATCGCGAGATTCGGCAACGGCGTCGACCAGCCGCCGCCGGCGTTCGCAGGCAGCGAGAGCCGCGCGAAGGGCTTGGCGAGCGTGAAGAAATCCTCGTCCGAGAGGAACAGACGCTGCGGCTCCAGAATCGGCCGGTCGCGGTCGTGCGAGAGGAAGTTGTAGCGCTGCTTCGTGTCGTTGGTAAAGCGCCGGATCGCCGCGTCGAGATCGCCGACGAACGCCAGTTGCGCGCCTTCGGGCAGGTAGTGGAACAGCGTGGCCGTGTCTTCGAAGAACAGCGGCAGATAGTATTCGATCCCCGCCGACGGTACGCTGTTGCCGATGTCCTTGTAGATCGCCGCGCGGCTCGGATCGCCCTCGAAGGTCTCGCGCCAGCGGCTGCGGAAAGCGGTGCGGGCGGCTTCGTCGAATGGAAATTCGCGCCCGGGCAGCAGGCGCACGTCTTTCACCGGGTACAGGCTGCGCTGGGTGTCAGGGTCGAACGCGCGGATCGAGTCGACCTGATCGTCGAACAGGTCGATCCGGTAGGGCAAGGGCGAGCCCATCGGATAAAGGTCGAGCAGCGAACCGCGCACGCAGTATTCGCCCGGACGCACCACCTGGCTCACGTGTTCGTAGCCAGCCAGCGTCAACTGCGCCTTGAATCTGGCCTCGTCGAGCCGCTCGCCTTGCGCGAAGGAAAACGTGTAGGCCGCGAGGAACGAGGCGGGCGGCATGCGGTACAGCGCCGTGGTGGCGGGCACCAGCAGAATGTCGCAGCGGCCTTCGCCGAGATCGTGCAGCGTGGCGAGACGTTCCGAGACCAGATCCTGATGCGGTGAAAAGGTATCGTAAGGAAGCGTTTCCCAGTCAGGCAGCAGACGCACGCGCGCTTCGGGCGCGAAAAAGCCGATTTCCTGCGCCAGACGCTGCGCATCGACGGCGCTTTCGCACACGACCGCGAGCAGCGGCACCTTCTCGCGATAGGCGAGATGGTAGCGGGCGATCAGCAGCGCGTCGGACGAACCGTGCGTGCCGTCGAAGGCGAAACGCTGGCCGGCCTTGACGAGCGCGACGGGCGGAGAGTACTGCGATGATGCGGCGATGTCTGGCATAGAAGAGAAAAAGCGGCCTCAGGCTCACACGTGAGCGGCAAGTTTACGCGTGTCGGGGCGTGGATGCGAAGGACCTATTATAAAATCCGTCCTTTACTTTGACTTCGCGGCATCCGCACTCGTGACTTCCCGTCTATTTGCCCTGATTCCGTGCGCTGGCACCGGCAGCCGTTCCGGCGCCGCGATGCCCAAACAATATCGCACCGTCGCCGGCCGCGACATGTTGCATTACTCGCTGGCGGCGTTCGACGCCTGCAGCGAGTTTGCGCAAACCCTCGTCGTGATCGCTCCTGACGACGCCCACTTCGACGGCCGCCGCTTCGGCGGCTTGCGTTTCGCCGTGCGCCGCAGCGGCGGGGCCTCGCGTCAGGCGTCGGTGCTCAACGGCCTGCACGCGCTCGCCGAGTTCGGCGCGCGTGACGACGACTGGGTGCTGGTGCACGACGCGGCGCGCCCCGGCATCACGCCCGCGCTGATCCGCACGCTGGTCGGCGCGCTGAAGGACGACCCGGTGGGCGGCATCATGGCCTTGCCCGTGGCGGACACGCTGAAGCGGATCGACGCGACGTCATCCGATGGCCGGATCGCCCGCACCGAGGCGCGCGACGGCTTGTGGCAGGCGCAGACGCCGCAGATGTTCCGCATCGGCATGCTGCGCGAGGCGATCCTGCGCGCGCAGGCCGACGGTCACGACCTGACGGACGAAGCGAGCGCGATCGAGTGGCTGGGCCACGCGCCGAAGCTGGTGCAGGGCAGCTTGCGCAACTTCAAGGTGACGTATCCGGAAGACTTCGATCTGGCCGAGGCAATTCTGAGCCGGCCGGCGGCGGCGTCCTGACTGGACGATTTCAATTTTAATTAGCGGGCTTGAGGACTTGACGCATATGGATTTCAGAATTGGGCAAGGGTATGACGTGCATGCGCTGGTGCCGGGACGTCCGTTGATTATCGGCGGCGTGACGATTCCCTATGAGCGCGGTCTGCTCGGCCATTCGGACGCGGATGTGCTGTTGCACGCCATTACCGACGCCATTTTCGGCGCCGCCGCGATGGGCGATATCGGCCGGCATTTCTCCGACACCGATGCGAAGTTTGCCGGCGCGGACAGCCGCGTGTTGCTGCGTGAATGTTTCGCGCGCGTGAAAGCGGCGGGTTTTTCCATCGCCAATGTGGATAGCAGCGTGGTCGCGCAGGCGCCGAAGCTCGCGCCGCATATCGAGGGCATGCGCGCCAATATCGCCGCCGATCTCGGACTGCCGGTCGAGCGCGTCAACGTCAAAGCCAAGACCAATGAGAAGCTCGGTTATCTCGGCCGAGGCGAGGGTATCGAAGCTCAGGCCGCGGTTCTGCTGATCAAGAACTGAGCCTGGGTTCACAAGACGCGCGCAGCGGCGGGCGTTTTGTCGTCGCGCCGCGCGCATTCAAGCCAGACGGAGCCTTTTGACAGGCACCGCTCAGAGCGTGGCGCCGCCGATTGGGCGGTTGCAGGCACACTGCTCGTCCGTTTGCAGGGCGTCCAGAATACGCAGCACCTCTTCCGGATTGCGGCCGACGTTCAGGTTGTTCACGGACACATGCTGGATCGTGTTGTCCGGATCGATGATAAAGGTGGCGCGCAACGCGACACCCGCTTCCTGGTCACGCACGCCGAGCTGGTCGATCAGCTCGCCCTTCACGTCGCCGAAGGCATAGTGATTGAGCTTGTTCAGGTCCTTGTGCTCGCGGCGCCACGCCAGCTTCACGAATTCGTTGTCGACGCTGCCGCCCATCAACACCGCGTCGCGTTCTTCGAAATCCCTGGCCAGCTTGCCGAACTCGACGATCTCCGTCGGACACAGGAACGAGAAATCCTTCGGGTAGAAATAGATAATCTTCCATTTGCCCGGAAACGACTGCTCCGTGATCTCTTCGAATGCCGAAATGCCGTTCTCTTCATGATGGTTGAAGCCCGGCTTCGCGGCAGTGACGGTGAACGCTTCAACTTTATCGCCGACAGTTTTCATGAGAGTGCTCCTTCGTGCGTCGGAAAATAGCATGGTTAAAGCGACCAACTCGTCGCAACGAACCCGTTATACGTTATCTGTCTCGCCTCTATTGGGTGATTCGATCGATAGCCGTTGACGCGGCAAACTCGCACGAAGGGCGGATGACCGCTGTTCCGTTCAGACGCCCTTGGCAAGCGGAAATTCGATGGTGACCTCGAGACCCGGTCCAGGCGTGCGATTGCGCAAGCGCAGCGCGCCGCGGTAACGGCCGACGAGGCGCTGGACGATGGCCATGCCAAGGCCTGTGCCGTTCGCCTGAGTGCGCGCCGAATTCACACGATAGAACGGCCGTGTGACGAGCGCCAACTGGTCTTCCGGAATGCCGGGGCCTTCGTCGACCACCGAGAGCTCGACTCGCGAGTGCGACACCCGCGTTTCCAGAATCACATGCGGAATGCCGTCGCCGTCGCTCAGGCCATACTTGCGCGCGTTTTCCAGCAGATTGCCGACTACCCGGCGCATGTCGGTCTCATCCGCCTCGATCACCGCCGACGGCGCGAGCCGCGTGATCAGGCGCATGCTGTCTTCGCTCTGCATGCGCGCGGCCAACTCGCCCGCGATCACGGACAGGTCGACAGGCTCCGGCACGCGCTGCACCGGCCGCGCGTAATCGAGGAACCGGCCGATGATCATGTCCATCTGCTCGATGTCGTCGACCATCGCATCTTTGGTGGCCTGGTCGGACGGGCTCATTTCGGTTTCAAGCCGCAAGCGCGCGAGCGGCGTGCGCAGATCGTGCGAGATGCCCGCGAGCATCAGCGCGCGGTCGGCCTCGAGCTGTTCGAGATCCTGCACCATCTGGTTGAAACTGCGATTGGTTTCCGCGGCCACGCCCATGCCGCGCTCGGGCAGCGGCTCGGGCGACTGGCCTGAGCCGACCTTGCGCGCGGCCATGGCGAGGCGCGCGAACGGACGGTTCACGAGACTCGTGATGAAGGCCGCGCCGAACAGCGAGAGCGCCAGCGCGAACACGCCCCAGCCGGCCCATTGCAAACCGGTGGCGTTGTCGAGCTGATCGCGGTCGAGCGCGACCCAGTAGTCGTCGTCGTCGATCTTGAAGCTGATCCACACGCCGGGGATGTCGTTCACGCTTTGCGCGATGACGGTGTCGTCGCCGAGGCGCCCGCGTATGTCGTGTTCGATCAGCCGATTCAGCGACTCGTCGGGCTGGAGCTTGTACTTGTCGGTGGTTTCGCGCGGATACACGCGCACCCCCTCATTGCTTTCCAGATCCTGCAGCAGGGCGCGCCGCAGGTCGGGATCGGAATAGAGGAGTGCGGTGCGTGTGAGCTTCACGATGGCGACGAGCTGCAACGCCACGCGCTGCGCGCGCGGCTCGCGTTCGATCACCCGGAAGCTCTGGAACCACGCGGCGAGACTGACTGCGATCAACAGCGCGATCAACAGAAAGGTCCGCCAGAAAAGGCCGCCGAACGCGAGCGTCAGGAGGCGCCGGTCGATCCGCATGGGCCCTTCTTATCTGAAATCAAAAACTGGAGGCGAGAACAAACTCAGGCTGCACCGTCGGGGATGAACACGTAGCCCAGACCCCAGACGGTCTGGATGAAACGCGGGCTGCCCGGATCGGGTTCGATCAGCTTGCGCAGACGCGAAATCTGCACGTCGAGACTGCGGTCGAACACTTCGTACTCACGGCCGCGTGCGAGCTCCATCAGCTTTTCACGCGACAGCGGCTGGCGCGGATGACGCGCGAACACCTTGAGCACCGAGAACTCGCCCGTGGTGAGCGGAATTTCCTGGCCGGCCTTGGTGAGCGTGCGGGTGGCGAGATTCAGCGCGAACTCGCCGAACTCGAACACCTCGGTGGTTTCGGACGGCGCGCCCGGCAACTCCGACGGCGACTGGCGGCGCAGCACCGCGTGGATGCGCGCGACCAGCTCGCGCGGGTTGAACGGCTTGGGCAGATAGTCGTCGGCGCCCATTTCCAGACCGACGATCCGGTCGACGTCTTCACCCTTGGCCGTCAGCATGATGATCGGCGTACGGTCGTTGCTCCCGCGCAGGCGGCGGCAGATCGACAAACCGTCTTCGCCCGGCAGCATCAGATCGAGCACCAGCAGGTCGAAGCGCTCACGCACCCAGAGCTTGTTCATGGACGGCGCGTTCTCGGCGACATAGACGTTGAAGCCCTGTTCACCGAGGTAGCGGCGCAGCAGATCGCGCAGGCGCGGATCGTCATCGACGACGAGGATTTTCGAAGGGTTTTTGGTTTCCATGGTCGGCATCTTAGCGCGATTAGAAAGTGGTGCGCGTTTGCATCAATTAACGGGTTACAGTCAGTTACAAAATTTACCCGCACTGTGGCACGACGTAAAGCGGGGGCAGGTAGACTCCTTTACTGAATGCGGCTGTTCGGTGGATACTTCACACGACTAAAACTCTCGCACCCGGCTCGTTACCGGGGTTTGTATACGCATTTGAGGTAGCCGGTTGCCGCGCCACGAAGGGAACAACATGAAGGGAGGGGTTTGGCCGAATGTGCGCCTAAGCGTGATTGCACTGGCGGTAGCCGGTACGCTTGCAGGCTCACTAGGACCAACGCTCGCGCATGCCCAGCCTTCCGCCGACAGAGCTGCGAGCGAGCGCGGCGTGCACGCGCCCAGGCAGGGCAGGGCCAACCGCCACGACCCGAACACCGACCACCCCGCATCAGACGTCATGTTGCGCACCGCAGTTCCCCCCGATCTTGATCAACGCCGTCGCGATGGTCACATGACACCCGACGAACGGCGTCTGTTGCGGCAGCATATCGAAGATGCTGTCCGCGAACTCTATAAGCGGTAGCTATTATCGTGCCAGCCCTCGGCACGCGTTTCACGTTTCTCGCCTGCGTGAAAGAATTCGTTGCACTTCTCCTGTCCACGTCCCCATTCGATCCGCCGTTGAGTCGTCAGAGCGAAGCGCGTGTTGCAATCACGGCACGCGCCAATGCCCCCTCCATCAGATCGCGCCAACCTTGATGACGATGATGAAATTGCACACGCGTGGTAGTTGTGGCCGCAAGTTTGTAGCATTGGCGATTGCCCTGGCGGTCGTGACGTTGGGTGGGCCGGCCGCCGCAGTGCAATCCGGCGCGGTTCATGTTCCGCACGTCAAGCACGCTGAGCATGCCGCTTCGGAGCGTGATCAGAGCATCCTCGATGCCGACGATGCGCGTTTTTTCCTGACGCGCGTCGGCTTCGCGCCGGATAGCGCCGAGCTCGCGCAATACATTGGACTCACGCGAGCGCAGGCCGTCGATAAAGTGCTCGCGAGCGCTCGGACCGAGGCGGTCACGCCCCTGCCCGACTGGGTGCTCGAACCGATTCCGACTCGCGAAACGAAGAAGACGTGGACCGACGATCAACGGCGCGACGAGCAGCGACTGCGCGCGCAGCGTTACGAATTATTACGCTCATGGTGGGTGCGCGAGATGTTGACCACGCCGTCGCCGCTCACCGAGCGCATGACGCTGTTCTGGCATAACCACTTCACCTCGGGTCAGGACAAGGTGCCGTATCCGCAGCAGATGGCACTGCAGAACATGCTGTTGAGGCGCGACGCGCTCGGCAATTTCGGCGAGCTGTTGCACGACGTCGCGAAAGATCCGGCGATGCTGCAATACCTCGACGGCGCAAGCAATCGCAAGGGCAAGCCCAACGAAAATTTCGCCCGTGAAGTGATGGAACTCTTCACGCTCGGTGAAGGGCACTACACGCAGCGCGACGTGTCGGAGGCCGCGCGCGCATATACGGGTTGGAGCCTCGATCCGGACACGCAGGCCTACGTGTGGCGCGCCAACCAGCACGACGACGGCGAGAGGACGGTGCTCGGCGAGACAGGGGCGTTCGACGGCGATCAGGTGCTCGATATCCTGCTCGCGCGGCCCGAAACGGCCACTTTTGTGACGAGCAAGCTGTGGCGCGAATTCGTCTCGGATACGCCGGACCTTGCTCGCATCGAACCGATCGCGGCGCGCTTTCGCGCGAGCCACTACGATATCAAGGTCGCGTTGCGCGGCGTCTTCCTGAGCGACGCGTTCTGGGACGACGGCAATCGCGGCGTCCTCGTGAAGTCGCCGGCGGAGTTCGTGGCCGGCACGCTGCGCGCGTTCGACATCGGCTATGACAACACGGCGCCGTTTGCCTCGCAAATCCGCACGCTCGGCGAGAACCTGTTCTATCCGCCGAACGTCAAAGGGTGGCCGGGCGGCACGACATGGATCAACAGTTCCACGCTGCTCGCCCGCAAGCAATTCGTCGAGCAACTGTTTCGCGCGACCGAGGCCGCCGGTCCGCGGCGCATGACCAATCCGATGAACGCAAATGTCGCGGCGAGTGGCACGATGCCCGAGATGCAGACGGCTCCCACGCTGCAACGCACGATGACCCGAGCCGCTCAACGTGGCCAAGGTGGCGTACGCTTCGACATCGAGACATGGCTCGCGCACTACAACACCGCGCCGACCGCGAGACCGGGGTTGTCGGCCGAATTGCAGTTGCAGCATGCGGTCCTGCCGCTCACGCCGGTCGACGCGATCGAAACCGGTGCGACCGCGAGTGCGTATCTGGAAGCATTGCTGATGGACCCGGCGTATCAATTGAAGTGAGCCGCTGAAATAAGCACGCGCCGCGCAGCTAAAAAGAATATGTCTGTCGACGGCGATACGACTCGCGCCGCGGCGATCGAACGAGGTGCAGGATGAAACGACGCAGCTTTCTCTCGATGAGCGCGGCCGCGAGCGCGACACTCTGGCTGCCTCGCGCATTCGGCGCGCCGATGGCGGCGCCGGGCGCGTCTTCGGCGCGTGGCTACGACAACCTGTTGATTCTCGTCGAACTGAAGGGCGGCAACGACGGTTTGAATACCGTGATTCCGTTTGCCGATCCCACGTACTACCAGTTGCGCAAAAACATCGGCATCAAACGAGAGCAGGTCATTCAACTCGACGAGCGCACCGCGCTGCATCCGTCCTTGCAAGCGTTGCTGCCGCTGTGGCGTGACCAGCAACTGGCGATCGTGCAGGGCGTGAGCTATGCGCAACCGAACCTGTCACACTTCCGCTCGATCGAAATCTGGGACACCGCTTCGCGTTCCGACCAGTATCTGCGCGAGGGATGGCTGACGCGCGCGTTTGCGCAGGCGCCGGTGCCCGCCGGTTTTGCCGCCGACGGCGTGGTGATCGGCAGCGCCGAGATGGGGCCGCTCGCGAACGGCGCGCGCGCGATCGCGCTGGTCAATCCGGCGCAGTTCGTCAAGGCTTCGCGGCTTGCTACACCCGTGTCGCTGCACGAGCGCAATCCCGAGCTCGCGCATATTCTCGACGTCGAAAACGATATTGTGAAAGCCGCCGACCGGCTGCGTCCCGCGCAAGGTCAGGCGCCGTTGAAGGCCGTGTTTCCCGGCGGCGCGTTCGGCAGTTCGATCAGAACGGCGATGCAGGTGCTGGCAGCGGGTGAGGTTCCAAAAGACGCGTCTTCGCGCAACCCGCAGCAAGGGCAAGCGCAAGCGCAGCGAGGCGCCGGCGTCGCGGTGATCCGTCTGACGCTGAACGGTTTCGACACGCATCAGAATCAGCCGGGTCAGCAGGCGGCGCTGCTCAAGCAACTCGCGGACGGATTGATCTCGATGAAGTCGGCGCTCGTCGAACTTGGCCGCTGGGACAATACGTTGGTGATGACCTATGCCGAGTTCGGCCGGCGTGCGCGTGAGAATCAGAGCAACGGCACCGATCACGGCACCGTGGCGCCGCATTTCGTCATGGGTGGACGCGTGCGCGGCGGCCTATATGGCGTGCCGCCGGTACTGGCGCGGCTCGACGGCAATGGCAACTTGCCGGTCGGCATCGATTTCCAGCAGCTTTATGCCACCGTGCTCGGGCCTTGGTGGGGACTCGATGCGTCGGCGATCCTGCAGCAGCGGTTCGAACCGCTGCCGTTGTTACGCGCATGACGACGTGCGGAACGCGCGTCGCGTGACGCCGACGCGCCAGTAGCTCAGTTCACTTCGCGCGCCACGCGATCCAAAGCTTGCGAATCGGCGTCAACGCGATGCGCTGATGCAGAACGTGATAGCCGTCACGTTCGATTTCATCCAGCAAGGCCAACGCCAATGCAGTTTGCGCGACGAGCGTGCGCTGCGAGCGGCGCTCGCCGGCGGGCACGGCGCCGAGCGCGGTCTGCAGCGCGTCGCGGGCGCGCCTGGTCTCGAAGCGCATCAACTCGGTGAACGCGTCGCTATATTTTCGATTGATCAGATCCGCGGCGGTCACATTGAAACGCTGCATTTCGTCGATGGGAATATAGATGCGGCCGTGGCGCGCGTCATTGCCCGTTTCGACCACGAACTGCGCGAGCAGCAGCGCCTCGCCGAGCGCCGCGGACCAGGTCGACGCCTGCGCGGCATCTTTCGCCGTGGCGCGCGCGACCAGCGACGCGAACGTGCCACCGACGCCTTGCACATAGCGCCGCAGATTCGGATAGTCGAGGTAGCGCGCCTGGTCGAGATCCATCTCGAAGCCGGCGAGCAACGCCTGCAGCATCGGGTATTCGGCCTTCACATCGGGCAGGTAGGCGGCCAGCGCCTTGGACACCGGATGCGACGGCGTGCCCGCAGCCAGCGCGGCAAGCTCGTTTTGCCACCACGCGAGTTTCGTGCGGCCGATGGCCGGATCGCTGGTCTCCTTGACCGTTTCCTCGAACTCGCGGCGCAGCGCGAACAGCGCGGTCAACAGCGGCTGGCTCGCTGCGGGCGCCTGCCGAAGCGCATAGTAAGTACTCGATCCAGGGGGCGCCGCTTTCTGCTGGCAATATTCGTCGAAATTCACGGGATTGGGAATGTGGGGAAGGGCAGGCGAAGAGGGAGCACGCCGTGCGTGCATCGAGCCAAAAATTGTAGCATCGGCGCCGCCCTGACAGATGCCGGGCAAATGCAGACAAGCGCGAATCAATCGGTTAGAATCTCGCGCTTACGCTTTCGGGCGCGTGTTTTTGACGCGGCTGACGGCACGCGGGACAACAGGCAGGCGCATCGTGTCATGCCTGCCTACGCGGGCGACGAAGCAGGTGCGCGCACCTGCTCCAGGCCTGACGTTCCCCTGGGCGGCGGCAGGGCTGAAGCCGTTGGAACCCGCGTAGAATAAGGGCTGTTGCTGGTATTGCGGCGAACTGTATCGCGTGCGAAACCGTAGCGGTCCTGCCTGCAGTGAAAATTCGCGTGAGTGGCGAAATTGGTAGACGCACCAGGTTTAGGTCCTGACGCCAGAAATGGTGTGCCGGTTCGAGTCCGGCCTCACGCACCAGGAAATAAGGCCACGTTCCCAAAAGGAACGTGGCCTTTTCTACATCTGCAGCGCGTATTCGAGCGCCTCCGCTTCGTATCGCTACAGGTCGATCGACGCCTCGAGAAGACAGCCAAACTCACGGGCAAAGTCGACAGAGACCCGTGCATGGACGGCGCCCTGCTTGTCGAAGAACCGCTGCGTCCCTTCGAGCGTGAACACCCCTTCATGCCAGATGTTCGGATGGATGTAGAGCCCTTGCTTTCCGTCGAAGCGGAAGCACACGAACTTCTCCGGCGCGATGTCGTCGCCGGGCAACGCCAGGGGAACGTAGAACGGGCGATGGTCCAGCGGAAAGAACAGTTGGCCGCCATCCGGATGGTAGTTCGCGTGCCACAGCAGCATCCGTTCCGGTGTGCGGGCGCTGTCGTCGCGGGCGGCTTCAGGCTCGGTTGCGTACGCAAGAACGTAGTGACCACCCACCGCTTCGTTGCGGCCGTAGAGAATGTCCCCGCGCCATTCGCTCACGAAGGTGCCTTCGGTGGTGCCGGCCTCATCGCCGGTGCCGGGGTCGATGGGCCGCGAGCCTGCCGCCGGCCACTGCACGATCTCGATCGGACACTCGCTCGGGTCCGTCACGAGCCGGCCGAATCCGTCGAGCGTTGCCGGAGTCGCGTCGACCACGGGCATCGACACGCGCCGCAGGCCGGAGGGAAGGGCGGGGTTGAGGTAGTCGATCTTTTGGGACATCGGCGCAATGTGAACGAGTAGAAAACGTCGATTGTAGACGCTCGAACAAGCCGTTTGGCCGACCCTTATGCCCACGAAAGCGGCCCGGCGGTACGCTCACGCATAACGTGCGAGGAACATGTCAGCGGCCGATTCAGCGACCTGCTTTTGCTCGCGTTCGCCAAGCGGCGCCTGGCCCATCGTGACCTGCGGCCAGAAAGCGAAGGCTTTCACCAGCGCCTGCAACTGCAGCGCCGCGAACAGCGGATCGTCGGTCTTGAGACGGCCGTCGGCGGCGGCCGCCCGGATCCACACGGTCAGGTCTTCCTCGCGTTCGCCGAGTCGGGCGACCATGTCTCGCGCTCGCTCCGGCGAATGGATGCCGGCCGCAATCGCCACCCGTGCCAGCGCCAGGAAAGATTCGTCGTTCAGCAGCCGCAGCTTGCGGCCCAACAGGTCGAGCAACTGCGCGCGCAATGGCTGGTCGGCGCTGTACGCGGGCGCATCGCCGCTCTGGCTCGCGTCCCATAGCTGGTGGAGAATCGCCGCGAAAAGCGCTTCCTTGCTTGGGAAATGGTTGTAGACCGTACGCTTCGAGACATTCGCTCGGGCGGCGATACGGTCCATGCTGGTCGCGTCGTAGCCGGCCGCGAGGAATTCCTCGATTGCGGCGTCGACAATGGCGACACGCTTGCGGTCAGTCAGGCGTTGGTGAGTGGCGCTCGGATCCATCGATAGATTTTACACCGGGCAGTTTACTTTTCTCGAAAATAAACTACACTGCCGAGTGTACATTTTTCTATGGACGGCCAATCTCATGACGTCGCTTCCCGCTCTTGTGAGCCGCGTGCTCGGCTTGACCGCCGCGCGTCGCGGTCGCGCGTTGTCCAGCACCTCGCCGCAGCACGACGGCGAACGCTTTCGCAACGTCAAGCCGCGTCCCACCGAAGGCCTGCGCAAGACGCTCGGCATTGTGTGGAATGTGTTGCTCAACAAGCCGAGCGGCACCGTGCCGGCCGAGGCTTTGCCCGTCGATGCGCTGACGCGCGCTCAGCTCGATGCGGCGCCCGACCGCAGCCTCTACCGGCTCGGCCATTCGACGATGCTGCTGAAGCTGCGCGGCCAGTTCTGGCTGACCGATCCGGTGTTCGCGGAACGAGCCTCGCCGTTCCGGCATCTCGGCCCGAAGCGCTTCCATGCGCCGCCGATCGCGCTCACCGATTTACCACCATTGCGCGGCGTGATCCTGTCGCACGATCACTACGACCACCTGGACCGTGAAACGGTGCTCGCGCTCGCGGAGACCACCGGCGTGTTTCTGACGCCGCTCGGCGTCGGCGACCGGTTGATCGAATGGGGCATCGATGCGTCGAAGGTGCGGCAGTTCGACTGGTGGCAAGGCACCGAGGTAGACGGCGTGCAATTCACCGCTGCGCCCGCGCAGCATTTTTCCGGCCGCAGCCTGTTCGACGGCAACAGCACGTTGTGGGCGTCGTGGGTAATCGTCGACGATGATCTGCGCGTGTTCTTCAGCGGCGACACGGGCTATTTCGATGGTTTCAGGACGATCGGCGAGCGGCTTGGGCCGTTCGATGTCACACTGGTCGAAACGGGCGCCTACGACGCGCAGTGGCCCTACGTTCACATGCAGCCCGAAGAAACCGTGCAGACGCACATCGATCTGCGCGGCCGTTGGCTCGTGCCGATTCACAACGGCACCTTCGACCTCGCCATGCACCGCTGGCAGGAGCCGTTCGAAAGGGTGATGGCACTCGCCCTCGCGCGCGGCGTCGCGTTATCGACGCCGCGCATGGGTGAACGGCTGGATCTGAGCGCGCCGCATCGCGGCGAACGCTGGTGGCGCCATGTCGGCGAGACCGCTGCGGCACCCAAGGCCGCATGGCGCCTGTGCGGCGCGCGCAATGCCGGAGACGCGGAGTCTTCGTGATCCTCGTCGTGATCCTCGTCGTGATCCTTTTGTGAGCGCAGCCTGCCGGAGGCCACGCTTACTCGCAGCCCGTCAGTCGCGAACCAACTGGGTTCGCGTCGAACAACGCGCTGCCGCACCGTTCTGAACGCAACCCAAGCTGCGTTCAGAACGGCACCTGCCGGCGGCACACATCGAGCACCAACTGCCGAAACCAACGATGAACCGGATCATTCTCCAAACGGGGATGCCACATCTGGGAAATCGTAAAGCCGTCAGTCGCCACGGGAAGCTCAAAAGAGTGGACGGACTCGCTCTGCTGCGCGTTCGCGAAAGAGGCAGGCAGGAGCGCGACCAGATCGGACGCTCGCGCCACCGCCAACGCGGCTGGAAAACCCGGCACGACCGCCACGGTCGTTCGTTCCAATCTTTGCAATGCAATCGCGGCGTCAAGCGCATCAATTATCTGGCGACCGTGCGGCGCGACTACATGGCCGAACGCAGCATATCGCGCGATAGTCACGTCCTGTTCCGTTTCCAGCGGATGCCCCTTTCTCACCACGCCGACATAGCGGTCGCGAAACAACGCGCGCACGCGTATTTCAGGGCCCATTTCTTCCAGCACGCCAATCTCGAGATCGGCCGAACCGTTTCGCAGATACTCCGCACTCTTTTCCGCTTTCGAGGAAAAGTGCAAACGCACGAGCGGCGCAACCGCGGTCACTTCAGCAATCAATCGTGCGCCGAAGGCTTCCACGAAAGCTTCATTGGCGCGAATTCTCAGGGTTCTGCGCAGCGTTGAAAAATCCGCTGCCGCCGACGACGGACACAGCAACGAACGCGCCTCGAGAACGATGTTGTGTGTTTGCTCACGAATCTCCTCGGCATGCGGAGTCAGCACCATGTTGCGCCCCGCGCGGACCAGCAATGGATCGCCGGTCGCGGCACGAAGGCGAGTCAGCGTGCGGCTCATTGCGGACGCACTGAGATGCAGCGATCGAGCGGCACGTGTGACGTTTTTCTCGGTCAGCAACGCATCGAGCGCGAAAAGTAGATTGAGGTCCGGTTCTGGCATCGCGTGATCGCAGTAGGCAAGATGAGGTAGGGCGTCCGACGCATATATTAGTTGCATTCGGTGCGGCTTCCGCCGTCCCTGATGAACCGCTACATTGGTTTGGGTGAATGACCCGAAATTGACCTGAAAGCATCGCTCCCGTTACTTCCGAGTTCGAGAGCGGCTTTGTTTATCGAGGATGCCCATGCAAGACACACCTTCGCAGAAAACCGTTCTCCTCGTCGGCGCGTCGCGCGGCCTTGGTCTCGCGATGGTCGAGGAGTTTTTGAAGCGCGGCTGCCGGGTCATCGCCACCGGGCGAGCGGCTTCGACAGAAAAGCTTCGGCATCTGGCTGAAGCTTTCGCTGGCGCGCTTGAGGTAGACACTGTCGATATCACGATTCCAGAGCAGATCGCGGCGTTGCGCGCCCGTCTCGAAGGGCGCCGTATAGATGTGCTCTTCGTGAATGCAGGCGTGAAGAACGACGATCGTGAAACGCTAGCGGACGTCTCGACCGAGGAATTCGTGCGCGTGATGGTAACGAACTCGCTGAGTCCGATGAGAGTCGTCGACGCGTTTCAGGACCTTGTTCCGCCGACTGGAACGATCGGTGTCATGTCGTCGGGGCAGGGCAGTATCACTAACGCCACGAACGCGAACTATGAAGTCTACAGAGGGAGCAAGGCCGCGCTGAATATGTTCATGCGCACCTTCGCGGCGCGCAGCGCCGGCTCTCCGCGCAGCCTTCTGCTGATGGCGCCCGGATGGGTCCAGACAGACATGGGCGGTCCCACGGCGCGCTTGACCATCGAAGAAAGCATTCCGAACCTCGTCAATACGATCGAGGCTTATGAAGGGCGCGCGGGCTTGCATTACCTCGACTATCTCGGGCGGCCGGTACCCTGGTGACTGGCCGCTCGCCAACCGCATGAATTGGGCGGCAGGGCATCGGCACACCGAGATCAGTGCTGTGCGGACGCGCTTACCGCGTCCCTCAACCCAGTGCCACGACCGCGATCTCGACGAGCAACTCGGGCGCGGCGAGCTTCGCTTGCACCGTCGCGCGGGCCGGCGCGTGACCTTGCGGCACCCACGCATCCCATACTTCGTTCATGCCCGCGAAATCGCGGCCAATGTCCGCGAGCCAGACTTGCGCGGAGACGAGGCGCGTTTTGTCGATGCCGGCCTTTTCCAGGTAACCGTCGATCTTTTCCAGCACCTTCGCGGTCTGGAGTTTCACGTCAAGGGTGTGATCGGCTGAAGTCTGGCCGCCGACGAATACGAGGCCGCCGGCTTTGACGACGCGGCTCATCCGCTGGTTGGTTTCGATACGAACGATATCGGTCATGACAATCTCTCCATTTGAAAAGGCGAACGAAACCGCCGCGCGCGTCGACAGAAGCGCGCGACGGAAAAAAATCGGTTAGTGCGCAACGAGATGCGAAGCGCCAGGACGGGAAGCCGCGGCCGCGCGGCCAAAACGATCGATGGCAAACGTATCGAGCGAAAGCGAGGGCTTGCCGTCCAGCATCAGTTCGGATACGAGCTTGCCGCAACCCGGTCCGAGCTGAAAACCGCTGCCGCAATAGCCGAACGAGTAATACAGATTCGCCGCCTTGCGGCTCGCGGAAATGACCGGCAGTTCATCTTCCGTAAAAGCTTCGACACCGGCCCACGCGCGGTTCACGCCGAGATGGCGCAGATGAGGAAACAAATCGGTCACGGTTCGCGCGCTGCGCACGAGCCGCGAAAAATCGACTTCGCCGTGACGATTCGCCAGATCGGCAATGCCGATCAGTTTGCCGCCGATCACCACCGTGCCGTTATCGAACTGCTTGAAGGACAACGGCCGGCCAGTTGCCCCGAGCGTCGCCCGACAGAAGGGCGCCACGCGCTGCGTGACCATCAGCATCAAACCTTCGGGATGCACCGGTACGCTCTCGCCGATCTGCTTCGCCAACTCGCCGGACCATGCGCCCGCCGTGACGAGCAACTGGTTCGCGCTGAACGTGCCGTGCGGCGTGACGGCGAACCATCTCGTGCCGCGCTGCTCGATGCGGCGGACCGGCGTGCCTTCCAGAAAGCGCGCGCCGAGCCGCTGTGCGGCGAGCCGAAAGGCCGTGGTGGTTCGATAAGGCAGCGCGTAACCGTCGTGCTCGACCCAGATGCCGCCGGTAACATGCCGCGCGAGCGCCGGTTCGAGTTCAAGCACGGTCTCGCGGTCGATCACCTTCTCGTGCGTGAATCCATGCGCTTCGAGCAGCGCGACGCGTTGCCGGCACGCGTCCAGTTCGTCATCGGTTTCGGCGATCTTCAACTGGCCGGAAGCCACGAAGCCGCCGTTCTCGCCAAGCAGCTCGCTCATGCCGTGCCAGATTTCCCGCGACATCAGCGCGAGCGGAATTTCGGGCAACGGGCGGCCCAGCGTGCGTACACCGCCCGCGTTCACGCCCGACGCGTGACGCGCCACATAATCGGCTTCGAGCACGACGACCTTCACGCCGCGCCGCGCCAGATGGAACGCGCTGCTCGTGCCGTGCAGGCCGCCGCCGACCACGAGGACATCGGCTCGCTGGAGGTCGGTCGTGTCACTCACCGGCGAGTTCTCCGAGCGTGAGCGGCTTGATCGGCGGACGGATGCGGTAATAGCCGACTTCCGCGGGCGAGACGCGGCGCGCATCGGCGATGACTTCGGTCACCGTGAGGCCGCACATGCGTCCCTGACACGGACCCATGCCGCAGCGTCCGAACGACTTCGCCTGATTCGGTCCGACACAGCCGAGCTCGACGAACTTGCGCAGCTCGCCAGCGGTGACTTCCTCGCAACGGCAGACGATGGTCTCGTCGCGCGGAATGCGGTTGATGTCGCGTGGACGATACAGGCTGTCGAGAAATGGCCGGATACGCATGACGCCCGCGAGCGCGCGACGCTGCGCGACGGCTTCGGCATCGCGCGCCTCGGCCGTGAGCGCGCCGAGTTGCGCGGCTGCCGCGAGACCCGCGAGCGTGCCCTGCAAAGCGGCCGCCTGCGCGCCGCCGATGCCCGCGCCATCGCCCGCGACGAAGATGCCGGGCACGTCCAGTTCGCCCCACGCGTCGACTTTCGGGGTGAAGCACAGTTGCGCGTCGTCCCAGCGGTGCGCGGCGCGCAGCGCCTGGGTGAATTGCGTGTTCGGCACGACGCCCTGATGCAGCAGGATCACGTCGGCTTCGAGACGATGCGCGGTGCCTTGCGTCGTGAAACGCAGCGCGGCGGCACGCTCGACGTGATCCGTGCCGATGCGCGCTTCCACGCGCAGATCGTCGGCGGCCTCGAAGATCGGCACGTTGGCGTCGCGCAGCGTGCGGATCAGTTGCAAGCCCTTGCTCAGGAACGGCCACGCGCGCAGCGCCGCCAGCATATGACGCTTCGCGCGCCAGCGGTCTTCATGGCGCGTGGTGTCGACCAGCGCGCGGATCGGCACGCCGGCGCGCACGTATTGCCAGCCGAGCAGATACAGCAGCGGTCCGCAGCCCGCGAGCACCGGCGGCGCGGCGGGCACTTCGCCCGCGCTTTTCAAGAGGATCTGCGCCGCGCCCGCCGTCAGCACGCCGGGCAGCGTCCAGCCGGAAATCGGAAAGGGCCGCTCCAGCGCGCCGCTGGCGAGAATCACGCGTTGCGCGTCGAAGCTGCCGATCTTGCCGTCCTTCAGATAGTTGACGCCGCGCTCGCGCGTGACCTGCCACACGGTCGCATGGGTCAGATGCCGCGCGCCCGAGACTGCGAACGCTTCGGCAATGGCGGCGCCCGCCGCGTAGTCCGGCCCGAGAATCTCCTTGCGGCGCGCGTCGGCGCGGCCGATGGCGCGATAGATCTGGCCGCCCGCGGCGTCCTGTTCGTCGATCAGCACGGTCGAGAGGCCTGCGCGCGCCGCGCGCGTCGCCGCGCTCATGCCGGCTGGGCCGGCGCCGACTACGACGACGTCGACGGCTTCGGATGCGAAATCAGCGGTCATGGGCGGTCTCCAGCGGGGCGTTGTTGATGTCGGTCGCGCCGCAAGGCGGCAGATCGCGCGCGCCTTCCTGCGAACGGATGCGCATGCCGGCCGTGACTTCGACCATGCAGGCCTGGCGGCTCGGCATGCCGTCGATCTCGACGAGGCAGTCGAAGCACGCGCCCATCATGCAGAAGGGCGCACGCGGCGCGCCGGACACGGGCGTCGCGCGAAAGCGCGACACACCCGCCGCAAGCAGGGCCGCCGCGACCGAGCAGCCGCCCGGCACGGACAGCGGCCGGTCGTTGAACCAGATGGCGACCTGCGTGGCGGCCGCGCCTTGCGCGCCCGGCAGCGGCTTGAAAAGCGAATGAGTCGATTGGGTAGTCATGTCGAATTCAATGAGCGGGAGTCAGGTCACCGGCGTGCTCGAAGCGGCGCGCGGAAAAATGGGGCAGTTCGTCGGGCATCGGCGCGCCCACGATCCACGGCGCGACGCGCAGCGCATGCGCGGCCGCGAGCGTCACGCCGCTATGGCAGGTGACGACGAACGCGCCGGGGTGCGCCTCGGACTGGTCGTAGATCGGAAAACCGTCCGGGCTATAGACACGCAACGCGGCCCACATGCGCACGAGCCGCACGTGCTGCAGCATCGGGAAGGCGCGCACGCCGCGCCGGGCGATGTCGGCCAGCACATGCGTGGTCGTGAAATCGTTGAAGCCGACTTCTTCCATCGAATCGCCGAACTGCACGCTGCCCTCATCGGTCTGGCGTACGTTGAGCGTCGGATAGTCGAGAAAGCGCGCGACGCGTTCGCTCACCAGCACCTGCCCGCGATTCGGCGCGACCGGTGCGTCGAGTCCGACGGACGGCGCGAGCGCGCGATTGCCGAGTCCCGCGGCGAGCACGACGCGCGCCGCGCGATACGTGCCGCGCTTTCCATGCACGACGAAGCCCTGCGCCTGCGGCTCGATGCGCTCCGCGCGTTCGCCCGACACGAGCCGCACGCCGCGCGCCTGCATGGCGGTATGCAGACCGCGCAGCAGCTTGAGCGGATTCACGTGACCGTCCATCGGCGAATAGCTCGCGCCGATCACCGCCGGGCCGATTTGCGGAATGCGCGCGCGGACTTCGGCGGCGTCGAGCATCTGGTAGGGGTAATCGCCCAGCTCGATTTGCAGCGTCGAGAGACGTTTCTCGCGTTCGGCGAGTTCGTTGTCGTTGAAGCAGAAGTGGAAGCCGCCCGGCTGGCGCAACGCCACGTCCACGCCGGTTTCGTTATGCAGCGCTTGCGCGAGTCCCGGCCAGCGCATGGCCGAACTGCGCGACCAGCGTGCATAAGGCGACAGGCCATAGCCTTTGCCCTGAATCCAGACGAGGCCGAAATTGCCGCGCGACGCGCGCAAGCCGCCGTCGTCCTCGTCGAGTACGGTGACGCGCGCGCCTTCGCGGGCGAGTCCGTAGGCCACGGCCGAACCGACCAGGCCGCCGCCGAGCACCAGCACGTCGGGGCTATCGGTGCTTGTCAATGTCATCGGGTTTCTCCGATCAGAATGCGATCCAGTCCGACCATGCGGTCGAGCAGGATCATCAGAAGGACCGTGCCAACGATCAGCACCGCCGACACCGAAGCGACCAGCGGATCGATCGTCTGCGCGATCTGGTTGTACATGGCGACGGGCAGCGTGGTCGTGCCCGGTGTCGCGACGAAGATGGTCATGGTCAGTTCGTCGAAACTCTGAATGAACGAGAGCACCCAGCCGCCCGCCACGCCGGTGCGGATCATCGGCAGGACCACGCGGCGAAACGCGGTGAAGCGGCTCGCGCCACAGGAAAGCGCGGCGCGTTCGGCATCGCGGTCGAGCCCGACGGCCGACGACAGCGCGAGGCGCAACGCATACGGCAGCACGATGATCACGTGCGCGCAGACCAGCGACCAGAACGATCCCGACAGATGCAGCAGCGACAGAAAGCGCAGGAACGCGATGCCGAGCACGACCGCGGGAATCATCATCGGCGAGAGGAAGAAGCTGGTGAGCGCGGCGCGGCCCGGAAAACGATAACGCGCGATCGCCAGCGCGGCGGGCACCGCGAGCAGCACGCCGATGCTCGCCGCCGCGAACGCGAGCCGCACCGACAGCCAGAAGGCCGCGACGATGTCGCCGTTCTCGATGATCGCGCGGAACCAGCGCAGCGACGCGCCATCGAAAGGCATCGAGATAAAGCCCTTGTCGGTGAAGGCCACCAGCATCACCGCCGCGAGCGGCGCGAGGATAAAGGTCAGAAAAAACGCGTTGTAGACGAGCCCGAGAATGCCGTTCTGTTTCATGATCGCTGTCTCCCGCTCAATCGAAGATGTGCTGAAAGCGGCGCTCGGCGAGGCGGCTGCAGCCCATCACGATCGCCACGTTGGCGATCAGCAGCAGCACGGCGATGCTGGCGCCGAGCGGCCAGTTCAGCGTGCCGAGGAACTCGTCGTAGGCGGCGGTGGCGACCACCTTGAGGCGCCGGCCGCCGATCAGCGCCGGCGTGGCGAACGCCGATGCCGACAGGGCGAACACGATGATCGAGCCCGACAGCACGCCCGGCATGATCTGCGGCAGCACCACGCGGCGGAACACCGCGAACGGCGAGCCGCCGAGCGAGCGGCCGGCCCATTCCACTTGCGGGTCGAGCTTCTGCATGGTCGCCCACACCGACATCACCATGAAGGGCACCAGCACATGCGTGAGCGCGATGATCATGCCGGTCATCGTGAAGACGAGGCGGATGGGTTCGTCGGTCACATGCAGTGCCTGGAGCAGGTTGTTCAGCACGCCGTTGTTGCCGAGCAAGATCTGCCAGCCGAGCGTGCGCACCACCACGGAGATGAGCAGCGGGCCGAGCACGACCAGCAGACACAGCGATTGCCACGGCCGCTTCATGCGCGCGAGCACGATGGTCTCCGGCACGCCGAGCACGATGGACAGCAGCGTGACGGCGAAGGCGAGGCCGGCGGTGCGCAGAAAGATCGTGCCGTAGTAAGGATCGCTGACGACTTCCCAGTAGTTCGCGAGCGTATAGGCGGCGGTGACGCCGGCGGTGTCGCTGAACACGCGGAACGACAGCATCAGCGTGAGCAGCAGCGGCACCAGCAGCAAACCGACGAACAGCAGCAGCGCGGGCCCCGACAGCAGCCACGGCGCGGCGCCGGGACGGGCGTCGTCAAGCGTGGCCATGAGCGCTCTCCGGAGTGTCTTGCGTGAGCACGCGCAGGTCGTCGTCGGTCCATGCGAGGCCGACTTCGTGGCCTTCCTCGGGCGGCGGCGCGCCGTGGTTCGGTTGCGCGATGCGCAACTTGCCGAGTTCGGTGTCCACTTCGAGCAACCATTGATTGCCGACGAACACGCGCGTTGCGATGCGGCCGCGCAGGCGCGCATCGCCATTGGCCAGATGAACCTTTTCCGGGCGGATATAGACGTTCACCGTGCCGTCCACATGACGGCCTTCGTGCGGCACATGCAGCGTCGTGCCGGCGACGGCGACTTCCGCGCAGCGCGGGTTGCGCCGCAGCACTTCGCCGGAGAACGCGTTGGTGCGCCCGAGAAACGTCGAGGCGAACGGCGTGGCGGGACGCTCGTACGCGTCATACGGCGTGCTCAGTTGTGCGATGACGCCGCGATGCATCACCGCGATGCGGTCGCTCATGGTCATCGCTTCGACCTGATCGTGCGTGACGAGTATCGTCGTGATGCCGAGGCGCTTCTGGATCGCGCGCAGTTCGATGTGCATCTCTTCGCGCAGCTTGGCGTCGAGGTTCGACATCGGTTCGTCGAGCAGCAGCAGTTCCGGCTGCATGGCGATGGCGCGCGCAATCGCCACACGCTGGCGCTGACCGCCCGACAGTTCCTTCGGATAGCGGTGGCCGAGGCCTTTCAGGCGCACGAGGGAAAGCGCTTCGGCGACGCGCTCGTCGCGCTCCTTGCGCCTGACCCTGCGCATCTCCAGCCCGAAGCCGACGTTGCCCGCCACCGTCATGTGCGGAAACAGCGCGTAGCTCTGGAACACCACGCCGATGCCGCGCTTCTCGGGACGCTCGACGGTAATATCGCGGCCGTCGAGCAGAATACGGCCCGTGGTCGGCGTGATGAAACCGGCGACCATTTGCAGCGTGGTGGTCTTGCCGCAGCCGGACGGTCCGAGCAGCGAGAGCAGTTCACCGCGTTCGACGGCAAGATCAAGCTGTTCGATCGCCGTGAAATCGCCGTAGCGTTTCGAGATGCCTTGCAGAGTCAGGAAGGCCATGCGCCTCGCTCCTTCATCAGATCGCGCGTCGCGCGAGGAACGTGCTGGTGCCGCACTTCAGCGTTCGACCGAACGGTTCCAGCGCTCGGTCCACTCGGTGCGATGCTGGTTGATCGTGGCCCAGTCCATCGCCGTCAGCTTCGAGATCTGCTCGGGACCGTAGGGCACGCGGGCGGCGATCTCAGGCGTGAGCTTGACGGTCTTGTTGACCGGACCCAGACCGATGCCTTGTGCCTGCAAGACCTGCACTTCCGGGCTCAACAGGTATTGCACGAACTGTTGCGACAACTGCGGCTGCGCGTTCTCCGCGATCGCGCAGGCCGCCACCTGCAACGCGACCGCGCCTTCCTTCGGGTAAATGAACTTGAGCGGGAAGCCGGTGTTCTGCAAGGCGACGGCGCGGCCGCTGCCGTACGGCGCGAGGATCACGTCGCCGGACTGCATCTGGCCGTCCATTTCGCCGGGCGTCGGTGCCCAGGACAGCACGTTCGGCGCGACCTGTTTGGTCATCGCGGTGAAGCCGGGATCGATGTTCTTCTCGCCGCCGCCGGAAAGACGCGCGAGCATCACGAGCGTATGCAGACCATAGGTGTTGGTGATCGGCGGCACGCCGAGTTTGCCCTTGATGCGGCTGTCGGTGAGCGCCTTCCACGAGTCGGGCGGCGGCAGGCCGGCCTTTTTGAAGGCCTCCTCGTTGTAGCCGATGCCGGTCGCCACCATGCCGACACCGATCGCGCTCGGCCCGAGCTTCGCGAGCGGGTAGACGTCTTTCATCACGGGCGCGTCGTCGAGTTTCGCGCACAGGTTGAGCTGCATTGCCTGATACATCGGACCGTCGTCCATGACGGCGACGTTAATCTGCTGATGGCCTTTCTGCGCCTGCAGCTTGGCGAGCGTATCGCTCGAATTGCCCGCGACGTAGACGATCTTGACGTTATGCGCCTTCTCGAACGGCGGGATGATTTTCTGCCGGTAGAGCTGCTCGTTCGAGCCGCCGACATTGGCGACATAAAGCGTGGTGTCGGCCTGCGCGAGGAGCGGAGCGGCAAGGGCGCAAGCGGCCAGAAGCGGTGCGAGGGCGGGGCGGGACGAGGCGGACAGGCGGCGATGCAACGCTCTTTTCATGACGACGATCTCCAGTTCCGGTGTGGGGACGCGGGCTTTGCTGCCCGTCGTTAGAATGCAGTGTCGCGCCGGCTGGTCATGCCGTCCAATACGAATAAAATAGCAATCTATGCATGGATGATATGGATTGCAGGGCGTCGTCTAAGGGAGAGTACGGATGAATCTCAAGCACATCGAGGCGTTCCGCGCGGTAATGGTGTCGGGGTCGATGACCGCCGCGGCCAAGGCGCTCTTCACGTCGCAGCCGAACGTGAGCCGTCTGATCGCGCAGCTCGAGCGCGACACGGGGCTGCAACTCTTTCAGCGCAGCGGCGTGCGGTTGATTCCCACGAGCGAGGGCGAGGCGTTCTTTCGCGAAGTCGAGCGCGCGTTTGTCGGCCTGCAGGGTTTGGCGAATGCCGCGGCGCAGATTCGCAATCTCGGCAGCGGCCGTCTGCGCATCGCGGCGATGCCGTCGGCGGGCATGACGCTGGTGCCGCACGCCATCAAGCGTTTTGTGGCGCTATTTCCGGATGTCACCGTGTCGCTGCACGTGAATACGTCGGGCACGGTCAATCATTGGACGGCCTCGCAGTTCTGCGATCTCGGCGTGGCGGTGTATGTCAGCGAGGCATCCGATTGCGAAGTCGAACAGCTGGCGGACGTGGCCGCCGTGTGTGTGATGCCGGCGGCGCATCGGCTGGCGAAGAAGCGCAGCATCAAGCCGGAGGATCTGGAAGGCGAGCCGTTCATTTCGCTGTGTCACGGCGACGGCACGCGCGCCCTGATGGACGAAGTGTTCCAGCGCGCGGGCGTGCAGCGCGTCATGTCGATCGAGGCGCAATACGCCGCGATGTGCTGCGAGATGGTTCGCCACGGCATGGGCGTGACGCTCGCGCATCCCATCGTCGCGCGCGACTTCGCCGGGCCGGAAATCGCGATTCGTCCGTTCCTGCCGGCTACGCGTTTTCAGACCTATTTGCTGTTTCCTCCGCACAGGCCGCGAGAACGGCTGGCGTCGGCGTTCGTCGAGGTCTTGCGAGCGCTGCACGAGGAACTGCTCGCCGAGGTCGTGGCGCCGGCGCGAAGCGCGGCAGGGCGCGGGCGGTCGCGGGCCGAGGCGGCAGGGGACAGGCTTTGAAGAAGCCGGATGTGCCTTGTCTCGCCTCGCGGTATATCCTCCTCGTACTCATTCCGATCCTCTGAACCGTTTTTCGCAACCGGGTAATCGCGATACATGACCGAGCAACCGCCTACCATTGAAATTGAAAGCGCGCCGAATCCGAGCTTCGCCGTGATCCTGATGCACGGTCTCGGCGCCGATGCCAACGACTTCGTGCCGCTCGTGCCCGAACTGCGTCTCGGCAATGCGCCTGGCGTGCGCTTCGTGTTTCCCAATGCGCCGGAGATTGCCGTTACGGCGAACAACGGCTACGTGATGCGCGCGTGGTATGACATCCGCTCGTTTCAGAACATCAATGAGCAGGTCGACGAAGCGGGTATCGAAGCGTCTTGCGCAACCGTGCGTCAGTTGATCGAGACGCAGAACCGGCGTGGCATTCCGACTTCGAACATTTTTCTCGCGGGGTTTTCGCAAGGCGGGGCGATGACCTATTCGGCAGGGCTGACGCATCCGGAGACACTTGCCGGCTTGATCGTGATGTCGGGGTATGTGCCGTCGCCGGGCTTTATCGACAGCCGCTTGAGCGCCGCGAACCGTGGCACGCCTGTCTTCGCCGCGCATGGCATGTACGACGACGTGTTGCCGATCCAGCTAGGGGAGGCCGCGCGCGATTTTGCGATCACGCGAGGTTGCAAGGTGGACTGGAGTGCGTATCCGATGCCGCATTCAGTCTGCGCGGAGGAGATATCGGCGCTGCGCGCCTGGCTCGGCGCGCTGCTCGCGGCGTCTTCCTGAATGTCTTCCTGAAGGGTGCCGGCCGCGCTCAGGCGTCCGGCGTTTGCGCAGACGCTTGCGTGCCCGGCAGGTCCGCTTGCGTGGCGCCTTCAAGAAAGCGGCGGGTCGATTCGAACGCCTGCAGCATCGGCTCGGGCCACGGCGTTTGCAGCATCACCGCCTGATGGTTTTCGAACGCCGACGACAGCAGCTTCGCCAACTCAGGCGAGCGCAGATGACGCAGCAGTACGCTAACGGCAATTGCCGTGGCCTGGCTCGCGCCGGCCGTCTGGAGTTCCGAAGCGGTGAGGGCCGCGACCTGTTTGTTGATGTCCACTGCTACTTCCTTAGATGAAATATGGGAGAGGGATGGCCCGATGGCCGACGGCCGGTGGCGAATTTTGACACGATTGGCGGCTTGCGCGGCTGCTGACATCGATGCGGTTGGGACTAATGGCGCAATGTCGCCGGCGAATTGCCAAGCATCGTTACGCACGCGTCATTGACTCGCCTGATAGTTAGCTCTGAGGCGCGGTTTACATGGTATTCTCCGCGCCGATTTTAGCCGTATCGTTGATGTAATACGCACGGATTAATCAGTGCGTAACCAAGCGAATCTCGCAATAGAACACAATAAAAAAGAGGGATGCGATGAGGGTGATATTGACCGTGCTCGGCGCGGTGGTCGGCATGCTGACTGCCTTGTCGAACGATTTCCCGATCGGCTTCGGCGCACTGCTGGGCGCCGTGGCTGGTTTTGCGTTTTCGCGTCTGCTGCAAAGGAAGTCTGCGGATACCGCGACGGGATCCGCGGCCACAGCGGCCACCACAGCGGTCACCACTTATGGCTCGAATCCTCCGGGCGAACTGGCGGCGCGCGTCGAGCGGCTCGAGCGGGAGGTCGTCGCATTGCGCGGCGAGATTCGTCAGTTGCGAGCGGGAGGCGTCGAGGGTGCTGCGGATGTTGGTGCGCAGACCGCTGACACGGCGGCGTTCAGGCGGTCGCCGTCGGATGCAGCTTCGAGTCCCTACGCGATACCGCCTGTCAATGAGCGGACAGTACGTCCGCAGCCCGAGGTGCCGGCGATGCCACTCACCGCCGCGCGCTCGTCGGCAAGCGCCGAAGCGATGGTGCAGGCTGCTGCGAGTGCGGAAGGCGCAACGGGCGCTCGTGGTGCAACAGGCGTACCAAGCGTGCCCGGTGCACCTGGCATGTCCGGCGCATCTCAAGTCGCTGCGACCGCACAACCTGCTTCCACGCCAGCGTCGGCGCCGCAGCCTCCCGTTCCACCTTCACCGCCCGCGCCGCCACGCGGCCCCGGTCTCGCCGAGCGCCTCTTCAAAGCCGGCCGTGACTGGCTTTTGGGCGGCAACACGGTCGTACGGGTCGGCATCATCGTGCTGTTTTTCGGCATCGCCTTCCTGCTCAAATACGCCGCCGACAACAGCCTGCTGCCGATCGAATTTCGCCTTGCCGGCGTGGCGCTCGCCGCGACCGCCCTGATCGTGCTCGGCTGGCGCATCGGCGAGCGAAGCGGCGCCTATGGGCTGGTGCTGCAAGGCGGCGGCGTCGGCGCGCTGTATCTGACAGTCTTTGCGGCCACGCGGCTCTACCATCTGCTGCCGGCGGGCGCGGCCTTGCCGCTGATGGTCGCGATCTGCGCGCTCAGTGCATTTCTTGCAGTGCGGCAGAACGCGTCGTCGCTGGCCTTCATGGGCAGCGCGGGCGGTTTTCTCGCGCCGATTTTGCTGTCGACGGGCGGCGGCAGTCACGTCATGCTGTTTAGCTACTACGCGCTGCTCAACGCCGGCATCTTCGCGATCGCCTGGTTCAAGGCGTGGCGTCCGCTGAATCTGCTCGGTTTCGTATTCACGTTTTCGATCGGCGCCGCGTGGGGCGCGACGGCCTACCGCCCCGAGTTGCTCGCCAGCACGGAGCCGTTCCTGATTCTGTTTTTCCTGATGTACGTCGGCATCGCGCTGCTCTACGCGGTGCGGCGCGAAATCGCCCTCAAGCATTACGTCGACGGCACGCTGGTGTTCGGCACGCCGCTGGTGGCGATCGGCCTGCAAGCCGCGTTGATGAGAAACACCGAGTTCGGCCTGGCGTGGAGCGCGGTGGCGCTCGCCGCGTTCTACCTGGCGATCGCGGGCTGGCTCGCGCGACGCCGCGAGCGCCTCGGCATGATGTTCGAGGCCATGCTCGCGCTCGCGGTGATCTTTGCCACGCTCGCCGTGCCGCTCGCGTTCACCGGACCGACCACAAGCGCGACCTGGGCCATCGAAGGCGCCGCGATCAGCTGGCTCGCGGTGCGTCAGCGGCGCCTGAGCGCGTTCGGTTTCGGCCTGCTGCTGCAACTGGGCGCGGCGGGCGCCTACGCGGCCGGCACGATCGCGCAGACTCACGATGCGAATGTCTGGCCGGTCCTGAACGGCGCTTACATCGCGTCGGTGCTGATCGCGCTCGCGGGTATTTTCACCGGATGGCGTTTGCACGGCCGCAGCGAAGCAGGCGAATGGCATCTGTGGATGCCGCAGATCGGCCTCGTCGCCAGCGTGTGGGGTTTGTCGTGGTGGATCTTTGGCGGCCTGTACGAAATCCATGCATACACGAGCGCTCATCCTGGCGTTGAACACGCCCGTTTCGATACGGCCGCCGTCGCGCTCTTCGCGGTGCTGACAGCGTGGCTCGCGCACGGCGCGCGCCGCACGCTGCGCTGGCCGCTTGCCGAATTGCCGGCGCTGGCGCTCGTGCCGGTTCTCGCGCTGCTCACCGCGGAACTCTTCACGTTGGGCATGGCGCCGTTGAGCGGCTACGGCTGGCTGGTCGGCGCGCTCGCTGCGTTCTCGGCGTATGGATTGTTGTGGCGCCAGCAGCGTGACGTTAGCGACATCGTGCTCGCGCCGCTGCATACGCTGATGTTCTGGACGGCCGGCGCGCTTGCCGCGCTCGAAGGCTACTGGGGTTTGCGGGCCTGCGTGCCCGAAGGCGCATGGAGCTGGAGCGCGTGGGCGTATGGCTTCGGCGGGCTGCTGCTGTTGCTGGCGGGGGCCGGGCACCGTCTGCGCTGGCCGGTCGCGCGCTTCATGCGGGCGTATCAGGTGTGGGCCGCCGCGCCGCTCGCTGTGCTGCTGTGGGCGTGGAGTATCGCGAGCGTGACAAGCGACGGCAGCTCCGCGCCGCTCATGTGGCTGCCGATCCTCAATCCGCTCGACGTCGCGCAGATTCTCGCGTTCGTCGCCGGTGTGGCGTGGCTGCGCAGACTCCGCGCGTTGGGTGTGCAATGGCGTCCGCGCGCCTTCGATTATCTGGTGCTCGCCACGCTGTTCCTCTGGTTCAACGCGCTGCTGTTGCGCACGCTGCATCATCATTTTCACGCGGCGTACGATGTCGGTGCGGTGCTCGCCTCGTTCAGCCTGCAGCAGGTGTTCCTGGTTGGCTGGAGCGCGTTTGCTTTTGCCGGGTTGTGGCTCGCGCGCCGCGACAGTATCGCGCGGCTGTGCGCGATCGCGTCGACGCCGCTCGTGCTGGTGATGTGGCTATGGACGTTCTTCGCGAATCTGACGCAGGACGGCGGCACATCGGCGCGTCTGCCGTTGCTCAATCCGCTCGATTTGGTGCAGGCGGTGGTGTTCGCGCTGGCGGCGTTCTGGCTCGTGCGGATTCGCCGGCTTGGCGTGCCGATCGGCGAATATCGCATGCCTTTGCAGGTGGCGGCCGGCGCGACCGGCTTCGTCTGGCTGAACGCGATGCTGCTGCGTACGCTGCATCATTGGACCGGCGTGCCATATGAGTTCGAGACCATGTCACACTCGATGCTCGTGCAGGCGTCAATATCGGTATTCTGGACGGTGTGCGCTCTGGCCGTGATGATCTGGGCGACGCGCCGGGCGAGCCGGATGTTCTGGTTCATCGGCGGCGCGCTGCTGGCGGCGACCGTGGTCAAACTGTTCCTGTTCGATCTGTCTCACGTGACGGGAATCGAGCGGATCGTTTCGTTTATCGGCATCGGTTTGATGTTGTTGCTGATCGGCTACTTCTCACCGTTACCGCCTAAGGCTCTGGTCGTGGAATCCAAGCAATGAAGCGTGTCTTTGCATTTAGCGGCTGGTGTTTTGCAATCGCGACCATGTGGGCGTCCGCGCCCGCCACCGCGGCCGACGATTTCGCGCAGCATTTCGCGCTGCAACTCGAAGAGGGCGCCGCGTACTACAGCGTGACGCTTTCGGCCGCCGTCTACGCGGCAAGCCAGCGTCACGATCTCGGCGACGTGCGGGTCTTCAACGGCACGGGCGAACCCGTTCCGTATTCGCTCGATGCGCCGCGCGAGCCCGCGCGCAAGCCGCCCACGCTGCGTCCGGTGCGCTGGTTTCCGTTGCCGCCCGCAGCCGCCAGCAGTACCTCCGCACCGCTCGGCGTGACGATCGCCGGCGACGGTTCGCTGCGCGCGACCTCGGCGCCGCCGCCGCGCGCGCAACACGATACGGACCTGATCGACCTCGGGCGGGCGTCGCGTGCAAGCCGCGTGACCGCTCTGGTCGTGCACCTGCGCGACGACAATTACCAGGGGCGCGTCACGGTCGAATCGAGCGACGATTTGCGTCACTGGCAACCGGCCGGCGATGCGCAACTGCTCAAGGTCAGCTACAACGGCAGCACGCTGAGTCAGGACCGGATCGAACTGGACGGCAATCGCGCGCGCTATTTGCGTTTGCGCTGGCTTGACGGCGCGCCATATGTCGAGTCGCTGGACATGGAGATCCAACCGCTTGCCGCCGACGCGGCGCAGCGCGCGGAGCGGGCATGGCGCGAAGGCATCGTCGCGCACGCGGGACCGAAACCCGGCGAGTATTTTTTTAGCACTAGCGGCCCGTATCCCGTCGACCGGTTGCGCCTGAACCTGCCTCAGCCGAACACCGTCGCGCCCGCGGTCGTCTATTCGCGCACGGGGTTCGATACGCCATGGCGCGAAGTGGCGGGCGCGACATTGTTCCGCTTGCACAACGGCGAGGTGGAGCAAAGCAATCCTTCGCTCGAATTGACGCCCGACACGGATCGTCAATGGCGTGTGGTGGTCGACACGCGCAATGGCGGACTCGGCAGCGGGACGCTGACCGTCGCCGCGGGCTGGCGTCCGGCGATGCTGACGTTCGTCGCGCGTGGGACGGCGCCGTTCACGCTGGCGGTGGGCAGCGCGACGACGGTGTCGTCGGCGGTGAGCCGCGACGATCTGTTGATGGGCGCCTCGGCGGTCCCCGCGACGGCGCGTCTGGGTGAGGCGTTGTCAGCCGAGCAGGCAGCGAGAGCGCAGTCCGCGAGGGATCCGGATGCGATGCGCCGCTATTTGCTATGGGCGGCGTTGCTGCTGGCCGTGGGCTCGCTTGCAGCGATTGCGTGGCGGCTCGCGCGGGGTGCGCGTGTGCCGGCGAGCGGTGGGCAGGGTAGTGTGTCGGGCGGCTCTAGTGGACCCGGTGTGGCGGGTGCGTCAGTGGGGACGGGCGTTGCGGGTGCGTCTACAGGATCTGGCGTAGCGGGTACGTCGGCGGGGACGGGCGCAGCGGATGCGTCGGCGGAATCCGATCGAGCGGGCCCGGCAGCCAATGCTCCCACCACCGGCGACACCAACGGACAGGGCGAAGGCAAGCGCTGAACTCAGCGCCGCCTTCGGCGCGCAAGTCATTCCTCGGGCGCCGTCATTGTGCCGATGATCTTGTCGAGCGCGTGACCGAAAGCAAGTTTTTCCTGCTCGTCCAGACAGTCGAACATGTCGCCGTTCCATTTGCGCGCGATCGGCATGACCTTCCGATACAGCGCGCGGCCTTCGGGGGTCAGCGACACCAGCACGACGCGGCCGTCTTCGGCGCTCGCCTCGCGTTTCACGAGTCCCTGCCTGATCAGCGCTTCGGCGGCGCGGCTTGCCTGGCTTTTGTCGAGATTGGCATGCCTTGCCAGTTCCATGATCGAGAACGGCCCGAACGATCCCACCGACGCAATCACGCGCGCTTCAGGCAAGGTCACCCCGAGCTTGCTCTGATAGCGTTCGCTGATGCCGCGTTCGGCGAGTTTGTTGAGGACATGCAGACGGTACGTCAGGAACTGTTCGAGGCCGGCTTTGGCGTCCTTCATGGTCTTCCCGTAGTGTGTGAGCGGTCGCGGCGCTGTGATTGTTGCCGCAACCGTCCTGCCGGTCAACGCGTGCCGTATTTCAGGCGCGTCAACTGTTCGGCTTCGTCCGCCAACAGACGCGCCGCGTCGCGAATCGCGACTTCGAGCGTGATCGGGCCGGGCGCCGGCGAGAAGCAGCCGCTGAAATATTCGGCGAGGCGCGGCAAGGCGGCCGAGTCGACTCCGCCGGAAAGAAGCGTGGCCGGCACGCCTGCTGCCTGTGCATGACGGCAGGCGATGAAAGGCGCCTTGCCATGCAGCGTCTGCACATCCGAACGACCTTCGCCGGTGATCAGCCAATCGGCGCCTTCGAGCGCGGCGTCCAGGCCGATTTGCCGCGCGACGGTTTCCGCGCCCGGTTCGAACTTCGCACCGAGCATATGCAATGCGAAGCCGAGGCCGCCGGCAGCACCCGCGCCGGGCAGTTCGCGCGCCGTGCGGCCGAGCGCCGGTTCGAGCAGATCGGCGAAGCGGGCGAGCGCTGCGTCGAGCGTGGCAACCTGTTCCGGTTTCACACCCTTTTGCGGACCGAATACCGCGGTTGCGCCGTGTTCGCCGGTAAGCGGATTGTCTACGTCCGACATGCCGACGAACTGCGCGCTCGATAAACGCGCGTCGAGCTGCGACACGTCGACTCGTGCGAGACGCGCGAGTTGTTCCGGCGTGGCGTCGAGTTCATTGTCTTGTGCGTCGAACAGCTTGAGACCGAGACCCGCCAACAGGCCCGCGCCGCCGTCGTTGGTGCTGCTGCCGCCGAGCGCGACAAAAAAGCGCCGCACGCCGGCGTCCATCAGCGCGCGAATCGCCTCGCCCATGCCGCGTGTGCTGCGCGCCTCGACGGGCACGCCCATTCCCACCGGATCCGTGATGCCGACGACCTCCGCCGTTTCGACGATCGCGCTGCCGTCGGCGAGCAGGCCCGTGAGCGCCTCGCGCACCGGACCGGCCGCGCCGCGCACGCTGAGCGTGCGGCGTTCGCCGCCGCGCGTGAGCATGGCGTCGAGCGTGCCTTCGCCGCCGTCGGCCATCGGGCAGATGCGCACCTCCGCGGCGGGACTGGCGCGCTTGATGCCCGCTGCGATCGCTTGCGCGACCTGTTCCGCGCTAAGCGAGCCTTTGAAGGAGTCGGGAGCAATGACGACGACGGGCGAGGACGGCGAATTCGGCATGGTGTCTCTGAGTGGTTGATATCGTTGCGAGGGCGGGTGAAACGGCGAGATGCGGGCGCGACCCCAAGCGCGTCCACTAGCTTATCAGCATGGGCGCGCCGACTGAATATGTCGAATGGCATAGCCGGCATGGACGGCGGCTGGGCGCGTATGCGCGGCGGGCGCGGCTGCTTTTGTAGGCGTGTGTTGATCCAAAAGAATTCGCTTGGGGAAATTCGTGCAGACAGGTTGGAGCGAAGTCGCCGGGGAAAATTCGTGTACAGCAGCGGCGAAGCACCCCGGCCGCACTGGAACAGTGCGCGAACAGGCATGAAACAGCGCGGAAAGCGGCCGGAATCCGACCAAAACCTCGACAAAAACGCACGCATTCATCGAATCCCGGCTAGGCGCGCAAATAGTTTGCTAAAATATTCGGCTCTTTGGACTCAACCGTGCTGCCGGCGGCCTGCAAGCCCGCGGCGCAGGCGCGCAATCGATGCGAAGCGACCTAAACGCGACCAAAAAACGCGACGTCGCACGACATCGACAAGCGGCACGGAGAAGATAACTGATTCGCTCGAATAATTTTAGGACGATTGAAGCCATGGCTAACGTTGTTGAAAACCTCGGCAAGCTCGAACGCCGCGTCACGATTTCCCTGCCGAAGGACGCCGTGCAGAAGGAAGTGGACTCGCGTATCCGTCAACTCGCGAAGAACGTGCGCATGCCGGGTTTCCGCCCGGGCAAGGTGCCGCTCAAGATGGTGACGCAACAGTATTCGGGCCAGGTGGAAGCCGAAGTGCTGAGCGACAAGGTCGGCAAGGAATTCTTCGACATCAGCCGCACCGAAAACCTGCGCGTCGCCGGTCAGCCGAGCTTCGCACCGAAGAGCGACGCGACTGAAGGCGACTACGCGTTCGACGCGACGTTCGAGGTGTATCCGGAAGTGAAGCTGGGCGACGTCGCCACGGCTGAAATCGAGCGCACCACGACCACCATCAGCGAAGCGGAAATCGACCGCACGCTGGACATCCTGCGCAAGCAGCGCGTGCACTTCCACGCTCGCGGCGAAGCCGGCGAGCACGGTGACGGCGGCGGCGACACGGCAGCGAAAGAAGGCGATCGCGTGACGGTCGACTTCGTCGGCAAGATCGACGGTGAAGTGTTCCAGGGCGGCAGCGCCGACGACTTCGCGTTCGTGCTGGGCGAAGGCCGCATGCTGCCGGAGTTCGAAAAGGCCGCCACGGGCCTGAAGGTCGGCGAATCGAAGGAATTCGATCTGGCGTTCCCTGAGGACTATCACGGCAAGGACGTCGCCGGCAAGACCGCGCAATTCACGATCACGATGAAGAAGATCGAGTGGCCGCATCTGCCGGAAATCGACGCTGAATTCGCCAAGTCGCTCGGCATCGAAGACGGCGACCTGACCAAGATGCGCGCTGAGATCAAAGACAATCTCGAACGCGAAGCAAAGCGCCGCACGCAAGCCATCGTCAAGAACCAGGTGATGGACGCGTTGCTGAAGATTTCCGAACTCGACGTGCCGAACGCGCTGATCGAACAGGATCAGGAGCGCCTGGTCGCGATGGCGCGTCAGGATCTGGAGCAACGCGGCGTGCCGAACGCCAAAGATGCGCCGATCCCGGCTGCGATGTTCAAGGAACAGGCTGAGCGCCGCGTGAAGCTGGGCCTCGTGCTGGCCGAACTGGTCAAGGCCAACGAACTGCAAGCCAAGCCGGAGCAGATTCGTGCCGAAGTCGACGAATTCGCTAAAAGCTACGAAGACCCGAAGGAAGTCGTCCGCTGGTATTATTCCAACCAGCAACGTCTTGCCGAAATGGAAGCGTACGTCGTTGAAGCCAACGTCGTCGATTTCGTGCTCAGCAAGGCCAAGGTGACGGACAAGGAAGTGAGCTTCGAAGAACTGGCAAGCGCAACGGCGCAAGCGTAAGCGTCGCTGCAACGGCGTGCCGGCTGTCGGAGCGACGGCCCGCACGCCGTTTTTTTTGTGCTGTGAATGTGCGGTGCGTTTTGCGCGGGTGTCACGCATTGCGCCGCACTGAACGCGCACTTGAATACGGGGTTGTCGGCCACACCTGTCCAGCATCTAATATTTAGAATATTTCAGACAAGGATCCACTGCATGACCTTTCGCGCTCAAATGCTGGACACGTTGACCTCCCAGTCGTCGCGGGATCTCGAAGCGCAGGCGCTCGGACTGGTGCCGATCGTCGTGGAAACGAGCGGCCGGGGCGAGCGTTCGTACGACATCTATTCGCGTCTGCTGAAGGAACGGATCGTGTTCCTGGTCGGTGAAGTGAACGACCAGACGGCCAATCTCGTCGTCGCGCAGATGCTGTTCCTCGAGAGCGAGAATCCCGATAAGGACATCAGTTTCTATATCAACAGCCCGGGCGGTTCGGTTTCGGCGGGCATGGCGATTTATGACACGATGCAGTTCATCAAGCCGGATGTCTCCACGCTGTGCATGGGTCTTGCGGCCAGCATGGGCGCATTCCTGCTGGCAGCCGGGGCGAAGGGCAAGCGCTTTGCCTTGCCGAATTCGCGCGTGATGATTCACCAGCCGCTTGGCGGCGCGCGTGGCCAGGCGTCGGACATCGAAATTCAGGCGCGCGAGATCCTGTATCTGAAGGAACGGCTGAATCATCTGCTCGCTCATCACACCGGCCAGCCGGTCGAGCGTATCGCACGCGACACCGACCGCGACAACTTCATGTCGGGCGACGACGCGCAGGCTTACGGCCTCGTCGACCAGGTGGCGCACAAGCGTCCTTGAGATGGTGCGTTTTTGCCCTGAAATGGGGCAAAAACGTGGCCGGATCGGTTGTGAAATAATCAAACTTCGTCCGAGTGCCTGCGGCAAACGCCGTCACCTTGGCTCAAGCCCGGCCCCGCCCAAACTGCGAGGCCAGGGCAAACGGCGTATCATGTAATCGAGTGTCCGGAGGCTCAAACATCTATGGCGGACAAGAAAGGTTCTAACAGCGAAAAGCTGTTGTATTGCTCGTTTTGCGGCAAGAGCCAGCATGAAGTCAAAAAACTGATTGCCGGCCCGTCGGTGTTCATCTGCGATGAATGTATCGACCTGTGCAACGAAATCATTCGTGATGAGGCTGCAGGTGCGGGCATCGAGGCGGGCTTGTCGAAGTCCGATCTGCCGAGTCCGCAGGAAATCCGTGAAATCCTCGACCAGTATGTGATCGGTCAGGAACGCGCGAAGAAAATTCTCGCGGTCGCGGTGTACAACCATTACAAGCGCCTCAAGCATCTCGACAAGAAAGACGAAATCGAGCTGTCCAAGAGCAACATCCTGCTGATCGGCCCGACCGGTTCTGGCAAGACGCTGCTCGCGCAAACGCTCGCGCGCCTCCTGAACGTCCCGTTCGTGATTGCCGATGCAACCACGCTGACGGAAGCCGGCTATGTCGGTGAAGACGTCGAGAACATCATTCAGAAGCTGCTGCAAAACTGCAATTACGAAGTCGACAAGGCGCAACGCGGCATTGTCTACATCGACGAAATCGACAAGATCAGCCGCAAGTCCGACAACCCGTCGATCACCCGCGATGTCTCGGGCGAAGGCGTGCAACAGGCTTTGCTGAAGCTTGTCGAGGGTACGATGGCGTCGGTGCCGCCGCAGGGCGGCCGTAAGCACCCGAATCAGGACTTCATCCAGGTCGACACCACCAACATTCTGTTCATCTGCGGTGGCGCCTTCGACGGCCTCGAAAAGGTCATCGTCGATCGTACCGAGAAAACCGGCATCGGCTTTGGCGCGAGCGTAAAGAGCAAGCAGGACCGCGACGCCGGCGAAGTGCTGCGCGAAGTGGAACCGGAAGATCTGATCAAGTTCGGTCTCATTCCCGAACTGATCGGCCGTCTGCCGGTGGTGGCCACGCTCGGCAAGCTCGACGAAGTCGCGTTGATGAAAATTCTCGTTGAACCGAAGAATGCGCTGGTGAAGCAATACCACAAGCTGTTCAACATGGAGCGCGTCGAGCTCGAAATTCGCCCGGCCGCGTTGCAAGCTGTCGCGCGTAAGGCAATTCGTCGCAAGACGGGCGCGCGTGGTTTGCGCTCCATCCTGGAACAGGCGTTGCTTGATGTGATGTACGACCTGCCGCAAATGAAAGGCGTTAGCAAGGTCATCATCGACGACAACGTGATTGACGGCGACGGCAAACCGCTACTGATCTACGAAGACGCGCCCAAAGTGGCGGGTTCGAACTGATCGGCTTTCGGGTTCTGCAAAAAAAGCCGTTCATGGCAACGTGAACGGCTTTTTTCGTTTATCGTGTGGTCAGGCTGGTTGTTTTCACTATGGAGTCACTGAACCTTCGGAGTCACTGAACTTTTCCCACACGCGGAGGCTTGCAATCTTTTCTGCTGGCCTCACCTATCGAACGAACTGATTCCACTCATGGGGAAATGAAATGTCAGGAACCCAACTCCTTCCGCCGGAACGCATTACGCTCCCGCTGCTCCCGCTGCGCGACGTAGTCGTCTTCCCGCACATGGTGATTCCGCTCTTCGTAGGCCGCCCGAAGTCGATCAAGGCTCTTGAAGCAGCGATGGAAGGCGGCAAGCACATCATGCTCGTCGCCCAGAAAACGGCTGCGAAAGATGAGCCGACCGAAAAGGACATGTACGAAGTAGGGTGTGTCGCCAACATCCTGCAAATGCTCAAGCTGCCCGACGGTACCGTGAAGGTGCTCGTCGAAGGCTTGCAGCGCGCGAAAACGCTTTCCATCGAAGAACAGGAGACGCAGTTCTCGTGCGAAGTCATGCCGCTCGAACCCGACCACGCCGACAGCGCTGAAACCGAAGCGCTGCGCCGCGCGATCGTGTCGCAGTTCGACCAGTATGTGAAGCTGAACAAGAAGATTCCGCCCGAGATCCTGACGTCGCTGTCGGGCATCGACGAAGCGGGTCGTCTGGCCGACACGATCGCGGCGCATCTGCCGCTCAAGCTCGACCAGAAGCAGCACATTCTCGAAATGTTCCCGGTGATCGAACGGCTCGAGCATCTGCTCGCGCAACTCGAAGCCGAGATTGACATCCTGCAGGTCGAAAAGCGCATCCGTGGGCGTGTAAAACGCCAGATGGAAAAGAGTCAGCGCGAGTACTACCTGAACGAACAGGTCAAGGCGATCCAGAAGGAACTGGGCGAAGGCGAAGAAGGTGCGGACCTCGAAGAACTCGAGAAACGCATCACCGCTGCCCGCATGCCGAAGGAAGCCAAGAAGAAGGCCGACGCCGAGCTGAAAAAACTCAAGCTGATGTCGCCGATGTCGGCTGAAGCAACGGTCGTGCGCAACTATATCGACACGCTGATCGGCTTGCCGTGGCGCAAGAAGAGCAAGGTCAACAACGACCTCTCGAATGCGGAGCGCGTGCTCGACGAAGACCACTTCGGTCTCGAGAAAGTGAAGGAACGCATTCTCGAGTATCTCGCGGTCCAGCAACGTGTCGACAAGGTCAAAGCTCCGATCTTGTGCCTCGTTGGGCCTCCGGGTGTCGGTAAGACGTCGCTGGGTCAGTCGATCGCTCGCGCCACGAACCGCAAGTTCGTGCGTATGGCGCTCGGCGGCGTGCGCGACGAAGCCGAGATTCGCGGTCACCGTCGCACGTATATCGGTTCGATGCCCGGCAAGATTCTGCAAAGCCTGACCAAGGTCGGCGTGCGCAATCCGCTCTTCCTGCTCGACGAAGTCGACAAGATGGGTCAGGATTTCCGCGGCGATCCGTCGTCGGCTCTGCTGGAAGTGCTCGATCCGGAACAGAACCATACGTTCGCCGATCACTACGTCGAAGTCGACTTCGATCTGTCGGACGTGATGTTCGTGGCGACGTCGAACTCGCTGAACATTCCGCCGCCGTTGCTCGACCGGATGGAAGTGATCCGTCTGTCGGGTTACACGGAGGACGAGAAGGTCAGCATCGCGCAACGTTATCTTTTGCCCAAGCAGAAGAAGAACAACGGCCTCAAGGATGGCGAGGTCGATGTGACGGAAACCGCGATCCGCGACATCATTCGTTACTACACGCGTGAAGCGGGCGTGCGTTCACTCGAGCGTGAAATTTCGAAGATCTGCCGCAAGGTCGTGAAGATGCTTCTGCTGAAGAAGGCGGAAGGCGCGGTGAAGGTCGACGGCAGCAATCTCGATACGTTCCTCGGCGTGCGCAAGTACGACTTCGGTCTGGCCGCGAAGGAAAATCAGGTTGGCCAGGTCACGGGTCTCGCGTGGACGGAAGTGGGCGGCGATCTGCTGACCATCGAAGCCGCGGTGATGCCGGGCAAGGGCAATGTGATCCGCACGGGTTCGCTCGGCGACGTGATGAAAGAGTCGGTCGAGGCAGCACGCTCGGTGGTTCGTTCGCGTTCGCGCCGTCTCGGTATCAAGGACGAAGCGTTCGAGAAGCAGGACATTCACATTCACGTGCCGGAAGGCGCGACGCCGAAGGACGGTCCGTCCGCCGGTATCGCGATGACGACCGCGCTGGTGTCGGTGTTGACCGGAATTCCGGTGCGCGCCGATGTCGCGATGACGGGCGAAATCACGTTGCGTGGCGAAGTTCTGCCGATCGGTGGCCTGAAGGAAAAACTGCTGGCGGCGCATCGCGGCGGTATCAAGCTGGTGCTGATCCCGGAAGAAAACGTCAAAGACTTGACGGAGATTCCGGACAACGTGAAGAACGCAATCGAAATCGTGCCGGTCCGCTGGATCGACAAGGTGCTCGAACTGGCGCTCGAACGCGTGCCGACGGCGTTGCCGGAAGAAGAGCCGAAACCTGCTGCGCCGGTCGCGGCAGAACCGGGCAAAGACGCCGCAGCAACGGAAGTCGTGAAGCACTGAGACAGTCAGTAACAAAGCTGTTTGCTTGAAGAAAACCCGCGGTCACGGCCGCGGGTTTTTTATTGGCCGCGTGACTTTCGTCAAGCATCAGTGAGGCGCGTTTTCCCACCTATTGAGCAAAGCCGCAGTACGTTTGCCGACTAGTTGTATGTGCATCGATTCGAGGCAACATTTTGTTATAGGAAGCCTCCTCGAAAACCTCGCAAATCAGGCTCAACCCCGCTTGACACAAGGGTTTCGGCCAATTCTAATGATTGCGCCCGGCGTTGGCCGCCGGCCGCGTGATGCCAGGCGCTAACAAAGCGCCGTCACGATTGCCATAAACATTCTCGGGGGTTGGGATGAACAAGACGGAATTGATCGATCACGTTGCGCAGCAAGCCGACATTTCGAAGGCAGCGGCAGGCCGTGCACTCGATGCTGTGATCGATGGTGTCAAGGGTACGTTGAAGAAGGGCGGTTCGGTGACGTTGGTCGGTTTCGGCACGTTCGCGGTCGGCAAGCGCACCGCGCGCACCGGGCGCAATCCGCGCACCGGCGCTGCCATCAAGATCAAGGCGGCCAAGGTCCCCAAATTTAGGCCTGGCAAAGCTCTGAAGGATGCGCTAAACTAATGGGCTTGCTGCTTGAGGGGCGTTGATTCACGTTAAGCGACAAAGATCAGGCAGCAGATAGAAGCAAGCAGAAGCACTGAATCGTGAAACGGGTGCTTAGCTCAGTTGGTAGAGCGGCGCCCTTACAAGGCGTAGGTCGGGAGTTCGAGCCTCTCAGCACCCACCAGTTTCAGATTCGTTCAAGTGTTTCAGCGCAGTTGCTGTATTAAGGAGTGGTAGTTCAGTCGGTTAGAATACCGGCCTGTCACGCCGGGGGTCGCGGGTTCGAGTCCCGTCCACTCCGCCAGTATCCTCGAAAGGCGAACTCCGGTTCGCCTTTTTTATTGCCCGCTGTTGTAAGATCGGGCGTTCTGTTTTTGGCACTCCTCACGCATGCTCGATTTTTTCCGCAATCACAAACGCCTGATGATGTTCATGCTCATCCTCGTCATTGTGCCGGGGTTGGGTTTTGTGGGTATTCAGGGCTTTCGCGGCTTCTTTGACGAAAGCGCAAACGTCGCGAGCGTCAACGGTCACAAGATCACGCGCGCTGAATACGACGACGCAATGCGTCAGCAACTCGACCGCGCCCGTCAGATGCTCGGCGCGCAGTTCGATATGAAGTCGTTCGACACGCCGGAACGCCGCGCGCAGATGCTCGACGGTCTGATCGAGCAACGCGTGCTGGCCGATGAAACACAGCGCCTGCATCTCACGGCATCCGACGACGCAGTGCGCCGCGTGCTGATGAACGATCCGGTGATCTCGTCGCTGAAAAATCCTGACGGCACGATCGATGTCGACCGCTACAAGCAGTTGCTCGCCATGCAGGGCATGACGCCCGACCAGTACGACGAGCGCGTGCGCTACAGCATCGCCACGCAGCAGTTGCCGGCCAGCATTCAAGGCAGCGCCTTCACGTCGAAAACGCTCGCGCGGCATCTGACCGAACTCGCGGAACAGCAGCGCGAAGTGCAGGGCATCGCGTTCCATCCGCGCGACTACGCCGCGAAGGTGCAGCCTACCGACGCGCAACTGCAAGCATATTACGACGCGCATCGCAACGAATTCGCCACGCCGGCTACGGCCACGATCCAGTACGTCGTCATGTCGCCGGCAACGCTCGCCGCTTCCGCGCAGCCGAGCGACGCCGATCTGAAGAAGTACTACGACGACAACATCGCGCACTACCGTACCGATGGTCAGGTGCGTGCGAGCCACATCCTGATCGCGGCGCCGAAAGACGCGAGCGCGGCCGACAAGGCCAAGGCGAAGCAGAAGGCCGAAGAGTTGCTCGCACAGATCAAGGCGCATCCGGATCAGTTCGCGCAGATCGCGCAGCAGAATTCACAGGACCCAGGTTCGGCGTCGAAGGGTGGCGATCTGGGTTACTTCGGCCGCGGCATGATCGCGGGCGGCAAGGCGTTCGACGACGCTGTGTTCGCGCTGAAGAAAGACGAGGTCAGCGGCATCGTGCAGACTGACTTCGGTTATCACATCGTCAAGGTGACGGACGTGAAACCGGCGGTCACGAAGCCGTTCGACGAAGTGAAAGATCAGATCTCGAAAGACCTCAAGACGCAGTTGGCCAGCAAGGCATTCACCGACGACTCGGAAGGCTTCACGTCGATCGTCTATGAAAAAGCCAAGAGCCTGCAGCCGGCCGCCGACAAGTACAAGCTGCAAGTGCAGACCGCCACGGTCACGCCGCAGCCGGACCCGAAGCTCGCGCCGGACAGTCCGCTAAACAATGCGAAGTTCCTCGCCGCGGTGTTCGCGAGCGACTCCACGACGGCACGCAACAACACGCAAGCCATCGACGTCGGCGGCAACACGCTGATCGCGGCGCGCGTGACCGACTACAAGGCCGCGGCAGTGCCCGCGCTCGACGCCGTCAAGGACGCGGTGCGTCAGAAGGTGATCGCGGTCCAGTCGAATGAAGCGGCTCACAAGGACGGCGTGGCCAAACTGGCCGAGTTCGAAAAGTCGAAGTCGACCACCGGCTTCTCGTCGCCGCTGAAAGTGTCGCGCAACGACGCGCAAGGCGTGCCGCCCGCTGCATTGAGTGCAATCTACAAGGCGGACGCGCAAAAATTGCCGGCTTACGTCGGTGTGGATCTCGGCGACGACGGCTATGCGATCTATCGCGTGAACGCGGTGGTGGCGGGTACGACGGTCGATCCGCAACGTCTGGCTGCGGCGCAGCAACAGATCGCGCAGGTCGATGCGCAGTCCGAAGCAGAGGCCTATGTCGAAGCAGTGCGCGCGCGTTCGAAGGTGAAGTTCTACGGTCCCCTCGACAGCAGCAATGCCCAGGCGAGCGGCGAGTAAAGCCGCCCGAACACAAAAAAGCCCCGCAATTGCGGGGCTTTTTCATTTGACGAGTGCAAGCTCGTCAAACGGTTGCTGCGGCATGCTGCGAGTCTTACAGGCAGTTACAGGCAGCCGCTGATTGCACTCGTGGCGTCGCTGCCGCCGGCGCCACCGGCGCGGAAGCCGACCCACGTGCCCTTGCCGGAGTACGACGGACGTACGACAGCGGCGGCGCCATTGGGCGGCTGCTGACCCGGAACATACACATCCATGGCTTGATCGTTAGCCATTGTGTCTTGCGAGACCACTTGTTGCTGCGAGCTGTCGGCCCACTTCTGCGCGATGCAGGTAGCGACGGCCTTAGGCGGTTGCTGGCTTTGACCAACGGATTGAACGCCAGCGGGTGGTTGAGCGGCGCAGGCGGAAATTGCCACGGTCAAAGCGATTAACGGTAAATATTTCACGTTATCTCCTCAAAAGTCGCTCAAAATCGAGCCGGTTACGCGGGATTACGAAAGTGTCAGAGAGAACTTACCGATCCGCGTTCCCACAGTTCTGGAAACAAGTTGTTAGCAGGCTTTTCAGTGCGGCGAACTTGTGCGAAGGAGTGGCTTGACTGCGGGCCACACGTTGTTAAGTAGCACTGGCTGTGCCTGCTGGGTCGGATGAATCTGATCGGCCTGGAACATATCCGGTTTATCGGCGATGCCGGCGAGTAGAAACGGCACGAGCGGCACACGCAACTGTCTGGACAGTTCGCCGTACAAGCCGTGGAACTTTTGCGTGTAGTCGGGGCCGTAATTAGGCGGCACATACATGCCCACCAGCACGACCTTCGCGTGACCTTGCTGAGCCTGCTCGATGATCGTGCGCAAGTTGTCTTCGGTGGTGGAGAGCGGCACGCCGCGCAACGCGTCGTTGGCGCCGAGTTCGACGATCACAATGCTCGGCTTCAGGCGTTGCATGAGCGCCGGCATGCGGGCTCGTCCGCCGCTCGTGGTGTCGCCGCTGATGCTCGCATTGGCGACGCTATAATCGATTCGCTCGTCGGCGAGGCGCTGGCGCATCAAGGCAACCCAGCCCGTGTCGCGAGGCAGGCCGTATTCGGCGGAGATGCTGTCGCCGAGCACGACGATCACCGGCCTGGCCGGTTCGGGGGCGTTGGCCGCCCGCGCCGTGAAGCTCACCGAAAACAGGCTGGCGGCCACGACGGCGCAGCCGCATGCCGTTGTCGACGCCGTGGCGCGAGTCGTCATGGCACGCACTTTCAACCTACGCTTCACCATGCTAAACAAAACTGATCCAGTCATCGAAGTGCGGGGTTTGTGCAAGAAGGTTAAAGATGCAACAGGCGAACTGACGATTCTCGACGACATCGATCTTGCTATCGATGCCGGCAGCAGTGTGGCGATCGTCGGTGCATCCGGGTCGGGCAAGTCTACGCTGCTCGGCTTGCTCGCAGGATTGGACAGCGCGAGTTCGGGCTCGGTTCGGTTGCTCGGCCGCGAACTCGGTGAGTTGAACGAAGACGAGCGTGCCGCATTGCGCAGCGGTTCGGTTGGCTTCGTGTTCCAGTCGTTTCAGCTAATGCCGCATTTGACCGCGCTCGAAAACGTCACGTTGCCGCTGGAGTTGCAAGGCGGCATCGGTACGCGCGAAGCCGCAACGCGTGCGCGCGGCTTGCTGGAGCAGGTGGGTCTGGGCAAGCGCACCGGTCACTATCCGAAGCTGCTCTCGGGCGGTGAGCAGCAGCGCGTGGCGCTTGCACGCGCGTTCGTCACGCATCCGGCAATCCTGTTCGCCGACGAACCGACCGGCAGTCTCGACGCCGCGACCGGCCACGCGGTGATCGATCTGATGTTCGAGATGAACCGCGCGAACGGCGCCACGTTGATTCTCGTCACGCATGACATCGAACTGGCGCGCCGTTGCGACACGACGGTGACGATCGAGGCGGGACGTCTCGCCTGAGTGAGCGTCGAGCCACGCTGCAAAAAGCAAAGCGGGCCGCAAGGGCCCGCTTTTTCCTAACGGCTCATCCCGTACCGGGCGACCGTACCATTCATTTCAAGCGGCGCGGACCACCGCGCCGCACGCCATCACTTCTTCAACGCGGCACGCGCCCGCGCGATCAAGGCCGACGTGGAAGAATCATGCTTCTTCACATCGGCACTCGGCGCCGTCAGATCGGCTTCGACCACCTTGCCGAGAATCTTGCCCAACTCCACGCCCCACTGATCGAAGGAGTTGATGTCCCACACCGTCCCCTGCACCAGCACCTTGTGCTCGTACAACGCGATCAATGCGCCGAGCGAACGTGCGGTGAGCGCGTCGACCAGCAGCGTAGTGGTCGGACGGTTGCCCGGAAATACGAGGTGCGGCGCCAGTTCCGGCTTGTCTGCGCCGGCCACTTTCTTCGCCTCTTCGAGCGTGCGGCCGACCATCAGCGCTTCGCTTTGCGCAAAGCAATTGGCGAGCAGCTTCGGATGATGGCTGACGAGCGGATGCTCCGGCGTCAACACGGCGATGAAGTCGATCGGCACGATCGTCGGACCCTGGTGCAGCATCTGGAAGAAAGCGTGCTGACCGTTCGTGCCGGGCTCGCCCCATGTCACCGCGGCGGTCGGGTAGTCGACCATCGCGCCGTCCAGGCGCGCCGACTTGCCGTTGCTCTCCATTTCGAGCTGTTGCAGATACGAGGGCAGGAAATGCAGCGCTTGCGAATACGGCGCGACCAGGTAGCTTTGCGAGCCGAAGAAGTTGCGATACCAGATGCCGATCATGCCGAGCAACACCGGCAGATTTTTTTCCAGCGGCGCGTTGCGGAAATGCTGGTCCATCTCGTTGGCGCCGGCGAGCAGTTCGTCGAACTGCTTCGGTCCGATCGCGATCATGATGGATAGCCCAACCGCCGACCACAGCGAATAGCGCCCACCGACCCAGTCCCACATCTCGAAGACATTCTCTTTCGCGATGCCGAATTTGACCACTTCCGCGGGATTGGCCGACACGCCGACGAAGTGCTTCGCCAGCGCGCTTTCCGGGCAGCCTTTCTCGATGAACCAGTCGCGCAGCGAGCGCGCGTTGGTCATGGTTTCGAGCGTGGTGAAAGTCTTGGAGACGATGATCGCGAGCGTCTCTTCGGGATCGATCTGTTGCATCACGTTGTACAGATCGGCGCCGTCTACGTTCGACACGAAGTGCGTGGTGATCTCCGGCGTGGCCAGATGATGCAGCGCATGCACCACCATCTTCGGCCCAAGGTCCGAGCCGCCGATGCCGATGTTCACGACATAGCGGATCCGCTTGCCGGTATAGCCTTTCCATTCGCCGCTGCGCAGCTGGTCGGCGAACGCCGCCATCTTCTTGCGCTCGGCCTGCACTTGCGCGTAGAACGGCGCTTTCGGATCGGTGGCGCGCAGTGCCGTGTGCAGCACGGCGCGGCCTTCGGTCGGGTTGACGATGTCGCCCGCGAACATGGCGTCGCGGCGTTTCTCGACGCCGGCTTCGCGCGCGACTTGCACGAGCAGTTTCAGTGTTTCGTCGGTGATGCGGTTTTTCGAGAAGTCGGCCGCGAGACCGCCGCCCGCGAACGCAAAGCGTTCGGCGCGGGTAGGGGCGGGGTCGTTCTCGGGGGCGAACCAGTCGCGCATGTGCGCATCGCGAATCTTGTCGTAATGCGTTTGCAGCGAGGACCAGGAGGGGAGCGAGTTCTGGGTCATAGCGTCCGTCTAACCAAGTGGCACGAAGAAAGGCGCGCGCGTGAAGCGCTGCCGAGGATGATGCAACGATGCTGTTAGAGCGATGCCGCGCGGCCCGGTTCGCCATGGGTGGCGGTGAAAATTCGCCGTCACCCGTAGTGGCTCCGACGCGCGGCGCAGTCAGTCAGTATAACGGCGTTGCGTGAGAGACGGCAGCGGTTTGGGCGGTCCACCCATAGCTTGGGACGGACAGCTTCAGCACTCCGCTGCCGGATAGAACAAGCGGTTGAGCAAGGTCCGCACCATTGGCGCCAGTTCGCCCGCCGTCAGGCCGGCCGGACCGTGGCCTTGCGCGCTCAGCGTGTCGGCGGCGAGGCCGTGCAGATAGACGCCCGCGAGCGCCGCTTCATAGCGCGGCAGATGTTGCGCGAGCAGGGCGCCGATGATGCCGCCGAGCACGTCGCCCGTGCCGCCCGTGGCGAGCGCGGCGTTGCCGGTCGGATTGATCGCGAGGCGCCCGTCCGGAGCCGCGATGACGGTGCCCGTGCCTTTGAGTACCACCACGGCTGCATAGCGCGCGGCGAGCGAGCGCGCCGCGCTGAGGCGGTCGCGCTGCACGCCCGGCGCGTCGGTGCCGAGCAGGCGCGCGGCTTCGAGCGGATGCGGCGTGAGGACGCACGGATCGCCTTGTACGCCGCGCGCGGTGACTTCGGCGGCGAGCGCGGCGTCTTTCGAGATCAGGTTCAGCGCGTCCGCGTCGAACAGCTTGGGCACGTCGAGTTGCAGCACGTCGTGCATCACGCGCGTGGCGCGTTCGCGATGCCCCATGCCGCAGCCGACGGCGAGCGCGTCCATCTGGTCGAGCGGCAGATCGTCGATGGCATGCAGCATGAGTTCGGGATGCGGCGGATCGTAGGGCGGGGCGCCTTCGCCCAGCAACGCGACGTGCACTTTGCCGGCGCCGGTGTAGAGCGCCGCGCGCGAGGCGAGGATCGGCGCGCCGCACATGCCGGTGTCGCCGCCGACCACGGCGAGGCTACCGAAGCTGCCCTTGTTGGTTGCGAAATCGCGTGGCGGCAGAAAGGCGCCGAAGAGTTCGGGCGCGTTCAGTTGCACGGCCGCGCGGCCGCTCGTGTCGACGCCGATCGGCGCGACCGTGACGGCGCCGGCGAGATCACGCCCTTGCGCGGTGAAGAGCCCGGGTTTGGCGCCGATGAAGGTGACCGTATGGGTGGCATGGACGACGGCGCCATCCCCATTGCCCACCACTGTGCCGGTGTCGCTGTCGAGGCCGCTCGGCACGTCGAGCGCCAGCACGCCGCCTTTGCGCGGCCGCGCTTTGGCGCGCTGCGAAAGCTGCCGGGCGACGGCCGCGAACACGCCTTCGAGCGGCCGCGTCAGGCCGATGCCGAACATGCCGTCCACCAGCCACCTGTAGCCGTCCAGCGACGCGGGCGGCGCACCGGTGATCGCGACGCCGGCCGCGCGGGCCGTCTCGAGCGCCCAGCGCGCATCTTCCGGTTTCACCTCGACCGGCATGCACAGTTCGACGGCAATGCCGGCCTGGTGCAGTTCCGTCGCGAGAATCAGCGCGTCGCCGCCGTTGTTGCCCGGCCCGGCGATCAGCCACACCTTCTGTCTGGATTTCTCGAACGAGGTATCGCGGGTGATCTGCTCGCGCAGCAAGCTCGCGGCGGATTTCCCGGCGCGCGACATCAGCGTGTGTTGCGGCAAGGCGGCCCGCGCCTGGGATTCGGCGATCCGCAGGTCGGTGAGCGTCAGCAGCGGCAGCGCCCGGTTGTGCGGGCTGATGAGTGTCGGCGGCGTGTGGTCGGCTTCTGTCATGGCGAGGCTTGGCGGTTCGCCCGGCGGCAGGCGAAAAAGCTTGGGGAATCGCTATGGTAGTGCCGATGAGCGCCCGGCGGGCGCCTCTTGCGGCCCGCTCGTACGCGGGCCGGCGAGATTTACTTGAACCGGTCCGCGCGCAGCGCGGCCAGTGTGTCCACGGGGACGTCTGGCGTGCCGCCCGAAATCAGGTCGGCCACCAGTTTGCCCGACCCGCAGGCGAGACCCCAGCCGGCCGGGCCGTGGCCCAAGTTGACGAAAAGACGCGGATGCAGTGCGTTGCCGATCACCGGCAAGCCGTCCGGCGACAGCAATTTGACGCCTTCCCACGGCAACGCCACCGAGATTCGCGCGGCGCCCGGAATCCAGTCGTGCGTGGCCTGGCCGAGCAGCGCGAGGGCTTCTTTCGTCACCGCTTCGCCCAACGGCTTGTCGATCTGGCCGGCGCTTTGCAGCACCGCGCCGCCCGCAATCCGCAAGCGATGGTTCATCCGGCTGATCGCGATCCGCTTCACCGCGTCCACGATGGCGACGTGCGGCGCGCATTCCTCATGCGCGATCGGCGCGACCAGTGTGTGCAAGCGCAGCGGGTGCAGCGGCAAGCGCAGGCCGAGCCGCTCGAGCAGCGGCAGGCTGCCATGTCCGGCGGCCACGACCACCGCGTCGGCGTGGATCACGTCGACTTCGCGCGAACGGGAGCTCGCGCCCGGCTGCGGCGCCAGTTCCACCGAGGCGCGCTGGCCGTCCAGACGGATCGACGAGACTTCGCAGCCCAGCATGAATTGCACGCCGCCCTGCGTATCCAGCGTCTGCTTGATCAGCTTGGTGAAGAGCGGCGCATTGGCCGTGCGCTCCTGGTCGAACAGCACGCCGCCCGCGAATTCCGGCTCGGTACGCACGGAGTGCTCGAACGCGGCGCATTGTTCGGGTGTCAGTTCGTGATGCGGCACTTCGAAGAGCTGCAGCAGGCCGCGCGCGGGCCGCAGTTGCTCCCATTCCTGTTCGGAGCGCACCAGATAGAGCAGGCCGCTGGTCTGTTCGAACTCGAGGCCGAAGCGCGCCTCCATGTCCGCCATGGTGTCGCGCGACAGCTCGATCAGCGGTCGCAGCAGGCCGTATTGATGACCGAACGCGTTGGGTTCCTGCAACTCGGCGAGTTGCTTGACGAACTGGCGCGCCGATCCGTTGAAGCCGGCCTTGTTGACGACGCCGTTTCTGGCGTTTTGACGGCTGGCCATGAAAGTCGGGCCGAACCAGACGTCGAGCGGGGTCGGCAGGACGGTGCCGCCGTGTCCATAGGTTGCGCCTTGCGCGACCGTTGCGTGGCGCTCGACGACGCATACCCGATGGCCGGCCGCGCGCAGTTGATAAGCGGTGGCGACGCCCGCGATCCCGCCGCCGATGACGATGACATCCATGTTCTGATTCGATTGGCCGACGGGACGCCGAAGCGGCGCTGGCCCGTTGAGCGTGACATGCGGCGCGCTGCCGGCCTCTCAGGCCGCTCGCGCCGATCTGGTGAAAGGGCGAATGATAGCAGTCAAACCGGCCGCGCGGCCACGCGGGCGCAACGCCGCAGCGCCGCCGCCGTGCGTGCCGCGGGCGAACCGGAGTCTGGCCGGAACGCGTCCGGAACTTGCGCGAAACTCACGTGGAGCCCGCACGGAACCCACCCGAAACTATCTCGAAACCCGCCCGAAGCCGTACCGCCAGGCCCGCTGGAAGCCTCTTCCCGGGGTATAATCCCGGACTTCCTTTGCGCCTCACGTCGCCTTCACGCGCGACTCATCGGCGCGACTCACGGCATCACTCATCGGCATCATTAGCGACGCAACGTCAAGTCCATGGCCCACTTCTCGTGTTTTCCCGGCGCTTCGGCCCTTTCCGATTTCCGTCAAACCCGCCTGCTCGAAACGCTCACGCGCATCGATCCGAACATCGCCGGCGTGCGGGGGCAATATCTGCACTTCGTCAATGCCCAGACGCCGCTCTCGGCTGAAGACAACGCGAAGATCGAAGCGCTGATGCATTACGGCGATCCGCTCGAAGAAACCAGAGAGCGCGGCACGGCCGAGACTTTTCTCGTGGTGCCGCGTTTCGGCACGGTGTCGCCGTGGGCCAGCAAGGCAACGGATATCGCGCATCTGTGCGGCCTCACGCAGGTGCGCCGCATCGAGCGCGGCGTCGAGTACACGGTCACGCTGAAAAGCGGCCTGCTGGGCGGCAAGAAGGCGCTCTCCGACGAAGCCCGCGCGGCTGTCGCGGCGGCCTTGCATGACCGCATGACCGAAAGCGTGTCGAGCTCGCGCGACCACGCGCTGCATCTGTTCGACGAACTGCCGGCCAAGCCGCTGCAAACCGTCGACGTATTGGGCAACGGCCGCGGCGCGCTGGAAACAGCGAACACGGAACTGGGCCTCGCGCTCGCCGACGACGAAATCGACTACCTCGTCGACGCCTTCACGAAGCTCGGCCGCAACCCGACCGACGTCGAACTGATGATGTTCGCGCAGGCCAACAGCGAACACTGCCGCCACAAGATTTTCAACGCGGACTGGACCATCGACGGCGAGAAGCAGGACATCTCGCTTTTCAACATGATCCGCAATACCGAGAAGCTGAATCCGCAAGGCACGATCGTCGCGTATTCGGACAACTCGGCGATCATGGCGGGCGGCATGGCCGAGCGCTGGTTCCCGCGCACGCCGGCGGACCTTGGTGCGAGCGAGCTGCCGGAGCACTACCGCCGCAGCAACGAACTCACGCATACCTTGATGAAGGTGGAAACGCACAATCACCCGACCGCGATCTCGCCGTTCCCGGGCGCCGCGACCGGCGCGGGCGGCGAAATCCGCGACGAAGGCGCAACCGGCCGCGGCGCGCGTCCCAAGGCGGGTCTGGCGGGCTTCACGGTGTCGAACCTGGAACTGCCGGACGGCGTCGAGGCATGGGAAAACGCGCGCGACGCAGCGCAGCCGCTCGCGCACCGCAATCCCGACGACAAGCACGAAGCGTACGGCCGCCCCGACCGCATCGCCTCACCGCTGCAGATCATGATCGACGGCCCGCTCGGCGGCGCCGCGTTCAACAACGAATTCGGCCGGCCCAATCTGGGCGGCTATTTCCGCGCCTACGAACAGAACGTCGCGGGTCTGGTGCGCGGCTATCACAAGCCGATCATGATCGCAGGCGGGATCGGCAATATCTCGGACCAGCACACGCATAAGCACGATCTGCCGGAAGGGTCGCTCTTGATCCAGATCGGCGGGCCGGGCATGCGCATCGGCATGGGCGGCGGCGCCGCGAGCTCCATGGCGACGGGCACCAACACCGCTGAACTCGACTTCGATTCGGTTCAGCGCGGCAATCCGGAAATCGAACGCCGTGCGCAGGAAGTCATCAACGCGTGCTGGCAGCTTGGCGAGAAGAACCCGATTCTGAGCATTCACGACGTGGGCGCGGGTGGTCTCTCGAACGCTTTCCCTGAAGTGGTCGACGGCGCCGGCAAGGGCGCGCGCTTCGATCTGCGCAAAATCCAGCTGGAAGAGAGCGGTTTGTCGCCGCGCGAGATCTGGTCGAACGAAGCGCAAGAACGCTACGTGCTGGCCATCGCGCCGGCCGATCTGCCGGCTTTCGCCGCCATGTGCGAGCGCGAGCGCTGTCCGTTCGCGGTGATCGGCACGGCTACCGCCGAGCGTCAGCTCAAGCTGATCGATTCCGAACTGAACGAAGACACCGCGCACCAGCCAGTCGACATGCCGATGGAAGTGCTGCTCGGCAAGGCGCCGCGCATGCATCGCGACGTCAAGCGCGTCGAGCGGAAGCTCGAACCGGTGGATGTGACCGGCCTCGCGCTGTCGGATGTCGCGACTAGCGTGCTGCGTCATCCCACGGTGGCGAGCAAGTCGTTCCTGATCACGATCGGCGACCGTTCGGTGGGCGGCACGACTGCGCGCGATCAGATGGTCGGCCCGTGGCAAGTGCCGGTGGCCGACGTCGCGATCACCACCATGGACTACGCGGGCTTCACCGGCGAAGCCATGACGATGGCCGAGCGCACGCCTTTGGCTGTCATCGACGCGCCGGCTTCGGGCCGCATGGCGGTCGGCGAGGCCGTGACCAACATCGCGGCGGCGCCGATCGCGTCGCTCGACAAGCTCAAGCTGTCGGCAAACTGGATGGCCGCGTGCGGCGCGGCGGGCGAAGACGCCGCGCTCTACGACACGGTCAAGGCGATCGGCATGGAGTTGTGCCCGGCGCTCGGCATCAGCATTCCGGTCGGCAAGGATTCGCTGTCGATGCGCACCAAGTGGGAAGACCGCGGCGTCGCGAAGGAAGTGGTCGCACCGGTTTCGTTGATCATCTCGGCGTTCGCGCCGGTTCAGGACGTGCGCCGCCACCTCACGCCGCAACTGCGCCGCACGAGCGACGTGGGCGAGTCCGTGCTGATCGCGATCGACCTCGGCCGCGGCAAGCATCGTTTGGGCGGCAGTATCCTTGCGCAGGTTACGCAGCAGGTCGGCGACACGGTGCCGGATGTGGACGATCCGGAAGATCTGAAGCGTTTCTTCGCCGCGATCCAGGCGCTGAACCAGGACGGCAAGTTGCTCGCCTACCACGACCGCTCGGACGGCGGCCTGTGGGCGACGGTGTGCGAAATGGCGTTCGCGGGCCACGTGGGCGTGTCGCTGAACGTCGACATGCTGGTGCTCGATCCGAACCACGAATCCGATTATGGCGACGCCAAAGACTGGGCCAAGCAGACCAGCGGGCGCCGCGAAGACCGCACCATCCGCGCGCTCTTCAATGAAGAACTTGGCGCGGTGGTCCAGGTGCGCGCGTCCGAGCGCGACGCGGTGCTCGCGGCGTTGCGCGAACATGGGCTGTCGGCGTGCTCGCATGTGATCGGCAAGATCAACGAGCGCGACACGATCGAAATCTATCGCGACGCCAAGAAGATTTACGACGCGCCGCGCACCGAACTGCATCGCACGTGGAGCGAAGTGAGCTGGCGTATCGCGCGTCTGCGCGACAACCCCGCTTGCGCCGATGCCGAATACGACGCGCTTTCCGATGCGGCCGATCCCGGCATTTCACCGATCCTGACGTTCGATCCGGCAGAAGACATCGCCGCGCCATTCATCGGCAAGAGCGCGCGTCCGCGCGTGGCGATCCTGCGTGAGCAGGGCGTCAATTCGCACCTCGAAACCGCGTATGCATTCGACCGCGCCGGCTTCGACGCGCACGACGTGCACATGAGCGATCTGCTGGCCGGCCGCGCCAATCTGGCGGACTTCGCCGGCGCCGTGGCGTGCGGCGGCTTCTCGTACGGGGACACGCTGGGTGCCGGTGAAGGCTGGGCGAAGGCGATCCGCTTCAACGCGCAACTGGCCGACATGTTCGCCGCGTTCTTCGGCCGTGAAGATACGTTTGCGCTCGGCATCTGCAACGGCTGCCAGATGATGAGCAGCCTCGCTTCGATGATTCCGGGCGCCGAAGCGTGGCCGAAGTTCACGCGCAACAAGTCGGAGAAGTTCGAAGCGCGCTTCTCGCTGGTCGAAGTGCAGGCTTCGCCGTCGCTCTTCTTCAGCGGCATGGAAGGCTCTCGCATTCCGGTGGCGATCGCGCACGGCGAAGGCTACGCGGACTTCTCGCAGCAAGGCGATGCGTCGAAGGTCGCGGTGGCGATGCGCTATGTCGATCACCGCGGTCAGGCAACCGAGCAGTATCCGTTCAACCCGAACGGCTCGCCGAACGGCATCACGTCGGTGACGACGCCGGACGGCCGCTTCACGGTCCTGATGCCGCATACCGAGCGCGTGCATCGCGCGGTGCAGATGAGCTGGCATCCGGAAGGCTGGGGCGAAGGGGCGACGGACGCAAGCCCGTGGCTGCGCGTGTTCCAGAACGCGCGCCGCTGGTTGGGGTGATGAGGTGAGACTGGCTGGCGCGTAGTGTGCTGCGCGCCAGCTTGCCGGTGCCGCGACCGCGCGCTTGTGCGGGGTCGAAGGCCGGCGGATGGCGGGCGCACCGGTCCGCCTGCGCGGCAACTCCCAGACTGAACTTATCTCCTTCGTATCCGTTCGGGTACGTCAACGCTCATATTCCCCGATTTGTCTATCTTTCGTATCCGATCAGGTACGAAACCTTCACTATTGACGTTTGGCATGCCGATTCGTACCCGCTCGGGTACGAAATCAGCTAAAACCGCGCTCCCCATGGCATAATGTTCCCGAGCGGGTACGAACGCACACGGGGCGAGTGATGGAGTCCAAAGTTTTCATCAGCAACATGACGGAGTTAGGCGATCTCGTGCGGGCGTCCAGGCTTGCGCAGAGGTTGACGCGCGACGACCTCGCCGCCGCCACCGGTCTGTCTCCCAAGTTCATCACGCACATCGAGGCAGGTAAGCCAACGGCGCAGATCGGCAAGGTGCTGCATCTGCTCAGCGAACTGGGCATCACGCTGCGCGCCGAGGTTTCCGTAGACATTCCGGCAGACGTCTCCACCAAAGCATCTCATCGCCGCCGGAGTACCCATGGCCGCTAGAACGTTAGCCGCCTATGCGAATGGCCGCCGCGTGGGCGTCGTGAGCGACGACAGCGGTGTCTGGTCATTTGCCTACGCCGAGGACTGGCTGGCTCGGGAGGACGCGTTTGCGCTTTCACCCGCTTTCCCACTGCTAGCCGAGCCTTTCGTCGACGGCTCCAGCCAGCGGCCGGTGCAATGGTTCTTCGACAACCTGCTGCCTGAAGAGGAAATGCGCAGTGCGCTCGCTCGTGAGGCCAAGGTCGATGCGAGCGACGCGTGGGGTCTGCTCGCCTATTACGGCCGCGAATCGGCTGGCGCCTTGACGCTGCTCGCAGACGGCGAACAGGAGGCGCCTGGCGGACTGCTGTCTTTGTCGCGGGCGAATCTGGAGGCGCGCATTCAGGCGATGCCGCAACACGCGCTCACCGCCACGGCGCCCAAACGTATGTCCGCGGCGGGCGCCCAACAGAAGCTGTTGCTGACTTTGCGAGGCAACGCGCCGGACTACGAACTGCTGGAGCCCGTGGGCAGTGAACCATCCATGCATCTTCTCAAGCCCGACATGCGCAGCACAGGCTATCCGCATTCGGCGATCAACGAGTTTTTCTGCATGCAGCTCGCGCGTGCAATGGGTGTGCGCGTACCGCCCACGCATTTTTTGCGGGTGCCTTCGGCCTGTTACGTGATCGATCGCTTCGACCGTGACACGAGCAGTGAGCCGGCTCGGCGGCTGCATACTGTCGACGCCATGCAATTGCTGAATTACGACCGCAGCTTCAAATATCAGAACGCGACCGCGCAGGTGCTCAGGGATGCGATCGAGAAAACGAGCACGCGGGCCGTGGCGCGTCTCGATGTATTCCGCTGGGCGATCTTCAATGTGCTCATCGGCAATGCCGACTCGCACCTGAAAAATCTCTCGTTCTTCGTCACCGCTCGCGGTTACAGGCTGGCGCCGTTCTACGATCTGGTGAGCACGGTCGTCTACCACACGCCGACCTATCAACCGCAGCAGCGGGACCGTTGGCCGCACTGCGACCTGACCATGCCTGTGGGAGACGCCACTCAATTCGCGCAGATCAACAGAAAGAACATGCTCGCCTTCGGCGAAGCGCTTCGTCTTTCGCCGAAGGGTTCGGAAAGATTGCTGAATGAGATGCTGGCCACGCTCGACGCCCGCGTGGCGGACACCCGGCGCAGCGTCGGCGAAATCGCGCAGCCGAATGCCGGCGAAGTTCGCCTGCTCGATTCGATCGTTGCGATGCCGCTTGCGGAAATGAGCCGCGCCTTGCGCAAGTGATTGCGGGCAATCCCAATGAAAAAAGCGCTGTTCAGTCATTGACTGAACAGCGCCTTCAGCAGAATCGAACTCAGCTTACTGAATCTTCGCGTTCTTGCGCAAACCTTCCTCGAACGCCTGCAGCTTTTCCTGCTGGATCTGTTGCACGATCTGCGGACGCACTTGCTCCAGAGGCGGCGGCGTGATGTTGCGCACGTCGTCGACACGGATGATGTGCCAGCCGAATTGCGTATGCACCGGCGTGTCAGTCATCTGGCCTTTCTGCAGATGCGTGGCCGCGTCCGCGAATTCAGGCACGTAGGCCTTCGGGTCCGACCAGTCCAGATCGCCGCCGTTCTTGCCCGATCCCGGGTCTTTCGAGAATTGCTTGGCCAGATCCTCGAAGCTTGCGCCGGCCTTGATCTTCGCGATCAGGTCTTTGGCCTGCTGTTCGTTGTCCACGAGGATGTGGTGCAGGTGATATTCCTTGCCGCCTGCGTCCTTGATCAGCGCGTTGTAACGCGCGGTGACTTCGGCGTCGCTCGGCGTGTTGTTCTTCACGAAGTCTTCGATCAGCGCGCGCAGCACGACGGTTTGCTGTGCCACGGCGATTTGCGCCTTGATGTCCGGACGATTCGGCAGGCCGCGGCGCAGCGCTTCCTGCATCAGGATCTCGCGATTCACCAGTTCTTCGCGCACGGCGGTCTGCAGTTGCGGCGTATTTTGCTGGCCTTGATGAACCAGTTGGTCGATCAGCGCATCGGCGCGTGCTTTGGGAATCGGCGTGCCGTTCACGACGGCGATGTTCTGTGCGAATGCAGGTGCGGCTGCAAACGCAGCCAGCAATACCCAAAGACGGGTTTTCTTCAAGGTCATCGAAAATTTTCCTAGCGGGGCAACAAAGCGAATTCTTCGGGCGTATACGCCGTGATGGCAAGGGCGTGAATGCCGCGCTGCATGGCATCGGCCAGCGCATCATACACCATGCGATGCCGCGCCACGCGGGCCTTGCCGGCGAATGCGGCAGCTACGATCGTGACACTGAAATGACCGCCGGCGGAGGCGCCGGCGTGACCGGCGTGCTGCGCGCTGTCGTCGGTGATCTGGATCGAAGCGACCGGCGCCAGCGCGGCGGCGAGGCGCGCCTCGATCAGCGCGGCGCGCTCGGCGGTGGTGGCGTGCATGAATACATCTGCGTCGCTCGTCATGTCATTCTTCCTTCATATACTTCGAGAGCCACAAACTCTGTCCGACGATAAACACCACCAGACAACCGGTGGCGCCGAACAGCTTGAAATTGACCCACTGGTCGGTCGTGTAGTTGTACGCGACGAACAGATTCACCAGCCCGAGCAGCACGAAAAAGATCGCCCAGACCACACTCAGCTTGCCCCAGATCGCGTGCGGCAGCGTGATCTGCTTGCCCATCATCGCTTCGATCAGGTTCTTGTTGAAGGCCAGTTGCGAGATGATCAGCGCCACTGAAAACGCCCAGTACAGCACGGTCGGCTTCCACTTGATGAAGGTGTCGTTGTGCAGCACGAGCGTCGCGCCGCCGAACACGGTGACGACGCCGAGGCTCACCCACAGCATCGGATCGACCTTGCGGTGGCGGAAGGCCACCCACGCGATCTGCACCAGCGTGGCGACGATCGCCACTGCCGTCGCCGTGAAAATGCCCCAGATCTTGAAGGCGACGAAGAACAGGATGATCGGGAACAGATCGAACAGGAATTTCATTATCTGGTCGGGAGTCGGAGAAAGAGTCGGAGAAAAGAGTCAGGAAATGGGGGCGCGGTGCGAAGCAGGAGAAACGGTTCGCAAGCTGGATGAAGGGTGTCGCGGCCGGCGCGTGCCTGAATGGACGCAGACGCCGGCCGGCAACGCGCCGGACTCCGCGCTGCGTTACTTGGGCTCGAATTGTAACGCAGCTGAATTGATGCAGTACCGCAGGCCGGTCGGCGCGGGTCCGTCTTCGAACACGTGGCCCAGATGCGCGCCGCAGTTCTTGCATTCCACCTCGATGCGCAGCATGCCGTGCGAGCGGTCGGTTTTTTCCTTGATCACTTCGCCGTCGATCGGCTTGAAGTAGCTCGGCCAGCCGCAACCGGCGTCGAACTTGGTGTCCGATTCGAACAGCGGCGTGCCGCAACAGACGCAGTCATAGATGCCGCGATCCCAGTGGTCGTGGTAGCGGCCCGTGAACGGGCGCTCGGTGGCGGCGTGGCGCGTCACCTGATACTCGATATCGGAGAGCTGCTTGCGCCACTCGGCGTCGTCTTTCTGCACGGCGGGGGCGTTGGTCTTGAGTTCGTCGGGTTTGTTCATGGTCGGTTCCTGTCTCGGGCTTGTTTTGGGGGCGGTTAGACGGTCAGGCGGGTTCTGATCACTACGGCTCGCTGCGGCTCACTACATCACCACGCGCAAGCAGAAGCCGCTCGGCGCGTCACGACGAGCAGCTCACTTCCAGCGAACTCGCCCAGTCCGGCGGCAGCCCGGCATACGCTTCGTGCTCGGGCTGTTCGTCGAACGGACGGCGCAGGATGGCCGCCAGTCGTTCCACTTCGGAGAAATCCTTCTCTTTCGCGCGGCGGATCGCCGTTTCCGCCAGATGATTGCGAAGTACGAATTTGGGGTTCACACGGTTCATTGCAATGGCGCGCGCGGCGTCGTCGCGTGTTTCTTCGGACAGCCGCGCGCGGTAGTCGTTCACCCAGGCGTCGAAGGCGGCGCGGTCGAGAAACAGATCGCGCACAGGCGCGTCGCCGCTTGCGTCGTGCTTCGACACACGCGCCAGATTGCGGAAGGTCAGCGTGAAATCCGAACGATTGGCGTGCATCACTTCGAACAGGCGATTGACCAGACCGTCGTCGCCGTCGCGTTCAATATCGAGGCCGAGCTTGGCACGCATGCGCCGCTCCAGCGCCGGCGCAAAGCGATCCTTGAAACCGCCGAGCACACGTTGTGCGTCTTCGATCGCCTTGTCGCCGCGCACGCTTTCCTCGTGCTTTTCGCCCAGCAGCGGCAGCAGCCCTTGCGCGAGGCAGAAGAGGTTCCAGTAGGCGATCTGCGGCTGCATCTTGTACGCGTAACGGCCTTGCGAATCGGAGTGATTGCAGATGTAGCCGGCGTCGAAGCCGTCCATGAAACCGAACGGACCGTAGTCGATGGTGAGGCCGAGGATCGACATGTTGTCGGTGTTCATCACGCCGTGGCAGAAGCCAACCGCCTGCCAGTCGACCATCAGATCAGCGGTCGAGATGACCGCTTCATTGAGCAGCGCGAGATACGGATCGTCGGCTTCGCGGCAATGCGGATAGAAACGCTCGATCACATGATCGGCGAGCGCGCGCAGCGCGTCGGTGCGATCGTTCGAATAGAAGTGCTCGAAGTGGCCGAAGCGCACGAAGCTCGGCGCCACGCGCGTGACCACGGCTGCCGTTTCGACGGTTTCGCGCCGCACCGGCTGATCGGAGCCGATCACGCACAGCGCCCGCGTGGTCGGAATGCCGAGGTGATGCATCGCCTCCGAACACAGGTACTCGCGGATCGACGAACGCAACACCGCGCGGCCATCGCCCATGCGCGAATAGGGCGTGCGCCCCGCGCCTTTGAGCTGCAACTCGAAGCGCTGGCCGTTATGTTCGACTTCGCCGAGACCGAGCGCGCGGCCGTCGCCGAGCTGGCCGGCCCACACGCCGAACTGGTGCCCGGAATAGACCGACGCATAAGGCAGCGCCTCGGCCGGCCACTCGCGCGTGAGGTTGCCGGAGAACAGTTCGGCAAAGCCCGGATCCTTCTCGAGGCCCGGCTCTAAACCGAGCAGCGCGGCGGTTTCGGCGGAGAACCCGACGAGGTATGGCGCATTGAGCGGCGCCGCCGGCAGACGCGTCAGAAACACGCTGCCGAGCCGTGCGAACGCGCTCTCGTGCAACGTGGTGAGCGCATCGGAAAGGGCCGACAAAGGCCCGGATAACCCTGCAATGCTTGGGGAAAACGACATGTTGAGCGCCTCTGGATTAACCGATATTGTAAGTCCGCGCCCGCGGAGCTGCAGGCCGGCCGTACGTCTGTCCCGTACCGATCCTGTCCGGATCTCGCCGGCTTTGCGCTTTTCGCCGAAGGCGCGACGAGGCGCGCCCCCCGAGCTGCAAAACCAATTGAAACGATCGAGCCGAGGAGACCACTCTTTATGACGACGCCGCTGCTTGGCCAGATGATGGACGTGCCGCTCACGGTGCCTTCGTTGCTCGCACACGCCGCGCGGCATTTCGGCAGCACCGAAATCGTGTCGCGGCGTATCGAAGGCGATCTGCATCGCTATACCTACCGTGATTGCGAAAAGCGCGCGAAGCAACTCGCGCAGGCGCTGATCGCACTCGGCGTCGAACCCGGCGAACGGGTCGCGACGCTTGCGTGGAACGGCTACCGTCATCTGGAAGCGTATTACGGCACCACCGGTTTCGGCGCCGTGTGCCATACGATCAATCCGCGCCTCTTTCCCGATCAGATCGCTTACATCATCAATCACGCCGACGACGCCTACGTGCTGTTCGACACCACGTTCGCGCCGCTCGTCGACGTCCTCGCGCCGCAATGCCCGAAAGTGCGCGGCTGGATCGCGCTAGCCGATGACGCGCATCTGCCCGCGATGCAGACACCCGCGCTGAGCTACGAAACACTCGTCACCGCGCAGGACGGCAACTACGAATGGCCGCCGCTCGACGAACGGCAAGCCTCGTACCTGTGCTACACATCCGGCACCACGGGCAATCCGAAGGGCGCGTTGTATTCGCATCGTTCGACGGTGCTGCATGCGTTCGGCGCCTCGTTGCCCGACGCCATGAGTCTCTCCGCGCGCGACTGCGTGCTGCCCGTCGTGCCGATGTTTCATGTGAACGCATGGGGCATTCCGCACGCCGCGCCGCTGACCGGCGCGAAGCTCGTGTTCCCCGGCAAGGACCTCGACGGCAAGTCGCTGTACGAATTGATGGAGAGCGAACGCGTCACGTATTCGGCTGGCGTGCCGACCGTGTGGCTTGGACTGCTCAACTATCTGCGCGAGGCGAAAGTGCGGTTTTCGTCGCTCGATCGCACGGTGATCGGCGGTTCGGCCTGTCCGCCGGCCATGCTGCGCACCTTCGAAGACGACTACGGCGTGCAGGTGATCCACGCATGGGGCATGACCGAAATGTCGCCGCTCGGCACGCTGTCCAAACTGACGTGGGAGCAAAGCCAGCGTCCGCTCGAAGAACAGCGCGCGTTGCTCGAAAAGCAGGGGCACGTGCTGTATGGCGTGGACATGAAAATCGTCGGCGAGGATGGCCGCGAACTGCCGTGGGACGGCGTGGCGTTCGGCGATCTGCATGTGCGCGGACCGTGGGTGATCGACCGCTATTTCCGCAAGGACGATTCGCCGCTCGTGGACGGCTGGTTTCCCACCGGCGACGTCGCCACCATCGACCGCGACAGTTTTCTGCATATCACCGACCGCTCGAAAGACGTGATCAAGTCCGGCGGCGAATGGATCAGTTCGATCGATGTCGAGAACGTGGCGATCGCGCATCCGGCGGTGGCCGAAGCGGCGTGCATTGCGTGCGCGCATCCGAAGTGGACCGAGCGGCCGCTGCTGGTGGTCGTCAAACGCCCCGGTTTCGAGGTCACGCGCGAGGAACTGCTCGCCTTCTACGACGGCAAGGTCGCCAGATGGTGGATTCCCGACGACGTCGCGTTTGTCGACGAATTGCCGCACACGGCGACCGGCAAGCTGCAGAAACTCAAACTGCGCGACATGTTCCGCAACCACGTGCTGCCTTCCGCGCTTGAAGACGAAAAAGACTGTCCGCTCACGCCGCTTGCCAGGGGAAACCCCGCCTGAAAATAAAAAAACGAGAATTGAACGAGCGTGCTTTTTTGTGTATTCTGCCTGCTGACCCCGGAAAGAACAGACAATCGGTCGGATCGTCGATCCGACTCGATGAACCGGATGGGCGGCATCTGTTGCCGCCCTCACGCATGGATCGCATGGAGGCAGGCAGATGGCAGTGGACTACACAACTCATGACGGCGTGGCCGTCATCACGCTGAACAATCCTCCCGTGAATGGCCTCGGCCTGTCGACGCGAGCGGGTATCGTCGAAGGGATAGAGCGCGCGCAGAGCGATCCGGCCATCAAGGCCATCGTGCTGACCGGCGCAGGCAAGGCCTTCTCGGGCGGCGCCGACATCACCGAATTCAACACGCCGAAAGCGGGCCAGGAGCCGACGCTCGCCACCGTCATCAAGACCGTGGAAGGCAGCGCGAAGCCCGTGGTCGCGGCGATTCACAGCGTCGCGATGGGCGGCGGCCTGGAGTTGGCGCTCGGCGCGCATTACCGTATTGCCGCACCCGGCGCGCAGATCGCGCTGCCGGAAGTGAAGCTCGGCATTCTGCCGGGCGCGGGTGGCACGCAGCGTCTGCCGCGCGCCATCGGTCTCGAAGCCGCGCTCAACATGATCGTCTCCGGCGCGCCCGTCATGTCGGAGAAGCTCGCCGATTCCGGCCTGTTCGACGAACTCGCACAGGGCGATCTTGCCGAAGCAGCGCTGGCGTTTGCCCGCAAGGTCGGCGCGAAGGAGGGCCCGCATCCTAAGGTGCGCGACCGCAAGATCGAGCATCCGAACGCCGCCGGCTTCATCCAGTTCGCGCGCAATACCGTCGCCACGATGGCGAAGAATTTCCCCGCGCCGCTGAAATGTATCGACGCGGTGGAAGCAGGCGTGCAGAAGGGTTTCGACAAGGGCCTCGCCTTTGAACGCGAATGCTTCATGGCGCTCGTGCAGACGCCGGAAAGCCACGCGCTGCGTCACGCGTTCTTCGGCGAACGCGCGGCGAGCAAGATTCCCGATGTGCCGTCCGACACGCCGGTGCGCGATATCGGCCAGGTGGCCGTGATCGGCGCGGGCACGATGGGCGGCGGCATCGCGATGAATTTCATCAACGCCGGCATTCCGGTCACGCTGCTGGAAACAAAACAGGAAGCGCTCGACCGCGGCCTCGCCACAATTCGCAAGAACTACGAAGCGACTGTCAAGAAGGGCAAGCTCAAGCCTGAAGCGCTCGAACAGCGCATGGCGCTCATCACGCCCACGCTTTCCTACGACGACCTGAAAAACGCCGATTTGATCGTCGAAGCGGTGTTCGAAGAACTTGGCGTGAAAGAGCAGGTGTTCAAGCGTCTGGACGAAGTGGCGAAGCAAGGCGCGATCCTCGCCTCGAACACGTCGACGCTCGACGTCGACAAGATCGCCGCGTTCACGAAGCGTCCGCAGGACGTGGTCGGCATGCACTTCTTCAGCCCGGCCAACGTGATGAAGCTGCTCGAAGTGGTGCGCGGCAAGGAGACGGCGAAAGACGTGCTCGCCACCGTGATGAAACTGGCGAAGAAAATCAAAAAGACCGCCGTGGTCTCGGGCGTGTGCGATGGCTTTATCGGCAACCGGATGATCGAACAGTACATCCGCCAGGCGCTTTTCATGCTCGAAGAAGGCGCGCTGCCCGCGCAGGTCGACAAAGCAATCGAGAAGTTTGGCTTCGCGATGGGTCCGTTCCGCATGAGCGATCTGGCCGGCAATGATATCGGCTGGGCGATCCGCAAGCGCCGTTATCTGGAACATCCCGACATGCATTACTCGAAGATCGCTGATCGTCTCTGCGAGACGGGGCGCTTCGGCCAGAAGACGGGCGGCGGCTGGTACGACTACAAGGCGGGCGACCGTACCGCGTATCCGTCGAAAGTGGTTGACGACATGATCGTCGCGTTCTCGAAGGAAACCGACACCGAGCGCCGCAAGATCAGCGACGAGGAAATCGTCGAGCGGCTCGTGTTCGCGCTCGTGAACGAAGGCGCGAAGATTCTCGAAGAGGGCATCGCGTCGAAGGCGTCGGACATCGACATGGTCTATCTGACCGGCTACGGCTTCCCGCTCTATCGAGGCGGCCCGATGCTGTACGCGGACACGGTCGGCCTCTACAACGTCGAGCGCGCGATTCGCCGCTATGCGGCGCGGCCGAACGGCAATGCGTGGCAATTGGCGCCGAGCATCGCGGAACTGGCGGCGAAGAGCCGTGGGTTCAACGGTTGAACTACAGCGCGAGTGAATTGACTGAGGTGGCGCTGTGCGGCGAATTGCCCGCGCGCCAGCACCGACATCTGGAAGTAGGAGAGCATGCATGACTGACGCCGTAATCGTATCCACCGCCCGTACGGGCCTCGCCAAATCGTGGCGCGGCGGTTTCAACATGACGCACGGCGCGACGCTCGGCGGTCACGTGACGCAGGCCGCCGTCGAGCGCGCGAAGCTCGATCCGGCGCGTATCGAAGACGTGATCATGGGTTGCGCCAATCCGGAAGGCGCGACGGGCATGAACATCGCGCGGCAGATCGCGCTGCGCGCCGGTTTGCCGGTCAGCGTGCCGGGCATGACGGTGAACCGTTTCTGTTCATCGGGATTGCAAACTATCGCGCTGGCCGCGCAACGCGTGATCGCCGGTGAAGGCGACGTGTTCGTGGCCGGTGGTGTGGAATCCATCTCGTGCGTGCAGAACGAGATGAACCACCACATGCTGACCGAAGGCTGGCTCAGCCAGAACAAGCCGGAAATCTACTGGTCGATGCTGCAGACCGCGGAGAACGTCGCGAAACGCTATTCGATCTCGAAAGAGCGCCAGGACGAATACGGCGCGCGTTCGCAACAACGCGCCGCGGCCGCGCTCGAAGCCGGCAAGTTCAAGGACGAGATCGTGCCGTTGACGGTGCTCGCCGGCGTTGCAGACAAAGCGAGCGGGCGTCTCTTCACGAAAGAAGTGACCGTCAGCGGCGACGAAGGCATTCGCGCCGACACCACGCTCGAAGGCGTGTCGAAGATTCGCACCGCGCTGCCGGGCGGTGTCATCACCGCGGGCAATGCGAGCCAGTTCTCGGATGGCGCGTCGGCTTGCGTGGTGATGAACGCGAAGGTGGCGGAGCGCGAAGGGCTGCAGCCGCTCGGCATTTTCCGCGGCTTCGCGGTGGCGGGTTGCGAGCCGGACGAGATGGGCATCGGCCCGGTGTTCGCGGTGCCTAAGCTGCTCAAGCAGGCCGGTCTGAAGGTCGAGGACATCGACCTGTGGGAACTGAACGAAGCGTTCGCGGTGCAGGTGCTGTATTGCGCGGACAAGCTCGGCATTCCGCAAGACCGTCTGAACGTGAACGGCGGCGCGATCGCGGTCGGCCATCCGTATGGCGTGTCGGGCGCGCGGCTGACCGGCCATGCGCTGATCGAAGGTAAGCGGCGCGGCGCGAAGCTGGTGGTCGTGACCATGTGCATCGGCGGCGGGCAGGGCGCGGCGGGTTTGTTCGAAGTGGTGTGATCCGGGTCGAGCAGTAGTGAACGGCGGGTGCCGTGTGGTTCGGCGCGTGAGAGCGCGTGAATCATGCGGCACCCGTTTTCTATTCGCGCGTCGTGCAGGCTAGCCCGATGACCCGTTTCAAGGCAAAGCCATGCCGGCCGACGGCAGGCTCAAACTGCCCTGATCGACGAATCGCGTCGTGCCCGTCAGTCCACCCGCCAGCTTGCCGCGCAGAATGTACGGAATCTGTCCCGACTGGGTGGCGTCCGCGAAGGCAAAGGCCTGGCGAACCGCGGCGAAAGCGGGCACGGTCAACGGTACATTGACGACCGTTTCGCCGTAGCGCGGCACCGTGCCGACCTGATCGCTCACACCGCTCGCGAACGGCTTGCCGTTCAGTTCGAGATCGAGCGACACGCCGTTGAAGCTGACCTCGGAATCGTTGGGATTCTGCACGCGCAGCTTCACGTTGAAGCGCATCTCGAGGCCTTGACTGTCGATTGGTTCGATGCCCGCCACGTTCACGCGCACCGGGTCGCCGCCGAACAGGCCGGCGCAACCGTCGAGTGTCAGCGCGACGATGGCGAGGAACGTGGCCAGACGAACGGAACGGCAGGACAGCAGCGCGCGGAAGAAGGACATGACCTGCACCTCGCAAGAAGCGGCTTGGGTCATGCATTGTACCGGGCCGTGCCGTGCGCCAAGCGGCGCTTCACCGCGAACGGATGGCCGCGGCGATCGCCACCTCGTTTCCCGACGGCACGCGTTTCACGCCGCCGCGCGGCGACACCCGGATTGATGCGGTGCAACGCCGATCTAAGTGCTTGAAGAAGCACGTTACCTTGATCATCATTGATGCATCGTCTGCCGGCACAGCGGCTCGTCACAAGGCGTCGCAGAAGACTGGCAAGCACTCTGAATGGCATCTTCCTATCATTAGCAATCCGGTCATGTGCTGATTGCTGACCGGCTGCTTCTGGCAGATCGTTTCTTGAAGGCAATGCCGATCTGCCCCGCGTTACCACTCGAAGATCACCACGGAGACGATATGCCATTCATTTGTGAAAATGTCGAGTGCCGAGCTGTACTTGCCCGCAAACAGGTCAAACCGAACCGGGACCACAATTCGTTTTACTTCTATTGCCCCGACTGCAACACGCGAAACGAGCTGATCGACGTCGGCGCTGCCGGCGGTCCTCTGGAACTGATTCAACCCGTGCGGCAAGGACTCCCGCATAAGGTGGTCGCCACAGCGCGGCCTCTCGAGGACGGAACATACGCGGCGCAGTTGAGTATTCAGAAAGCGCTTGGCATCAAGGGGCCGTTCGCCGCGGAAGAGCGTTGGGACCAGCTCGGCGTGTTCCCCGATCCACAAGACGCCGTCAGCTATGCGAAGACCACCGCAGCGGATTGGCTAGGCGCCGACTTTAGCCACTGACAAATGCCGAACGGATCGGCGTCGCGCTCGCGCGCCGATCTTGAAAGTCGATGTGTGAAAGTCTCGTAGGCTTCTTCTAATTCGTCACCTACGCCGCCTGAACCCGATTGGAGTGTGCGGCCGTCGCGGATCGGACCACACCAGCCCAGCCGGTCGTTTCGACTCGACAGAGGCGATCGATTCGCCGAGCGCAATGCTCGCGAATGAGCCCTTATCCGCATCGCCGGCAGCCCATTTCCGCCAGCCCGAACCTCCCGATAAAACTCCACCAAACGCGTAAGTTTGATAGGCTTCCTGTTTGCCTTGGCCGATGGGCAAGCTCGAATAAACGCTGGAGCTTCCCCACGCGCCACGCAGCAATTTCACGAACATACCGACCACACGATCCGCATACCGCCATGACCGATTCGCCCTCATCCAACGCGAGCACCGCGTCCATGCCCGAGAGCCCGTTCGTCGACCGGCTCGGCGCGCAGCTCCTGTCGGCCGCGGACGGCACCAGCGAAGTCGTGCTGCCGCTGCGGCACGATCATATGAACACGTGGGACGTCGCCCACGGCGGCGTCACCATGACGCTCGCCGACATCGCGCTTGCAATGGCCGCGCGCAGTCTGGCCGGCGACGGCGTCGGCGTCGTCACGGTCGAGATGAAGGTCAACTTCATGCAGCCGGGCCGCGGCGAATTGCGCGCAAGCGCTCGCGTGCTGCACCGCTCCACCACCATGGCCTATTGCGAAGGGGAGATCCGCGACAGCGACGGCCACTTCGTCGCCAAGGCGCTCGGCACCTTCAAGTACATGCGCCGCCTTGCCGTAGGGCGGGACATCACGAAACAGCGCTTGCGCAGCGACCCGTCGGCGAAACCCGGTCCCAGCGACGGCTGAGCGCAAGCTTGCGAAGCGCGTGCGCATCTCGAAGAGACGCGCGCGCCGTTTCTCACTTTGCACACTCCGTTCAAATCATTCGCCGATTCATCGGCAACTCATGGAGACGATCGTCATGCCCCAGATCAACCGTCAACTCGTGCTGGCGTCGCGCCCACAAGGCGCCGTGACGCCCGACAATTTTCGCCTCGTCGAAACACCGCTCGCTCCGCTGGCCGACGGTGAATTGCGCGTGCGCAATCACTACCTGTCGCTCGACCCGTACATGCGCGGCCGCATGAACGACAGCAAGTCCTACGCGGCGCCGCAACCGCTGAACGAAGTGATGATCGGCGGCACGGTCGGCGAAGTGGTGGAGTCGAAGAATCCGAAGTTCGCGGTCGGCGACAAGGTCGTCGCGATGTTCGGCTGGCAGGAATACGGCATCTCGAACGGAGCAGGCGTGCAGAAAGTCGACGACACGCATGTGCCCTTGTCGGCCTATCTCGGCCCGGTCGGCATGCCGGGTGTCACCGCGTGGTACGGGCTGAACCGCATCATCGCGCCGAAAGCGGGCGAGACGGTGGTGGTCAGCGCGGCGAGCGGCGCGGTGGGCAGCGTGGTCGGTCAACTGGCGAAACTGGCCGGCGCGCGTGCGGTCGGCATCGCCGGCGGCGCGGACAAGTGCCGCTACGTAACGGAGACGCTCGGCTTCGACGCCTGCGTCGATTACAAGGCCGGCAATCTCTATCAGGACCTCAAGGCGGTGACGCCGGACGGCGTGGACGGCTACTTCGAAAACGTCGGCGGCGCGGTGCTCGACGCGACGCTCGCGCGCATGAACGCGTTCGGCCGGATCGCGCTGTGCGGGTTTATCGCGGGCTACGATGGCGAGCCGATGCCGCTCAAACATCCGTCGCTCATGCTCACGCAGCGTCTGCTCGTGCAAGGCTTTATCGTCAGCGAGCATATGGACGTGTGGCCGGAGGCGCTCAAGCAACTCGGCACGCTGGTCGCGCAAAAGAAGCTGGCGTATCGCGAAACCATCGCGCAAGGACTCGAAGCCGCGCCCGAGGCGTTCATCGGTCTGCTCAAAGGCAAGAACTTCGGCAAGCAACTCGTCAAGCTGATCTGATCGCGCCGGCGCGCAAGCGAGCTCAGGCGAATCACACAACAAGCCGGGCAAACCAGGAGAGTCAAACGATGTTCGAATTCGCAGGCAAGGTGGCGGTGATCACCGGTGCGGCGAGCGGTTTCGGCCGCGCGTTCGCGCAGAAGGGCGCGTCGCTCGGCATGAAGCTCGTGCTCGCCGACGTCAATCCCGACGCGCTCGCGCAAACCGTCGAGGCCCTGCGTGCCGGAGGCGCCGAGGCGATCGGCGTGCCGACGGACGTCGCCAGCGCGGCGCAAGTCGAAGCGCTCGCGCAAGCGGCGCTCGATGCCTACGGCCGCGTGCACCTGCTGTTCAACAATGCGGGCGTGGGGTCGGGCGGCTTCCTGTGGGAAAGCTCGGCAAACGACTGGTCCTGGGTGTTCGGCGTGAACGTGATGGGCGTCGCGCACGGTGTGCGGGTCTTCACGCCGATCATGCTGGCGCAAAACGAGCCGGCGCATATCGTCAACACGGCGTCCGTCGCGGGGCTGCTGTCGCCGCCTGCCATGGGCATCTACAACGCGTCGAAGCACGCCGTGGTGTCGCTCACCGAAACGCTGTATCACGACCTGCAGTTGGCGCAAGCCGGCCATGCGGAGGCGGGTGGCCTCGTCGGCTGTTCGCTGCTGTGCCCGGCCTTCGTGCCGACCGGCATCGCCGATGCGGAACGCGCGCGCCCCGCGGACCTGCGCAACGACCGCGGGCCGACGCGCTCGCAGATCGCCGCGGGCAAGCAACTGCAGCGCGCCGTGCAATCGGGCAAGCTGAATGCGGGCGATGTCGCCGATCTCACCTTCGAAGCGATCGCCACGCGGCGTTTCTATATCGTCACGCATCCGGGCATCATGGCAACGGTGAAGCTGCGTCACGAGGACATCGAGCAGTTGCGCAATCCCACCGACCCCATGTCGCTCAAGCCGGAAGTGAAGAACGCCGGTTAGGCACGAGCATTTATCGCATCGCCGGCGCGCTATCGCGCCGGTTTCTTTTTAAACCTTCGGCGCACATGCGCCATCAGACGCACCATGCCGCTGAATCCGAAGATCGAGCAGGTGCTCGACATGATCGCGCGGGCCAAACGCCCGAAGCTTCACGAAATGACCGCGCAAGACGCGCGGGCTTCGTACGAAAAAAGCGCACCGATTCTGGAGATCGCGAGCGCGCCGATGTTCGCGCTCGAAGATCTGCGCATTCCCACACGCGACGGCGCGACGATTCGCGTGCGTCTTTATCAACCGGTCGAGCCGAGCTGGGCGGAGCCCGCGCCGGCGCTGGTCTACTACCACGGCGGCGGCTTCACGGTGGGCAGCGTCGATACGCACGATGCGCTGTGCCGCATGTTCGCGCGCGACGGTCAGTGCACGGTGTTGTCGGTGGATTACCGGCTGGCGCCGGAGCATAAATTTCCCACCGCCGTGAATGACGCGTTCGACGCCTTGACCTGGCTGCATACGCACGCCGCGGAATTCGGCGTGGATACGGACCGGCTCGCGGTGGGCGGCGATAGCGCGGGCGGCACATTGGCCACGGTCTGCGCGGTTTTCGCACGGGACGCCGGCATCGAGCTCGCCTTGCAATTGCTGGTCTATCCGGGCACGACCGGCTACCAGCAAACCGATTCGCACTCGCGTCTCGCCGACGGTTTTCTGTTGTCCGGCGACACGATCCAATGGTTCTTCGAGCAATACGTGCGCGATACGGGCGACCGCGACGACTGGCGTTTCGCGCCGCTCGACGGCCAGCGTGGCGCGCCCGATTTCAGCGGCGTTGCGCCGGCGTGGATCGCTACCGCCGAATACGATCCGTTAAGCGACGAAGGCGATGCCTACGCGGAGAAATTGCGTGCCGCGGGCAATGCGGCCACGCTCAAGCGCTATCCGGGCATGATCCACGAGTTCTTCAAGATGGGTGGTTATGTACCGGAGGTCGCGGAGGCGCACGCGGATGCCGCCGCGGCATTGCGCGCGGCGTTCGGCATCGACTGAGCGCGGTTTGTCAGGCGTTTAGCGGCGCGGGGTTGGCGACCAGCGCTAAAGTGGACCGAAGAAACCGCCGCCAATCCGCCCAACGATCATTGCTCCATTTCGCGTTCGATATTGAAAGCGAAGCTGCGCTCGAAGTCGCCGGGCCGCACGATGCGGTGCGAGCCGTTGTCGTCGCTACGCTCGGCGACGGCCACGCTGATCACTTCGCCGTGCGCGGCCACGCGTAACGCGGTCGTGCCGCGCGTGCCGTACTCGGGCGTTTCGATAAACGCCGCCGACAACGCCCGTTCCCGTTCGAGCGAAATGCCGGTGGACGGCAACTCGTCGTCGCGCGCGAGGCGCGGATCGCGCATCAGATCGATCAGGCGTTCCAGCGGCGGCATCGCGTCGCGTGTGAGCAGCGTGCCCAGTTCGGCACGCTTTTTTACCAGCTTGGGCCACGCGGTATCGAGCACCGCGTTCGAGATGCCGTGCGTGCCCGGTGCGAGCAACGCGGGCGCGAGGTCGCCGCGGTTGCAGTACCAGGCAAGCTCGCGCCGCGTCCAGTCGCCCACCAGCAGATTGAACCCGTTGTAGATGTCGCCGGTTTGCGCGACGTGTTGCAGATACGCGAGCGGGGTGTCGTGCGGATCCTTCGCCGCGTCGCTCGCCCCATCGCGCGCGGCACCGCTCAGCCAGTCGCTGACGAGCGTGCCACGGGTCGGCGCGTCGGCGCGCATTTCATGCGGCGCGCGGTAGTTGGTCAGCGCGGCGAAGCGGCCGTCGCGCGACATGCCGAGCCACGTGCCGCCGCCCTGAAGATCGCGGCCGGCCAGCACGCCCGGCGCGTCCTGCCACCAGCTGATCGGCTCGGCGGTACGGCGAAAGAATTCGTCGCGATTCGCGGCGAGCGTGAAGAGCGGGCCGTCGACCGAGTCGGGTCGCCAGTCGAAGACGATCAGGCACATCGGGGGGCATCTCCCGGTGGGGGCGTTGCAGATCAAGAGGCCAGTAAAAAGCGGCGCCTGATTGCGCCGCTTCGTACCGCGAGAGAACTTTAAACTTCGGTCGGCAGCCCGTAGGGCAGCGGCAGAAACCGCAGCGCCGGGCCGTCCGCCGCGCCCAGGTGCACCGTGCCGTTTTCCAGCGCGGCAAGCTTGATCTCGACCAGCACATCCACGCCGCCGTCCGGCGCCGACGCCGCGTTCACAACCATGCCGCACGGCTGGCCCGGATCGTCCGAATGGAACAGTTCCGCGCCGGCGCGCACCGTGTCGAGTTCGCCCGCCACGTTGGCGAGCGAGGTGCGCCGCTTGATCGTGCCGCGATACTGGCTGCGCGCCACCACTTCCTGGCCGGGATAGCAGCCTTTGCGGAAATTCACTGCGCCGAGCACGTCGAAATTGACCATTTGTGGCACGAATTGCTCGACCACAGGCTGGGTGATGCGCGGCTCGCCGGCGCGAATGTCGAGCCAGTCCCACATGGCCGGCGAAACGCGCTTGAGCTTTTCGTCGAGCAAGGGCAGGAGCGACTCGACCTGGGCTTTCGGGCCGATCCACAGAAAACGCAAGTGCCCGAGCGCGTCCGGCACGCGAATCAGCGAGCCCGCCGCGCCGTCCACTTTCACGTGCACGCCGTCCGGCAGCGCGTCGAACACGCCCGAGAGCGCCTTGCGCACGTCGCCGGCGAGACCGATCACGGCCAGTTCGCCGCTCGCGTCCACAAGCTTGGCCTTGGCGCGCAGCACGAACATGGAGAGCCGCTTCTGCACGGCAGCCTGCACGTCTTTCGATGCCAGCAGGCGGATCGTGTCGCCGCTGCGCCACGTCAGGAACGACGCGAGCAGACGCCCCTTGGCCGAACAGTAGCCGGCGAGGCGCGCGTTGGCGGCGTCGAGATGCTGGGTGTCGTTGGTCAACTGTCCGTGCAGGAAGCTCGCTGCGTCGTCGCCGGTAGCGTCGATCACGCCGAACTGCGTGAGCGGCATGTACGCGCCGTGGTGGATGACGGCGTCGAATTCATCGGTGGAAGGGCGCGGCAGCGTGGGCAGAACGGCGGGCGTGGCGGCAGCGGCCGTGACGGCGTTGCCAGGGGAAGTGCCTGAAGCGGTAGCGAGCGGTATGTTCATGGATTCCGAGAACAGTCAATTCTGACTTTAGCTAAGGCAAACAAGTATTATATGCAGTCCAATCCTGCCACGTTCCGCATGACCCTTTTCAGAAAATGTTTCGTCGCCGGCGCGATCGTCGTTGTGCTGGCCGCAGCCGCCATTGCCGGTGGGTATCACTGGGCCAACAGCCCGCTCGAGCTGAACCCGGCGCAACTCGATGTCACCGTCAAGCCGCACAGCAGCTTGCGCAGCGTGACGCTGCAGCTCAATCGCGGCGGCGTGCCGGTCGAACCCGAACTGTTCGTCATCATGACGCGGCTGCTGGGATTGCAAAGCGAGCTGAAATCGGGCAATTACGAATTCAAGACGGGCGTGACGCCGTACGAGGTGCTGCAGAAAATCGCGCGCGGCGACGTCAATGAATACGTGGCGACCATCATCGAAGGCTGGACCTTCAAGCGCATGCGCGCCGAGCTTGACGCCAATCCGGCGCTCAAGCACGACACGATCGGCATGAGCGACACCGATCTGATGAACGCGATCAACGCGCCGGAAGCGTCGATCGGCAACGGTGAAGGACTGTTTTTCCCGGATACGTATCTGTTCGACAAGAACACCAGCGATCTCGACGTGTACCGCCGCGCTTACCGCCTGATGCGCCTGCGTCTGGACGAAGCGTGGACCGCGCGCGCGCCGAACCTGCCGTACAAGACGCCGTACGACGCGCTGACCATGGCGTCGATCATCGAAAAGGAAACCGGCAAGAAATCCGACCGGCCAATGGTCGCCGCGGTGTTCGCGAACCGTCTGCGCGTGGGCATGCCGCTGCAGACCGACCCGACCGTGATCTACGGCATGGGCGACAGCTACGCCGGCCATATCAGGAAAAAAGACCTGCAGACCGACACTCCCTACAATACCTACACCCGGATGGGCCTGCCGCCGACGCCCATTTCGCTGCCCGGCGTGGCGTCGCTGCAAGCGGCGCTGAATCCGGCGCAAACCACCGCGCTGTACTTCGTGTCGCGCGGCGACGGCAGCAGTATCTTTTCCGACACCCTCGGCGATCACAACAAGGCCGTGGACAAATACATTCGAGGGCAATGATGGCGCGGGGCAAATTCATTACGTTTGAGGGCATCGACGGGGCGGGCAAGACCACCCATCTCAGCTGGTTTCGGGAGCGCCTCGAACAGAAAGTCGCGAGCACCGGCCGCTCGGTCGTGATGACGCGCGAACCCGGCGGCACGCCGCTCGGCGAGCAGATCCGTGAGATCGTGCTGCATCAGAAAATGGACCTCGAAACCGAGGCGCTGCTGATGTTCGCGCTGCGCCGCCAGCACCTGGCCGAAGTGATCGAGCCGGCGCTCGCACGCGGCGACTGGGTGCTGTCGGACCGTTTCACCGACGCGACCTTTGCCTATCAGGGCGGCGGCCGCGGTCTGCCGCGCGACAAGCTGGAAACGCTGGAGCGTTGGGTGCAGGGCGGGTTTCAACCGGATCTGACGGTGCTGTTCGACCTCGCGCCCGAGATTGCCAGCGAACGGCGCAGCGCGGCGCGCGATCCGGATCGTTTCGAGAGCGAGTCGGTGGCGTTTTTCAACCGCACGCGCGCCGAATATCTGCGCCGCGCCGAAGAGGCGCCTTACCGGTTCGCTATCATTGAATCCGCGCAGAGCATTGTGCAGATTCAGAGAAAACTTGAGGAATTGATCGCAGTTCTTTGAATTTAAAAGAATATAACCTTGTCTTATAACGCTGTGCGGAGTTCGCGTTCCACTTCATAAAACTCCTGCAACAGATTGATTTCAAAGAGAAACGATGATTTATCCGTGGCAAGCCGATGACTGGAACCGCCTGCAGCAGCTGCGCGGCCACTGGCCGCACGCCCTGTTGCTGCATGGACAGGCCGGCATCGGCAAGCTGCGCTTCGCGCAGCATCTCGCGCAAGGCTTGCTGTGCGAGGCGCAGCAGCCCAACGGCGAGCCGTGCGGCGCGTGCGTCGCCTGTAACTGGTTCGCGCAGGGCAATCATCCGGACTACCGGATCGTCGTGCCCGAGGCGCTGGCCGCCGAAGCCGGCCTGAACAACGCGGCGGACGAAAAAGCCGACAAGGCCGACGCCGACGAAGGCAAGAAGACCCGCGCGCCCAGCAAGGAAATCAAGATCGAGCAGATTCGCGGCTTGCTCGACTTCGTCGGCGTGGGTTCGCACCGCGGCGGCGCGCGCGTGGTCGTGCTGTATCCGGCGGAAGGGCTGAACATCGCCGCGGCCAATGCGCTCCTGAAGACGCTCGAAGAACCGCCGGCGGGCGTCGTGTTCCTGATGGTGTCGGCGCGCGTCGACCGCCTGCTGCCCACCATCATCAGCCGCTGCCGCCAATGGCCGATGACCATGCCCGCGCCCGAGGTGGCGACGAAATGGCTCGCCGCGCAAGGCGTGGCCGAAGCGCCTGCGCTGCTCGCCGAAGCCGGCGGCGCGCCGCTCACGGCACTCGCGCTCGCCAGCGACGAGAACCGCGCGCTACGCGACTGGACGCTCAAGCAACTCGCCGCCGGCCCCGACTGCGACGCTTTCGCGTGCGGCGAGGCGCTGCAGAAGCTGCCCGTGCCGCTGGTGCTAGGCTGGCTGCAACGCTGGATGTACGATTTGCTGGCGCAGCGCACGGCAGGCGCGCCACGGTATTTTCCACAGGCGTCGGCGGCGTTGACGCGCTGCGCGTCGCAGGCCGATGCCAGCGCGTCCGCGCGCTTCATGCGGATCGTGACGCGCCAGCGCGCCGTCGAGAACCATCCGCTGAATGCGCGGCTGGTGTTCGAGGAACTGTTTATCGGCTACCGCGAATTGTTCGCCTGAGGCTTGTCCGCGAGACACGCCGGCGGGGGCGGCGCGCTTTGCGGCGCTTTACCGCACCGGCGGCCGGCGCCCGTCCGTCTTTCTTCCTGTATTTGCCTTCCCTCTAACGTTCAACGCACCATGAGCCTTTCCTACCGCGATGCCACGCTCGACGATCTGCCCGCGATCGTCGCCATCTACAACTCGACGGTGCCGTCGCGGCAGGTCACGGCCGATCTCGAGCCGGTCAGCGTCGAAAGCCGGCTGGGCTGGTTTCACGCGCATGGTCCGCAAAAGCGGCCGCTGTGGGTGGTGGAAGACGCGGAGCAGCCCGGCCGCGTGATCGCGTGGCTGAGTTTTTCGGATTTCTACGGCCGCCCGGCTTATCAACGCACCGCCGAAGTCAGCATCTATCTCGACGAAAGCGCGCGCGGCCGCGGCCTTGGCAAGCAATTGCTCGCGGCTTCGCTGGCGGCGGCGCCGGCGCTCGGCATCGACTCCGTGCTCGGCTTTATCTTCGGCCACAATGAGGCGAGCTTGCGCCTGTTCCGCAGCTTCGGTTTCGACACGTGGGGCTCGTTGCCGCGCGTGGCCGTGCTGGACGGCGTGGAGCGCGATCTGGTAATTCTGGGCAAACGCCTGGACCGCGCCACCACCGCCGCCTGATTCACCTCAAGCACTTCCTAAGCAGGACATCACCATGTTTGTCGACTCGCACTGCCATATCAACTTCGAAGGACTCGCCGACCGCCTGCCGCAGGTGCTCGAGAATATGCGCAGCCATTCGGTCACGCACGCGCTGTGCGTGTCCGTCGATCTGGAAACGCTGCCGTCGGTGCTGGAAATCGCCAACCGCTACGAGAACGTGTACGCGTCGGTCGGCGTGCATCCGGATCACGAGGACATGCGCGAGCCGAGCGTCGCCGAACTGGTCGAACTGGCCGCGCATCCGAAGGTGGTCGCGATCGGCGAGACGGGACTCGACTACTACCGCCTGGAAGGCCGCACGATCGCCGACATGGAATGGCAGCGCGAACGTTTTCGCACGCATATTCGCGCGGCGCATGCCACGGGCAAGCCGCTGATCATCCATACGCGCTCGTCGTCGGAAGACACGCTGCGGATCATGGCCGAGGAGCGCGCGGGCGAGCCGGGCGGCGTAATGCATTGCTTCACGGAGCCGTGGGCCGTCGCCGAACAGGCGCTCGCGCAGAATTTTTATATCTCGCTGTCGGGCATCGTCACGTTCAAGAGCGCGACCGACGTGCAGGATGTCGCGCGCCGCGTGCCGCTCGAGCGCTTGCTGATCGAAACCGACTCGCCGTACCTCGCGCCGGTGCCGTATCGCGGCAAGCCGAATGAACCTGCGTACGTGAGTTATGTCGGACGGTTCATCGCGCAGCAACGCGAGATGCCGGAAACGGCGCTGGCCGCCGCGACCACGCAGAACTTCTTCCGGCTTTTCAAGATCCCCACGCCGGCTGGCGCGTGAGACGTAAAGCCGATCAATATCAAAGGGATAGGGACGTTTCCTAAAGTTAAATATGAGAGAATTTTCGATGTCGTTTGCTGAGAAACAAGACACTTTCAAGGCGCGTGGCGCGCTGGCTTCGGCACGGCGTGGCGCGTCGCGGGTCGCGTTCGCGGCCGCACTGGCGTGTGCCGCGCTGACTTCGTTGATGGTGTCGCCGGCTCAGGCTGCGCCGATCGATTCGCTGATCAAGTCGGTCAAGTTCGACGACGTCGACGGCGTCAACAAGCTGCTCGCCAAGGGCATGGACCCGAACAGTGTCGATAATCAGGGCATTCCCCTGCTGGTGCTGGCCGCGCGCGAGAAATCGGACAAGGTCGGCGCCGCGCTGGTCGCCAATCCGAAGACCAACATCGAGATTCAGGACAAAGCCGGCGAGAATGCGATGATGATGGCCGCGCTGAACGGCGACCTCGACTTCGTGAACCTGCTGATCGCAAAAGACGCCGAGGTCAACAAGAAGGGCTGGGCGCCGCTGCACTACGCGGCCGCGAACGGGCATGACGATATCGTCAAGGTGCTGCTCGACCATTCGGCGTACGTCGACGCAGGCTCGCCGAACGGCACCACGCCGCTCATGATGGCCGCGCGCGGCGGCCACGTCTCGACCGTGAAGCTGCTGCTCGACAACGGGGCGGATCTGACGGTGAAGAACCAGATCGGCATGACGGCGCTCGATTTTGCCAAGACCTACAAGGAGCCGGACGTGGTCGAAGGGCTGACCGCGCGCCTGCAACAGATGCAACCGAAGTGATGCGCGTGGCGGTTTGAGTCGGCGGTTGATGGGGCATCCGGTGTGCCGGGCTTTTTTTTAGCGCTGGCCACTGGCCGGCGGATCTGCCGGCTGCTCTGGCTTCGGGCACGGACCAGTCCCGTTTGCCGGCCATGTGACAACGCCAGCGGGTTTTGCCGGCCGATCGAGCCGGAAAGTCAGCAAGTCTGCCGGCCGCCTGGGCCCCGCCCGCGAGGCACTGCCGCACTTCCGCCAAAGCGCAAAAATACCGGCGCAACGGCCGCCGCCCGGCATCGCAGTAAAAAGTGCCTGAAGATAGCGGGGCCGCGCACGCTGGCGCTTCGCAAAACAGTGCAGAATGACGACTTTGGCGCGCCGCCTGGGCGTGCCGTTCGGACGCGGCGACAGACCGCCTGATAAACGACCCTGGAAAGGAACACCATGCTGCGGGCTTTGATTTTCGCCAGCGCGTTTGCCGTACCGCTATCGGCAGCCGCGTTTACGGGAGGCGACCTCAACAAGCTGTGCACCAAGACGGACGTGGCGTCGCGTAGCGCGTGCGCCGCTTATATCGAAGGCGCCGCTGACGGCATCTTCAATACCATCGACGCGATCGGCGGCACGACCGGTCCGCGCGTCGGCCAGTACTTCTGCTTGCCGCAGGACGCGCGCTCGGCGCAGTTGACCGACGCGGTGCGCAAGTATATTGCCGAGAATCCGAATGTCGCGGGCTACAACGCCAGCACGGCGATCTCGCTGGGCCTCGGCAAGGCGTTTCCCTGCAAGAGCGGTAGTTGAATTTGAGTTGAATCACGGCTGATGCCTCGCACGCCCCACGGCGGGCGCGTCGGGCATTTCAGCTTGCTGCCGTGTTTCGGGTTTCAGCGACCGGAACCCCGCTTGGGGCTGCTTCGAAGTCCCGCCTGAAAACCGATCCAAACCACGGCCATCCGTTTGCAGAAGCGGCCGGTCCTGGCACCTTTCCAGGATCGCGCTGACGAACGACCTAAGATGTCTGTAGGCAGTCCGCAACGGCGCGTAACCATGCGCGCTCACGCCGGCTACAACGGTGGATGCTTCTTCAGCGGCGCCGTCCGGCGGCTCGCGCGTCGCGCACCGCAGCCACGTTCGAGGCTCGCCAGCTCCGCTCCCGTTCAGCGCGGGTTCCACCCGCACCCAAGCCAGGAGGACAATCCCCTTCATGCCAACTCTCGACGACCTCAACAGTATGGCCGAAGCGCCGCTGCATACGTGGCTCGGCGCGTTGATCGTCTCGGTCATCGCGATGGTGCTGGCCGCGGGCATCCATCGGATCGGCGCGCGCATCGTGACGCGGCTCGCGCGGCCTTATCCGCTGACGAGCGTCGTGTTGCGCTATATCGACAAGCCGTCGCTGTTCGTGCTGGTGATCCTCGCGCTGGAGGCGGTCTGGTGGGAAGCGCCCGACACGCTGACCTTCATCACGCCGCTGCGCGACGCTGCGGCGATCGCGCTGATCGGCGGAATTACGTGGCTCTCGGTGCGCTCGGCGGCGGCGATCGGCGAGGCGATCATTCAGGCCCATCCGCTCGATACCGCCGACAACCTGCAGGCGCGCCGCATTCATACGCAGGCGCGCGTGCTGGCCCGTTCGGTGATGTTCGTGATCGTGATCGTCGGCGTGGGCGGCGCGTTGATGACGTTTCCGAGCGTCCGGCAGATCGGCGCGAGCCTGCTGGCGTCGGCGGGCGTGGCGGGGTTGGTCGCGGGTATCGCGGCGCGGCCAGTGCTCGGCAATCTGATCGCCGGCTTGCAGATCGCGTTGTCGCAGCCGATCCGTCTCGACGACGTCGTCGTGATCCAGGGCGAGTGGGGGCGTATCGAGGAGATCACCGGCACGTATGTGTCGGTGCGTCTGTGGGATCAGCGGCGGCTGATCGTGCCACTGCAATGGTTCATCGAGAACCCGTTTTCCAACTGGACCCGCAGCAGTTCGCAGATCATCGGCACGGTGTTCCTTTACGTCGATTACCGTATGCCGCTCGCTCCGCTGCGCGAGGAGCTCGCGCGCATCGTCGAGGACGCGCCCGAGTGGGATAGGCGTGTGCAGGTGCTGCAGGTCACGGACGGCACTGAGCGCTCCATGCAATTGCGCGCGCTCGTCAGTTCGCTCGACTCCGGCCTGAACTGGGATTTGCGTTGCCGGGTGCGCGAAGGTCTGCTCGACTTCATTCAGCAGCACTATCCGCAGTACTTGCCGCGGGCGCGCGCGGAAGTGTCGGCGGAACTGGAAACCGGTACGGGCGAGCCACTCGACTGGGTGCCGCGCAGCACGCAGACGCCGGCCGGCAGCACCGCCGCGCATACCGAGGCCGATCCGGTGGCGAGCCGCGCCGGACGGCAGTCGGCGCTGGGCGTGGCGGGGCAGGTGAAGGAACGAGTTTGACGGCTGGAAGCGGCATACTTTGAGGATTCGGCGCCGATAAATGCAACTGATCGGGCACCAAAACGGTCGAACCGTCCACTCACTCACGAATCCGGCGCGGCATTGCGTGCTTCATGTGGTTTGGGTTCTCGCGCCGCAAGCAGGCGCGAGACACTTCGAACATCTGCGAAAGCACCCGGCGCGTCGCGCGAACCAAGGAGGACATGCAATATGGGCCGACTGATCGTCGTGTCGAATCGCGTCGCAACGCCGACGGAAACCAAGGGCTCGGCCGGCGGCCTCGCGGTCGGCGTATTCGGCGCGCTGAAAGATGCCGGAGGCGTGTGGTTCGGCTGGAGCGGCGACGTGGTCAGCGAGACCGTCGCCAACGCGGGCCCGACGCTGGAGCAGGACGGCGCGGTGACCTTTGCGACCGTCGGTCTGACGCGCAAGGACTACGACCAATACTATCGCGGCTTTTCGAACGCGACGCTGTGGCCGGTGTTCCACTACCGCAACGACCTCGCGCGCTACGAGCGCGAGGAATACGCGGGCTACCGGCGCGTCAACGCATGGCTCGCGCACAAGCTGATCAAGCTGCTCGAACCCGACGACGTGATCTGGATTCACGACTACCATCTGATCCCGTTCGCCGAAGCGCTGCGCAACGAGGGCATCACGAATCGCATTGGCTTCTTCCTGCACATTCCGTTTCCCGCGCCGCAGATCCTGCTCAACATTCCACCGCATGAAGAACTGGTGAAGTCGCTGTCGTGCTACGACCTGCTGGGCTTCCAGACCGCCACCGACGAACTCGCCTTCAAGGATTACGTCACGCGTCACGCGCGCGGCACGGTGGGCGCGGACGGCGTGGTCGAAGCATTCGGCCGCAAGCTGCGCACGGGCGTCTACCGGATCGGCGTGTTCCCCGACGAAATCGCCGAGCAGGCAAAGCGCTACGAAAGCCGTCAGCACGTGCTCGATCTGAAGCAGAGTCTGGAAGGGCGCAAGCTGATCATGAGCGTCGACCGGCTCGATTACTCGAAGGGTCTCGTCGAACGGTTCCGCGCGTTCGAACATCTGCTGGAGCGCTCGCCGGAATGGCGCGGCAACGTCACGCTGGTGCAAATCGCGCCGCCGACCCGCTCGGACGTCGCCACCTATCAGAAGATTCGCCAGGATCTGGAGTACGAAGCAGGGCGCATCAACGGTCGCTACTCGGGCCTCGACTACACGCCGATCCGTTATCTGAACCAGCAGTACGACCGCTGGAAGCTGATGTCGTTGTTTCGCGAATCGCAGATCGGTTTCGTCACGCCGTTGCACGACGGCATGAATCTGGTCGCGAAGGAATACGTCGCCGCGCAGAATCCCGAAGACCCCGGCGTGCTGGTGCTGTCGATTTTCGCGGGCGCGGCGGCGGAGCTGACCGGCGCGCTGCTGGTCAATCCGCACGATGCGATCGGCATGTGCGAAGCGTTGCAGCGCGCGTTGCAGATGCCGCTCGACGCGCGTCAGCGGCGTCACGAGATCAACATGGCGGCGCTGCGCGAGAACGATCTCGGAGTGTGGCGCGATACCTTCCTGCGCGATCTGCGCAGCGTGCCGGCGCAGAAACCGGGCAAGGGCGGCGGGCATAAGTGATGGGGCGTGTCGACCAGTACCTGTCCGGCTTCGGGGGCGGCGGCGTGAGCGTGTGTCGAGACGCGGCAGAGTTGCGGAACCCGCGCGCGTGCGCCCTTGAATGTCGGGCCAACGCATGCTGACCACTTTGGCCATTGCGGGCTATCGCTCGGTGCGCGAGTTGATCGTGCCGCTCGGCAAGCTGAACGTGATCACAGGTCCAAACGGCAGCGGCAAGTCGAGCGTGTATCGCTCGCTGCGGCTCCTGGGCGAAACGGCGCGCGGTGGGTTGATCACCTCGCTCGCGCGCGAGGGCGGATTGCCGTCGACGCTATGGGCCGGCCCTGAGCGCTTTTCGCGGGCCGTGCTGGCGGGTGAGCTCGCGGTGGAACCGCTGCGCCGCAAGGAGCCGGTCAGCCTGCGGCTCGGGTTTTCCGGCGCTCAATTCGGCTACGCGATCGATCTCGGTTTGCCGCTTGTGAATCACGCCACGCGCTTTCCGCTCGATCCGACCATCAAGCGTGAATGCATCTGGAGCGGCCCCGTGCTGCGGCCGTCGGCCTTGCTGGTCGATCGCCACGGCCCGGCGCTGCGCACGCGCGACGAGCGCGGCGACTGGCAAACCGTTCCGCAACCCGTCGCCAGCTTCGACAGCATGATGACGGAGTTCTCCGACCCGCGCACTGCGCCCGAGATGATCACGGTGCGCGAGCAGATCCGCTCCTGGCGCTTCTACGACCATTTCCGCACCGACGCCGACGCGCCCGCGCGTCTGCCGCAGATCGGCACGCACACGCCCGTGCTCGCGAACGACGGCGCGGATCTCGCCGCGGCCTTGCAAACCATTCGCGAGATCGGCGATCCGGCCGCGCTCGATGCGGCCATCGACGACGCCTTTCCAGGTTCGAGCCTCGACGTCGCGACCCAGGACGGCCGCTTCGAAGTCACGATGCAGCAGCACGGCCTGCTGCGTCCGCTGAAAGGCGCGGAGTTGTCGGACGGCACCTTACGCTATCTGCTGCTGGTCGCCGCCTTGCTGACGCCGCGTCCGCCTGGCTTGCTGGTGCTGAATGAGCCGGAGACGAGTCTGCATCCGGATCTGCTGCCGGCGCTCGCGCGCCTGATCGCGCAAGCTGCGGCGCATTCGCAGGTGCTGGTGGTGTCGCACGCGGCGCGTCTGATCGCGGCGCTCGAGCGCGAAGAGGCGAGTCAGTCGATCGTGCTGGAAAAACAGTTCGGCGCGACGCGCATGACCGATGCCGACGATCGCGATATGCCGCCATGGAAATGGCCTTCGCGTTGAGCACAAGCAGCCGTTCCCGCGCCGAGCTGTATGTAAGCTGAATGTAACAGCGCCGAGGAAATGCAAGACGAAACGCTTTTTGTCGTCCTGTAGTGAATAATGCTCCGATGCCGGTGGTGCACGCGGCCGGCTTGGGCCGTTGCATTGATCGGAGGTATCGGCGCTGTCATACTCGGCGCCGCTGACGCGCACCGCCTCGCGGCGCAAGCCGTCAGCTCACGGAGACAAAATATGAAGATTGCGCAGATCGCCCCATTGACCGAATCGGTGCCGCCAAAGCTGTACGGCGGCACGGAGCGCGTCGTGTCGTACATCACCGAAGCGCTGGTCGATCTCGGCCACGACGTGACGCTGTTCGCGAGCGGCGACTCCGTTACGAGCGCCAAGCTCGAAGCCGTCTGGCCGCGCGCGCTGCGTCTCGATCCGGGCATTCGCGACCGCGTGGCGCCCCATATGCTGCTGATGGAACTGGTGCGCCGCCAGGCCGAGAATTTCGACGTTCTGCATTTCCACCTCGACTACTACTCGTTCTCGGTGTTCAAGCGCCAGGACACGCCGTTCGTCACGACCATGCACGGCCGCCTCGATTTGCCCGAGCAGCAGCCGGTGTTCGACACGTTCAACACCGCGCCGGTGATTTCGATTTCGAATTCGCAGCGGCATCCGCTGCCGCAGGCCAAGTGGCTGACCACCGTCTATCACGGCTTGCCGGAGCAGCTCTACACGCCGCAGCCGGTCGAGCAGAAGTACCTCGCGTTTCTCGGCCGGATTTCGCCGGAGAAACGTGTCGATACCGCGATCCGGATTGCGGGCCGCTGCGGCATGCAGATTCGCATCGCCGCTAAAGTGGATGCCGCCGATCGCGAGTACTTCGAGCGCGATATCCGGCCATTGCTCGATTTGCCTCATGTGGAGTTCATCGGCGAGATCGCGGATCACCAGAAGGCCGAATTCCTGTCCGGCGCGCACGCGCTGCTGTTTCCAATCGACTGGCCGGAGCCGTTCGGCCTCGTGATGATCGAAGCGATGGCATGCGGCACGCCGGTGATCGCATTCAACCGCGGCTCGGTGCCGGAAGTGCTGGAAGACGGCGTGACGGGCTTTATCGTCGAAGACGAAATCGGCGCGGTGGCGGCGGTCAATCGCCTGCACAAGATGCCGCGCGCGGGCGTGCGGCAACGTTTCGAAGAGCGCTTCACTTCGCATCGCATGGCGCAGCAATATGTGGATGCGTATCAGATGGTGATTCGCGCGCAAAAGCGTTCGCGCTTCAAGGTGATCGATACGTCGGGAAGCTGAGCCGAAGCGATTCGACTCGAACGGCAGGGTAAAAAAGAGCGGCGATGCGCGATGCGCATTGCCGCTTTTTGCTGGCGTACCACTCGATACGATTGAGGCTACTGCAACGGGCGCCGGGCGGTGGTGCTGGACCGCGCCCGCGATTGCGGCCAACAAAAGCTCACCGGCGCGGCGCATGCCGCGTTGCTGACGTTGCAAAGGCAGACTGCGCAGGATTGCGTCTGATCCGGCCACCGCTGCTTACGGAACCCGGCGGATCAGACGCACACCTCGCAGACCGGCCATCGGCAGCGCGCCTAGGCTAGATCTTCAGGCGCGAAACCTTGGTGCCCTGCAGCGATACGTCGGCCATCAACCCGGCGTTGGTGAGCACGATCACTTCGACCGGAGCGGTGGCCGTGGTGGTGTCGATCACGCCGTTGGCGCCCATCTTGATCAGCGCGACGGACGCGTCGCCGCCCGCCGACCAGCCGTCGGTATTGCGGAATTTGTCCAGTGCGTCCTGCGTCATGAACAGGAAGATGATCGCCTTCGACTGCGCACCCGCCTGCAGGCCGAACGAACCGGAAATCGTGCTGTAGTAACCGACCGTGCCGCCGCCTACGCGCAGCGAACCTTCGCCATACTGTCCGCCGACGACAAAGCCCACCTGCAGCACCGATGGGAACACGAGGACGCCGCGCGCCTTCGAGACCAGCTCACGCGAACCCTTCACGGTCGTGTAGAGCCGCGACATGGTGCCTTCGACGCTAGCGTCGATCGATTGGCGTTTGGCTGAGTCGGTGGCGGGGGTATCGGGGTTGCTCTTATTGGTCGTGCAACCGGCGAGTGCAAGGCCTCCGAAAGCGAGCGCAGCGGTAGTCTTCAGCATGAAGTTTCGTCTTTGCATCGTTTTTCTCCGTCATGGTTCCGGGGCGCAACCTCATCTGATTAGCCAGGTTGCCTTTGAGTTATATCACACGCAAGCGCAAAAGGCGCACTTCCTCGTCAGGCGAAAAGCCTTGTGCAGCGGGGGTTTCGGGCAAATCGTAAGGCACCGTGCCGTAATTTTGACCGGCATCAGACTACGCCTCGAAGCCGCGCAAAGCGCGCGTTTGAATGGCTTCGGGCGAGTCGCGCCGGGTTTCGCCCAAGCGAATGGGAACAGGACGGCGAGCGTTTCGAGCATTCATTTTTACCGATTTTGCGCTGCTCGAACCGGCCTTGAAATCGATTTGAAAGTGTTGCCGTGACGCCGCAGATTGGGCCGGAATTCGGCACGTTAATCGGCCCTTCGATCAGCTCAAGATTCAGCCGTTTCGATCCGGCAGCGCGCTCAACCGTGGTTCGCCGGGCTCTTGACCGCCGGCGGGCGCCGCAGCGCGCGGCGCACCATGCCGATCAGCACACCGAGCAGAAACAGCGCCACGGCCGGCACGATCCAGTAGCCGACGAACGCGTGCCACAGATAAGCCATCAGAGTGGAGCGGCGCACGCTGTATTCATTGCGGGCGTCCTGCTGACGCGGCGCGTTGGCGGCCAGCACATCGGCCGGACAGCCCGCGGCTTGCGCTTCGTCGGGCTTGCCATGGCAGCGCGCGGGAGCACCGGCGGCGCGCTGCGCGTCGGTAAAATTCCAGCTGGTCAGCGCACGGTCGAGGTCGACGGCGTTGTACGCCATTTCCTCCCGGATCTCGCTCACCGCCACGATCGCCACGGGCACCGCCCAGAAAATGATGACGACCAGCCACCGCCTCAACCAGCGGTTTTTATGCTTCGATACCATCCTTGCCTCCGATGGATGCTCTGCAGCACCAACGACAAGATGGCGGCCCGTCTAATGTTGTATGGGGGTGGGCCGTCTCCGCAGCCATCATAGAAGAAAAATGGCGGGTTCGGGCGGATGGGCTGCGCAGGAAGGGGTGCGCACGCGCAGAGTGAGCGCGGAACAACAGCACCGCAGTGTTCGAGTTGAACGCGCGCAGGCGCCGCGCTTGTCGCGCGGCGCCGATTTGTTGTGTTTATTGTGTTTAATTAGCCGGTGCGGACGAGAGGCAGCTCTTCATGAACGCCTTGCGGTCATCACCCTTTTTGCCGGTGGCTTGCGTGTTGCATGCCTTCATCTTGTCCTGCTGGCTCATCGGCGCAGCGGCGGCCGGCTTCGCGGACAGGCAGGTCTTCATGAACGCTTTGCGCTCGTCGCCCTTCTTGTCGCCGGCCTGCTTGTTACAGTCGGCCATTTTGGTTTGCTGGCTGTTCTGTGCGAACACCGGCGAAGAAACGAGGACAGCACCCAGAACCAGCGTAGCGATAGCGGATTGGATTTTCATGTGACACTCCATCGGTGGTGAAAACGTTTTTGGTCGTTCATGCGCGCGGGCGTCAACGGTATCCAGGACCCTCGGCATGACCATTATGGCAAATGCTGTCTGCCAGAACGGCTAAAAACGCAATCCGGTTGACAGGCGCCGACGCTGGTTTTCCCTTACGCGACGGGGACTGAGGGCGGATTGGAGTATGAAACGCGAATGGCGCGACTATGGATTTATGTTATGCATTCCAGATTAAATTCACGAGGCGAATTCAAAGGAATTAGCGCTCAACAATTCCATGAGATCGGTTAAAGATTCAAGCATGCTTTTCGCATTGCTGCACATGCAATTGAATTGTAATTCGGCATGAAATTCCGCTACCCAACATATGGGTAATATTGACCAGAAGGCACGCCGCCGGTTGCACGGCTAGCCCGTTCTCCCACCGGCCGAGGAGGCTCGTTATGCACTATCTGTTGATGTACGACCTGGTGTCCGACTATCTCGAACGGCGCGCAGCGTATCGCGATGCGCATCTGAAGCTGGCGTGGGCGGCCACCGAGCGCGGTGAGTTGTTGCTGGCGGGCGCGCTGGCCGAGCCCACGGACACCGCCGTATTGCTCTTTCAAGGCGACTCTGCTGCTGCCGCCGAAGCCTTTGCCAAGGCCGATCCATATGTACTCGCCGGTCTCGTGACACGCTGGCGCGTGCGTGAATGGACGACGGTGGTGGGCGAGGGCGCGGCGAAACCCGTGCGCTGAACGCTGGTCTATGGGTTAGATCGGGAAGGGAGCGAGTGACGAAATCCGTCGTTCGGTCGGCGGTCCTGCGCCGCTCACACCGCGCAATTTCCCACGCGTTGATGCACTGCACATCAATTGATCAGCGCTGCTTCTGATTCTTTAACCGGTCGGCTAAAGCCTAGCCAAATTGCATTGAAATCCCCTGTTGAACGGACAACGGATTCATAAACATTATTCGTCGTGATGCCTGCATGTTGTGCGATGCAATAGCGCCATTTTTCTACCAGAAACGACGCGACTTTTATGACGGCATTGCGAGCAATGACGCAGCAAAAAGGACAAGATTGTTTCCATCCGTAACACTTGTCTCATTCATATTCACGCAAACCCTGGGGATGGTATGCTTCGTGCACAAATTCTCCCATGCACGAGTGAGACCACGTTTTGTGCTTCGCAATAGGGACGAACCGCACTAAGTCGGGGCGGTATTGACCAGACAACAAAACGTACAAAACATATTTGTGCAACCGAGGCCTGCACACGGGTCGTGAAAGTTGAATCCGTGGCAGTCCAAAGCCGCGGCCTGGCCAGGCTGCGTGGAGAAAACCCAATGTTTTTCGATGAGCTAAGCAATGACGAATGGGCGCTGCTGGCAGCGCTTGTTTCAGATGAGCCGGCCGTCCGTCTAAACCGACGCGGCCGGCCCCGCGCCGAACCGCGCATCGTGGCGAATGCCGTCCTGTGGATCCTGACAACCGGTGAACCCTGGTCGAAGCTGCCAGGGCGTTATCCCTCGGGTCCGACTTGCCGGCGCCGTTTCGAAGAGTGGCAATTGAACGGCACGCTGCTCGAGATGGTTCGGCTGTTATCGCAAACCGGGCGCACCTTTGCGTACGTCCCTCAACCGGCGCCGCCCGTCGCGGCCAAACCCGCAGCACCGGTAGCGGAAACTCCCAGCGTGCGCGACGAGCATCTGCGTGGCGTGTCCTGGAGAAGCCCCGAGTCATGGCAAGCGCCAGGCGGCGTGTCGAGCAGCCTGGGCAGCTGGCGCTCGGCTGATCCGATTGCCGACATCACGCGTCAGTTGTCCGGCGTCACGCATGCGCCGCCGGTGTCACGTGCGCCTGCCGTGCCCGCCGCACCAGTCGCACCCGCCGCAGCGCCCGCACGGCATGTCGTGCGGGCCGGCCTGCCGCGTCCGGACGAAGCGCGCGCGGTCGGTGCCGCCATGCATGGTTTGGACTCCGCCATCGCGTCGGCGCGCGGAACATCCGCGCCCGACGATCGGCGCAGCCCGCTGTCGATGAGCCTCGCGCCGCGCGGCACGGAAATCGCCGACCGGCGCGGCTATGTGATCTACGTCGCGGCCGAGCAGGTGCCGAGCGCCATGTATCGGGCGTGGGCGGAAATCATGAAAGATGGCAAACGCGTCGAGCGTTCCGGTCTCGTCGGCCCGCGCTTTGCGCAAGCCGAAGCGGCGGAGCAATACGCGCTCGACTGGGCGCGGCAATGGATCGAGCGCGAGTGCCTCACGTTGGCGGCGGCAGAGCAGGCCGCGGCGGCTCAGCCAGTCGCAGCACGCCCGTTGCCCGCCTTGCGCCATGTGCCCGAGCCGGTCGCGGCCAATCATGGCGCGCCGTTGCATGGACCGCTCAACGCGTTCCGTGGTCCGTTGCGCCGTTATCCCGGCGAACCGGCCTCTGCCGCCGCAGCGACCGAGAGCAGTGCATCAGATCGTTATCCGTCGTACACAGAACTCATCTCCCACGCGGGATGAGCGCGGCGGCTAGCACGGCAGTTCCCCGCGGCCGGTAGGAGCAACCGCCGCAGGTTCCCGCTTCATTCGTTGTGGCATTCGCTGCGATTCACTGGTGCTATCTGAAGGACGCCGTTCACCGACGCCCCTCGTCCACGCGCGTTACTGGCGTCCGTAGGTGTCGTCGAAGCGCACGATGTCGTCTTCGCCGAGATATGAGCCGGACTGGACCTCGATCATTTCGAGCGGCATCTTGCCCGGGTTCTCGAGGCGGTGGGTGACGCCCAGCGGAATGTAGGCCGATTCGTTTTCGGAGACGATAAAGCGCTCTTCACCACGCGTGACGAGCGCCGTGCCGCGCACGACGATCCAATGTTCGGCGCGGTGATGATGCATCTGCAACGAGAGCCGCGCACCCGGTTTCACCACGATCCGTTTGACCTGGAAGCGCTCGCCGGTGTCGACGGAATCGTAGTTGCCCCACGGGCGATGCACCTTGCGATGGTTGGCCGCTTCCAGCCCGCCGTCGTTGCGAATGCGGCCCACGATCTTCTTGACGTCCTGCACGCGCGACTTGTCGGCGACCAGAATGGCGTCGGCCGTTTCCACCACCACGAGATCCTGCGTACCCACGCAGGCAATCAGTCGTCCTTCGGAATGCGCGAAGGTCGAGGCCGCGCCTTCGAACATCACGCGTCCGCGCCCCACGTTCTGATCGGCGTCCTTGTCCGAGATATCCCAGATCGCGTCCCACGAACCCACGTCGGACCAGCCTGCCTGCAACGGCACGACTACGCCCGAGGCCGCGCTTTGATCGTTGCCGAGCTGTTCCATCACCGCATAGTCGATCGAATTCGACGGCGAGGCGCTGAACGCGTCGCGTTGCAGACGGAAGAAGTCGCCGTCCGCCTTGCCGCCCGCGAAGGCCGCGTCGCAGGCTTCGTAAATGGCAGGCTGGAAATGGCGGATTGCCTTCAGCCAGGTCGACGCGCGCATGATGAAAATGCCGCTATTCCACCAGTACTCCTTCGAGTCGATGTAACGCTGCGCGAGTTCCAGATGCGGCTTCTCGACGAAGCGATCGAGCTTGTGCGCACCGACCTTGCTGGTCACTTCCGCGTCGGCCTCCTGCGTGTGATTAGTCGTGCCAAGCGCCGCGCCGATGCGAATGTAGCCGTAGCCCGTTTCCGCGCGCGTCGGCACAATGCCCATCGTCACGATATGGCCGGCCGCCGCGTGCTGCACGCCGGCGGCCACGGCCGCGTGAAATCCGTCGATGTCGGTGACCGCGTGATCGGCGGGCATCACGACCATGATGCCGTCTTCGTCCTGCGCGGCGACCGAGAGGGCGGCCACCGTGAGTGCCGGCGCCGTGTCGCGGCCGGCGGGTTCGAGAATCAGCCGGGTCGGCTTGCCGCTCGTGCGCAATTGCTCGGCGGTAGTGAAGCGCTGTTCTTCATTGGCCACCACGACGAGTTGCTCGGTCAGCGGATAGCCGGCCTCGAGTCCTTCGAGACGGCGCGTGGTGGATTGCAGCAGCGAATCGTCGCCGAGCAGGCCGATCAACTGTTTCGGATGCTGTTCGCGCGACATCGGCCACAACCGCGTGCCGGAACCGCCCGCCAGAATCACGGGATGAACCTTGAGCTTGACGTTCAGGGACTTGACTTGCGTGGACCGGGTGTCGGCGGGCGTTGCCGTAACCGGAGCTGTCATGATGGACTCCTCGAGGCTGGGTGAATGCGTCGAGTTTTATCACGAACTCAGGAATCAATAAAAGCGCGTTAAATAGAAACTATATAAAACGCCTAATCGACTTCTCGATTTCGTGAAGAAAAAATGTCCGGATAATTTTTTAAAAAGAAAAATTACCGGAAAAAAATCACGGACCATTTTTTTACTGCTCGCCATGCGCCAGAATGACGGTGCAGGGCGATGTGCAAGCTTCACAGGAAAACGCTCTGAAGCTGCAGGATCAGCCTACATCAAGGCTTAGAAGGCGCCTGTAAAACGCTGAATCCGGTAATAATTGCCGAACAAAATTGAGAAAAAAAGCCGAAACATTGACCGATACAATTTGAGATATTTACGGTCTTGCAGCGGGAATTTTAATATCGCTTTATCTATACCTGAACAAGGGTATTCACTCATTCCGACACAGATTTCCCAATCGGCTGTTCAGGCAGTTTTTTTCGAGTGGGAAACAGAAGGGCAATTAGCACCGGTTCAAACAGTTACGCGTCGCGCACGGAATTGCATGACGCGGTTACCGGCGTTGTGCGTCCCATCGCCGGACTGCATTTCAACCAACCAACGGATGGCACTTGACTGACGAACTAAGGGGCAGCGCATGCTGAGCGTTCTATCGAGAATCATCGACATCGCCATGGTCGCGCTCGGCGCCGCCATCGCGGCGGCCGTGCACAGCGGGAAAGTCGTGTGGCTGGACGATATGCAAAGCGTCTCGCTCGCGTTCGACTGCCTGCTGGTGGTGGTGTTTTTTCCGGCGCTCGGGATCTATCAGTCGTGGCGCGGCAAGCCGCTCTACGACCTGCTGTGCCGCGTGGCGGGCGGCTGGCTGCTGGTGGAAATCACCGGCGTGCTGATCAGCTTCAGCCTGCACCGCTCGGACAGCCTGTCGCGGCTGTGGCTCGTCTATTGGGCCGTGGCCACGATCGTGCTGCTGATCGTCACCAAGGTGATCGTCTATTCGATTCTGCGCGGACTGCGTCGCGAAGGCTTCAACCAGCGCGCGGTGGCGATTGTCGGCGGCGCGCCGTATGGGCGCTTCCTGATCCAGCAGATGCGCAGCCGTCCGGACGCGGGTTTCTCGCCGGTCGTGGTGTTCGATGAAGACAGCACGATCAATCACTATGAAGATCCGGACGCGGGCGAGGCGATCGAAGGCGTGCCGGTCGAGCGCGACTATCAGCGCATGCTGCAACTCGTGCGCCAGCGCGCGATCCGCGAATTGTGGCTGGCGCTGCCGATCTCGAAGGAGAAAGCGATCCATCGCTTCGTGATGGATCTGCGCAACGACTTCGTGAACATCCGCTTCATTCCGGACGTGCGCAGCCTGACGCTGTTCAATCAGCCGATGGTCGATCTGCTCGGCGTGCCGGCGATCAACCTGGCCGCCTCGCCGATCACCGATCTGCGCGTGCTTCCCAAGCGTGTGTTCGACCGTTTGTTCGCGCTCGCCGCGTTGACCGCGCTCGCGCCGGTGATGCTGGTGATCGCCGCCGCGGTGAAGATCAACTCGCCGGGCCCCGTGTTCTTCCGGCAAAAGCGCAAGGGCATCGACGGCCATCAGTTCGAGATCTACAAGTTCCGCTCGATGAAGATGCACAAGGAAGAGCACGGCAAGATCACCCAGGCCACCCGGCGCGATCCGCGCATCACGGCGGTCGGCGCGTTCCTGCGGCGTACCAGTCTCGACGAGTTGCCGCAGTTCATCAACGTGCTGCGCGGCGAGATGTCGGTGGTCGGTCCACGTCCGCATGCGCTCGAACACGACGACATCTACAAGGATCTGGTGAAGGGCTACATGCACCGCTACCGGATCAAGCCGGGCATCACCGGGTGGGCGCAGATCAACGGCTATCGCGGCGAAACCGACCGCATCGAGAAGATGATGGGCCGCGTGAAGCTCGATCTGTACTACATGCAGCACTGGACCTTCTGGCTCGACATCAAGATCGTCGTGCTGACGCTGTGGAAAGGCTTCGTGGGCAGCAACGCCTATTGACGGCCCGGCGTTTTCTTGCGGGCTTCGGTCACGCGTCATGTGACTATTTTTCTGGATTCCATTTTCCGAGGTGTAATACATGAACCTGACGATCATCGGTAGTGGCTACGTAGGCCTCGTGACGGGCGCTTGTCTGGCCGACATCGGCCACGATGTGTTCTGTCTCGACGTCGATCAGCGCAAGATCGACGTGCTCAACAACGGCGGCGTGCCGATCCATGAACCGGGTCTGCAGGAAATCATCGCGCGCAATCGCAAGGCCGGCCGCCTGAAGTTCTCGACCGACGTCGAAGCCGCCGTCGCGCACGGCGATATCCAGTTCATCGCGGTCGGCACGCCGTCCGACGAAGACGGCTCCGCCGACCTGCAATACGTGCTCGCCGCCGCGCGCAATATCGGCCGGCATATGACGGGCTTCAAGGTGATCGTCGACAAATCGACGGTGCCGGTCGGCACGGCCTCGCGCGTGCGCGAAGTGATCGCCGCCGAACTCGCCGAACGCAACGCGGCGCATATGTTCTCGGTGGTGTCGAATCCCGAGTTCCTGAAAGAAGGCGCGGCGGTGGAAGACTGCACGCGCCCCGATCGGATCGTGCTCGGTTGCGATGAGGACGTGCCCGGCGAAAAAGCGCGCGAACTGATGAAGCGCCTCTACGCGCCGTTCAACCGCAATCGCGAACGCACGCTGTACATGGACGTGCGCTCGGCCGAATTCACCAAGTACGCGGCCAACGCCATGCTCGCCACGCGCATTTCGTACATGAACGAACTCGCGAATCTGGCCGACCGCGTCGGCGCGGATATCGAGGCCGTGCGCCGCGGCATCGGCTCCGATCCGCGTATCGGCTACGACTTCCTGTATGCCGGATGCGGCTACGGCGGCTCGTGTTTTCCGAAAGACGTGCAGGCGCTGATCCGCACAGCGGCTGATTTCAAGGCGAATCTGCGCATTCTCGAAGCGGTCGAAGCCGTCAACGACACGCAAAAGAAAGTGCTCGCGCACAAGATCGTTTCGCGTCTGGGCGAAGACCTGTCGGACCGCACCTTCGGCGTGTGGGGCCTCGCGTTCAAGCCGAACACCGACGACATGCGCGAAGCGCCGAGCCGTCCGCTGATCGCCGAACTGCTGCGCCGCGGCGCGCGCGTGAAAGCGTACGACCCGGTCGCGATCGACGAATCGAAGCGCGTGTTCGCGCTGGATCTGAAAGACGTACCTCAGCAACACGCGCGCCTCGAGTTCGTGAAGGAAGAGATGGACGCCGCTGTTGGCGCCGACGCGCTGGTGATCCTCACCGAGTGGAAGGTGTTCAAGAGCCCGGACTTCGACTCGCTCAAACGCATCCTGAAGACGCCGCTGATTTTCGACGGCCGCAACCTGTACGAACCGGACGCGCTGCTCGAACTCGGTATCGAGTATCACGCGATCGGCCGGCAGCACGCGCTGCGCAACGCGCCGGCCAGGGTCGGCACGAGCGGCTTGCCGCAAGCGCAAACGGCGGACGCGGCCGAAGCCGGCCGCTGATCCGCCGCTAACGTACCGGTCAGCCTTCATCACGGAGCCCGCCATGTTCGCCAACGTTCTGATCGTCTGCCATGCAAACGTCTGCCGTTCGCCTGCTGCCGAAATGCTGTTCAAAGCCCGGCAACGCGCGGCGCCGCGTTCGCGGGCGGCGCCGATCGCGTTTCATTCGGCGGGCTTGCGGGCGATGAACGGCCACGCCATGGACCCGGTCATGCAACGCCTGCTCGCCGAGCAGGGCGTGGCCTCCGGCATCCACTACTCGCGGCGGCTCGACCGGCAACTTGTGCGCAATGCCGATCTGGTGCTGGTCACCGAGCGCGCGCAGGTGAGCGACGTCGAAGCGCTCGATCCGGCCTCACGCGGCAAGGTCTATCCGCTCGGCAAGTGGGAAGCGGATTCCGACGTCGCCGATCCGCACGGCGGTGCGGAAACCGCTTATAGGGAGAGTCTCGTGCTCATCGAACATCTGGTCATGGGATGGCTGAAGAAAATATGCTGATGAAAAAACTTGCTGCACACTCATTCGCGAACCGCAAGCCGGCGCATCTCCGCTCGAAGCTTGCCGCCACGCTTTTGCTGACGTCCTTTCTGTCGGCCTGCGCCACCGCACCTGGCAATTACCTCGATACGTCGCGTCTGAAAGACGACGGCCGGCACGACAGCCAGGCCGCCGAAACCTATCCGGTCCATGTGATCGATGCCGCTGTCGTGACCGCGCAGGCGCAAGCCGCCGCCGCGAAGACGCAGGTGCTGCCGCCCTCGAACCTGAGCGACCCGTCGCAGTACGTGTACCGCCTCGCGCCGCAGGACATTCTCGGCATCACCGTGTGGGATCACCCTGAATTGACCACGCCGCAGGGCAGCACGCTGTCGGCGGGCGGCAACACCACGCAGTCGATCGGCGGCGCCTTGCAGCAGCCGTACACGGCCGCGCTGCCGGGCCAGGCCGATCCGTACGGCCAGACCATCGCGGCCGACGGCACGATCTTTTTCCCGTTCGTCGGCCGCATCAAGGCCGCCGGCAAGACCGTCGGCGAGGTGCGCGACCAGTTGAGCACCGGCCTCGTGCGGTTCATTCGCAATCCGCAGGTCGACGTGCGCGTGCTGTCGTATCGCGGCCAGAAAGTGCAGGTCACCGGCGAAGTGAAGACACCGGGCCCGCTCGCGATGAGCGACGTGCCGCTCACGCTGGTCGATGCGATCACGCGCTCGGGCGGCACGAATGCCGACGCCGACATTCAGCGCGTGCGTCTCACGCGCAACAACAAGCTCTATGTGCTCGACGCCGACCGCATGCTCGATCGCGGCGATACCACGCAGAACGTGATGCTGCAAAACGGCGACGTGATCAACGTGCCGGACCGCACCGACAGCCGCGTGTTCGTGATGGGCGAAGTGAAGACGCCGATCCAGCTGCCGATCATCAAAGGCCGCATGACGATCGCCGATGCGCTCACGCAAGGCGGCGGCATTCTCGACACCGACGCCAATCCGCGCCAGATCTTCGTGATGCGCGGCATGAAGGATCACCCGACCACGCCGGACGTGTATCGCCTCGACATGACGCAGCCGGACGCCATCATGCTGTCCTCGCAGTTCCAGTTGCAGCCGCTGGATGTCGTGTATGTGGGCACCGCCGCGTCGACCACCTTCAACCGTGTGTTGCAGCAGGTGTTGCCGAGCGTGCAGACGTTGTTCTACCTGAAACAGCTGACGCGTTGATCGTCGTAACCGCAGTCTGAGCCGTCGTCAGGCCCCGCGCCGCGCCGTCCGTAATGGACGTGGCGCGGGACCGAAGCAAATACCGCTGTAACCGATACGGGAAGCGAATCGTGAGCAACCAAATCTCTCCACACATGGCCGGTCCGATCAAGACCGAAGAAGAGGACGTCGTCCTCGGACAACTGGTGCAGGTGATCCTCGACGACATCTGGTGGCTCATCGCCATCGCCGCGGTGATCGTCGGGATCGCCGGCGCCTATTGTTTTCTCGCCAAGCCGATCTATTCGGCCGACGCGCATGTGCGGGTCGAGCAATCGGACAACACGTCGCAGGCGCTCACGCAGACGCAGACCGGCGCGGCGATCACCACCGGCTCGACCTCGCTGCCGACCGACGCCGAGATCGAAATCATCAAGAGCCGCGGCGTGGTCGGCCCGGTCGTGCAGCAACTGAAGCTGAACTTCAGCGTCACGCCGAAAACCTTCCCTCTGCTCGGCAGCATCGCCGCGCGCATGGCGACGCCGGGGCAGCCGGCGCGTCCGTGGCTCGGTTTGTCGTCGTATGCATGGGGCGGTGAAGAGGCCGACGTCGATTCGATCGACGTGATCCCCGCGCTGGAAGGTCAGAAGCTGACCATGAAAGTGATCGACGCCCAGCAGTACAACCTGTACGCCGCGAACGGCTCGCTGCTGCTGCACGGCCAGGTCGGCCAGCAGGAGCAGGGCGGCGGCGTGACCATCATGGTCAACAAACTGGTGGCGCGCCCGGGCGAGGAATTCACGGTGATGCGCGCCAACGACCTCGACGCGATCTCCGCGTTCCAGTCGGCGATCACGGTGCAGGAGCAGGGCAAGCAGACCGGCGTGATCCAGATCTCGCTGGAAGACAAGAGCCCCGAACACGCCGCGCTGGTCGCCAACGCGCTCGCGCAATCGTATGTGCGCCAGCACGTGCTGAACAAGCAGGCCGACGCCAGCAAGATGCTCGACTTCCTCAAGAGCGAGGAGCCGCGCCTGAAGTCCGATCTCGAACGCGCCGAGGCCGCGCTGACCGCGTATCAGCGCCAGTCCGGCTCGATCAACGCGAGCGATGAGGCCAAGGTGTACCTCGAAGGCAGCGTGCAGTACGAGCAGCAGATTGCCGGCCTGCGTCTGCAGATGGCGCAGCTCACCGAGCGTTACGGCGACGATCATCCGATGCTGGTAGCCGCGCGCGAGCAGATGGCCGAGTTGCAGGCGCAGCGCGCCAAATACGCGGACCGCTTCCGCGATCTGCCGGCCACCGAAGTGAAGGCCGTGCAGCTGCAACGCGACGCGAAGGTGGCGGAAGACATCTACGTGCTGTTGCTCAACCGCGTGCAGGAACTGTCCGTGCAGAAGGCCGGCACCGGCGGCAACGTGCATATCGTCGACGCCGCGCTGCGCCCGGGCGTGCCGGTCAAGCCGAAGAAGGCGCTGATCCTGTCGGCGGCGGTGATTCTCGGGCTGATCGCGGGCACCGGCTTTGTGTTCCTGCGCCGCAATATGTTCAAGGGCATCGACGACCCCGACCACATCGAGCGCGCGTTCCATCTGCCGGTGTTCGGCCTTGTGCCGCTCTCCGCCGAACAGGGCGTGCTCGAAGCCGGCTTCCAGCGCGGCGGCGAACGTCTGCGCTCGGTGCTCGCGAACGCGCGGCCGAAGGACGTCACGGTCGAAAGCCTGCGCAGCCTGCGCACCTCCATGCAGTTCACGCTGATGGACGCGAAGAACCGCATTGTCATGCTGACGGGTCCGATGGCGGGCGTCGGCAAAAGCTTCCTGACGGTCAACCTCGCGGTGCTGCTTGCGAACTCCGGCAAGCGCGTGCTGATGATCGACGGCGACATGCGCCGCGGCGTGCTCGAACGCTATCTGGGCGGTGCGCCGGATAACGGCCTGTCCGAATTGCTGAGCGGCCAGATCTCGCTCGAAGAAGCGATCCGCAGCTCGCAGGTCGACGGCCTGAGCTTCATCTCGTGCGGCCGCCGTCCGCCGAATCCGTCGGAACTGCTGATGTCGCCGCGTCTGCCGCAGTACCTCGAAGGCCTCGCCAAGCGCTACGACGTGATCATGATCGACACGCCGCCGGTGCTGGCCGTGACCGATGCGTCGATCATCGGCGCGTATGCCGGCTCGACCTTCTTCGTGATGCGCTCGGGCGTGCACAGCGAGGGCGAGATCAACGACGCATTGAAGCGTCTGCGCGCGGCCGGCGTGCACGTGCAGGGCGGCATTTTCAACGGCATGCCGGCGCGCTCGCGCGGCGGCTACGACCGTGGCTACGCGGCGGTTCAGGAATACCTGAGCACCTGAGGCGGCGGGTTGGCCTATGCATGGCGAACCTCGCGCAACGACGACAACAAAGGACATCACGATGAAAGTGACGGTACTGGTTCCGACTTACCGCCGCCCGGCCGATCTGGCGCGCTGCCTCGCGGCGCTGCAACGGCAGTCGCGGCGGCCTGACGAAGTGGTGGTGGTGGCGCGTGCCGACGACGCAGCGACCCACGCGTGCCTGCGCGATCCGTCTGTAGCGGGCGCGTTGCCGCTCGCGCTGGCGATCGTCGAGGTGCCCGGCCAGGTCGCGGCGCTCAATCGCGGTCTGGACGCCGCGCGCGGCGACGTGATCGCGATCACCGACGACGACGCCGCGCCGCACGTCGACTGGGTCGAACGCATCGCGGCCGCCTTCGAGGGCGACACGCGCCTCGGCGCGCTCGGCGGACGCGACTGGGTGCACGAAAAAGGCCGCGTGCTGGACGGCGAGCGTCCGCTGGTGGGCAAGGTCACGGCGCACGGCAAGGTCATCGGCAATCATCACCTGGGTGTGGGCGGCGCGCGCGAAGTCGACATTCTGAAGGGCGCCAACATGAGCTACCGCCGCGAGGCGGTGCGCACCATCCGCTTCGACGCGCGCTTGCGCGGCGCCGGCGCTCAGGTCCACAACGACATGGCGTTCAGCCTCGCCGTGAAGAATGCCGGCTGGAAGCTGATGTACGACCCGCGCGTGGCGGTCGATCATTTCCCCGCCGAACGTTTCGACGACGACCGCCGCGACGCGCAAACCATGGCCGCCTTGCGCAACGCCGCCTTCAATTTCCATCTGATCCTGCGCGACCAGTTGCCGCCGCTGCATCGCGAAACCGCGTGGTGGTGGTGGACGCTGGTCGGCACGCGGGTCTATCCGGGCCTCACGCACGCGGCGCTCGCGCTGCTCTCGAAGCAGGCTGGCCTGAAGCTCACGCGCTGGCGCGCCGTGCGCAGCGGTGCACACGAGGCGCGTCGCGCGCTCTCACGCGCCGCGTGATCGCCGGCTCGGTCGCATCCTCCACGTCTCGCACGTTCGCGCATCGGCGCACGGCCCGCGTCCGGGCCGCCGATGCCCCTTTCCACCGGCAGAGCGGAGTGCCTGCATGAGTACGAAAGTTCACGTTCATCTGTTTTACGGCGCCGACCCGCGCTTTTATCGGCCGGGCGACAACATTGGTTGTCTGTACGGCTATCACCACGCGGAATCCGACGCGTTCAGGCTCACGTATTCGCAGGATGCACGCGAGAGCAAGCCGGTGCGTTTGCTGCGCCGCGCGTTGAAGGCGGCGCTCGGGTTCGACTTCATCCATACGTGGCGCAACCGCGCCGAGATGCTGCGCTCGGACGTGATCTGGACGCATACGGAACAGGAATGGCTGTCCGCGGCCCTCATGCTGCTCTTGAGCGGCCGCAAGGCCGGCGCTGACGCATCCCCCTTGCTGCTCGCGCAAAGCGTGTGGCTGCTCGATAAATGGCCTTCCTACGGCATTCTGCGCAGCTGGCTGTACCGCAAGCTCATGACGCGCGCCGATCAGCTCACCACGCTCGCCAGCGAGAACGCCGAACTGTGCCAGCGCTACTTCGCTCGCGACGCCAAGCCGCTGCTGTATGGCCTGAACACACACGACTTCCCCGTCAAGACGCCGGCCGAATGGACGCCGCACACGCCGATCCGCATCGCCGCGATCGGCAACGACCGCGACCGCGACTGGGAGACGCTCATCAAAGCGTTCGGCAACGACACGCGCTACACCGTGAAGCTTGCGACCCGGCGCCGTATTCCCGCATCGCTGCGCGCGCCGAACGTCGAGATCGCGCTGTTCTCCGGCATCAAAAAGCAGCACGAATTGTACGACTGGGCCGACGTGATCGTCGTGCCTCTGCGGCCGAATTCACACGCCTCGGGCATTACCGTGATGCTCGAAGCGGCGGCAGTCGGCAAGCCGATGGTGGTCACGAACGTCGGCGCCTTGCAGGATTATTTTCCGGCCGGCGAGGCGTTCTATATTCCGCCGTTCAATCCGCAGGCGCTGCGCGAAGCGGTCGATGAACTCGCCGCCGCGCCGCTCGATGCGCTGCGCCAGGCGCAGGCGGCCGCGGCCGGCCTGCTGTCGCGCGATCTGACCACTCAGCACTACGCCATGCAGCACGTGCGGATCACCCAGGAGATGCTGCGCGCGCGGGCTGCGGCGCGCACGCGCTCAGCGGCCGGCATGGCGACGGCGGCGGGCGTGTCCGAGTCCGAGCGGCGGCCGGCACGCCAGTCGCGCGGAGGTCTCTGAACGATGTCGACGCTGACGCGAAGCGCCGCTAGCGCGAACGGCACCGCACGGGCACCGTCCAGCAGCCGCAAGGAATGGCTGCCGGAGGCTTTGCTGTGGTTCGTCACGACGCTGCTGATCGGCGCGCATCAGGGCACCGTGCTCACGCTCGCGTTTCCGGTGCTCGCGATCCTGACGGGCCTGTGGCTGTACTTCAAGAGTCCGGCGCGCTACATCGGGTTCATGTGGTGGCTGTGGTTCCTGAGCCCGGAAGTGCGGCGTCTGGCCGACTGGTCCAAGGGCTCGTTCACGCCGACCAGCCTGATCCAGGTCGCGCCGCTCGCGGTGACGATGATCAGCGGCCTGTCGCTGCTGCGTTACTACAAGCTGCTGGGGCAACGGCGCGGCCTGCCGGTGCTGCTGGTCCTGCTCGGGCTCGTCTATGCGTTCCTGGTGGGCGTGATGTCGAGCGGGCCGCTCGCGGCCACCTACGACCTCGCGAACTGGCTGTATCCGATCCTGATCGGCTTTCACATCATGGCGCACACGCGCCAGTATCCGAAGTACCGCGACACCATCGTCAATACGTTTATCTGGGGCATGCTGGTGATGGGCGGCTACGGCCTCGTGCAGTTCTTCATCATGCCGCAGTGGGACGCGCTGTGGATGCTCGGCTCGCAGATGAACTCGCAGGGCGACCCGGTGCCGATGGGCGTGCGCGTGTTCAGCACGATGAACTCGTCGGGACCGTTCGCGTTCGCGATGATGGGCGCGATGGTGTTCGTCATGGCGGCCACGCACCGGGTGCGCTGGATCGCCGCGGCGCTCGGCTTCTTCGCGTTCGCGCTGAGCCTCGTGCGCTCGACGTGGGGCGGCTGGGTCATCGCGCTGCTGATCCAGCTCGTCAAATCAAATAACAAGGTGCGGGTGCGCATTGTCGCGAGCGCCGTGCTGTTGGCGGGACTATGCGTGCCGCTGCTGGCGGTCGGCCCGGTGGCCGAGCGGATGCAGGCGCGCCTGACCACCATCGTCAACCTGAACGACGACCAGAGCTACGCCGCGCGTAACGAGTTCTACGCGACCTTCGCCAAAACGGCCTTTACCGATGTCTCCGGCGAAGGCATGGGCGCCACCGGCACCTCCACCAAACTCTCGAACGACGGCGGCCAGCTCGGTCAGTACGGCAACTTCGACAGCGGCGTGATGAACATTCCGTTCGTGCTCGGCTGGCCCGGCACGCTGCTCTACATGTCCGGAATCATCTGGCTGGTGACGCGCGCGGTGCTCGCGTCGTTCAAGCTGCGCAACGATAAATTCGTGTCCGCCTGCATGAGCCTGAGCCTCGCCACGTTTGCGATGCTGGTGTTCACCAACTCGCTGGTCGGCACGGGCGGACTGCTGCTTTTCATGAGTGTTTTTTCGATTCTTTCCGCGGTGCATTACGAAAAGATCAACCGCGCACGTCTGTCAAATCACACGCTATTTTTTCACGGAGGCACTGATTGAGAGTCGCCATTGTCACGCACGTCGTGCGCCATAACGACGGCCAGGGGCGCGTCAACCACGAGATCGCACGCGCGGCGCTCGACGAGAACATCGGCGTCACGCTGATCGCCTCGCACGTCGCGCCGGATCTGCTCGCGCATCCGAACGTCCGCTGGGCGCCGATCAAAATCGGCCGCTGGTGGCCGACCAATCTGCTGCGTCAGCAGGTGTTCGCGTTCAAGAGCGCGCTGTGGCTGCGCGCGCATCGCCGCGAATACGACGTGCTGCACGTCAACGGCTTCATCACGTGGATGCCCGCCGACGTCAACACCTCGCACTTCGTGCATAGCGGCTGGTTCGGCAGCAAGTACTACCCGTTCGGACTGACCAAGGGCATGTGGTCCGCGTATCAATCCGTCTATACGCGCTGCAATGCGCTGCTCGAACGCTGGGCCTACCGGCGCTCGAAGGTGATCACGGCGGTGTCGCAAAAGGTCGCCGACGAAATCCGCGCGATCGGCCTCACGCCCGATAACCGTGTCGACGTGATCTACAACGGCGTCGATACGCAAGGCTTCGCCGCGGCCACCGGCGACCGCGAGAAGTTCGGTTTGCCGAAGGATGCGTTTTTGCTGCTGTTCGTCGGCGATCTGCGCACGCCGCGCAAGAACCTCGGCACCGTGCTCGCCGCGCTCAAACATCTGCCAGAGCACGTGCAGATCGCGGTGGCGGGCTTTCTGCCGGGCAGTCCATATCCGGAAGAGGCGAAGGCACTCGGCATTGCGCATCGCGTGCATTTTCTCGGTCTCGTGAAAGAGATGCCGGTGCTGATGCATTCGGTCGACGCCTTCGTGTTTCCGTCGCGCTATGAAGCGATGAGCCTGTCGCTGCTCGAAGCGATGGCGGCGGGCTTGCCGGTGGTCACGGCGCGCACCGCGGGCGGCGCCGAAATCATCACGCCGGAATGCGGCATCGTGCTCGACGATCCGGACGATCCCAAGGCGCTGGCCCGCGCGGTCGCAAGGCTCGCCGACAACCACGTGGCGCGCCGCGCGATGGGCGTCGCCGCCAATGAGCTCGCGACCGGCTTTGGCTGGGCGCGCATGGCCGCGCAATACATCGCGCTCTATCGCCAGCTTGCAGGACAGCAGAAGGATCGCCGACGCAGCGAGGCGGAAGCGGCAGCGGTCGCCAAGACCGACGCGCTGACGCTGAACACGCTGGCCGGCCAGAAGAGCGCGGAATGACGTTGCGGGTTTCACTCGCTCGCCTGACGCATTCATCGCTCGACTATCACAACTCTCAAAACGCACAGGGGTCACAACCATGACGACGAGCTCTATCAAATCGCTGCAGATCGGGATGCACTGGTTCCCCGAGCGCGCGGGCGGCCTCGACCGCATGTACTACTCGCTGGTCGGCGCGTTGCCGGGCGCGGGCGTCGCGGTGCGCGGCGTGGTGGCCGGCTCGCCCAAAGTGGCGGCCGACACCGGCGGCGCCATCAACGGCTTCGGCTCGGCCGCGCAATCGCTGCCGCTGCGGCTCATGGCCGCGCGCCGCGCGCTGCGTCAGGAAATCAGCACGTCGCGTCCCGACGTGATTTCCTCGCACTTCGCGCTCTATACCTTTCCGGGCCTCGACGTGACGCGCGGCATTCCGCAGGTTTCACACTTTCAGGGGCCGTGGGCTGACGAAAGTCATGTGGAAGGCGCCGATTCGCTCGGCCAGCGCGCCAAGCGCTATCTTGAGCAATCGGTCTATGCGCGCTCGTCGCGGCTGATCGTGTTGTCGGAAGCGTTCGGCAAGATTCTGACCTCGCGCTATCGCATCGCGCCGGACCGCGTGCGCGTGGTGCCGGGTTGCGTCGATGTCGAGCAGTTCAATCTGCCGATCACGCCCGCCGAGGCGCGTCTGAAGCTGCAATTGCCGCAGGACCGGCCGATCGTGCTGGCGGTGCGGCGCCTGGTGCGCCGCATGGGTCTCGAAGATCTGATCGACGCGGTGAAGCTGGTCAAGCGCACGGCGCCGGATGTACTGCTGCTGATCGCGGGCAAGGGACGGCTCGAAGGCGAGTTGCAGGCGCGCATCACCGAGGCGGGTTTGGAGGACAACGTGAAGCTGCTGGGTTTCGTGCCCGATCAGCATCTGGCCGCGCTGTATCGCGCGGCGAATATCAGTGTCGTGCCGACGGTGGCGCTCGAGGGCTTCGGCCTGATCACGGTCGAATCGCTGGCTTCCGGTACGCCGGTGCTCGTGACGCCGGTGGGTGGTTTGCCGGAAGCGGTGGCGGGTTTGTCGCCGAATCTGGTGCTGCCGGAGACGGGCGCGAAGGCCATCGCGGATGGACTTGCGGGTGCGCTCAACGGGACGCTGAAATTGCCGGATGCCGAGGCATGCCGCCGTTATGCGCGTGAGAACTTTGATAACTCGGTGATCGCGAAGCGGGTGGCGTCGGTGTATGGGGAGGCGATTGCGGCGGGCGGGGTGCATTGACCCCAGCGGGTGGCGGACGGGCTTACGTAGCCCGGCTGCCGTCAGCATTCAGCAGGCGGAAGTCGGCAACGGATTCTTCGAATGAGTTGGAGTTCCTCATGGCCTGCACCAGTGCGGCAAGGTCAGCGTAATCGAACTCCGCACACCAGCTGCCCATGCGTGAAAGCGCTTTAATAAGCGGCTCGGGCCGCCCGTTCTGCGTGAGCGCCCTCAGACAGTCTACAAACTGGGGATGAAATAGCGTTGGAATAATGATGCGAGAGCGACCGCACCGCGATAGTTCGGCATTCATGACCAGGCGGGATAGTCGCCCATTGCCGTCGGCAAACGGATGCACTTCTGCGACGAGAAAAAGATAATAAATGGCCCGTCCCATCCCTTCGGGAATTGTCAACGCGAGGCGGGACCCTTCAGCAAGCGTACCGCGGACGTGCGAGGGTTCGACGAATTGGGTGGTGCCTGCATAGTTTGCTTCGAGCTTGAGGTGGCCCGGGTTCACTTCCGGCCTGCGCTCAAGCATGACGCGATGGCGCTCCTGAAGCACATCGACGAAATCGTCACCGACCGGTGGCACTGCCGCACGGGTTTCCGTTTGATACGCGAGGTCGAACACGCCGAGGATGTCATGCGAATCCTTCGGGCGCTGGGCGACAATCTGATTGCGTAGCACGATCCCCTCGGCTTCTTCCACAGAAAATCGTGTTCCTTCGACGTAGTTGGAAAAATACGATTCAAGAAACGCGAAGTGGATCCGGGCGTTCCCTCGCTCGGCTACGTCAGCGATATCGGGCAGGACTGCGGTGCGCAATGCAGTCGCCAGCGTGCTGAAAACGTCGATACGCCCCATGTCGATTGGCATGCCTCGAGCGATGGCCAAACCGGCCTTTGTTTTGAGTGTGCCTTTTGAGTGGGTGGTCAACAGCGCGCCGACCATGCCGTTGAGTATTTCGTAGCTGGCAGTTGCGCCGAGCGGTTCCGCCAGCGCGCGGGCGCGGTCCCGAATCTGATTGAGTCCGGCTTCTTTGTTCGCGTTCAGGCAGGTAATGAGCCGCTCTTCAATGGCATTGCGTCCAGCGCGGATACTTGCCGAACCTCGACCGAGATTTTCCAGAAGAGCGCGTTCCTGTGAAGCCCAGTAGAGGTCGAGAGAACCAAGCCGAAGGTCGCCGGCTTGCGGGGCCGGCCCTTTCATCAGTACCAGGGTGAGGCCGGGAAAGCGAACACGGCGGTTATAGCGAGTCGGATGAGACAGCACGACTTCGTGGGACGCCGTGATGCCGCCCGTCAATGCGCTCAAATGCGAAACTACCGCGCCCGGAACCGCGTGCGCTGCGATTTTCTGCCAGTTGCGCTGAATTCTGCCAACTATCTCTTCTTCACTGCCGGATTCGACATACACACCCGGGCCAACACGTGTAAGGCTTCCGTCTTTCGCGCGACGCTGCAGACTTCGGTTTAGCGTGGCATCGGAGGTAGAAAAAAATACGTCTGCTGACCGTCGTTTTTCGGCTTCGGAGAGATTCACTGTGGTGGCATCGTGTCGTTTTGTAGCTTTTAATTTAGCAGGTCCGTCGCTTTTTGGCTAAATATGAGATGGCGGCGCCAATCTCGGGATATCGCTTTCAAGCTAGCATTCGGCTAGATGCAGCCGATTTTGTCGCAAATGAGCTAATAGTGAGGAGGGATTGTCGTTTTCGAACTAGACACGCAGATATATCTGGTTCAAAAAACGCGTCCCTCGCTGTGGGCAGAGTGAGCCAAGCCACCGCGCCTCCGTGGCTCGGCTACTGCCTACGCCGAATCAAAACGTCTCATGATGCTCGTTGCGCCCCAGATCCGCATGAACCATCATGTGGCACAACTGCTCCAGCGTGGTTTCCGGTTTCCAGCCGAGTTTTTCGTGAGCCTTGTCCGCGCAGCCGATCAGCAGGTCCACTTCGGCCGGACGATAAAACTTCGGATTCACACGCACCAGCGTTTTGCCGGTGGCGACATCGATACCCGACTCGCGCTCTTCCTTACCCGACCATTCGAGCTGATAGCCCGCTGCCGCAAACGCCATGCGCACGAAATCGCGGACCGTTTCGGTGCGGCCGGTGGCGAGCACGAAGGTGTCCGGCTCATCGGCTTGCAGCATGCGCCACATGCCTTCCACGTATTCGAGCGCGAAGCCCCAGTCGCGTTTGGCGCTCAGGTTGCCGAGTTCGAGCACGTCCTGCTTGCCGAGCTTGATCTTGGCGACGGTGTCGGTGATCTTGCGGGTAACGAATTCGCGGCCACGCAGCGGCGATTCGTGATTGAACAGAATGCCGCTGCTCGCAAACAGACCATACGACTCGCGATAATTGATGGTCGACCAATGCGCGAACAGCTTGGCGACACCATACGGGCTGCGCGGATAGAAGGGCGTGTCCTCGCGTTGCGGGACGGCCTGCACGAGGCCGAACATTTCCGACGTCGACGCCTGGTAGTAGCGCATCTTCGGATTCAGAATGCGGATGCCTTCGAGCAGATTCAGCGCGCCGATCCCGGTCACTTCGGCGGTGGTCACCGGCTGGTCGAACGAAACGCCCACGAAGCTCTGCGCGGCGAGGTTGTACAACTCGTCGGCCTGCGCGCCTTCGAGCAGGCGCAGCGTCGAACCGAGGTCGGTCAGATCGTGTTCGACAAGACGCAGATTCGGATGATCGATCACGCCGAGCTCACGCATGCGCCAGAAATTGACGGAACTCGTGCGCCGGTAGGTGCCGGTCACGATATAGCCCTTGTCGAGCAGCAGTTTGGTCAGATAGGCGCCGTCCTGTCCGGATACGCCGGTGATGGTCGCTTTGCGTGGTTGGCTCATAGCTTGCCTTCGTGATTGTTAAAAGAGAGAAAAAAGCGCTTCATGGCGTGCCTTCCAACAGCCGCCGCACCAACGGTTCGACGACCTGAAAATCCTGTTCGGCCTTCAATTGGTACAGCCCCGGTTTCGGATGCGCGCCGTCGGACATCAAAGTCTTCCAGTCCGGCAAATTGCTGATGTACGCGAACTGGTCGACGAGCGGCACTTGCTGTTCGGCGGCCACGCGGCGCGTCATCGCGACCATCGTCGCGAGCCGCGCATTGAGGCGGTTGTCGGGCATCGGGTTCGCGGTCTGCAGAACCGGCTGCTTGCCGAGTGCGCGGGCGGTTTTCACAAGCGTCGTTTCGGCCGTGTAGAACTGCTCGGGCGTCTGGTTCTGCATCACTTCGTTAATGCCGTAATTGATCAGCACGATCTGCGCGGACGAAGCGGCGAGCCGTTCCTGCCACGGCAAACCCGCCGTCGGCCCGGCGCGGCGATTACCCGTGCCGTCGCGCAGTTGGGTCGCCATCGTGTTGCCCACGCCGTAGTTCGTCACGCGCACCCGTTCGCCGTGGCGCGCCTGCAATTCGTCCTGCAGATACGCGACCGCGTTTTGCGCCTGCGGGCCGCAATGACCTTCGCTGCAGGTAATGCCGAGCGTCGTCGAATCGCCGTAGGCCTCGATCAGCACTTGCGTTCGCGGGCCCGGCGCCGCGCCGAACGCGGCGGATGCGAGCAGCGATGCAGCGGCGCATATGCTTGCGGCAAGCCATGCGCGGCGCTTCATACACTTCATGCGCGGCTTTGCGGCGCTTGCCGCGCCGTGCCGACGCCACCGCCGTTGGCGGCTTGTGTCGGCGCATGCGCCGGCGCCTTGCCCGTCGAGCCGAAAATCAGGCGCTTCTCGAATGCGAACCACGTGATGCTGGCGTAGACGAGCGTGATCGCGAGCGCGAGCGCGGCGGTGACGAAGCGGTTCAGATGCAGCGGCCACAGCGCATACAGCACGCTCAGGTGAATCAGATAAATCGTGTAGCTGATGGTGCCGATATAGACCAGCACGGGATTGCACAACAGCCGTTTGACGATGCCCTTGCTCTGCAGGGCGATGACCACGACTGAAGTGCAAAGCACCAGCGAAACGCTGTAGAGCCCGGCGTTCGAGAGCGGCGTATTGGCCGCGCGAAAGCGCGGAAAGTGCAGATGCAGCCACGCGAGGGTGGCCAGCGCCGCGATCATTCCCAGCACGGCGACGCCTCTGTAAGGCTCGAGCGCATTTCGGTCACGCCGTACGGCAACCGCCAGCAGCGCGCCGGCCGCGAGCAGGTCCATGCGGAACGGCGTGAGGTAATAGATTGGCCAGAACGAATCGAACCAGGGCGTGGCCACCGCGCGCAACACGGGCACCAGCAGGATCAACGCGGCCGCCACGTAGCCGAGCACGCGCTCGGGCACGAGCAGGATCACGAACGGCCAGACAATGTAGAACTGCTCTTCAACGGCGAGCGACCACAGCACATTCAGGCTGTCGTGACCGCTCTGATTGAGCGCGTCGCCGATATTGGTCGCGAAGAACGTGTACCACTGCCAGTGCTCGGCCCAGCCGAGGCCGAACAGAAGCGACGACACCGCCATCAGCAGCACGTAGGGCGGCAGGATGCGGCGCGCCCGGCGTGCGTAGAAATAGCCGAAATACGACTGCTGACGCGCCTTGCGTTCGAGCAGGATGCCGGTAATCAGAAAACCGCTCAAAACAAAAAACAGATCGACGCCCATCCACAGCGGCGCTTTCAACGCGTGCTGCGCGAACACGGCAAGTACCGCGATGGCGCGCAAGCCGTCGAGCTGCACGATGCGGCGGGAGTGGGAAGGCGCTAAGGGCAGTGCGCTGGCAGTCATGAACCGTCCATGGTGTGAAGCAGATGGGCCGGGCGAAGCATCGCGCGAGGGTTTCGTGGAGCAGGCGCGCTCGCTTCGCATCGCAACGGAAGTGCAATCGATTCTAGGGAAAATAAAATCGTGAAAAAACGGGAATGAATTGGATAAATGAATCAGATTGCAACAGGGTGTTTCGTTATCTATTCGCAATGGATTTTTATGCTTGTGTCGAATGGATGACGGGATATGTAATAAGTGCGGATTGCTTTGCTGGGCATCGGTAAGGATGGATGCTGACAGCTCCGTGCACAACGCCGCCACAGCCGATTTCGTTTTAATCAATTTTTAATTGCTTTCTTTCGAGACGCTTAATGCGTCGAATATTTTTGAATTATTTTCGATTTTCGTCGCGGCGTTTTTTCCGCGTAATGTGAGCCGTGCGGATTGGGTGGCCAAGGACGGCGCGTGGGCCTCACGCTGTGATCGCTGTCAAGCGCTCGCGGACTTGCGGGGTTCGCCTGGGTTTGCTTTCCGGACGCTCTGCCCGAGTCCTGTTCCCGCACGAATCTGTCCTATGTCCTTGCACGGCTTCTAGCGGTCTGCATCACGAGATCGACCGCGATTCGTAGCGTCATTCATTGAGTTGTGTTTCCGCGCGAGCCTCTTTGCCCGCGCGCGGCGCTGATTGGAGGAAATACCTTGCACCGTTTCACGTTCAAAAGCTGGTTCGCTGTTTTTGCATGCGCCGCCGGACTGACTGCGGGAGCGGCCAGTGTCACGGTGCATGCGGAAACCGCGTTGAACGCGAAAACGTCGTGGATCGGCAATACCTTCGGTTTCGGCGACGGCATCTGGGCGCAGATCAACATCACCGCGATCGCGGTGGCGCCCGACGGCAAGGTCTATACGAACGCGCCGTGGGACGAAAGCGGTGCTGAAGCGAGCGTCTATCAGAACGGCAAGATGCTCGGCTTCGCGGGCGGCACGCATGGCTGGGGCAATGGTGGCGGCAACGCGGTCGCTTTGAATCGCAAGTACGTGTTCGTTGCGATCGCGGTCGGCAATGAAAAAGGACGCCTGGTCGAGCAGGGCGTGTGGCCGGAGAAGGGCAAGCAGTGGTATGGCATTTCGCGCCGGCAGATCGCCGATCCGAAGCGTGCCGCGCCGTTCCAGCCCGCCGCGAAGAGTGCCGACCCGCATGCGCAGCTGGCGGCCGGCTTTCTGATGATGAACGAAGTGCCGACCGGCACGAGCGCCGAGATCGGCGGCCTCGCGGCGAACGACACCACGCTGTACGCGGCGAACACGGCGCGCGATCGCATCGAGGTATACGACGCGGAATCGATGCAGCAGAAAACCACCTGGAGCGTGCATGAACCGGGCCGACTCGCGCTGGCGCCGGACGGCACGCTGTGGGTGTTGAGCGGCACGCGCAACGATCGTGAGCCGCATGTGGAGCATTACACGTCTACCGGCAAACGCATCGACGAAAACTTTACGCTGCCTGGCGGAACCATCGCGGTGGATATAGCAGTCGACGCGCAAGACCGCGTCCTGATCGCGGATAACGGTCCACGTCAGCAGGTGCTGTATTTCAGCAAGAATAACGGTCGCTATGGCGAATCGGGCGCGCTCGGCGAGCGCGGCGGCATTTTCAGCGGCGTCGCCGGCAAGCCAGGCCCGCAGCGTTTCAACGGCCTCACTGGCGTGGGCGTGGATGCGCGCGGCAACGTGTACGTGTCGACCAATGGCATCGGTCCGCGTTACGACCCGATCGGCGCGGGTCTCGGGGCGACGCTCGAAAGCTATGCGCCCGATGGCCGGCAGAACTGGCAGGTGCAGGGGCTCCTGTTCGTCGACGGTGCGTGGATCGATCCGTCGCGCCCGGACAGCGTCTATACCGGCAACAAGCGCTTCGAACTCGATCTGTCGAAGCCTGCGGGGCAGGACTGGAAGTACGCAGGTTTCCTCTCTAACCGTTTCAAGTATCCGGACGATCCGGTATTTCACACCGATCAGTATCCGGGTCTGCCGATCGCCCGCAAATTGAAGGGCCGCACTTTCCTGTACCTCACGGACATGTACGCGGACCATCTAAAGATCTATCGCTTCGATGCGCAGCACGACGGCGAAACGGCGATTCCTTCCGGCTTCATCGCGGGGCGTGAGCGCGCGGTGGCCAAGGTGCCGAATGCACCGCCGGGCGGCGACTGGATCTGGCGCGATACGAACGGCGACGGCAAGTTCAACACCGATGAATTCGCGCTCAACACGAGCGGCACGAAGCTCGCGGGCGGCTGGGGCTGGTGGGTCGACACCGCCGGCGACATCTGGCGCACGCGCGACACCAAGGGCATCTACCGCTTCCGTTTCGGCGGGCTGGATGCGAAGGGCAATCCGGTCTACTCGTACTCGAACATGACGCAGTACCCGGTGCCGCAACCGTTCACGGAGCTGCATCGCGCGATCTACGACCCGGACACCGACACGATGTACGTGAGCGGCTACACGCCCGACACGCCGGTCGATCGCGGCTTCTGGAAAGAAGTGGGCCGCGTGCTGATGCGCTACGACAAATGGTCGAGCGGCAACCCCGTGCAGCGCTATGCGATCACGCTGCCGTGGCAGACGCAGAGCAAACCCATCGCCACGATCATCGGCCTGACGGTCGAAGGCCAATACATTTTCGGCGTCGAGCCGGTCGGCGCGGTGCACGTATGGGACAAGGACAGCGGCAAGGAAGTCGGCGTGATCCGGCCGGGCCCGGAAGTGAGCCGAGCGTCGGGCTGGGTCGATGTGCCGAACGGCATTAGCGCCGCCAAACGCGCCAACGGCGAGTACCTCGTGTTCGTCGAGGAAGACGCGCGCGGCAAAGTCATGATGTACCGCTGGAAGCCTTGAAGAACGAAGCATGAGCGCTTCGGCGCATGACAAGGCGACCCGCAGACAAACGTAGTCAAACCCAAGGCATCCGATGGACAAAGGCATTCTCAAGAACGTAGCGATCAACTTTTTCGGGCTGGTGCTGCCGACTTTCGTCTCGCTCGTGACCGTGCCGTCGTATATCAAGCTGCTCGGCGTCGAGCGCTACGGCGTGATCAGCCTCGTGTGGACGCTGATCGGCTACTTCGGCATTCTCGATCTCGGCATGAGCATGGCCGCGCAGAATCACATCTCGAAGGCGCGCGCGTCCGGCGACAAGGACGAGAGCGCGCGCGTGTTCTGGAGTGCGACGTGGCTCAATCTCGCGACCGGCGTGATCGGCGGATTGATCATTTATTTCGGCGCGTTTCTCTACACCGCGTATTTCACCAAGGTGTCGCCCGAGCTGCAGCACGAGGTGTATATGGCGCTGCCGTGGCTCGCGGTGGCGATTCCGATCGCCAACGTCTCGTGGGTGTTCGCCGGCGCGATCAACGGCGCGGAACGCTTTGGCGTCTACAACACCAATCAGACCATCGGCACGTTTCTGTTCCAGCTGCTGCCGCTCGGCGCCGCGCTGTGGATGGGCGCGACCTTGCAGAACGTGCTGGCCGCCGCGGTGTTCGCGCGGATCGTGGCCGCGCTTCTGCTGGGACGCTCGGCGCTGAAAGTGCTGGAAATCCGCCGCATTCTGCCGCCGCAATTCGGCGTGGCGAAGGGCCTGTTCAATTTCGGCGGCTGGATGCTGATTGCGAGCGTCACCACCATGATCGCCGATTCGCTCGACCGCGTGATGCTCGGCACGAGCCTCGGCGCGCGTTTCGTCACGTATTACACGGTGCCGCAGAACCTTGTCACGCGATTGAACATCGTGCCGACGGCGCTGGTGCGCACATTGTTTCCGCGGCTTTCCGCAGTGGGACGCGCCGACGCCGACACCATCACGCAGCAGTCGCTCGAATTTCTCAACGGCGTGTTCACGCCGGTCGCGCTGGTCGCGATGCTGGTGCTCGAACCGTTTTTGCATCTGTGGGTGGGCAATGAGATCGCCACCGTGGCCGCACCGGTGGGCCGAATCATGATCGTCGCCGTGTGGCTGGTCGGGCAGGCGAACGTCACGCGGATTCTGATCCAGTCGCAGGTCAATCCCGCCACGGCCGCGCGCGTCGGATTGTTCGAATTGCCCTTGTTTGCAGGGGCATTGTGGTTCGGCATCACGCATTTCGGCCTGACCGGCGCGGCGGTGGCCGTGGCCGGCCGCGCGCTATTCGACTACGCGGTGCTGCTGCGGCTGTGCGCGATTCGCGCCAGGCAGATCGCGCTCGACATGCTCGCTCACCTTGCTTTCCTGCTGGCCAGCCTGTGGCTCGCCAGCTTCCTGCCGGGTCTCGCAATGGCGATTGTTGCCGGCGTATTGATGGTAGGCGCGAATGTCGCCTGGTCGATCACGATGACACCCGCCTTGCGCGATCTTGCGCGTTCACTGCTGTTGCGACTGAATCCGAGGAAAAGCGCATGAACCACGAAGTCCTTGAAGAAGCCGTGCTGCAACCCGCGACGCGCAGCGCACTGGCCGAATTCACCACCGTTCCCGGCGCGCAGGCGCAGCCGCGCCGCGCCGCGCTGCGCGCCGACAAAACTGTGCGCGTCGCGATCGTGCACGACTGGCTCGTCACGTATGCGGGCGCGGAGAAAGTACTCGAACAGATTGTCGCGTGCTTTCCGGACGCGGACCTGTTCAGCCTCGTCGATTTTCTCGACGACCGCAGCTTCCTGCGCGGCAAGTCCGTCACGACCTCGTTTATCCAGAAGCTGCCGCTCGCGCGCACCAAGTACCGCTCGTATCTGCCGTTGATGCCGCTCGCGATCGAACAGCTCGACGTGTCCGCGTACGACGTGGTGATTTCGAGCAGCCACGCCGTTGCCAAGGGCATTCTGACCGGCCCCGACCAGGTGCATATCAGCTACGTGCATTCGCCGATTCGCTACGCGTGGGACTTGCAGCATCAATACCTCAAACAGTCGAAGCTGACCAACGGCCCGAAATCGGCCATGGCGCGGCTGATTCTGCATTACATGCGCAACTGGGATATCCGCACCTCGAATGCGGTGGATGGCTTCGTCGCCAATTCCGAGTTCATCGCGCGGCGCATCAAGAAGGTCTATCAGCGCGACGCGCAGGTGATCTTCCCGCCGGTCGACGTCGAAGCCTTCGCACTGTGCGCCGACAAGGACGACTTTTATCTGACCGCCTCGCGCATGGTGCCGTACAAGAAGATCGATCTGATCGTCGAGGCCTTCGCGCGCATGCCGCAGCGCAAGCTCGTCGTGATCGGCGATGGTCCCGACATGCAAAAGATCCGCGCGAAAGCGGGGCCGAACGTCGAGATCATGGGTTATCAGCCGTTCAAGGTGCTCAAGGAAAAGATGAGCCGCGCCAAGGCCTTCGTGTTTGCCGCCGAAGAAGACTTCGGTATTTCGGTCGTCGAAGCACAGGCCTGCGGCACGCCGGTGATCGCCTACGGCAAGGGCGGCGCGCTCGAAACCGTGCGCGATCTGTCCGAGCCGCGGCCCACCGGCATGTTCTTCGCCGACCAGACCGCCGAGTCGATCATCGCCGCGGTGGAGCGTTTCGACGGCCACGTGAAGCGTTTTTCGCCGCTGGATTGCCGCGCGAACGCCGAGCAGTTCTCCGCCGCGCATTTCCGCGAGCGCTTCTTTTCGCATGTGCGGGCGGCGGTGCCGGCTCTGCGCGCGGCGACGCTGCCGCCGTACGTGCCGTATAACGCGCCGACCGTCGCCAGCGGTCCGCGCATTCTGGCGGTCGATCAAAGCGGCGTGCTCGGCGGCGCCGAACTGTCGCTGCTGGAAATCGTCAAGGCGTTGCGCTCGCGCATCGAGGTCGTGCTGTTCGACGACGGCCCGTTTCGCAGCGCGCTCGCCAAAGCCGGCGTGGCCGTCGACGTGCTGGATGCAGGCGCGCTGCGCCATGTTCGCAAACAGGGCGGGTCGATGCCGAAAGGCCAGGCGCTCAAGGGTTTGGTATCGCTCGTGCGCGCCACGGCCAAACGCGCGCGCAACGCGGACGTGATCTACGCGAACACCCAGCGCGCCATGGTGATCGGCGCGCTCGCCGGCAAGCTGGCGCGGCGCCCGGTGGTCTGGCATCTGCGCGATATCGTGAGCCCCGAGCATTTCGGCGGCAAGCAACTGGCGATCATCAAATGGTGCGCGCGTCTTGGCCTCACGCATGTGATCGCCAATTCGGCCGCGTCGGCGCGCGCGTTTGCGGAGCTCACGCAGTTCGACGAAAAGCGCATCGACGTGGTGTTCAACGGCATTTCCGCCGCGCCGTTCGACGCCTTGCGCACGGTGCCGCAAGCAACGCTGCGCAAGCGCCTCGGCTTGCCGGAAGACGCGTTTCTGGTTGGCTCGTTTAGCCGTCTCGCGCGTTGGAAAGGGCAGCACGTGCTGCTCGAAGCGATGGTGCTCAATCCGCAGATGCATGCGGTGCTGGTGGGCGCGCCGCTCTTCGGCGAGGACCAGTACGAGATCGAACTGCACGCGTTCGTCGCCGCGCACAACCTCGGCGGGCGCGTGCATTTTCTCGGCTTCCAGCACGATATCGCGGCCTGCATGTGCGCGGTCGACGCGGTCGTCCATACGTCGATCACGCCGGAGCCGTTTGGCCGTGTGATCGTGGAAGGCATGCTGGCGCAGCGGCCGGTGGTGGCGGCGCGCGCGGGCGGCGTGCTGGAGATCATCGACGACTACGAGAACGGCATGCTGTGCACGCCGGCAGACGCGCACGGCCTCGCCGACGCGCTCGCCGAATTGCGCTCGAACGACGAACTGCGCAACCGGCTGGTCAGGAACGGGTATCAGACCGCGCTGAGCCGGTTCGGCACCGCGACCTATGTCGAAGGTGTCGAGCGGATTCTGAAGCGCGTGGCGGGGCCGAAAATGGCTTAGGAAGGTTCTACGCGGGGTAGGCAGGGACTCGGCCGGTTCCTGCCATTAGCGCAGCGGAGCGAAAGTCTCACGACGTTCGCTCCGTTTTTTTATCGCGCGTTTTTGCCGCGTGAGTTCAGGCCTTTTTCAAAGCCGCTTTCGGCTTGAAACTGGCCGACCATTTCATCGCCGGCAACTCGACCAGGCGGTAGAACACATACGCCACCGGCACGGCCACCAGCATGAAACCGAACGACGGCCAGATCGATATTTGCAGGGATGAGCGGAACAGCAGCGACGACAGCAGCACGAAGATCGGCAGATGGATCAGATAGAGCGAGAAGCTGAAGTCGCCAAAGCGCGACAGCAGACGCGTGCCGAAGGTGGGGCCGCCCGCCGGGTTGCCGCGCTCCAGCGCCTTGTACAGGTAGAACGCAAAGCCGACCGCCCACAGCTGGAACGCACCGTACTGGCCGAAATGAAACGCCGCGCAGCCGAGCGCGACAAAGCCCGCGGCGAGCGCGTAAAGCCACATCGACGAGCGGGCCTGCGGCGCGCGATGCGCACGGGCGTCGGAGATCCATGCGCCGAGCGTCCACGAAAACCAGTACGACGTGAAGAACTGAATGTCGTGGCGTTCGAGCACGTAGGCGGACACCACGTTGACGAGCGCGACGATGGCCAGCACGGAGGTCATGCCGATACGCCGGCGCAGCGCGAACAGCAGCGGATAGATCGCGTAGAACTGCACTTCGAGCGAGAGTGTCCAGAGCGCGCCGTTCGAGCCGAACGTCTTGCCGGCCACGCCTTGCAGCGAAAACAGATTGACGAGGAACGCCCGCAGGCCGATCTCGCGGATCTTGTGATTGACGGGCGGCAATTGCAGGCTGAACCAGTCGAGCGCGAAAGTCAGCACCAGCGCCGCGAGCAGCACGGGATAAATGCGCGCAAAGCGGCGCACCCAGAAATTGCCCGTATCGAGCCGGTAAGCGGGATTGCCGGCCAGGCGCAGCGCGCCGCCGCGGTGAATGCAATAACCGCTGATCACGAAGAAAATCGGCACGCCGGCTGAGCCCCATGCAATCGGGAACGTCAGATACGCGGCGATCGCATTCAGACTGAATGCATGGCCCACGCTCTGGTGAAACGCCTGCATGCCGACCCATTCCACCTGGCGGCAATGAAAATACGCCACCAGCAGCGCGGCGAAGCCCCGCATGGCGTCGATGACGTGCTCCTTGCCCGCGCTGTCGGCACGCGCTTCGCTCTGGGCGCGCGGCGCGGTGGCTGTGCGAGGCGGGGAGAGGGGCAGGGATGAGCCGGCGGCATCCAGTGCTGAGTCGCTCATACGCGGTCCTTATTCTGACGGAGGGGAAATGCAGATTGGCAGATTGGCGGATTCGCGCGGGCGCCGTACGCGCCCGCGGTGCATGACATGGTAGTGCACGACGCGGATAAAAAATCGATAAAAATTTGCGTACTGAATTGAATTAAACGGCGATTTTGTGACTAATTGTAATTGAGCATAAGCAGATGCTGCCGCGAATTATTTACCGCTTTTGTCATGCTAATTTAAGTCACGGAATCTCTTGACCCGAGGTGAAGTCATGAACCTGCATTTACTCGCCGGCATTGCCGTGCTGCTGATCCTTGTCGCCGCCTCCGCCTACCGGGAGGCGCTGCGCAACGAGCCCATTCGCCGTTTTCGCATGACCCCCGGCAAGCTGCCGCAGCTTGACGAGAACGAATAACGCGGGCTGGGAGAGACGCGAGGCGCGCCCGCGGTCGATCCGCTGGCGGCCTTGTCGCATCTGAAGGCCAGTTGTCAGGATATGTAAAATTTTCGGGATTGCCGGAAAATAATTCGATTTCATTGCGTAATTGTTGCCCGCTGTTTATCACGATGCGGCATACCGAAAGAGAATGGATTTATTTATTCGGATTGAGGAAATTTCACATACGTACTGGCGTCATTTTTTTGCTAGTCTTTCCGGCGACATCGATTGGCCGCCAGGCCCGCGAACACACCAATTTCTAACCGATATGGGAATGCCTACCATGCTGAAAGTCACCAAAGCCGTGTTTCCCGTAGCGGGCCTCGGGACACGATTCCTGCCGGCTACCAAGGCGAGTCCTAAGGAAATGCTGCCGATCGTGGATAAACCGCTGATTCAATACGCGGTGGAAGAAGCGATTGCCGCCGGCATCACCGAGATGATCTTCGTAACGGGGCGCAGCAAGCGCGCCATTGAAGATCACTTCGACAAGTCCTACGAAATCGAAGCCGAACTCGAGGCGCGCAACAAGCAGAAGCTGCTCGATCTGGTGCGCAGCATCAAGCCGGCCAACGTCGACTGTTTCTATGTGCGCCAGGCCGAAGCGCTCGGTCTCGGCCACGCGGTGCTGTGCGCCGAGAAACTGGTGGGCGAGAGCCCGTTCGCCGTGATTCTGGCCGACGACCTGTTGCACAGCTCGAAGCCGGTGATGAGCCAGCTCGTCGACACCTTCAATCACTATCACAGCTCGGTGATCGGCGTCGAAACCATCGCGCGCGAAGACAGCCGCTCGTACGGCGTGGTGGACGGCCGCGAGTGGGAAGACAACGTGATCAAGCTGTCGGGCATCGTCGAGAAGCCGGCGCCGGACAAGGCGCCGTCGAATCTCGGCGTGGTGGGCCGTTATGTGCTGATGCCGACCATCTTCAAGCATATCCGCGCGCTGAAGCCGGGCGCGGGTGGCGAGCTGCAATTGACCGACGCGGTGCAATCGCTGCTGACCGAAGAGCAGGTGCTTGCGTATCGCTACTTCGGCACGCGGTTCGATTGCGGCAGCAAGCTGGGCTATCTGAAGGCGACGGTGGAATTCGCGCTGCGCCATCCGGAAGTGAAGGCGGATTTTGAAGCGTATTTGCAGGCTTATATGCAGGGCAATGTGCAGGAAGGCGTGCCGGCGCAGTTTGCGGCGGAGGCGGCTTGATCTGCATTGAAAGCCGCTGCGGTTAGCGCTGTCGGTTTGATGCGGGCCGCGCTCGCTTCAAGGCCGCGCACGCCCCGTGAAACTTATCACGCAGAAGTAACGCGCGGTTGTATCGCGCACATTAAACGGGCGCCGCGTATCACGCGGTGAACTGCACCCCAAAAGGTTGGATCAGTGTCCAACTTTTGGGGTGCAGTTCATTGCTAACCACGCGGCGCCCGTCTTTCTTTCACCCGCCCCACGCATCACGCGCGGTCCGGCAAGCCAGCTCTCAATCTTCCTTCTTCACTTCCAGCCGGAACTTGTGCAGCAACGGTTCCGTGTAGCCGCTCGGTTGCTGGCGTCCTTCGAACACCAGCGCCTGCGCGGCCTTGAAAGCGATCGTGTCGAAGCCCGGCGCCATCGGCTTGTAGAGCGGGTCGCCCGCGTTCTGCTCGTCGACCACCTTCGCCATGCGCTTGAACGTCTCTTCGACGAGTTCGCGCTGCACCACGCCGTGATACAGCCAGTTGGCAATGTGCTGGCTGGAAATACGCAGCGTGGCACGATCTTCCATCAGGCCGACGTCATGAATGTCCGGCACCTTCGAGCAACCCACGCCCTGATCGATCCAGCGCACCACGTAGCCGAGAATGCCCTGTGCGTTGTTGTCGATCTCGCTGCGGATCTCGTCGTCGCTCCACTTCGCCTCGGCGACGACCGGAATCGTCAGCAGGCCGTCGAGCAGTTCGTCGCGCACCGTGGCGTAATCCGTGCGCTCCAGTTCGCGCTGAACCGCTTGCACGTCGATCTGGTGGTAATGCAACGCGTGCAGCGTGGCGGCGGTCGGCGAGGGCACCCATGCGGTGTTTGCCCCGGCTTTCGGATGCGCGATCTTCTGTTCGAGCATGGCGTGCATCAGATCGGGCATCGCCCACATGCCTTTGCCGATCTGCGAGCGGCCGCGCAGGCCCGCGCTCAAACCGGCCAGCACGTTGCTGCGTTCGTAAGCGGCGATCCAGGCGCTCGACTTCATGTCGCCCTTGCGCATCATCGGGCCGGCTTCCATGGCCGAGTGCATTTCGTCGCCGGTGCGGTCGAGGAAACCCGTGTTGATGAACGCGACACGCTCCGACGCTTCGGCGATACAGGCGAGCAGGTTCACGCTGGTGCGGCGCTCCTCGTCCATGATGCCCATCTTGATCGTGTTGCGCGGCAGCTTCAGCAGGTCTTCCACGCGCGCGAACAGCTCGCTGGCGAAAGCGACTTCGGCCGGGCCGTGCATTTTCGGCTTGACGATATAGATCGAGCCGGTGCGCGAATTCAACTGATGCTTGCGGTCGTGCAACGCGCACAGCGTGGTGATCACGGCGTCGAGAATGCCTTCCGGAATCTCGTGGCCGTCTTTCGTCAGCACCGCCGGGTTGGTCATCAAATGACCGACGTTGCGGATGAATAGCAGCGAGCGGCCATGCAGCACCACCGGCGCCGTGCCGTTCGCGGCGGTGTACACGCGGTCGGCGTTCAGCCGGCGCGTGAAGGTCTTGCCGTTCTTCGTGACCTCTTCGGTCAGGTCGCCGGTCATCAGGCCGAGCCAGTTGCGGTAGAGCAGGACCTTGTCGTCCGCATCCACGGCCGCGACCGAGTCTTCACAGTCGATGATCGTGCTCACCGCCGCTTCGACCACCACGTCTTTTACGTGCGCGGAATCGGTCCTGCCGATGGAGTCGCTCGCATCGATCTGGATTTCGAAGTGCAGGCCGTTGTGCTTGAGCAGCACGGCGGACGGCGCGCTTTCCTCGCCCTGATAGCCGATGAATTGCGCCGGCGTCTTCAGCTCGCTCGTCCCGTTCTTGAGCGTGACGACCAGCTTGCCGCCATCGACGCTATAACGCGTGGCGTCCGCATGCGAGCCGTTCGCGAGCGGCGCGGCCTGGTCGAGGAACTTGCGGGCATAGGCGATCACCGCGGCGCCGCGCACCGGATTGAAGGCTTTCTGCTTTTCGGCGCCGCCGGTTTCGGGAATCGCGTCGGTGCCGTACAGCGCGTCGTACAGGCTGCCCCAGCGCGCGTTCGCCGCGTTCAGCGCATAGCGCTGATTCGACAGCGGCACCACGAGTTGCGGGCCGGCCTGTTCGGCGATTTCGGTGTCCACGTTGTCGGTCGTGGCCTTGACGCTCGCGGGCGCCGGCACGATATAGCCGATGCCTTCGAGAAACGCACGGTACGCTCGCAGATCGCGTACCGGACCCGGATTGGCGCGATGCCAGTTGTCCAGCTCGGTCTGCAGGCGGTCGCGCTCGGCGAGCAGCGCACGGTTTTTGGGCGCCAGCTCGTGCACGAGGGCGTCGAAACCCGACCAGAATGCGGCGCTGTCGATTCCGGTGCCGGGCAGGGCTTCGGTTTCGACGAACTGGTCGAGGTTGGCGGCGACTTGCAGTCCGCCGCGCGTGTTCATCTGAGTCATCGACTGCTCCATCTATCTGAATGGGGCCGATGAGGGGGCATCGGCCCGCGTTGTGCAACGGTTGGATTCTTTGCTTCAGGGCCGCCGTTCTGGTCGGCTTGTGAACGGAACGGCTCTCAAACTCAAGCGGCGATAGCCGCGATACCTGCCTTGGCGATCTGCGCGTCCTGATCCGACTTGACGCCCGACACGCCGACCGCGCCGATCACCTGGCCTTCGACGATCACCGGCACGCCGCCTTCCAGCGTGCCTTGCAGCGGCGCGCTCAGGAAAGCGGTGCGGCCGTTGTTGATCATGTCTTCATATACCTTCGTTTCACGGCGGCCGATCGCCGAAGTGCGGGCCTTTTCGGTCGCAATGTACGAACTGGCCGGCGCGCTGCCGTCCAGACGCAGCATGCCGAGCTGATGGCCGCCATCGTCCACCACCACGATGGCGACGGCCCACTGGTGTTTCTCGGCTTCGGCGCGGGCGGCTTCGAGGATGCGGGTCGTTTCGGCGACGGTCAACACGGGTTTGCTCAGCATAGTAAACGTCCTGGTTTGTTTAGAGTAAGGATCGACTCGACCACCTCGCCACGCGCGCCTGGCACGATGGCTTCGGCCTCGATGGCTGGCCGCCGCGCGCGGGTATGACACCGTGCGCGCCTGCGGCGGCCGCGTTGATGTTCGGTGACGGCGCGGGTTGCACGCAGCCTTCCAGTACCCGCATTGTGCGCGGATGCCGCGGCGCCGGCCTTGTCCTTGCCCAAGCGCTTTGCTTGAGGATTTTACGTCCAAGCGCGGCCGGAAGAAACGGCGGAGTCGCGAGGTCCGGTATTCGGCAATTCGTCTGGGCCGATATTCCGGCTGGAACGAAGAGAGGCTCGGGCTTTACAATCAGGCATCAAACACAAGAATTCGCACGCTCCCCACGTGCACACCACGCCATGCCGACCATCAGCGAACTATTCGTCTATCCGATCAAATCCTGCGCGGGCATTGCGCTCAACGAAGCGCGTCTGCTTGCCACCGGCCTCGAATACGACCGCTGCTGGATGGTCACCGACCCGGCCGGCGCCATGCTCACGCAGCGCGCGTATCCGCGCATGGCGCTGATCAAGGTGGAACTCGGCGCCGAGGATCTCGTGATCCGCGCGCCCGGCATGAGCGAGTTGCGCACGCCGCTGGAAAGCGCGCGGCTCGCGGCGCCGCTCGCGGTAGAAACCAGAGTCTGGCGCGACGCGGCCTACGGGCTCGACACCGGCGACGTATGCGCCGCATGGTTTTCGACGTTTCTCGGCGTACCCGCGCGGCTCCTGCGCTTTGATCCTGAACGCGAGCGCATCGTCGATCCGGACTACACGGAGGGAGTGGGCCGCGCGACCACCCATTTCGCGGATGGTTTTCCGCTGCTGGTGATCGGCCAGGCGTCGCTCGACGATCTGAACACGCGCCTGAACGGCAAGGGCGCGCCGTCGATTCCAATCGACCGGTTCCGTCCCAACGTGGTGCTGACGGGGCTCGACGCGTATGAGGAGGACTATGTGGAGACGCTGAGCGTCGACGGGGAAGCGGGCGGGGGCGCGCAACTGCAACTGGTCAAGCCGTGCACGCGCTGTCCGATGCCGACCATCGACCAGGCCAAAGGCGCGCCCGATCCGGACTGGCCGAACGAGCCGAGCGACACGATGAGCGTCTATCGCGCGAATCCACAGCGAAATGGGGCGATCACGTTCGGCAACAACGCGTTGGTCGCGAGCGGCGCCGGAACGTGGCTGCGCGTGGGGCAGGCTGTGGCAGCGGAACTGGGTTTCGGCGATTGACGGCGATGCTGGGGTAAAGCGCGGGTCAATCACGGTCAAGGCGCGCGGTCGGAACGCACGTTCAACGCATATGGCCAACGCAGACGGTCAACGCCTTGTGGACGGCAACTGCGCGCCAAGCCAGCGCACTTCGGTGGACAACACGGGCTAATGCCGGACACGCGCGGTCAACGCCGCGAGGATCACCGGCATCGGCACCGGCTTGACGAAATGATGGTCGAAGCCCGAACGCAGCGATTTGCTGACTTCCTCAGCGCGTTCGAGCCCGGTGACCGCGACCAGCGTGGGCGCCGGAATATCGCCCACGTAGCGGATTCGCCGCGCCACCGCGCGGCCGTCCAGACGCGGCATTTCGACGTCCAGCAACGCGGCCTGCGGATGCCACGCGCAGTATTGAGCCAGCGCATCGAGCCCGTTGCGCGCGGTCCGGATCTCGAAACCATGCGCGCTGAAGTAGAGTACGTAGGCGGCCAGCAGATTCGCGTCGTCGTCGGCGATCAGAAGGCGTGCGGCTGGATGATGGGCCATCTGATTTCTCTCAGGTTGTGATCCTGACAGATAGGTGAGCAATTTGAAGTCCCGGCGACAGGTCTGGGTCCGCACACCACGCTATGTTTCGAGTCATGCGCCGCGCGGGCGTCTATCGTCACCGACAATTCCCATACGGATTCGGTTAATCACGGCCGTCAGACGGCGCAAATCTACAAGTCGGGCAGTTTTATCTCCGTACCGATCATTCTTGCCGACGGCACCTATTTCGGTAATCCCTGCACGATCGCCCGAGTCTGGCCGAGGTCTCGAATCCACGCACTTTGCGCATGTTCGACCTATTTGCCGGGCTGATCGCGATCCAGCCGTGCTTCGCCGCGAGGGTGTCTACGGGCGTTCAAGCACGAGCAGCTGAGAAGGCGCGCAGACGGCTCATCACGCGGCCTGCGCGATTGCCTCGCGCGCCTTCGGCATATCGTTTTGGATCGTGGCCGCTTCGTCGCACTGTCCCTCATCGATCGCCCACACGCGCTCGACGCTCTCGCCGATCGCGTTGCCCACCAGAATCACCGCCGGGCTGCCGAAGCCCGCGCTCGTCGCATCCGCAGCGAGCCGGTCAAGGCGGCTCATCAAACGCCGTTCGTTGCTGCCACCGGCCCATTGCACGACGGCGGCGGGCGTGTCCGCCGGCAAATTCGCGAGCAGCGCGGACGCGATGCTGTCGATCCGCCGCATCCCCATATAGATGGCTAGCGTGGTGCGCGTCGCGGCCAGCGCGGCCCAGTCCGGCTCGCCGTGATCCTCCGTATGTGCGGTGACGAAGCTCACGCCATGGCAATGGCGGCGATGCGTGAGCGAAATGCCGAGTCCCGCGGCAGCCGCGAACCCGGACGAGATTCCGTTAATGATTTCCACCGGAATGCCGGCGTCGCGCAAGACCGCGAGCTCTTCACCGGCGCGTCCGAACAATAGGGCTTCACCGCCTTTCACCCGCACCACGTGCAAGCCCTTGAGCGCATAGCGCCGCATCAGCCGTTCGATAAAAACTTGCGGCGTCGAGCGGCAGCCGCCGCGTTTGCCGACGCGAATCACCCGCGCTTGCGGCGCCAGTGTCACGATCTCCGGATTCGCGAGGTCGTCGAGCAGCACGACATCGGCGGCGGCCAGCGCTTTCACGGCCTTGAGCGTGAGCAGATCAAGGTCGCCGGGGCCGGCGCTCAATAAGGTGACCTTGCCGGTGTTGGCGTTCATCGCGGTATGTATCACGGTGTCCTTCGCTTCTGTATCGGCCGGCGATTGCTGTCGCCGGCGTCCAATAAAAAACGGCATCCGCTCGTGATGAACACGAGGGGACGCCGTTGTCCGGTTACTGCGTGGTGTGCTGCTTTGCCGCTTCGCTTCAGGCGCGGTGAAACACAGCGTTGTGTTTCGCCCGCATGGTATGTGCTACATGTCGTGGCCGCGTTGCCGCCATGAACTCGCCACTGCTTATGCAAGGACTACGCCATGCATCGGCCGGACGCGCTGTACGCCTTGCCACGCCTCGCGAATAACGTCGCCAACGCCCACGCCACGCACCGTTCGCGAGCGTGCACTTCGCACGCGCAGGGTGCTGCGTCGCACCATCCATGTGCCCCACTGCATCAAAACGCGTCGTGCGCCCGCTTTGCCGCACACGCATGCGATTCGCCGCAAACCCCTGCGCCACGGCCTCGTCACCGACATTTCGCGCAACTGGCATAGGCTTTGCATTAAGCCTTGCCATCGGATCAACGTGGATCCGGCGCGAGTGCAACACAAAGTACTCGCTGCAGGACAGGTCAGGACAACGGCGTCCCCCGAATTCAGTCATCGACTGGGTTCGCGGGACGCCGTTTTTATTTCCAGAATCGTTTTCGCCACATGCCTTACGGCGTCGCTCGCAACCAGCACATTGAGGAAACCGCGCTCATGAAAATCATCGTTATCGGTCACGGGATGGTCGGTCACAAACTGGTCGAGTGCCTCGCACAAGACGCCGCGCACGGGCTCGACATCACGGTGCTGTGCGAGGAATCGCGGCCGGCCTACGACCGCGTCCACCTGTCCGAGTTTTTCGCGGGCAAGACTGCGGACGATCTGTCGCTGGTCGAGCCAGGCTTCTTCGAACGCCAGAACGTGTTGCTCAAGCTGAATGCGAAGGCCGTGACGGTCGATCGCGATGCGCGCACCGTGACGGTGTCGACGGGCGAAACATTGCCTTATGACAAACTGGTTTTCGCGACCGGTTCCTATCCGTTCGTGCCGCCCGTCGAGGGCCGTGAACGCGCCGATTGCTTCGTGTACCGAACTATCGACGATCTCGAAGCGATGCGCGAATGCGGCGCGCGCTCGAAGACGGGCACGGTGGTGGGCGGCGGACTGCTCGGCCTCGAATGCGCGAAGGCGCTGCGCGACATGGGCCTGCAAACGCACGTGGTCGAATTCGCGCCGCGTCTGATGGCCGTGCAGGTGGACGACGGCGGCGGCCGCGTGCTGCGCGGCAAGATCGAAGAACTGGGCGTGACGGTGCATACGCAGAAGAACACCACGGCGATCGTCGACGGCGAAGCGGGCACCCACCGCATGCATTTCGCCGACGGCAGCCATCTCGACACCGACATGATCGTGTTCTCCGCGGGCATTCGTCCGCGTGACGATCTGGCGCGCGCGAGCGGCCTGACGCTCGGCCCGCGCGGCGGCATCGTGATCGATAACGCGTGCCGCACGAGCGATCCGCACATCTACGCGATCGGCGAATGCGCGCTGTGGAACGGTCAGCTGTTCGGCCTCGTGGCGCCGGGCTACGACATGGCTCGCGCGGTGGCGAAGCAACTGCTAGGCGACACGGCGGAATTCGCCGGCGCCGACATGAGCACCAAGCTCAAGCTGATGGGCGTGGACGTGGCGAGCATCGGCGACGCGCACGGCAGCACGCCTGGCAGCCGCGCGTACCAGTTCAGCGACGAGCGCAAGCAGGTCTACAAGAAGCTGGTGGTGTCGGAGTGCGGCAAATATTTGCTGGGCGGCGTGATGGTGGGCGACGCCGGCGAATACGGCACGCTGCTGCAGATGATGTTGAACCGCATCGAACTACCGGCGTCGCCTGAATTCCTGATCTTGCCGGCGGCCGACGGCAATGCGAAACCCGCGATCGGCGTCGATTCCTTGCCCGCTTCCGCGCAAATCTGTTCGTGCAACAACGTCTCGAAGGGCGAGTTGTGCGCCGCCGTTTGTGCCGGCGCGACCGACATCGGCGCGTTGAAATGCGCGACGACCGCCGGCACGTCATGTGGCGGTTGCGTGCCGCTCGTCACGCAGGTGATGAAGGCCGAGATGAAGAAGCAGGGTCTCGCGGTCAACAACCACGTCTGCGAACACTTCGCGTATTCGCGCCAGGAGCTGTATCACATCGTGCGTGTGGAAGGCGTGCGCAGCTTCGGCGAACTGCTCGCGAAGCACGGCCACGGCCTCGGCTGCGATATCTGCAAGCCGCTGGTGGCGAGCGTGCTCGCGTCGTGCTGGAACGAGTTCGTGCTGAAGAAGGAGCACGCCTCGCTGCAGGACACCAACGACTACTACCTCGCCAACATTCAGCGTGACGGCACCTATTCGGTCGTGCCGCGCATGGCCGGCGGCGAAGTGACGCCCGATGGTTTGATCGCAGTCGGCCAGATCGCCAAGAAGTACGGCCTCTATACGAAGATCACCGGCGGCCAGCGTGTCGATCTGTTCGGCGCGCGCGTCGAGCAATTGCCGCTTATCTGGGAAGAACTGATCGCCGCCGGTTTCGAATCGGGCCACGCCTACGGCAAGTCGCTGCGCACCGTGAAATCGTGTGTCGGTTCGACGTGGTGCCGCTACGGCGTCGGCGATTCGGTGGGTCTCGCGGTGGAGATCGAAAACCGCTACAAGGGCCTGCGCACGCCGCACAAGATCAAGTTCGGCGTGTCGGGCTGCACTCGCGAATGCGCGGAAGCGCAAGGCAAGGACGTCGGCATCATCGCGACCGAAAAGGGCTGGAATCTCTATGTGTGCGGCAACGGCGGCATGAAACCGCGCCACGCCGAACTGCTCGCGTCGGACCTCGATAAGGAGACGCTGGTGCGCTACATCGACCGTTTCCTGATGTTCTACGTGCGTACTGCCGACCGTCTGCAACGCACCAGCGTGTGGCGCGAGAACCTCGAAGGCGGTCTGGATTATCTGATCGACGTGGTCGTCAACGACCACCTGGGTGTGGCCGACGAACTCGAGTCGGAAATGCAGCACGTCGTCGACACCTACGAGTGCGAATGGAAGAAGGCTGTCACCGATCCCGAAACGCGCAAGCGCTTCCGTCATTTCGTCAACAGCGGCGAGTCGGACAGCAACGTTGCATTTGTCGAGGAGCGCGGCCAGATCCGGCCGGCCATGCCTGCCGAGCGGCGCTCGAAGCTCGCGGCGATTCCCGTTGTCGTCGAAACCGTTTGATTGAACCGCACCATTTACCGAGGACTTCCGTCATGAACAACGATCGCCTGCCACGCTCCTGGACGCCGGTTTGCCCGCTCGACGACATCGTGCCCAACACGGGTGTTTGCGCGCTCGTCAACGGCGAACAGGTCGCGGTTTTTCATGTGAACAACGGTGACGCGGACCCGATCGTGTACGCGATCGAAAACTTCGATCCGGGCTCGCAGGCCGCGGTGCTCTCGCGCGGATTGATTGGCAGCCTCGGCGAGCGCGTCGTGGTCGCTTCGCCGATCTACAAGCACCACTTCGACCTGCGCACCGGCGAGTGCCTCGAAACACCGGCACATTCCGTCGGCGCGTTTGCCGCGCGGGTGGAAAACGGCCAGGTGTGGGTCGCGGTTTGAATCGCTGAATTCCTTCTTAACGACGTCGCTCGCCATGTCCTCCACTAACGTAAAAACCGTGTGCCCCTACTGCGGCGTTGGCTGCGGTATGGTCCTGCACGTCGAGGACGGCCAGGTCGTGAAAATTTCCGGCGACAAGGAGCATCCGGCCAATTTCGGACGGCTGTGCACGAAGGGTCAGTCGGCGCACGTCGCGTTGCGCAAGTCGGGGCGTCTCGAAGACGCGTTCGTGCGTCACGCGCGCGGCCAGGACCCCGCGCCGCTGCCGATGGCGCAGGCGATCAGCACCACGGCCACGCGCTTGCGCGGCCTGCTCGATGAACACGGCCCCGACGCGCTGTCGTTCTACGTCTCCGGGCAGATGTCGATCGAGGCGCAGTACCTCGTCAACAAACTCGCCAAGGGTTTTGTCGGCACCAACAACATCGAATCGAATTCACGCCTGTGCATGGCGAGCGCGGGCAGCGGCTACAAACTGTCGCTCGGCGCGGACGGTCCCCCGGGATCATACGAGGACATCGATCACGCCGACCTGTTCTTCGTGATCGGCGCGAATATGGCCGACTGTCACCCGATTCTGTTCCTGCGCATGATGGATCGCGTGAAGGCCGGCGCCAAACTGATCGTCGTCGATCCGCGCCGCAATACCACGGCGGAGAAGGCCGATCTCTTCATGCAGATCAAGCCGGGCACCGATCTCGCGTTGCTCAACGGCCTGCTGCATCTGTTGCACGAAAACGGCCATACGGATGCCGCTTTCATCGCCGACGCCACCGAAGGCTGGGACGCAATGCCCGCGTTTCTGGCCGACTACACGCCGGAAAACGTCGCGCAAATCACCGGCCTCGCCGTCGAAGATATCCGCGAGGCCGCGCGGATGATCGGCTCGGCGAAAGAGTGGATCAGCTGCTGGACCATGGGCCTGAATCAGAGCACGCACGGCACATGGCACACCAACGCGATCTGCAACCTGCATCTGGCGACGGGCAAGATTTGCCGGCGCGGCAGCGGCCCGTTTTCGCTGACGGGCCAGCCCAATGCGATGGGCGGTCGCGAGATGGGGTACATGGGGCCGGGCCTGCCGGGTCAACGCTCGGTGCTGGTCGAAGAAGACCGCGCGTTTATCGAAGACCTGTGGGGCATTCCGAAGGGTTCGCTCAAGCCGCAGGTCGGCAATGGCACGATCGATATGTTCGCGCGCATGGCGGCGGGGGAGATCAAGGCGTGCTGGATCATCTGCACGAATCCGGTGGCGAGCGTGGCGAATCGTCAGAACGTGATCGAAGGATTGAGCGCGGCGCAACTCGTGATCGCGCAGGACGCGTTCCTCGATACTGAGACCAACCGCTATGCCGACGTGCTGCTGCCCGGCGCGCTGTGGGCCGAAGCCGAAGGCGTGATGATCAACTCTGAGCGCAATCTCACGCTGATGCAGAAGGGCATCGAACCGCCGGGCGCTGCGTTGCCGGACTGGCAGATCATCGCGCGCGTCGCGTGTGAAATGGGTTTCGCCGATGCCTTCACCTACGCGAGCGCCGCGGAAGTCTTCGCGGAAATCACCCGCGCGTCGAATCTGAAAACCGGTTACGACTTGCGCGGCGCAAGCCACCGCCGTCTGAAGGAAACACCGTTGCAATGGCCGCTTGCATCGGATGATTCCGCCGACCGCAATCCGGTGCGTTACCTCAACGACGGCGTGAGTCAAAGGCTCAAGGAACGGCCCGACGGCAGCCGTCCGCGGCTCGTGTTTCCGACGGCGAGCGGCAAGGCCATGTTCTTCGCGCGTGCCTACGCGGCGCCGGCTGAACTGCCGGATCGTGAGTTTCCGATCGTGCTGAATACCGGCCGTCTGCAGCATCAATGGCACACGATGACCAAGACCGGCAAGGTCGCGATGCTCAACAAGCTGAACCCCGTCCCGTTCGTCGAGATTCATCCCGAAGATGCCGCCACGCTCGGCATCAAGGCGAAAGACCCGGTGGAGATTCGTTCGCGCCGTGGTCGCGCGGTGTTGCCGGCTGTCGTGACCGAGCGCGTGAACGCGGGGCAGTGCTTTGCGCCGATGCACTGGAACGACGTGTTCGGCGACGACCTGTGCATCAATGCCGTGACGAGCGACTCCATCGACCCGGTTTCGCAGCAGCCCGAACTCAAGTTCTGCGCAGTGGCGCTGAGCCCGGTGGCGGCCGAGCGCGTCGAGCCTTTCCTGAATGACGACGATGTATCGCTGGCTGATGGAGCCGTTGCAGTCGCTGCAAGCGCGGCGCCAGCCAACACCGTATCGGCAAGCGCCGAGGATCTGGATATGCCCCGTATCGATGCACTCACCAGCCTGTTGCAGTTGCCGCCAACACCCGCGCGTTCCCTTACCGATCAGGAGCGCGTCTATCTGGCCGGCTTCGTGAATGGACTGCGTTCGGCGGAAGCGCAAGGTATCGACCGCGTGCCGGTTCTGCCGGCAAGCGCACCGTTCGATGCGACGAACCGCCTTTACGTCGACGGTTTGCTGGCCGGTCTTTATAGCCGCAGTGCGAGCGCTCCGGTTGCTGCGTCGACAACGCCGCATGCCGCGACGAATGCGGAAACATCACACGCTTCGTCCGGCGTGCGGATCGTGCGCGCACGGCCGAAAGTCACCCTCTTGTGGGCCTCGCAAACCGGCAACACCGAGTCGCTGACCGAGGGCTATGCCACGCGTTTAATGGAGTCGGGCTTTGAAATCCGCACGTCGTGCATGGCGGATTATCAGGCGTCGACGCTCGCCAAAGCCCAATACGTGCTGCTCATGACGAGCACCTTCGGCGACGGCGATCCGCCCGACAACGCGCAAAGTTTGTGGACGCAATTGAACGCCGAGGGTGCGCCGCGCCTCGACGGCGTGCGCTTCGCGGTGCTGGCGCTCGGCGATCGCAATTATGACCAGTTCTGCGGCCACGGCCGCCGACTCGACGAGCGGCTCGCCGGACAAGGCGCGCTGCGCCTGATGGAGCGAGTCGATTGCGATAGCGAGTATCAGGAAAGCGCGGACGCGTGGCTCGAACGCGTCATCGTGCGCATCAAGGAAGAGGATGCCGCGCTGTACGCCGTGCCGCCGGGCGGCATGATCAACGCGGTGGTGCCGGGCACAGTGGCGACCAAAACGCGGCCGGCCGCGTCGCGGCTCGTCAGCAATCTGCGCCTGAACAAGCAGGGCGCGGCGAAAGACACGCGCTACTTTTCGCTGAGCACCGGCGACTCAGGACTCGAATACGAAGCAGGCGATGCGCTCGGCGTCTGGCCGAGCAACTGCCCGGAGCTGGTCGACGAGTTGATCACGCTGAGCGGCGCGAGCGCGGATGCCGCGGTGAACGTGGCGGGCGTGGGCGAAATGCGTCTTGCCGATGCACTCGGGAAGCACTACGAGATCGCGCGGCCAAGCCCCGATCTTCTCGCGTTCGTCGCCGCGCGCAGCCATAACGGCGCGCTGCGCGATCTGCTGTCGCCCGAGCGCAAGGCCGACCTCAAACAGTGGTTGTGGGGCCAGCAGATCGCCGACGTGCTGCACGAATTTCCGGTGAGCCTCACGGCCGCCGAATTGACCGGCATGCTCAAGCGTCTGCAGCCGCGTCTCTATTCGATTGCATCGAGCCCGAAAGCACATGTGGGCGCAGTTCATCTGACCGTTGCCGCGGTGCGCTACAGCAATGGCCGACGTCATCGCAAAGGCGTGTCGTCGACATTTCTCGCCGACCGCGCGGGCGATGTCAACGTGCCTGTGTTCGTGCAGAAGTCCGCGCACTTTCGTCCTCCTCATGGTTCCGATACGCCGATGATCATGGTCGGTCCCGGCACCGGCGTTGCACCGTTTCGCGGCTTTCTGCACGAACGGCGTGCGCGCGGCGATAGGGGCCGCAACTGGCTCTTCTTCGGCGAGCAGCATGCTGCCTCCGATTTCTACTATCGCGACGAACTCGAATCGATGCGCGACACCGGCGTGCTGACGCGGCTCGACGTCGCGTTCTCGCGCGACCAGGCGGATAAGGTCTATGTGCAGGACCGCATGCGCGAACAGGGTGCGCAACTGTGGTCGTGGCTCGAAGACGGTGCGCATTTCTACGTATGCGGCGACGCCAACCGGATGGCGAAGGATGTGGACGCGGCGCTCAAGGAAGTGGTTGCCCGTCATGGCGGCATGAGCGACGAAAAAGCACTCGAATACGTGAACCGTCTCGCGCAGGAAAAGCGCTACGCGCGCGACGTTTATTGATCATCACGCGGGTTTCAGCGCCACGAATGCGCTTGCCGTTTCAAGGTTTCAAGGTTTCAAAGAGTACGCAGTACAGCTTCAAAAGAAGGAGCCGCATGGCATGGAGGTTGCATGTTTATGCCGGTTTTCAACATCGTGATCATTCCGGTGCGTGGCGCGTGGCGCGATCTGCTGGATAGTCGAAAAATCAGTTTTGTGAGGATATCTGATGAAAAACGTGATGAGCTCCCTAAAGAGTGGGGACTGGCGCGCGCTGGTGGCGTGTTTCCTCTATTTCGACACGGGCTTTACCGTATGGGTCCTGTATGGACCACTCGCACCGTTCATCAGCAAGAGCATCGCGATGACGCCCGCGCAACAGGGTTTGCTCGTCGCGGTGCCGGTGCTGTCGGCCGCGATTCTGCGCGTGACGCTCGGTAACCTGTATCAATCCGCGCACGGCAAGCGCATTGCGCTGATGGGCGTGCTGTTGTCGGCGGTGCCGACCATCGTGTTGCCGTTGCTGCCGTCCGTGCCGTCGTACACGATGCTGCTGGTGCTCGGCGTGTTCCTCGGCGTGGGCGGTGCGAGTTTCGCGGTGGCGCTGCCGATGGCGGGCAGCAACTATCCGCCGAAGGTGCAGGGCCTCGTGCTGGGCCTCGCCGCGGCCGGCAATATCGGTGCGGTGCTCGACGGCTTTCTGTTCCCGCAACTGGCGACGCACTACGGCTGGCAGATGGCCGCCGGCGGCGCTCTGCCTTTGCTCGCGATCGCCGCGATCACGCTGTATTTCTGGGCCAACGACTCCGGCGTGAAAACCGGCAGCGCGCTGCGCGCATTCGGCAGCTTCGCGGTGACGCTGGTCGGCTTGATCGTGCTGGTGCTGCTCGTCGAAGCCGGCATGTTCGGTTCCGGCAAAACGGGTGTGCTGCTGTTGCCGGTGATCGGCGCTCTGCTGGCGATCGCTGTGCTGCCCAAGCGCTACCGCGCGGTGCTGGCCGAGCGTGACACATGGGCGATCATGCTGGTGTACAGCATTACGTTCGGCGGTTTCGTCGGTATGTCCTCGTATGTCACGCTGCTGCTGACCAATCTCTATCAGCTCTCGAAGATCGACGCGGGCCTCTTCATGGCGCTGCTCGCCGCGACCGGCGCGATGGTGCGCCCGCTCGGCGGCCTGATTGCCGACAAGGTGTCCGGCGTGCGCGCGCTGACTTTCCTGCTCGCGGTCATTTCGCTGTGCGACTTCGTGTTCGCCGCGGCCATGCCGGCCATGGCCGGTGGCATCGCGCTGCTGTTGTGCCTGTATGTGGCCTTCGGTCTCGGTAACGGCGCGACCTTCCAGCTGGTGCCGCATCGCTGGGCCGGCCGCACGGGTCTGATGTCGGGCATCGTCGGCGCCGCCGGTGGCATCGGCGGATTCTATCTGCCGGTCGTGATGGGTATCGCGAAGGAAAGCACGGGCAGCTATCAGATGGGCTTCGCGACGTTCGGCGCGCTGGCGGCCTGCGCGTTCATCGCAATCGTCGCACTGCGCCGTCCGTGGATGGCGTGGTCCATGCACACCGGTGTGATGCACGCGCACGCAACGGAGTGATGGAGCGATGGAGTAAAGCAGTAACGCGGACGATCCGGCTGCCACGCTAACGTGGCGGTGCGGATCGTGCGACGGGGCCGATCAGAAATCATAAGAAGTCAAAATGAGCATCACGACAGAACGGGTTCACGCACCGCCGTCCGACGCGGACGTCTCCAGCGAGGTGTTGAGTTCGTTGATCAATATGGCGGGGCGTCAGCGGATGCTTTCGCAGCGCATCGTGTTGAAAGCAATGCTGGCGCTTGAACAACTCGACGGCGCGCTGGCGATCGCGCGCGACACGCTCAACACATTTACCGATAGTCATACGGTGCTGATTCAAGGCCGCGATGGTTTGCCCGGTCTGTTTTCGCCAGCGTTGCGCGAGGCATTTCACGGCCGCGAGAATGTCGCCGGAAAGATCGCGGACTTTATCGCGCTAGCTTCGACGGCGCTGGAGGCGATCGGGCGCGCTTCGCCGCGCGCGGGCGATGCACTCAAGGCCCTGGTCGATTCGGTCGATCCGTTGCTCACGCATCTGCACGGCGTCACAGCCGTCTATGAACAGGAAAGCCGGCGCATAGCGCGATTGCAGAAGAAAGAGCAGCAGCAGTTGATCGAGCGGATCAAGGCTATCGCGAAAGAAGCGCACATCGTCTCGTTCAACGGTCAGATCGTGGCGAGCCGTGCTCATGTGACCGGTCGCGAGTTCGCCGTGGTGGCCGGTGTGATGACGTCGATCACGAAGGAACTTGAGGCCGTTGTGAGCGCGTTCGTGAAGAAAACATCGGCGGGATGAAGCACGCAGTGCGGCGTTATTGCCGTATGCTTGGCGTTTTCCGAAACGTCGGGCAAATGTAATGGATAACTGGTGGCACGCGGTGTGGGCAACCGCCCGGGGAGAGTTCTCCGATCTCGGCAGCGCGGCCGACGTCACTCAGGTTCTGATGCGCCTCGGGCTCGCGTTGATACTCGGCGGCATACTCGGTTTCGAACGTGAGATGTCACGTCGTGACGCCGGCATGCGCACGCACATGATGGTCTCGGTCGGCGCGGCGCTGTTCGTGGTCGTGCCGCTGCAGGCCGGTTTCTCGCAGGACAACATGAGCCGGGTTTTGCAGGGACTCGTGTCCGGGATTGGTTTTCTGGGCGCGGGCGCCATCATCAAACTCAGCGCCGAGCGCGAGGTGCGCGGTCTGACGACGGCGGCAAGCTTGTGGCTCACTGCGGGCGTCGGCGTGGCGGCGGGACTCGGGCGTGAGGCGACGGCGATTCTCAGCGTGGCGATCGCGCTGGCCATTCTGTCGAGCGCGCGGCTGTTCAAAAGTCGGGAACAGGAAGAGAAGTAGGCGCGGGCCGAGCCGTCGATCCAAGAGAAATCGCCGTGAGAAAACATGCAGTCGATTACTTGCATGTTGTCCAGCGTGTTCCTAATATGCAGTTGGTAACTACGTTGCATGAGACCAGAGTAAGCGCTAAAGCGCCAACTCTGGTCGACAGGAGGCTGCATATGAACACATCGACCGATCGCATTGAAAAACAGATTCTGCTAAAGGCGCCGCGCTCGCGCGTCTGGCGCGCGCTATCCAACGCCGAGGAATTCGGCAACTGGTTCGGCGTGAATCTCGCCGGCAAACATTTCGTGGCCGGCCAGTCCGTGCAGGGCAACATTACCTATCCCGGCTACGAATATCTCGTCATGGACGTGCATGTCGAGCGTGTCGAGCCCGAGCATCATCTTTCGTGGCGCTGGCATCCGGCCGCGGTCGATATCAATGTGGACTATTCGCCGGAGCCGACTACTTTGGTCGTTTTCGAGTTGACCGAGGTCGAATCGGGCACCTTATTGCGCGTGGTCGAGTCGGGCTTCGATCAACTTCCTCCCGGCCGCCGCGAAGAAGCTTTCCGTATGAATAGCGGCGGGTGGGATGAACAGATGACCAACATCGAACGGCATGTCGCCAAGGGTTAAGAAAACGTCTGGCGGAGTGGCGCTGAAGGCGGCGGCGCTGCGCAGTTCCGCGGCCATTTTCGCGGCGCTCGGCGACGAGACACGTCTGCGTCTGGTCGCGGTATTGTGCGCGGGCAGCGCGATGTCGATTGCGCAACTCACGGCGGGAACGGACATCACGCGGCAGTCCGTCACGCAGCACTTGGAAGTGCTCGCCAATGCGGGTCTGGTGCGCGACGTCAAGGTGGGCCGCGAACGCTTGTGGGAATTCGAGCCCACCCATCTCGACGAAGCGCGCCGCGCGCTCGACGCGATCTCGCGGCAGTGGGATCACGCGTTGTCGAGGTTGAAGGCGGCGGTTGAGGAGTGAAAACCGCCGCTCAGAACTTATGCCGCAGCGCAACCCGAACAGCGACCTGGGTGCCCGTCGACGACGGCGCCTGCACCCCCGGAATGAACGCGTCGTCGAGAATCGAGTGAGTCGAATCGCCCGCGACCTTCTGATACTCACCCTGCACATACACATCGGTGCGCCGCGACAGGTTGTAATCCGCCATCAAACCCACCGAGTGAATCTTCGGCTTCACGCTGCCTGACGACGCATCGTAGTTTTCCATCGTGTACACGTACTGGGCGCCCACGAAAAACGCCGGCGTGAACTGGTATTTGCCGTTCAATTCGAAGTTCTGGTACTTCAGCGTATTCAACGTCACACCTGGCGCGGCCAGCGGAATGCCAATATAGCCGTTGCCCGTCGGATTCCTGTAGTTCGAGTTGGTGTAGGCAAAACCGGCCGTCGCCGAGCCGAACGTGTAGTTGATGCCGCCGCCGAACACGCGCATACGTCCCGCGATAAAACTCGCGTCGTTCGCGGTAATCGCGCCCGTCGACCCCACGCCGGGATTGTCCGCCTGCATATACGCCGCCGCGATCAGCAGGCCGCCAATCGCATACTGCCCGCCGAAGCTATACGCGCGATTGTTCGCGAAGTTGGTGTCGTTACTGAAGGCGTAAGCGCCGCCGAACTGGAAGCCCGCGATCTCCGGGCTCTCGTATTTCACGCTGTTGCCGAGGCGGAACGAGTTGTCGGTGTTGTCGTTGTCGTACGGATGCGCGAACAGATAGCCGGCCCAGTTGCCGTTGGCCGTGGTCTGCGCAAGATAATCGACCACGGAATCGTACTGGCGCCCGAGTGTGACCGTGCCAAAGCGGCCGTCGCTCAGACCCACATAAGCCTGGCGGCCGAACATGCGGCCACCCTGGCCGAGCCGTCCCGAACTCACGTCGAAGCCGTTTTCGAGTTGAAACACGGCCTTCAGACCGCCGCCCAGATCCTCCGAACCCTTCATGCCCCAGCGGCTGCCTTGCGCATAGCCGCTCGCCATTTCCCAGACCGCGCCGTGCCCCGCGTTGTTGGTGTAGTCGATGCCTTCGTCGAGCACGCCGTAAAGCGTGACGCTGCTTTGAGCGAAGGCCGGCGACGCCGCCAGCGAGGCGAGTGCGGTGAATGCGGCGGCAGCAATGCGGTTCTTTTTCATCATGAGCTCCAGACCCTGGTAGTGAGCGGACCGAACGCGCCGGTCGATTCCGAACGCGTCTACAGCCCGCTGCTTTTGGCAAAGCCCGGATTCTGCTATTCGGAATGCGACTCGCGAATGAGGCACATCCCTGGATAAACGTGATTTTTTCGAATGTTTGTCCCGCGAATTATTCGCTTGTGGCGAGCGGTGACCCGGAGAAAAATTCCGTTCATGCACCTTTGGCATGAAGTCCATAGCCGAGGGCAATGCGTTTTTCGCACCATGCTTTTCAGGAGACGACCATGCGACTCGATCGGAATTTTGCTAACGGCCGGTTCATCGAACCCGCGACCGACACCGCTAGCCGCGAGCTCATCGCCGTTTGCAATCCGGCCACCGAGGCCGTGATCGCCCATGTCACGGGCGCCACGCAAGCCGAAGTCATCGCCGCTGTCGATGCCGCCGCCGTCGCGCAAAAGGGCTGGCGCAAGCTGCCGTCGGCCGAGCGCGCGGTCTATCTGCACAAGCTCGCCGATGCACTGACCGAATGCGCGCCGGCCATCGGCGCGGCGCTCGCGCTGGAGTCGGGCAAGAGCGTGGCCGACGCCACCAACGAGGCGATCTACGCCGGCCAGATCACGCGCTATCACGCAGAGTGGGCGCGCCGTATCGAAGGCGAAGTGATTCCGAGCGATACCCCCGACGAAAATCTCGTGTTGCATCGCGAGCCGATCGGCGTGGTCGCGTGTCTGATTCCGTTCAACTATCCCGTCTACACGTTCATGCGCAAAGTGGCGCCGGCGCTGATTGCCGGCAACACGGTCGTCGTGCGCCCGAGCAACAACACGCCGACTTCCGCATTCGAAATTGCCAGGGCGGCGGAGAAGGCCGGTTTGCCCGCGGGCGTCGTGAACATTCTCGCAATGAACCATGCCACCGCCGAAGCGCTGTGCACGCATCCCAAGGTCGGCATGATCACGCTGACGGGCAGCGTCGGCGCGGGCCGCAAGGTGCTCGACTATTGCAAGGCCAACATCGCCAAGCCGTCGCTCGAACTGGGCGGCAAGACGCCCGCGATCATCGAGGCCGATGCCGATCTCGAGAAAGCCGCGCGCGATCTGGTCGCGTCCAAGACCACGCATTGCGGCCAGTTGTGCACGGCGATCGAACGCGTCTATGTGCAGGAAAGCGTGCATGACCGCTTCGTCACGCTGCTGAAAAAGCACATGAGCGCGGTGGAAAGCGGCGATCGCAGCGAGCAGCCCTCGCTGATGGGTCCGCTCGTCAACGACGCGTCGCGCCAGTCGATTCACGCGATGGTGGAACGCGCGGTCGCAGCCGGCGCCACGCTCGAAACCGGCGGCAAGCTGCCCATACCAGGTCAAGGCAAAGGCTTCTTCTACCCGGCCACGTTGCTGTCGAATTGCCGTCAGGACATGGAAATCATTCAGGAAGAAACCTTCGGTCCGATCATGCCGGTCGTCAAATACCGCACGCTCGACGAAGCGCTGGAGATGGCCAACGACCACCAATTCGGCCTCGCGTCGGTGCTGTATACGGAGAACTATCGCGGCGCGATGAAGGTCGCCAACGGCATCGAAGCCGGTGAACTGTATGTGAACCGTACGCCCGCCGATCCGTATCAGGGCTTTCATGCCGGCTGGAAACGTTCGGGCCTCGGCGGCGACGACGGCAAGCACGGCATGCTCGAATTCACCCAGACCCGTCTCGTGGTCATGAAGTACTGAAGCTGAACCGGCACGCGTCGCACATCAAAAACGACGGCGCGTGTTTTCCTTGCAACCTGAAAAGCGCGGCGATTCTGCTGCCAGTCCATAACAAAACATATTGGAGACCGGGCGGCCCGATGGGCCGGCGCTGTGTCTCTGAGGAGCGCTCACGTGTCATCCCAACCCGTTCGAACCGATGCTTCGCTCGCTTTAAGCGACGAAGAAGCCGCCTTGCAAAACAGCAAGACGCAGCGTTATATCCAGCTCATCCTGCTGGTGATCGCAGCTGGCGCGATCTATCCGATTCTGTATTTGCGGCAGGTGTATCAGCCGACGATGCTCGCAGTGTTCCACATCACCGACAGCCAGCTCGGCTACCTGTATTCGTCGCTGGGCACGATTTTTCTGTTGAGTTATCTGCCGAGCGGCTGGCTCGCGGACCGTATCGCGCCGCGTTTGCTGATCTGCTTTTCGCTGATCGCCACCGGCGTGCTCGGGCTGTGGTATTCGACCGCGCCTTCTTTTCCCATGCTGATGATGATCTTCGGCGGCTGGGGTTTGTCGACCGGTTTGACGTTCTGGGCCGCGGTCATCAAACGCGTGACGATGATTGCCGGCGCGCATGAGCAGGGCCGTTTCTTCGGCTTGCTCGACGGCGGACGCGGGCTGATCGAAGCCATGCTCGCGACCATCGCGATCACACTGTTCGCATGGGTGACGCAAACCAAAGGCGAACCGGTCGCGGCCGGTTTCAAGCTGGTGGTCTACATGTACGCGTTTCTTTGCATTGCGCTCGGCGTAGTGCTTGCGCTCGTCAAAGACCCACAGGGCACTGAAGATGCCGCCGCCAATCGCGCCGCGCGTCAACGCAACAACGTGCTGACCGATCTGAAGACGCTCGCGAAGATTCCCGAACTGTGGCTGGTGGCCGCCATCGTGTTCTGTGGCTACCAGGTTTTCTGGGCGACCTACAGTTTCTCCGCCTATCTGCATGAAGGCGAAATCGGCCTCACGGTCGTGATGGCCGGCACGATCACCACGCTCAAGCTGTGGATGCGCCCGATCGGCGGCATTGGCGGCGGCTTTCTCGGCGATCGCTATTCGAAGGTGTCAGTGCTGGTGATCGCGCTCTTTCTCGCCGCGCTGTCGCTGGTGGGACTGATGGCGGCACCGCGTATTTCGAGCCACGTGTTGCTGGTGTTCCTCGTGCTGTTCATCGGCATTCTGACTTACGCCATTCGTGGCCTGTACTGGTCGCTGCTGGACCGCTGCAACATTCCGGTGACCACGATGGGCCTCGCGATCGGCCTGATCTCCGTGCTCGGTTATTCGCCGGACGTGTTCCTGCCGCTCATCAACGGTTATCTGACGCAGACGTTCCCGGGCGTCTTCGGCTACCAGCTCTACTTCGGCTATGTGGCCGTCATGGCGGCGCTCGGCGGTTTCGCCGGACTCGCGCTGAGAAACATGCTCAATAGAAAAGAGGTTGCGTAAATGAAAGTCGTCTCGCTCGAAACGCATATCGTCGCCGTACCGCCGCCGCACGTGGGCGGCATGTACTGGATCTTCGTCAAGCTCAAGACCGATTGCGGGATTGAAGGCGTCGGCGAAATCTATTCGGCGACCTTCCATCCGAAAGCGATGACCCACATCATCGACGACGTATTCGGCCGCTATCTGCTCGACAAAGACCCGCACCACATCGAGCGGCTTTGGCGCGAAGCGTATTCTAGCGGTTTCACGCAACGCCCCGATCTGACGATGATGGGCGTGGTCAGCGGCCTCGAAATGGCGTGCTGGGACATTATCGGCAAGGCGGCTAACAAGCCGGTGTACGAGTTGCTGGGCGGTATGGTGAATCAGCGCCTGCGTTCGTACACGTATCTGTATCCGAAGAACAGCCGCGGCGAGTACGACTACGACGATCCCGATCTGGCCGCCGAATGCGCGCTCGACAACGTCAAGCGCGGCTTCACGGCGGTGAAGTTCGATCCGGCCGGACCGTACACGGCGTACTCGGGCCATCAACTGTCGATGGAAGTGCTGGACCGTTGCGAAACCTTCTGCCGGCGCGTGCGCGAAGCAGTGGGCAGCAAGGCGGATCTGCTGTTCGGCACGCATGGGCAGATGGTGCCTTCGTCGGCGATCCGGCTTGCGAAACGCCTCGAAAAATACGATCCGCTGTGGTTCGAAGAGCCGGTGCCGCCGGGCCAGGAAGGCGCGATGGCGCAGGTCGCGCAGCACACCAGCATTCCGATTGCGGCCGGCGAGCGCCTGACCACCAAGTACGAATTCTTCAAGCTGCTCGAAGCCGGCGCCGCGTCGATCCTGCAACTGAACGTGGCGCGTGTTGGCGGCTTGCTCGAAGCGAAGAAAGTCGCGACGCTGGCCGAGGTGTACTACGCGCAGATCGCGCCGCATCTGTACAACGGGCCGATCGGCGCGGCGGCCAGCATCCAGCTCGCGACGTGCACGCCGAACTTCCTGATTCAGGAAAGCATCGGCACGTGGGACGGTTTTCATGCGGCCGTGCTGAAGAAACCGATTCAATGGGAAGACGGCTACATCATTCCATCGCAGGAACCGGGCCTCGGTGTCGAACTGAACATGGAAGTCGTCAGGCAGCACACGCCGTACACCGGCGAGCGTTTGCATCTGCAAATGGCGGCGCAACCTGCCGATGTGAAGGATCTCGCGCCGGCCAAGGGTTGAGTGCGCCTTGCATCTGGCGGGTTTCACCACTACGTTTCAATGGATTGAGCGCCGTCTGGCGATATAGAGCATGAACTACGATTACATCATCGTTGGCGCGGGTTCGGCGGGCTGCATTCTCGCTAATCGCCTGTCGGCGTCGGGCCAATATTCGGTGTTGCTGCTCGAAGCGGGTGGCAAGGACAGCTCGTTCTGGTTCAAGATTCCGGTGGGTTTCACCAAGACTTACTACAACGAAACCTACAACTGGATGTACTACAGCGAGCCGGAAAAGGAACTCGACAACCGGCCGATCTATTGTCCGCGCGGCAAGGTGCAGGGCGGCTCGGGCTCGATCAACGCAATGATCTACGTGCGCGGCCAGCCGCATGATTTCGACGATTGGGCCGCCGCCGGCAATACAGGTTGGACATTTCGCGACGTGCTGCCGTATTTCCGCAAGCTCGAATCGCATCCGCTCGGCAATACGGACTATCACGGTGCCGACGGCCCGATCCGTATCTCGCCGATGAAAGACGCGGTGCATCCGATCTGCCACGTGTTCCTGAAGGGCTGCGATCAGGCCGGCTATCAACGCAGCGACGACTTCAATGGCGCGCAATTCGAAGGCGCCGGCATTTACGACGTGAATACGCGCAACGGCCAGCGCTCGTCGAGCAGCTTCGAGTATCTGCACCCGGTGCTGTCGCGCAAGAACCTCACCGTCGAGCGCGACGTGCTGGCAAGCCGCGTTCTATTCGACGGCAACCAACGCGCGATCGGCGTGAGCGTGACGCAGAACGGCACCACGCGGCAATTCATGGCGACGCGCGAAGTGATTCTGTCGGCGGGCGCGGTCGATTCGCCGAAGCTGCTGCAACTCTCCGGCGTGGGCGACAGCGCATTGCTGGCGAAGCATCGCATCGCGATGGTCAAGGAACTGCCCGCCGTGGGCCAGAATCTGCAAGACCATTTGTGCGTGAGCTTCTACTATCGCGCGAACATGAAGACGCTGAACGACGAAATGCGGCCGCTGCTCGGCAAGCTCAAGCTCGGTCTGCAATATCTGCTGACGCGCAAGGGGCCGCTCGCGATGAGCGTGAACCAGTCGGGCGGTTTCTTCAAAGGTAACGATCGGCAAGCGCAGCCAAATCTGCAGTTGTACTTCAATCCGTTGTCGTACCGGATTCCGAAGAGCAACAAGGCGAATCTCGAACCGGAACCGTATTCGGGCTTTCTGCTGGCGTTCAATCCGTGCCGGCCGACCAGCCGCGGTTCGATCGAGATCGCGTCGAATCGCGCTGAAGACGCGGCGAAGATCCGCATCAACGCGCTGACCACGGAGAAGGACATCGACGAAGTGATTCAGGGTTGCGAACTGGTGCGCAAGGTGATGGCGTCGCCGGCGTTGAAGGCGATCACGGTCGAGGAGATTTCGCCGGGCCCGCAGGTGAATACGCGTGAAGGCTTCCTGCAGTACTTCCGCGAGCAATCGGGCTCGATCTATCACCTGTGCGGTTCGTGCGCAATGGGCGACGATCCGCAGACCTCGGTGGTGGATGCGCGGTTGCGCGTGCACGGCATCGCGGGCTTGCGGGTGGTCGATGCGTCGATCTTCCCGAACATCACGTCGGGCAATATCAATGCGCCGACCATGATGGTGGCGGAGAAGGGCGCCGACGTGATTCTCGAAGACGCCGCGAGCGAAGTTGCGTTTCGGCCTGTCACCGCCGAGATGGCTGCAGCGGCGTGATTCGGTAACGCGCGCTTCAACCGGCTTCAACCGGCGTCGCTCAAAGGCGCCGATTCCGATGCATCGAGCGCCCGTCCGCTCAACCAGATTTCCTGCTGCAGCCAGTCGCGAAACAACGCGACGTGCGGCAGTTCGTCCTGTTCGGCGCGCGTGACGAACCAGTACGACTGATGCCCGTTCACATGCACGTTTAACACTTGCACGAGTTGGCCCTCGGCCAGTTCGCGCGCGATCATGTGACGGTCGGCGATGGTCACGCCGAGCCCGTCGATTGCCGCGCGAATCGCGTGATCGAGCAGATCGAATTCATAACCGCCACGCGTATCCACGTTTTCAATGCCCGCCGCCTTCAACCAATGCTGCCAGGTGAGGTAGCGCTGATCGGCGCTCGCGAGCACATGCAACAGCGTGAACTGATTCAGATCGATTGCCGCGCTACCCGTCTGGCGTGCGAGCAAGGCGGGCGAGCACACCGCGATATGCCGCTCGCTCATCAACAGACGGTTTTCGACACCTTCCCACTCGCCATTGCCGAAACGGACTGCGCAATCGAGCACGCCGGATTCCGCGAGGTTGTCGTCGACGCGCGTCGACAGACTCAGTTCGAGTTGCGGATGCGCGTCACGCAAGCGGCCGAGGCGCGGCATCAACCAGCGGCTCGTGAATGTGGGTGGCGCATTGATGCGCAGGCGATTGCGATGGGTCTTTTCCTGCAGGCCGCGAACCGTGAGTTCGATCCGGTCGAAGGACTGCTGCAGTGCTTGCAGGAGAACGCGGCCGGCCGCCGAAAGTTCCAGATGATGATGGTGGCGCTGCAGCAGCGTCTCGCCCAATTGCGCCTCCAGTTGCCGAACCTGCCGGCTCACCGCGCTTTGCGTGACGTTGAGGAGTTCCGCGGCGCGGGTGAAGCTGCCCGTGCGGCCGGCGACTTCGAAGGCTTTTAGCGCATTCAGCGCGGGCATTTTGCGTTTCAAGATGTTCGACCGGGAGTAAGCGCGAAGTGGCGCGATGTCCCGGCATTTTACTGGTTTGCCTGCGCGGCGCGCCGCCCATGAATTCGCCGCGCAGGCGTTGCAGCGTCAATAAGCAATACAGACCGACTTGCTTTCCGTATAGGATTCGATGATCGACTTGCCGTGTTCGCGGCCGATGCCCGATGCCTTGAAGCCGCCGAACGGCATCGCCGGGTCGACCATGTTGTGCGTGTTGACCCACACCGTTCCGGCCTCGATGCCGTCCACGAGCCGCAGCGCCTTGTCGAGCTGATTGGTCCAGACGCTCGCGCCGAGACCGTACTCGGAGGCGTTCGCCTGAGCCAGCACTTCATCGAGATCGTCGTAGGGCATGGCGACCAGCACCGGGCCGAACACCTCTTCCTTGACGACGGCAAGCGGCTTGCAGGCGCGATTGGCGATCACCGTCGGACGCACGAAGTAGCCCTCGCGCTCCACGCGCGCATCACGCGACACAATCTCGCCGCCTTCGTCCTTGCCCTGCGCGATCATGCCGGCCACTTTGTCGCGATGCCGCGCGGAGACCATCGGGCCCATCTGCGTCGCCGCGTCGAAACCGGAGCCGAGCGTGATGCCGTCGGCGACGGCGGCAATGCCTTGCACGACTTCGTCATAGATGGAGCGCGCGACATACAGGCGCGAGCCCGCCGTGCAAACCTGGCCGTGATTGAAAAAGATCGCGCCGGCGGCGCCTTCAATCGCCTTGCGCGGATCGCAGTCGTCGAGCACGATCACCGGGCTTTTGCCGCCCAGTTCGAGCGAGGCGCGCTTCAGATCGTCCGCGCATTGACGGCCGATGATGCGCCCGACTTCCGTCGATCCCGTGAACGTGACCTTGTTCACCAGCGGATGCCGCACGAGCGCCGCGCCGGCGGTTTCACCGCGGCCGGTCACAACGTTGAACACGCCGGCAGGAAAACCCGCTTCGTGCGCGAGTTCGGCGAGACGGATCGCAGTCAGCGGCGTTTCTTCAGCGGGTTTCAGCACCACGGTGCAGCCGCAGGCCAGCGCCGGGGCAATTTTCCATACCGCCATTAGCAGCGGAAAATTCCACGGGACGATCGCGGCCACCACGCCGGCCGGCACGCGTTTGGTCGATGCGTTGTAGCGCGTGCCCGGCGGGAACGGAATCGACAGATCGAACGTGCTGCCTTCGATCTTGGTCGCCCAGCCAGCCATATAACGCAGCCATTGCACGCTGCCCGCCACTTCCAGCATCTTCGAGAAACCGAACAGCTTGCCTTGATTCAGTGTTTCCAGCGTGGCGAGTTCGTCGCTATGCCGCTCGACGAGGTCGGCGAGTTTCAGCAGCAGACCCTCGCGGACCGCCGGCGGTATTCTGCGCCAGGCATCGGATTCGAAGGCTGCTTTCGAGGTTCTGACCGCGTGATCGATATCCGCTTCGGAAGCATCAGGGATCTGCGCGATTTCTTCAGCGGTGGCGGGGTTGAAGACCGGAAAGGTTTTACCCGCGGCGCTGCCGGTTTTTTCGCCGTTGATGAACATGGTGTGCGGCAACGTGGCCGCTGGTTTGTGTTCGGTCATGGTGGTTCGTCTCCGTTGGGGGTTGAATGGCCGTGGCGCTAGCCGGAAGGGTTCGTCTGACGGCGGTATGGGTTCAGGTGCGTGTGGACGTGTCGCTTTGCGCGCCAACGCGTTGCTAACGACGCGGCGCAGATCACATTCGCCGTCGCGCTCAATACGTACAGCAAGACGAATCCATCGTCGAAGAAGTAGGGGGTCGTGGACAACGCCGCGCCGAGCACCATGCCGATGTGATGCGCAACGCCGGGGCAACTGGCGCTCAGTACGCTGGTCGAGTTGCCGCGCAAGTTCACGAGCGCCGGAATCGTCAGGCAGTCGAGAATCAGAAAGGCCGCTGCCGCGAGTGGCGCGAGCGCGGGATTGTCGTTCGCCGCGAGCGCGCCGATCAGCGTCGCGCGCGCGACGTATAACGCCATCAACATGCGATTGCCGCGCGAGCGCTCGGCGATCACTGCCAGTGCGCAGACGGTTGCGAGCGACAGCGAGATTTGCCAGAACGGCTGTGCGCCGCTGACGCCGCAGATTGCAAAGAGCTGGAGGCGGGCGAGACTGCCGCTGGATAGTCCTGCGAGCAAGGCGAGGAGAGCCGTTGCAGCTGGTGGTGTCGCCACCTTGGTCGAATCGGGATCTTGCTTAATGCCGCGATCCACGTAGTGACGCGATTCGGCGTTGGCGTGCAGCCGATTGAACAACATGCCGACGCCCGCCGCGATCATCAGCACGGCAATCGCTATGCCATGCGCCGAACCGTTCAAGTACGCCGGCACGCTATTCATTGCACCGATCGTCGCGATAAGCGTCGCGGCGCTCGCCAGCAGCGTGGTTCGGCCTGATGAGCGCGACATCAACAGCGGCACACTCATCATGGCCGCCAGCATCAGCGCGCTCATCCATAACTCGGTGGCGTGCCGGTCGAGGCTGGCCTGCATCAGCAGCGCAGCGCCGCCGCCTGCGAGGCACACGCATGCCGCACCCGCGCACAGCATGCGTGCCAAAGCGGCGTGCCGCACACGAGGCACGAGTGGATCAGTGCTTGCAGCAGCCATGATCCGTGGACTTGCCGTCTTCGACGCTGTTCAGATCACGCTCGGCCGGCAAGTCCATCGTCGGATTGGCCGAGAAGAAGTTGTTCGGCTTGAGCATGAAACCGGCGTACTCCACCGGCATCACCGGGAAGTCCTCGGGTTTGCACACATGCGTGTGGCCGAAGCTGTGCCACAGCACGACATCTTCATTCTCGATATTGCGGTTCGCCTCGATATAACGCGGCAAGCCGTCGCCGCCCGAATGCTGATTCGGATAATCGCCGCTTGCATAGCGCTCAGCCGGATCGAACGGCGTAACCCACACGTGACGCGTGGCAAAACCGCCGCGCTGACGCACCTTCGAACGTTCGTCGGCCAGCATCAGCGGCGAGTCGTTCACGACCAGTTTGTAGCCGGGATTCGCGCCGACGGCATTCTTCACGTTCGGATTGCTGACTTTCCAGTAACGGCCTGTGCTGCCATTCGCGTTGCGGGCAGCTTCGCTTTCGGTCTTCAACACTCGTTTGGTCGTATCGAACACATTGCCGTACGGATTGTTCTCGCCCATTGGACGCGGCACGAATTCGTGTTCGGTCACGGTGTTGCGCTCGCCGTCCACCATCATGTGCATGCGCGCGTTGAAGAAATGCTGGTGCGTCGGGCCGCCGAGGTTCTCCGTGATCATGCCGCCCCACGGATAAGTGTCGCCATCGGCCACGGCCGACGTTTGCACGATGCCGGTCAATTTGCATTCGAGCTGAATCGTGCCGTCCTGGTACAGATACCAGTAGAAGCCGTAATCGTAATTGCCGACTGTGGCGAAGAAGGAGATCACGAGGCGTCGCGAGCGCCGCATTTCGAATACGCCGGTGCGAAATTCATAGTGCTTCCACAGCGTGCCGTAGTCTTCTTCGTGCATGCAGACGGCGTTCTTCATCACGAACGGGTTGCCGAAATCGTCCGCGGACGGAATGTCGAAATAGCGGATCGTGCCGAGGCAATCGCAACCGAGTTCGAGCTGATTCGCCAGTTTGCCCAGACCGTATTCACCCGCGTCGAACGCGCTTTTCCAGTAGTGGTTAGTGGTCGGGTCGGAGTAGGGCACGCACATTTCCGTCACGCTCGCACGGTAGATGATCGGGCGTGTGCTCTTGCCGTCGTCCCACGACAGTTGATGCAGCACCAGCCCTTCGCGCGGCGTGAAACCGACGCGGAAGTTCCAGTTCTGCCAGCTCACATGCCAGCCGTCGATCGTGAAGCTCGGGCCGTCGGGCTGATTGATCGACAGCGGCTTGAGCGTGCTGCGCGGTTCGCCGAGACTCGGTGTGTCGTAGTTGTGCTTGGCGCGCGGAATCGGAATGATGCGGCCGTCGTCCACCAGTTCGATCACTTTCTTTTCGAGCAGATCGACCACGGCCATCACGCCTTCGATCGGATGCGCGTAGCCGTTATCGGTCAACGTCTCGCGGTAGTAGCTCACGCAACGCACGAGACGCCGGCCGTTTTCATTCTCGCGATCGAAACAGCCCGCCGAGAACGGATCGACCTGAACGCGTTCCAGATCCTTTTCGCTGAGGCCGCGCTTCATGACTGCCACGCGCCACGCTTCATCGCTCTTGACGATCTGTTCCGCGTTCATGAAGTCGTCGATCATGATGGGCGGCTGGCCGTACGGTGCCTCGCCGAACGGCATCACACGGCGCGCGGCGATTTTCTTTTCTCTCAGGTCCACCTCGAATTCGATCGTCGCGCCATTCGTGCGATCGATCGCGAGCACGAAGGCCGTGCGCGAAAAATATTCACCGGTCTTGAATGCCACCACTTCGGCTTTCGGCGGCTCGCGCAATTCGACCATCGGAAAACGTGCGTGCGAGTCGAGTTTCTCGGCGGCTTTCACGAGATCGCACGCGAGCTGCATTTCTGCGCCGCTCAGCGGATCGAGCGGATGAACGGGGGCGTGCGCGGCTTTCGTGGCATTCGTGTTCATAAGATTCCCGTAAGGAGTTGCTGGACCGGACAGCGTGCTCGCGAGATGAATGAGGCGCGGCGAACGCTGAGTCGATGGCAAATCGTAGGAACCCAATAATATTTTCGCGCTTGCGTATCGCGCCAAATGAACGATAAAGTGCGCCAGGAGGAATGACTCGAGCCACCATCAGCGCAGACTGGAGAGGAGACGCTCAGTATGAAAAAAGTCACGCTCAACGGCAGTTTCCCGATGATCCGCGCCGCGGTCATGGGACCGGTTGTGCGCGCACTCGATGCATCGGGCGCGCATTGCGACGCGCTGCTGGAGGAGTTCGGCATGAGCCGCAAGCTCCTGTCGAATCCTTATGAAATCCTGCCGCTTACGCGCTACGTCGCGGCGTTCGAACGTGCCGCGGAGGTTCTGGGCGAATCCGCGCTCGGCCTGCGTTTAGGCAGCGAAGTGCAATTGACGGAACTCGGGCCGGCGGGTCTGGTGTTTCTCTCGTCGCCCACGCTGAATGCGGCCATGCGCAAGTTCGTGCTTGCGCTGGCGTCGTGGCAAAACACCACGACCTGCGAATTGCTGCGCGACGACGAATGGCCGATCTGGACCTACCAGATCGCCAGTCCGCAAATCTGGCCGCGCCGACAGGATGCGGAATACAGTCTCTCGACCATGTGCCACATGGTTCGGCTCGTGCGCGGCGCGGCGTGGAATCCGGTCGAAGTGCATTTCGAACATGCCGCGCCCGCCGATCTCAAACCATATGCGCGCATCTTTCGTGTGCCGGTGCGCTTTCAACAGCCTTTCAACGGCTTGATTTTGCGGCCGCAGGATCTCGACGCTTCGCTCAAAAGCGCCGACTCGCAAATGGTGCGCATGATGGAGCGCCACGCCACCGATCTGATCGCGCGGGATGCGATGCCGCACAGCATTGCCGAGCAGGTTCGCGATCTGGTGACGCGGCGGCTCGCGCGCGAAAAACTGATCGTCGCCGACATTGCGAAGGATCTGGGTCTCTCGCATCGCTCGTTGCAGCGGCACCTTGCGCAAGAGGGCACTTCCGTGCGGCAGATTGTGCGAGAGGAACGGCAGCGCAGTGTCGAAGGCCTGCTCGAAAGGGAAGAACTCACCAATGCGGCGATTGCACGCGCGGTTGGTTACGCGGATGCCACTGTCTTGTGGCGCGCCACGCGTAGCTGGAAGAAAAATAACCCGTGACGTGTTTTGCCTTTTCTTTCAGAGCGAAAGCATTGCGCGAGAATAGTTCAGGTTCCTAAATATCCACTCAAAACGGCCGCATTCGGGCTTCCCCGCATTGGCGCAAATTATCGAAAATTTGGCGCGGTTCGCGAAGTCGCTTTATTTTTTAGCTACCTACCATGCGCTCACACCGAAGCATCGGAGATCGGTCAAGCGAGCGTCTGGATCAGCAGTGCAGGGTTCAGGCGAGTCCCAGACTAGCCAACACAACAGAGGCAGCGATGAGTGAACCCTATTCTCCGACCCGAGCGGTCGACGCGGAGAACCCCGTGGAATTGAAAGGCAATACGCTGGGCTTATGGCAGATCGTATTCCTGGTGATTTCGGCGGCCGCGCCGCTGACCGGCATGCTCGGCGCGGTGCCGCCCGCGATCAGCCTGGGCAACGGCGCGGGCATTCCGGGCGCGTTCGTGATCGCCGGCGCGGTGCTGCTGATTTTCAGCGTGGGCTTTGCCTCGATGAGCCGGCACGTGGTGCGGGCCGGCGCGTTTTACGCGTACATCACCGCCGGACTCGGGCGGCCGTTGGGCATGGCGGGCGCGCTCGTCGCGCTGATGTCGTACACGTTCATCCAGATCGCGCTGTACGGCCTGTTTGGTTTCTTCTGCACGGTGATTCTCTCGCCGCTCCTGCATACCGCGTTGCCCTGGTACGGGTATTCGCTGATCTGCGTCGCCGTGGTGCAATTCACCGGCATTCGCGGCATCGATCTGAATAGCCGCCTGCTCGGCGTGCTGATGTGCCTCGAACTGGGCATTCTACTGGTGCTCGCCATCGCGATCGTCGTGCATGGCGGCGGACCGAACGGGCTTACGCTCGCACCGTTCACGCCGCAGCATGTGTTCAGCGGCCACCTCGGCATTGCGGTGATGTTTGCCTTTGCCTCGTTCATCGGCTTCGAGGCGACCGCGATATACGGCAAGGAATGTCGCGATCCGAAGGTGACGGTGCCGCGCGCCACGTACGTGTCCGTAATGCTGATTCTCGTGTTCTTCGCTTTCGTCACATGGACCATCGTCTGCGCGTATGGCCTCGCCGATGTGGTCACGGTCGCGACCAAACAGCCTGGCGACTTCTGGTTCATCCAATCCGGCAAATATCTGGGCAATGCAGTCACGACGGTGATGAGCCTCCTGCTGCTCAGCAGTATTTTCGCGAGCCTGCTGTCGTTTCATAACACGCTGGTGCGTTATATCCATGCGCTGAGTCTCGAAGGCATCCTGCCGCAGGTCCTCAACCGTGTGCATGAAAAATATCGTTCGCCGTATGTGGCGAGCTACCTGCAGACGCTTTCCGTGTGCGTGTTGCTCGGCCTCTTTATCGCGGCAGGCAGCGACGTGTTCAACATTGTGTTCAGCTGGAGTTCGGCGCTCGGCACGATCGGCATTGTGATGTTGCAGGCGGTGACGAGTTTTTCGGTGATCGCGTTCTTCCGCAAGACGCGCAAGGACACGCGCGTATGGCACTCGTTCGTGGCGCCGCTGGTGGGTGGCCTCGGCCTCTTGTATATCGGCGTGATTCTGGTGCGCAATCTCGACGCGCTCAGTGGCTCCGATAGTCCGATCGTCAAATCGTTTCCCTGGATCGTGTTCACGGTGGCGCTGGTCGGCGTGGTGATCGGTCTCGTCCTGCGCAAGAAGCACCCGGATATCTACGCACGCTTCGGCCAATAAAAGCGCACCACGCGAACCGCGCCAACCCGGCGCGATAACCCGCTACCTCACTTCTCGACACGACAATCATGGCAGACACTTTCGTCAAGCGCTCGGCGCTTGCGCTGGCCGCGTTCGGCCTTTCGATGGGCGCGCACGCGCAATCTTCGGTGACGCTTTACGGCACGGTCGACGCCGGCCTCATCTACACCAGCAACCAGCAAACGACGCTCGCCAACGGCAGCACCAACGGACACGCGAACTATCAACTCGGAGGCGGCAATCTGGTGCCGTCGCGCTGGGGCTTGATGGGCACGGAAGATATCGGCGGCGGTACGACGGTCAACTTCGCGTTGGAGAACAGCTTTCTGATCGGCAGCGGCGCGATGCTGCAATCGAATACGCTGTTCAATCGCAATGCGTGGGTCGGTCTGAACAACGCAACGTATGGCGCGCTGACGTTCGGCCGTCAGTACGATCCGTTCTCGGATTACATGGGTGCGTATGCATCGAGTAATAACTGGGCGACGCTGTACGGCTCGCATTTCGGCGACGTCGATAACTTGAACGAGGCGTTCAACTTCAACAATTCGATCAAGTACATCAGCCCGAGCTTTGGCGGATTCACGATTGGAGGATTGTTCAGCCTGGGCGGCGTAGCGGGGAATTTTTCGCAGAACAAGGGCTGGGCGCTGGCGGCGAATTACGCGCAGGGGCCATTGTCGTTGAGCGCGGGGTATCTGGAGTTGAATCAGCCATTGCAGGCGGCGCTGGGTGGTACGAGCAGCTATATCGGCGACTTCAGTTGCGCGAACGCGGACGCGTCGTACTGTCTGCTGCAGGATGCGAGCAAGGTGCGGATCTTTGGAGCAGGGGGCTCGTATTCGTTCGGCAAGGCGAACGTGGCGGTGACTTATACGCACACGCGGCTGTCGCAGAGCCAGTACTTTGCGAGCGCGGCACGCCCGGCCGGCGCTGATGTTTCATTCGATATCGCCGAGTTGAACACCACCTACGCGCTTGCGCCGGATTTTCAGCTTGGGCTTGCCTATATCTTCAACGATGTGAAGCCCAGCGGAAGCAGCTCGACTCGCGTGCATCAGATCAATCTCGGAGCGGTGTATAGCTTATCGAAACGCACCGCTGTTTATGCCGTGGCGATTGGACAGAAGTCTTCCGGCGCCGGGTTAGGGGTCGATCCTGTGACCGGCGCGAGTGAGAACCTCGCGCAAATTCCGAACGTGGTGAATTCTGATACCGATCGGCAGGTCTCGGTGGTTGTGGGGTTGCGCCACAACTTTTGAAATCACGCTTTGAACGTCGCCTGCTCGAGGATCATGTCGTAGAGCGCCTGCGCGGCAGGCGACAACTGCGCGGTCTTGCGCGCCACGAGCACGAGCGTGCGCGACACGGCCGGCTGTGTGAGTTCGACGATCCGCACCGTCGGATACGCGCCTTTCTGCAATGCAAGCGCCGGCACCACCGCCGCGCCCACACCCTGCGCGACCAGCCCGACGGCCGTGGAACTGCGCTGCACTTCGTAGAACGAGCGCAGGGCCAGTTGGCTCGGCTCCAGCGCGACGTCCAGTAACGCACGGTTGCCGCTCACTTCGCCGGCAAAGATCAGCGGATACGATTGCAATTGCTGCCAGGCGATGCGACGCCGCTTCGCCAATGGATGATCCTCGTGGCAAATCAGAACATAGCGGTCCTCCGTGAGCGGCACGCTCGCCAGATCGGGATGATGCTCGCCCGCGATATTGATGCCGAATTCGACTTCCCGACGCAGCACGGCTGCTTCCACCGCGGACGACGCGTGATCGAGAATCCTGATGCGGTTATGCGGATAGCGCGCCGAATACGCCTGCAGGATACGCGGCAGATACTGCACGCCGACCGTCGGCACGCAGGCGATGGACACATCGCCGCGGCGTGCCACGCCCGTCTCGCGGATTTCGACCAGCGCATCGGCGAGTTCGCCGAGCAAGCGGCGCGCTTGCGGCAGAAAACCTTCTCCGATTTCGGTGAGCGCCATGGAGCGCGTGGTCCGTTCGATTAGCGTGACGCCGAGATAGGTTTCGAGCTTGCGCAGACGCTGCGTAATGGCCGTTTGCGTGACGTGCAGCGAATCGGCGGCGCTCTGGAAGCTGCCGCGATCCGCAATGGCGACGAACGCCTGAACGCCGAGTGTGTCGATTTTCATCAGTAAAATTGAGGAATCGGAGTGATAAATTCATTTTACTCCGCACGTCGTGCCGCCGAGAATGGGCGAATTGGATCGGTTGGAATGCCGCGCAGTTCAGACCGGCCATCACCGATCCGGCCACCTCGAATACAAGGAGTCCCAGATTATGTCGAACAAGGATTGGCACGCGAAGCAGTACGTGTTGTTCGAAAACGAGCGCACGCGTCCTGTCAGGGATCTGCTGGCCGCCGTGCCGCCGGCGGATGTGAAGACAGCGGTGGATATCGGCTGCGGCCCGGGCAACTCGACCGAGACACTCGCGGCGCGCGTGCCGGGCGCGGCGGTCAGCGGCATGGACAGTTCGCCCGACATGATCGCGGCGGCCCGCCAGCGTCTGCCGCAATTCCGCTTCGACGTGAGCGACATCGCCACGTGGGACGCACCCGGACCCTACGACCTGATTCTCGCCAACGCGGTATTGCAGTGGGTCCCCGACCACGAGCGGCTGTTTCCGTCGCTCGTCGGCAAGCTCGCGCCGGGCGGCAGCCTTGCGGTGCAGATGCCGGATAACCTCGACGAACCCGCGCACCTTCTGCTGCGCGAGATTGCCGCCGACGGCCCGTGGGCGCAGAAACTCAAAGGCGTCGAGCGCACCATGCGCTACGGCGCACAGTGGTATTACGCCTTGCTCGACCCGCTGTGCGCGCGGGTCGACGTGTGGCGCACCGTCTACCATCACCCGCTCGCGGGTGGCGCGGACGCGGTGGTCGAATGGTTCAAGGGCAGCGCGCTGCGGCCGTTCCTCGCCGAACTCGACGACGCGGAGCAAGCCGCTTTCCTCGGGCGGTACCGCGAGGCGATCGCCGCGGCTTATCCGGCGCTCGCCGACGGCACGGTGCTGCTGCCGTTTCCGCGCCTGTTCATCGTCGCTACCCGCTAGCGGCGCCGGCTCGCGAGCGAGGCGCGGTGCGGCCCGCAAGCGGGTTGCCGTGCCGCTTTGGCGCCGCACCGCCAGGGTACTCAGGAATTGCCGCGCTTGAATTCTGCGTGATATTGTTCTATCGAAGCGGGGGCCGGCGACACGCCGTCCTCACCGGAACGCAATCCACCGCAGCGAGCGTCGCCATGAGTGATGTACGCCATCATCTGAGTCCACGGGACCGTCTGGAGCTGTTGTGCTGGCTCACATGCGGGAGTCTTGGCGCTTACTACCTGAATGAGGACTGGCCGGACGCGGCGTTCCACGTGCAGGCCGCGCACAAGTGGCTCGACCGCCGGGCGCGGGAGGCCGACTGGCTGACGATCGCCAAATTGAGCGCTACCGCGGTGGAGATCGCACGGCGCCACGCGCAGTTTGTCGAGGCGGACTGGGCGAGAGATGCGGTCGAGGAGATTCTCGATACCGATGAACTCGATCCTCAGGCCCGGCTCGTTCGGCAAGTCATTGCCGATTGTCAGACCGCTCTGGCGGATAAGAGGTTGGCGGATTAGCGTTCTGGTGTTCGCTTGCGCACACACATCATCAAGTGATTGCCTCGTGCTCAAGCGCTTGCAATCTCATTGCCGCCAGGCCCGCGAATTTGTCGGATTACCCGTCGCGCGTTCACAGGCACTGCTCGCGCAAACATATCGCCGCATGATTCAGATCGCGCTCGATCGCCCGCCGCACGCCGGCCGCATCGCGCGCTTTCGCGGCAGTCAGCAGATCGTCGTGCGCGTCGTTGAGCGTATCGGCAAATAGCGCCTCGCCAAACAGCAGATTTGAAATCGGGCCGACTTGCAGCCACACGGTTTCGATCAGCTCCAGCAAGAGCGGCGAGCCGGCCGCCCGGTACAGAATCAGATGGAATGCCTCGTTGGCGTCGAGATAGCTTTTGGCGTCGGCGCTGCGCAACGCCTGCGCCATTTGCGCGTTCAGTTTTTCCAGCGTATCGAGATCGTGCGCCGTGAGATGCGGCACGCCGAGTTCGGCCGCCTGGCCTTCGAGGATCAGACGCACGCGCAGCACATCGTCGAACTGTTCCTTCGATGGATGCGGCACCGTCACGCCGCAATTGGGCACATTGACGAGCGCCGATTCGGCCGCGAGGCGCTGCAAGGCGGAGCGCACCGGCATTTCGCCCACGCCGAGTTCGGCGGCGACGTGGCGGATCTTGATACGCTCGCCGGGCACGAAGCGCCCGATCGTGAGCCACTGCCGCAGCGTGTCGTAGGTCTGGTCCTGCAGCGTGTGATGGCGCGAAGTTTTCATAAAGCTCGATGCAAAACCCCATGGAAAAAGGGGTAAAAAAGCCAGTGCGTCGGCGCGACCTCAGATCAGTTCGCCAAGACAGGCGTCGAACGCGGCGACCAGTTTGTCGACGTCTTCCACCGACGTGTCCGGGCACACCAGAATCATGTTGTGAAACGGCGTGATCAGCACGCCGCGATTCAGCAAGTAAAGGTGCAAGACGAGTTCCAGCTCCGGATCGAGCCGGCGTCCGGCTTCGCTGCCGTTGCGCGGCGGCGTCGGCATGAACTGGAATTCGTTGCGCGCGCCGACACGCGTCACACACCACGCGAGGCCGTGCCGTGCAATCGCGTCGCGCAGTCCGCTCTCGATCCGGCCGGCCAGCGCAAACATATGCGCGTAGGCCGCGTCGGTCATCACCTCGGCTAGCGTGGCGCGGATCGCGCTCATGGCGAGCATGTTCGCGGTGAGCGTCGTGCCGATGCCGGAGTGTCCCGGCGGCGCACTGCGCTTGGCCTGTTGCGCACGCGCGGCAAGTTCGGCGCTGAAGCCGTACACGGCGCACGGAAAGCCGCCGCCGACCGGTTTGCCGAGCACGAACAGATCGGGTTCGAGCCCGTGCGCCTTCGTATAGCCGCCGGGGCCGCAACTGATCGTGTGCGTTTCGTCGATGGCGAGCAGCGTGCCGTAGCGGCGCAGCAGCGCCTGCGCCTCGCGCCAGTAGTCCGGTTCGGGCAATACCATGCCGATGTTGGTCATCGCGGGTTCGGCGAGCACGCAGGCCACGTCGCCGTCTTTCAGCGCGTGTTCCAGCGCGGCGAGGTTGTTGAATTCGATCACGCGCGTGCTGCCGAGCAGGTCGTGCACCTGACCGATCAGACTGTCGCGCTGTTGCGGCCGGCCATCGACCAGATCGACGAAGACGTCGTCCACGGTGCCGTGATAGCAGCCGTTGAAAATCACGATCTGCTTGCGCCCGGTCGCCGCGCGCGCCCAGCGCAGCGCGAAGCGGTTGGCGTCGCTCGCGGTCATCGCGAATTGCCAGTACGGCAGCCCGAAACGGCGCGCGAGTTCTTCGCCGACCCACGCGGCGTCTTCGCCCGGCAGCATGGTCGTGAGGCCGCGTTGCGCCTGCTCGGCGAGCGCCCGTGCGACCGGCGCCGGCGAATGGCCGAACATCGCGCCGGTGTCGCCGAGGCAGAAGTCGGCGTAGCGGTGGCCGTCCACGTCGGTAAACGCGGCACCGCGCGCTTCGTCGACGTACAGCGAGAAGGGCGTCGGCCAGTCGTTCATCCAGTGCAGCGGCACGCCGAACAGCAGATGGCGCGCCGCGCGTTCGGACAGCGCGCGCGACTTCGGCATGGCCTCGACGAACGCGCGGCGTTCACGCTCGACAAGCGCCTGCGCGCGCGCCCAGTTGATGCCGTGACGGGTATCCAATGGCAATTGCTCGCTCTCCAATCGGGTTATCTGCCGTGTTCCGTGTTCCGTGCTTCGAGTACCGTGCTTCGCGTACCGTGGTCCGCGCTCAGACGAGCAGTTGCAGATGCTCGCGTTCCCACGCGGTAATGCCTTGCGAGAAGGTCTCGAATTCCTTTTCCTTCACCGCGCAATACGCCTGCACGAAGCTGTCGCCGAGCACCTCGGCGAGTTCGCCGCATTTCGACAGCGCCTTGAGGGCGTCTTCGAGACCGCGCGGCAACTCGTATTCGAGGTCGTAGGCGCTTTCGATCATCGGCGCCGACGCTTCCTGCTGTTCCACCATGCCGAGATAGCCGCAGGCGAGGGTGGCCGCCATGGCGAGATACGGGTTCACGTCGACGCCCGGCACGCGGTTTTCGAGCCGCCGCCCGTCCGGCCCGGAGTTCGGCACGCGGATTCCGCAGGTGCGGTTGTCGTAACCCCAGCGCACGTTGATCGGTGCGGCCGTGAAGCGCGACAGGCGCCGGTAGGAGTTCACGTACGGCGCGAACATGGGCATGGCTTGCGGCATGTACTTCTGCAGGCCGCCGATATAGTTGAAAAACAGCGGGCTCGCCGAGCCGTCCGGCAGCGAAAAAATGTTCAGCCCGCTTTCCCGATCGACGATGCTTTGATGAATATGCATCGCGCTGCCCGGTTCGTGCTCCATCGGTTTGGCCATGAAGGTGGCGAAAATGCCGTGGCGGAAGGCCGTTTCGCGCACCGCGCGCTTGAACAGGAACACGCGGTCGGCGAGATCGAGCGCGTCGCCGTGCGAAAAGTTGATCTCCATTTGCCCGGCGCCGACTTCGTGCACGAGCGTTTCGACGCCGAGCTGGGTCATTTCGCAAAAGCGCGACAGGTCCTGGAAGAACGGATCGAATTCGTTGACCGCGTCGATCGAAAACGACTGGCGTCCGGCTTCGTGGCGCCCCGCGCGGCCGAGCGGCGGGCGCAGCGGTTCATGCGGATTCTTGTTCTGCGCGATCAGATAGAACTCCATCTCGGGCGCCACCACCGGGCGCCAGCCTCGCGCTTCGTAAAGCCGCAGCACGCGGCGCAACACCGCTCGCGGCGAGATGCCGATCGGCTCGCCGTCCAGCCCGACGCAATCGTGAATCACCACGGCAACCTGTTCGATCGCCCACGGCACCAGCCGCACGGTGTTCGGATCGGGAATGCAGACCATGTCCGGATCGCTCGGCCCGACAAAGCGCTCGAAATTCGCGAATTCGCCGTTGACGGTGATCATCAGCAGCGCATTCGACATGTGCATCTTGCCTTCCGAGAGAAACAGGTTCTTCGGCACGATCTTGCCGCGCGCGACGCCGGTCATGTCCGGTATCACGCACTCCACTTCATGGATCCGGTGATGCTCCAGGAATTCGCGCAGATCGCCACGCAGATTGCTTTGCAAGGTTGACTCCAGTCGGTTGGTGACAGCGGCACGAGGCGCTTTCGACAACGGAGCGCGCTGAGCCGCCTGTTCGGAAAAGCTGGATTTTTTTGTATTGTGGGATTTGATCAAATCATGACACGGCTTGCGCGTTTTGTAAAACCGGATGAAACCCGCGCGCGCCTCACAATTTTGCAAGCTCGGCAGCGTCTCTTTTGTTTCAGGCGAAGTCAGTCGAGCGTGACAGCGTTTCCCACTGTTCGATTTCCTCGTTGAGCGCCGCCAGCTTCGTTTTCACCAGGTCGAGCGCATCGTTGCCGAGCAGCAGATGCACCGGCGGATTGTTTGCCGCGACGATTTCCAGCAGCACCTGCGCCGCTTTGCGCGGATCGCCCGCCTGCTTGCCGCTCTTCGCCTCGCGTGCTTCGCGGATCGGGTCGAACAGGGCGTCATAGTCGGCGATGCTGCGGCCCGCGCGGACCATCGAGCGGCCGGCCCAATCCGTGCGGAACGAGCCGGGGGCGACGGCCGTGACCTTGATGCCGAAGCCGGCTACTTCTTTGGCGAGCGCGTCGGTGATGCCTTCGAGCGCGAATTTGCTGCCACAGTAGTACGCAATGCCGGGCATCGTGATGAAACCGCCCATCGACGTGATGTTGACGATGTGGCCCGAGCGCCGCTCGCGCATGGCGGGCAGCACGGCCTTGATCACCGCGACCGCGCCGAACACGTTGACGTCGAATTGACGGCGCAGATCGTCGAGCGGAGATTCCTCCAGCGTGCCTTCGTGACCGTAGCCGGCGTTGTTCACGAGCACGTCGATCGGGCCGACCGTTTGGGCGATCGCGGCGACGGCGGGCGCGATCGCCTCGAAATCCGTGACGTCGAGCACGACCGCGTGCGCACGTTCGGCGGCCAAGGCCGTGAACGCAGCGCACGCCGCCTCATTGCGCACCGTGCCGACGACGGTATGTCCCGCGTCGAGCGCCGCCTGTGCGAACGCGCGGCCGAAGCCGGAACTCACGCCGGTGATCAGAAACGTTTTGCTCATGGTGATCCACTCCTTGATTGAGTCCGTCATCACATGGCGCTTTCGGGTGAAAACGCGTGGCATCGACGGCAACAGCCCAGAACTGAATGGTAGGAGCAGCAGGGCCGGGCGCGAATGCCGGGACGTCTGCATTGATTGCCTAATCCTATGAACGGATGGATTTTCCGGCGCGGCGATGGCACATTGCAATCTGCCTAGCCATGGAGACAGTGACCGGAATGAAGCACAAGCATCAGGATCCGGGCGCGCGGCAACGCATGGTGGCCTTGCTCGAAAATCTCGCGCCGCTGGAAGGCTACAACCTCACCGTGCTGCCCGACGTGCGCTTTCTGCGTTCGAACCGCCCGCTTAGCCGCACGCCGGTGCTGTACGACCCGGGCGTGGTGATCGTCTGTCAGGGACGCAAGCGGGGCTTTCTCGGCGAGACGGTCTATGTGTACGACGCGCAGCACTATCTGGCGGTCTCGGTGCCGGTGCCATTCTCGATGGAAACCGAAGCCAGCGAGGCCGAGCCCTTGCTCGCCATCTATTTCCGTCTCGACTTCAAGCTGGCCGCCGATCTGATGCTGCAACTCGACGAGCGGGACGCGGGCGTGCCGGCCGAACCGCGCGGCATGATGTCGACGCCGCTCGACGCGAAACTGAGCGCCACCGTGTTGCGCTTTCTGGAAGCGATGAGCGTGCCGCTGGAAGCGGAACTGCTAGGCCCGGCGCTGGTGCGCGAAATCTACTTCCACGTGTTGACCGGCGAGCAGGGGGGATCGATGCGCGCCGCGCTGACCGCGCAAGGCCAGTTCGCCCGGATCGCCAAAGTGATCCGCAAGATTCACGCGTGTTATCGCGAACCGCTCGACATCGGGCAGCTCGCGCTGGAAGCGAACATGAGCGTGCCCAGCTTCCACTCGCACTTCAAGGCGGTGACGCGTACGTCGCCGATGCAATATCTGAAGTCGACGCGGCTTCATCAGGCGCGCCTGCTGATGGTGAGAAACGAGGTGACGGCGGCGCACGCGTGCGTGCAGGTGGGCTATGAAAGCGCCTCGCAATTCAGCCGCGAATTCAAGCGCCTGTTCGGCCGCAGTCCCATCGAAGAGGCGGAGCGGATGCGCAAATCCTTCTCCGTGCCTCCGCCCGCGCCGGGGTCGATCTTCGTCGCGTCGCATTGAGCGGGGCTGGCCCGGCGCGCACGGCGCGAACTGTGCCTGTCCGTTCCATCGAGCCGTCGATACGCTTTGAACCCATGCTAAAAATACTCGGCAAGACCTCGTCCATCAATGTCCGCAAAGTCTTGTGGACCTGTGCGGAACTCGCGCTTCCATTCGAACAGGAAGACTGGGGTTCGGGATTTCGCGCGACCGGCGTGCCGGAATTTCTCGCGCTGAATCCCAATGCAATGGTCCCCGTCATCAAGGACGGCGAGTTCGTGCTGTGGGAGTCGAACTCGATCATCCGCTATCTGGCCGGCCGCTATCACGGCGAGTGGTTATATCCGGTTGAGCCACGCGAGCGCGCCCGCTGCGATCAATGGATCGACTGGCAGGCGACCGAGTTGAACCGCTCCTGGAGTTACGCCTTTCTGGCGCTGGTCCGGCAATCTCCGGCACACCAGGATCGGCGGCAGATCGAGCAGTCGTGCGCGAACTGGGCAAGGCATATGGCCATGATCGAAGACCGGTTGCAAAAGACCGGCGCGTTCATCGCCGGAGACGCATTTTCGCTCGCGGACATTCCGCTCGCGCTGTCCATCAACCGCTGGCTGGAAACGCCGCTGCAACACGGCGATTTGCCGGCGGTTGACGCGTATATGGCGCGGCTCGCCACGCGCGAAGGCTACCGGTTGTATTGCCGCAACGGTACGCCGTAACGCTTGCGCAAACCGCCGCGCGGCTTACAACAATCCGTACGCGATGCTTACGGATTCCCGCCCATGCGCGCGCTGCTGCGCGGCGCGCCTCGACTCGCCTACAATGGCCACTTTTGCGACACCGATTGAAGGTTCCACCATGCGGGTATCGAAAGTTGCGCTGGCGTTGCTGGCCGCGTGTTTCACTCTGAATGCGAGCGCCGAGATGACGGCCGCGCAGTACAAACAATGGGCGCATGCCGATAACAACTCGATCTACGCCGCGTACATTACCGGCACGATCAACGCGTTCGGCTGGGCGAACGGCGAACTGGTGTCGAAGAAGAAGCCGGCACTCTTCTGCCCGCCGCCAAATCTCGCTATCGGCAACCAGAACGTCTATCCGTTGCTCGACACGTTCTTCACCAACCACCCGGGCCTGTCCGATGATTTTCCGATCGGCCTCGCGATTCTCCGTTCGCTTCAGGCGGCGTTTCCTTGCTGAGGTCCAGCGCGACCGCGTAACGGGCGCAGTCGGCGCGGTTCAAGCCGCCGTCAGCGCGCCGCGCTCGTCGTTCTTCGCGTAGCCAATACGAGCGAACACTCACATTTAAAACTCGCATTCCCGGCATGGCCAAATCCGCTTCCACGCAACGTCTGAAGCCCCGTAAAGCGCCGCTTCAGCGGCGTTCGGCGCAAACTGTCGAGACCGTGCTCGAAGCGGCGGCTCGCATTCTGGAGACGCGCGGACTCGAGGGCTACACGACCAACGCGGTTGCGGAACGGGCCGGCGTCAGCATCGGCTCGCTCTATCAATACTTTCCGAATCGCGATGCGCTGACCGTGGCGTTGATCGAACGCGAAACCGCGCAACTGGTGGCGGACGTCGAGGCGGCGTCGCTACTGGAGAACTCGCGCGACTGCGTGCAAGCGATGGTGCGCGCCTCCGTCGCGCATCAGATGCGCAGGCCGGTGCTGGCGCGCATCATCGATATGGAGGAGCGCCGCTTGCCGGTGGACGAGCGCAATCAGCGCATCGCCGACACGATTCATGCGGCGCTGGTCAGCGCGTTGACGGAGAAGACTCAGGTGCCTGAGCTAGACGATGTGGATCGGGTCGCGCGCGATCTGCTGGCGATCGTGCGCGGCATGGTCGATCAGGCGGGCGAGCGCGACGAGCGTGACGCCGCCGCGCTGGAAACGCGCGTGATGCGCGCGGTGGACGGCTACGTGGCGCAGTCAAGAAGAGTGGACGGCAGCAACGCGATATAACGGGAGCAAGTGCGCAGCGGGGCCACCCAAGGCCCCGCGCTTTATCAAACCTGCACGAGCTTCGGAATCTGCACGTCCGGATTGACGTCCGCTTCGTAATCCACGCCCGCGATCTCGAAGCCGAACAGACGCAGGAAATCCGTCTTGTAGCCGCTGAAGTCGGTGAGTTCGTAGATATTGTCGTTGGTCACCTGCGTCCACAGTTCCTGCACGCGGTTCTGCACTTCGGGGTCGAGCTCCTTGTAGTCCGCGCGCAGACGGCCTTCTTCGTCGATGTGCGGCGCCGTGCCGTACAGGCTGTCTTTGTACAGGCCGTAGACCTGCTCGATGCAGCCTTCGTGCGTGCCTTTCTCCTTCATGACCTTGAAGAGCAGCGACAGATACAGCGGCATCATCGGGATCGCGGAACTCGCTTGCGTGACGACCGCTTTCAGCACCGAGACGCGCGCGTCGCCGCCCTTGGCCGCCAGCTTCTCGCGAATGCCCAGCACTTTCTGGTCGAGGTCTTTCTTGGCCGCGCCGATCGAACCGTTCCAGTAAATGTCGTGCGTGATCTTCTCGCCGAGATAGGTGAACGCCGTGGTCTTCGCGCCGTCGGCGAGCACGCCGGCTTCGAGCAGGGCGTCGATCCACATCTGCCAGTCTTCGCCGCCCATCACCGCGACGGTATCGTCGATTTCTTTCTGGGTGGCGGGTTCGAGCACGGTTTCCTTGATCACTTCCTTGTCCGTGTCGATGCCGCGCAGAGTCACTGCCTTGCCGACCGGCTTCAAGGTCGAGCTGAACACTTCGCCGCTCTTCGGATGCGTGCGCTTGGGCGCGGCGAGGCTGTAGACGACCAGATCGACCTGACCCAGATCGCGCTTGATGACTTCGATGGTGCGCGCTTTGACTTCATCGGAGAACGCGTCGCCGTTGATGCTGGTCGCGTACAGGCCTTTCTCCGTGGCGAATTTCTCGAAGGCGGCGGTGTTGTACCAGCCGGCCGTGCCGGCCTTGGTTTCGCTGCCGGCGCGCTCGAAGAACACGCCGAGCGTGGCGGCGTCCGAGCCGAACGCCGCGCTGATGCGGGCGGCGAGGCCGTAGCCCGTGGATGCGCCGATCACAAGCACCTTCTTCGGGCCGTTGGCGATGGGGCCGCGCGCCTTGACGTAGTCGATCTGTTCGCGGACGTTGGCTTCGCAGCCGGTCGGATGGGTGGAAACGCAGATGAAGCCACGCACGCGCGGTTTGATGATCATGAAGCACCTCTTGTCGGAATTGGCGACATTATAGTGGGCCGCGCAATGGGCCGCGATGGTTGCGGGCGTGCCGCGCCGGTTTGGCTTCCGGCGGCACGCCGGCCCCGCGCCGCGGGCAAAAAATCGGCCGCTGCCGCGCAACTTGGTAGGATTGCGCCTTTCCCGTCCGACGATTGGCTAGTGTGAAGCGCCTCATCCCCTCATTTCTGGCGGCCCTCGATAAAGGGCTGACCCTCGCCAACCCGCTCATTGCCCAGGCGCTGTGGCACCTGCGCCATCCTACGCGTCGTGGCGTGCTGAAGGCTTGCGCGGCGCTTCCGCTGCTGTTGGCGCTGTACGTGCTGATCCTGATTCCGTTCACACCGGGCATCGGCGATATCCGCAAGGCCAAGATCGAGCAGCCGGCGCAGATCCTGTCGGCGGACGGCAAGCTGCTGGCCGAATTCAAGCCGTCCAACCGCGAGTGGGTCAAGCTCAAGGACATCTCGCCGAACGTGGTGAATGCGCTGATCGCCACCGAAGATCACCGCTTCTACCAGCATTGGGGCCTCGACTGGCGGCGCACGGCCTCCGCCGCGCTGCATACGTTTTCCGGCGACCGGCAGGGCGGCTCGACTATCACCCAACAACTCGCCCGCAATCTCTATCCCGACGAAATCGGCCGCGCGCCGACGCTCACGCGCAAGCTGAAGGAAGCGATCACGGCCTTCAAGATCGAGGCGCTCTACAGCAAGGACGAGATTCTCGAGACATATCTGAACACGGTGCCGTTCCTCTACAACGCCTATGGCATCGAGATGGCGGCGCGCACCTATTTCGACAAATCGGCTTCCGACCTGAATGTGCTGGAAAGCGCGACGCTGACCGGCATGCTCAAGGGCAACAGCTACTACAACCCGGTGCTGAACCCCGAACGGGCGCTGCAGCGGCGCAATACGGTGCTCGGCCAACTGGTCAAGTACGGAAAACTGACGCCGGCCGCCTACGCGACATTGAGCCGCCGGCCGCTGCGCATCGATTTCGAGCGCCAGACCGAACCGCCCGGACCCGCGCCGCATTTCGCGCAGCAGCTGCGCAAGTGGCTGGCGTCGTGGGCGGACCGGAACGACTACAACATGTATGCCGACGGGCTGGTGGTGCGCACCACCATCGATTCGCGTCTGCAGACGATGGCGACCCAGGCCGTGACCTTGCAGGGCAACCAGTTGCAGAACATTGCCAACGCGGCGTGGGGCACCCGCGCGGGCTGTTCGAACGGCCGCGATCTGCTGCAGACCTTCCTGCGCGAAACGCCTGACTACCGCGCCGCCAAAGACGCCGGTCTGAACGATGACGACGCGCTCAAGCGCGTCTCGGCCGACCGCGATCTCGTGAAGTCGGTATGCGAGTCCAAGACGCGCGTGCAGGCCGACTTTCTTGCGATGGACCCGCGCAACGGCCAGATCCGCGCGTGGGTGGGCAGCCGCGACTTCAGTCAGGACCCGTTCGACCATGTCCAGCAGGCGCGGCGCCAGCCGGGCTCGACCTTCAAGCCGTTCGTGTACGCGGCGGCCTTCGAGTCGGGCGCGAGGCCCGCCGATACCTTCGTCGACAAGCCCGTGGAAATTCCGCTGGCAGGCGGCGAAGTCTGGCGTCCGAGCGACGAGGACGAGCCGAGCGAACGCAAGATCAGCCTGCGCGACGGCCTTGCGTACTCGCGCAACCGCATCACCGCGCAACTGATGGAGACGGTCGGCCCGAACAAGGTCGCGCGCCTCGCTCGCGCAATGGGTGTGCGCGACAGCGAACTGGACCCGGTGCCGTCGCTCGCGCTCGGCACGAGCCCCGTCACGCTGAAGGAAATGGTTTCGGCTTACGGCACGATCGCCAACCTCGGTGGCTACGTCGAGCCGGTGATGGTGACGCGTATCGAGAACCGCAAAGGCGAGGTGCTGGCCGAATTCGCGCCGGTGTCGCCGAAACAGGAACTGCCCGCCGACACCGACCGCGTGTTGATCGACGTCATGCGCGACGTGGTGAACCGCGGCACGGGCTCGAGCATTCGCAGCCGCTTCGGCGTGCGCGGCGACGTCGCGGGCAAGACGGGCACGACGCAGGGCAACGCGGACGGCTGGTTCATCCTGATTCATCCGCAGCTCGTGGCGGGCGCGTGGGTCGGCTTCAACGACAGCCGCGTGACCTTGCGCAGCGACTATTGGGGGCAGGGGGCGCACAGCGCGCTGCCGATCGTCGGCGATTTCTTCCAGCGCGCGCAGCGTTCGAGGCTGGTCGACAGCCGCGTCAAATTCGCCACCGACCAGGCGCCGGGCTGGTTCGCCGAGCGCTCAGGCAGGTTGCGCGATTGGTTCCAGAATCTGTTCGCGGGATCGCCCGCTAAGCCGGAGGCGCCGGTGGTGCAGCGCGGGACGACGCGTCGGCCGCCGGCTGTTGTGCCCGAACAACCCGCGGTTGCGCCGTCGGCTTCCGCCGCAGTGGCCGGGCCGCGCGCATTGCCGCAGCCGCCGATGCTGCCGGCGCCGGGTTCCGCGCCGCTTGCGGCAAGCGGC